>JAZLJS010000092.1:0-8644 GCA_045617945.1 Lachnospiraceae bacterium
TTTACACCTTTAGCTCGCATTGTTTATACCTCCGTAAGTAGATTGGCTAGCAGCGAATAGAGTAAAACGCTTGCTTTTGCTATATCTAATTATGAAGGTACCGGGCAAAAATGGAAATCCACCCCGAAACTAAGCGCTTACCTTCCTTTTATGATTTTTCTCATTTTGTGGATGTTTTGTGGATGATAAATAAATCATAGAGTCAGTGCTTTATAATGGACAGCTTGTTTGATACAATTGAAAATAATACCTCCCAAACAGAAAGTGGTGATGTGAATGGAAGAATTCTATAAGAGTGTCTTAGAGCAGGACGAGGCAGCAGTTGTGTTGTGTGATTTGAATCATACTATTGTATATATGAATCCGGCGGCAGCAGGCCGATATGCCAAGAGTGGTGGGTATGACCTTGTGGGCAAGAGCCTGATGGGATGCCATAATGAAAAGTCCAATGAGATGATTTGTAAGATTGTTGAGTGGTTTATGGAGAGCCCTGAACATAACAAGATTTATACATTTTATAACGAGAAGGAAAATAAAGATGTATATATGATCGCCCTGCGTGACGGAGACAAGAAGTTAATCGGCTATTACGAGAGACATATGTACAGGGATCGCGAAAAAGGACAACTGTATGACTTTTCATAAAAATGGTTGTTCATGAAAAATGCGATTAGGTACAACTAATGCAGCTACGGTTGAGAAATTATTGAAGGCGTTAAAGGATTAACAGAAACGGAAGAACAAGTGATATGCATGAGATAGACGGTAAATGGACAATATTTGGATGTGAAGCGGATGATCCTAAGTGCCTGCATACAGTGGAGGAGGCAATCGCTTATATTAATGAGGTGGGATTCCTGCCGTTCTTTTCGAATGATATTCCGGGATTTTCGCTTGAGGAGAGAACTGTTTCCGAGAACTGGTGGGGCGATGAGCCCTTAAAAGATCCGTGGGTATGGCGTGAAGTCATAGCGAGGACCGGCGATATCGCGTATGGGAAGTTCTTTTATAACAGGGCGGGATTTATTGCTAAGGAGTGGATTCCGTATTTTGCGAATTACAGACGTGACGGGTATGACTATGACGCATTATGGGATGATGAAAAGGCGTCGTTGCGTTCCAAGAAGATAATGGATATGTTTGCCGAGGAAAGTGCGGATGCCGAGATATACGCAAATGAGCTGAAGCAGAAAGCCGGATTTGGTAAGGGCGGAGAGAAAGGCTTTGATGGCGTAATGACCAATCTTCAGATGCAGACTTACTTGTGCATAAGGGATTTCCGGCAGCGCAAGAACAAGAAGGGGCAGGCTTACGGATGGCCGATAGCCATTTATTGTACGCCGGAGCATTTGTTCGGAAGAGATATTGTATCCAAAGCATATACCGAAGCTGCAGCGGAATCCGGTGAATATATAGCAAAGCATATTATGGAATTGTATCCAACGACTACGAAGCAGCAGATTAGTCGATTCCTTGGCAAAGTCGCAGGAGCGCCGATTGATACAATTAAGAAGAAAGATTAACAGAAGGATTGACTGTATTGAGAAATGGGCCTGTTTGAGGGATTTATCAAGAGAATTAAATATCGCGATAAAGCGCCGGAAGCGTGTGGTGAACCATATGAATATTGCCCTCGTTGTGAAGCCAATCTGACCATGCAAAACGGCTATAGTAATGAATTGCTGTATTGGGTGTGCAAAGGTTGCGGCGAGACGCTTATCAATCCGGCAGTTCCCGGTGACGATATAGCATGGATTTGTGACCGGTGCAGGGCAATGCTTAATACGCAGGATGACTTTTCCGAAGGATGCGGTGAATGGAAATGTTTAGAGTGCGGATACGTAAACAGGATTGACATGAGCGAAGTGTATCTGACGGATGCGGAATATCAGGCGGCGATTAACGATCCGTATCGGGGATTATCCGATGAAGCGGCGCTTGAACTGTCGATGTATACCGATGAACAAAGCATTAATAATCGCGACGATATTGTTATTGTGAAGAACATTTCCGATGGCAAATTGTATGTGAAGAAGATTCTGAAAGTATTTGATGCAAGTGTCTATAAGTTTCTTCTAGAACACCCGGTTCCGAATATGCCCAGGATATGTGGCATTTACGAGAGCGCGAACAGCCTGATCCTGATAGAGGAGTATATTCAGGGACGAACACTTCTGGAGATCATTGACGACGGCCCTATTGAAGTCGACAAAGCTGTTGCGATAGCAAGACAGGTTTGCACCATCACGGCCGTTTTGCATAATTTGGATACCCCGATTATTCATAGAGACATTAAGCCTTCGAATGTAATGATTGACTTTGACGATAAGGTATACCTGTTGGATATGAATGCGGCCAAATGGTACAAAGAAGGTGAGACGGAGGACACGCAGCTTCTGGGAACGCAGTATTACGCGGCTCCGGAACAGCTTGGATATGGATTATCTGCATCAAGCGAGAGGACAGATGTCTATGCGATCGGAATGCTGTTGAATGTGATGGTTACCGGTAAGCATCCCAAAGAGGAAAAGGCTTTGGAACCATTGTGGAGCGTGATTCAAAAGTGCATTTGTCTGGAGCCGGAAGCAAGGTATTCGGATAGTGAATTATTAGAGGCTTTGACTTTTGTTTGAGGTGAATATGCAGGAGAAACCGACCAATGAGCTGGAGGAGATGCTCGAGAAGATGCGTCCTTCCGAACTGACGGGATACTATACAGAGAACAGCAAATATATGGCTGATGATAAAAAGGGCTTTTACTATTATTTTAAGGATGTGATTGCCGGCAAGAACATATTCCTGAAAGATATATACATGTTTGCCGGCGTTACAGAGTCCTGGGGTGGCAAAGTCATTACCATGGAGAAACACACCAAGAATCGGGATTTAATCATCCGATTGTGCATTGCGGGGCATTTTACGCTGGAGGAACTGAATCGAGCGCTCAAATTGTATGGAATGACACCGTTATATGCCAAGGAGAAGCGCGATGCGTGCCTGATCGTTGCCGTAAATAACAGAATATACGACCTGGCCGAAATAGATGAATTGTTGAAAAGTCAAGGATTCCCAAGACTTTCGGCCGAAGAATAGAATGGATTTGTTTAAGTCCCCACCTTTTTGGTGGGGATATTTTTTTGCCGTAATTGATATCATTTATTTATGAATTCGGTGAATGTTTACGCGGCGTAATCAAAAAGTAATTTGAAATACACCAAGGAGGAAAATACGATTAAAGGAGAAAATGAAATCGATGGGGGTTAGGATGAGTCTAGGAGAGTTTATAACAAAGAGGCGTAAGCACCTGTACATGACACAAGAGCAGCTTGCCGACAGACTGCATGTATCAAAGTCGGCAGTTGCGAAGTGGGAGACTGACGGGGGTATTCCGGACAGAGATAATCTGTATCGATTAAGTGAGGTGCTGGGGGTAACGGTGAACGATATGCATCGGATCATTGAGAGCCCGAGCATTAAGGATGTTGATATGGAAGTCAATATCACTCCGGAAATAATATCGGCGCTGGAATCTTACGGATACAAGGTGATCCGGCCGGATGAGAGGGAGGATGATGTGTAATGGCAATTCAATTTATTACAATGAAATGTCCGGCTTGCGGAGCCGAGATTAACATTGAGAGTGGAAGAGAGTTCTCATTTTGCACATACTGCGGAAGCAAGATCATGAAGACTAACGATAACGAGCATATCTACAGAAATATTGATGAAGCTCGTATCAAAGAAGCTGAAACGGAGAGAATGATTCGTCTTCGGGAACTTGAAATTGAAGAAAAGGAAAACGCAAGAGGGCGTAAATCCACGTTTATTGCTTATGGAATAGCGTTGGCATTTGTGTTAATTGGTGCGCTGTTATGCATTGCCGTACCGTTGGCCGGAGTGTGGGGAATTATTATCGGTGCATATATCGCATTGTTTACGTTTATTAAAGGTGATGAGAAGAGAAAGCAACGGAAGAAAAAGTATCTGGGATACAATGAGGCAGCTGTTACCGAAGCTATGAAAAGCTGCGTCGGGAAAAACTTTAATAGTGTCGCAATGCTTTTTCGCGGAGCCGGTTTCACGAATGTTACCCTTATCCCAATGCACGATTTGTCGGTATTCAGTCAGAAGAAGAACGGTCAGGTCAAAGAAGTAACGATTAATGGAAACAGTGAATTCGAAGATGGGGATATATTCCCGAAGAATGCCAATGTTTTGATTGCTTATCATAGTAGGTAGGTGAATATAAAAGGAATACATAGATAGGATAAAAGGAATACGTAGGAGGACTTGGAAATGAGATATTGCAGAAATTGTGGAAAAGAGATACCGGAAGGAACAAAGTTCTGCCCTAATTGCGGAACGGCTGTTGATGTAGAAAGCGCAAATAATACCAATCAGGATTTCTATCAGGATTCATACCAAGATACTAATCAGGATTCATACCAGGATACTAATCAGGGGTTGTATCTAGATTCTAATCAGGATTCCTATCAGGATACTAATCAGGGGTTGTATCTAGACTCTAATCAGGATCCGTATCAGGACGCTTATAATGTAAATAATAGAATGGAATCGAATGCGGTACTTCCGATTGATAGATTCGGGAAATTCTTTGGAATAATTCTGTTGATTATATCACTCGTGGAGTTCCTTGCAGATCCGGCGTTTCTGAAGATTGTACTTTCAATTGCGATTATTTGCGGATGTATCTTCTGCCTTGCGAGAAAATATAAGCGCAAAGGTTTAACGATTATTGCCTTAATTCTTGCTGTTATTTGTATGTTGGGTGGAATCAGCCAAGCCAAAGAGGTTGGTTTGTTCAGATCTCCCGACGACGCGAAATCAGAAGATGTGGTTACAGATTATCAGATAGAAATCCCCGAGGTAAGCGTAACGGATTTGGCTAAGCAGGAAACGACTAAACAGGATTCTAATATGCCGGATTCTAATAAGCAAGATCTGGCTAAACAAGAATCTAATATGCAAGATTCAGCTAAACAGGATTCGACTAAGCAGGATTCTAATAAGAAGGGGTCAGCTAATCTGGAAACGAACAAGCAGGGGGTTACGGAGATAGAAGAGAATTCGGACGCTGAAGCGTCTGAAAACATTCAGGAGGATACAACTTCGGTGGCTGAATCTGAAGAGAATAAGGAGAAGGTAAACGGGGTGGATCCGGAATTAAAGGAATTCCTTGATAGTTATGAGGCATTTATGGATGAGTATGTTGATTTCATGAAGAAGTATTCGGAGAATCCGGAAAATGCCATTGGAATGCTTGCGGAGTATTCCAAGATTATCAGCAAATATGAAGAATTCGCGAAAGCGGTAGACGCATATGATTCAGATGAAATGTCTACTGAAGATGCGAAGTATTATCTTGAAGTAATTAATAGATGTAATCAGAAGTTGTTGGAGATATATTGATTTGATCGGTATCCTTGCTTCATTTACTATTCTATTCATTACGACGAATTTGTTTGTACTGATAAGAATTGCGTTTCTGGGAGTTTTATCGGTACAAAAATGTCGATTTTTGGCTGCTCGTACCGATAGGAAATGCATTTTTGGAAATCTTATCGGTACGCAGCATGATTTTCGAGAAAAAAAGTACCGATAAGAAATGCACTTTTGGAAATCCTATCGGTACGAGGCATGATTTTCGAAGAAAAAAGTACCGATAAGAAACACACTTTTAGAATTCTTATCGGTATGTAGTGTGTTTCCCCGATTCCCCGGTGGAAATGGTTCAACAGGGAGAAATAGTTCAACAGGTAGCAATAGTTAATATCCTCGCGTGTCATTAAATAAAAGGTGTAAGGCACCTGATTATCCTTGCTTGTGCTTGATTAATAAATAATCTGTCGGCTTGGATAGTCAAGGATGCGGAGCACCGCAAATGAAATTTGCGGCTACGTCCTTGACAATCCAAAGCACGGCAGATTAAAGAAGCCCAAGCACAAGCAAGAATAATAATGCAACTAGCCTAGAATTAGATAAATCGTAAAACGATCGCCCTAGACTCCAAACTAATGGCGGTCGTTTTATATTATTTGTTCCTCCGTGGTAATTATACAAAAACTATTACGTAACGTCAGAGTCAATAACTTTTGACGATTAATAATTTCTGTGTATAATATTTGCGAGTGCTCACGATTTCATGCGACTGTATTTGATCAACTGAAGACGGTGGTATCCGAATATGTTTGGAAGGAAGAAAACTACGGTAACTGAACAATTTGATATAGAACAGTTTCGGGCTATTCTTCGATGCAGCATATGTACCGGTGAACAAGTTGCGGGATTCAAAGATATTCGTACCGGAGAATTTCATGATGTGATGTTGATAACCTGCGAGGTGGATCTGGCGGAGTTTTTAAGACGGTATGATGTGGATGAAATTGTAAAAGAGTATTGAGCTTTGCGGAACGAAAATAAGGAGTTAACTAATGTATTACAAGACAGGAAAATGTGATTGCAAACCTATAAGTGAAGAATATAGGGATATAGAGAATCCGGATGATTTGTATTGTCGACTTAAACGATGCTGGAGTCGGATGACATGCGCACCGAGATTTCGCGATAAATGGTCGGAGGAGAACATTACACTGGGCCAATGTTCGATTACGGCTTTTCTGGCGCAAGATATTTTTGGCGGAGAAGTATATGGAATAACAACGCCTAATGGGGCGATACATTGTTTTAACGTTGTCGGTGACAGTGCATTTGATCTGACAAGCGAACAGTTTGGTGATACGAAACTGGATTATTCCACAGGCGTAGAACAGTCTCGGGACGATGCGCATCATTTTGGAAATGGTGAGAAGCAGGATAGGTATGAGTTGTTGAAGAGGGAACTGAAAAAGGAATTGATAGGAAGGATTAATTCAAGAATGAGAATTGAAACAGAAAGACTAATCATTACGGAGTTTACATTAGAGATGGCGCAGGCGGTTCATGAGAATTCGCTTGATGAGGATAACAGAAGATTTGTGCCGGATGAAGTATTTGAAACGGTGGACGAAGCTCGGGAGACGATAGACTTTTTGATGAGTCAATATGAGACTGAGGATGGGCCACTCGTATATCCGGTTATTACCAAGAACGGCGATAATATAGGATATGTGCAGCTTGTTCCGGTTGAGGAGGGCTGGGAGATCGGATACCACATTGCCAAAAGTCACACGGGACAAGGTTATGCTTCGGAAGCCGTTATGGCGTTTCTGCTGTACATCGCCGAAAGAAAGTCCCTTGATGCCATATGGGGAATATGCTTAAAAGAGAACGTGGCTTCGGTAAAGGTTATGGAGAAGTGCGGCTTTGAGAATGTTTATGTTGGAGAAGGCAATTATCAGGGCGAGATGTGTGAAATTGTGAAGAATATTTGGAAGGTAAAATGATTGCCTAAAGCTTCGATTGGATATTTCGGTTTCACTGTTTGGCAAGTCTATGCTAATATAGGGGAAGTATGTATCAAAATCATGGGATTTGGATGTGATTTTGGATTTTTGAAGGAG
Organism: Lachnospiraceae bacterium; assembly: GCA_045617945.1. Lineage (GTDB taxonomy): Bacteria > Bacillota > Clostridia > Lachnospirales > Lachnospiraceae > UBA2868. The sequence continues at coordinate 7,521 of JAZLJS010000092.1, forward strand.
GATATTATGAAGAAAGTTTTAGCAACTACTATCGGCGCAGTTGTTCTGTGCGCAACACTCGGACTTGGCTTGTCCGCATGCGGCAAGGCAGAACCTGCAGCAGAGAACACAGTACAGGAAACAACTGCTACTGATACGGCAACGACAACTGAAGCTGAACCCGCAACTGAAGAACAGGCTACTGAAGAAGCTTCTACAGAAGAAGTTTCATCCGAAGCAGAAGCTTCTGCTACAGAGAGTGCCGGTATTACATCATTGCCCGAAATTAAAGGTACATCCGGTGGAATGGATTACGAATTGGTTGGCTTGGACATAACCAAGGCATATGACGAAGGTTCTGCTATTCGTCTGTGGTTTAAGGTTACCAACACCAGCAATTCCTTGAGATATCCCAACTACATCGTTGGTGCGGGCGGCATTTCATGTTCTCAGAACGGAGAAACACTTATCGGAACATCTCTTCTTGAGGAACAATTTGAAGATACCATCGCAGGTTGTGATATTCTTCCCGAAACTACGGTAGTATATACGGAAAAATATGAAATGCTTAATGAAAGTGATATTGTTACTGTTCACATTCAGGATAGTGCAAATGAGTACAATTTTGACGTGGATCCCGCTTCATTCGCAGCTGTAATTCCCGAGCCTTTCACATTGGCTCCCGTAGCTTCATCCGATTGGTTCCAGCCTGTTTCCGATGAGATTGACTTTAGCGATATTCATATCAAAGTCGTAGGTTGTGAATTAATTAAAGGAACACCTTGGATCGGAAGCGACGAGTTGGATTGCGTACGTGTTACTTAATGACTGCTCAACAATAATAAAAAGTGCTTCAAACCCTTGAAAACACTGAATTTGTAGCCGATTTGTGGTATACTATAAGTGCATGAAAAATCATTCAAAATGCTAAAAAACCTTGCACCAAGGAGTACCACATGTACAAAAAAGAACAATATCGTCAACTGGGACTTACAGATTTTAACCAACCGCTTGGATTGAAAATGAATCCTGAAAATAGATGGATAAAAAAGGCAGCTACAATCCCGTGGGATGCAATTGAAGACAAATATGCCGAATTGTTTCCAAGTAATACAGGAATGCCGGCGAAACCTCTCAGAATGGCC
>JAZLJS010000093.1:0-2476 GCA_045617945.1 Lachnospiraceae bacterium
ATGTGTCTATCCATACTAATTCTATCAATTTTGATTGGTACTATGGTCATGGCTGAAACGGATAGCGGTTGGTATACGTCACTTGCGAGCAACAATAACCCGAATTCTGAGCTCGGAGAAGGTTGGTATGTACCGTATAAGGATGATTACGACCCGAATTCTGATGTGGATCAGGGGTGGTTACCGGTTCTCATGAGAGATACACCGGAGTTGGGTGACTCGTCCGTACACATCTATGTATTAGCCGGTGCCGCGATTTTGGTTGCATTTGGTGTCGTTTTTGCTCACAAAAAGCTGAAGAAAAAGAAGTAATTATGAATCAAACACAAAGAAAGCTCCGAAGCCGGCGAATTTGGCGCACAGTAGAAATCGCCTGTATAGGGGCTTTCTTTGCTTTGCTTGGGATAATTATCTTACGGTACATCAACTTTGCAATCCTGCAGCGAGAACAGTACTCTGCGCAGGATGCTCTCGCAAGCATACAGGTGAATGAAGATGGTGCGGAAATGCCGGTTATTGATAAGGCGGATACGGAGTTATCAAAGGAACCGCCACCGGTACTTGGCAAAGCAGCCAGACTTTTGAAAGAGAATGCCGATTTGGTCGGTTTGGTAAGGTACGGCGACATAACTTTGTATGTTTGCCAGGGTGACGATAATAACTATTATGCCTCACACCGCTTTGATGGCAGTGAAGACCCGGCGGGTATGATATATATGGATTTCCGTTGCTCCATATGGCCGCAAAGTGATAATATCATTCTATATGGTCATAATATGCGTAATGGTTCCCGCTTTGGAGAACTGAAACGCTATACACGCACGGATTATCTGGCAAAATATCCTTCGGTACGGTTTGCTAGTTTGTACGAAATATATGACTATTTGCCGATTGCTGTTTTCTACACGAATACAAACCCGATGGAAAGCAGCTACTTCGATTTTGTGCAGGTGGAATTTGCTTCCGAAGAAGATTTCAGTCGATACATTGATAAAGTCAGAAGCATGTCTGTATTAAAACTTACAGTCGATGTTGCATATGGAGATCATTTATTGACACTCGTAACATGCTCAGGAGATGGGATTGGCGGAAGACTGGTTGTTGTATGTGTACAGGTGCGGAATACTTAGGGAAGCACTGAATTAATAAGTATGATGTTGGGGTCAAAAGGCCCCCCGCAAATAAGTTGCAAAGCACCTTGAAAATCCAATACAAAAACGGCGAAAAAGCCCAAAAATAATCCCTTACGTTTACAGTGATAGCAACTGGAAAGATAAACTGACCAGTTATAATGGTCAGACCATTACATACGATGCGATCGGCAATCCGTTGAATGATGGTACGTGGACGTACACATGGGCTACTGGCAGACATCTGCGCCAGATGAGTAAGACCGGAATGACTGTGCAGTTCAAGTACGATCATAATGGTTTACGCACACAGAAGATTGTCACGGAGAACGATGTGACAACCATGACCGATTATGTATTGCACGGGAAACTGATCACCCACATGACCTGCAACAGTGATAGCCTGCACTTCTTCTATGATGCGCAGAGTCGTCCAGCAATGGTTGAATTCAATGGAACCGTTTATACCTACATCCACAATTTGCAGGGCGATATCGTCGGCTTGCTTGACGATGTCGGTGAGCTCGTGGTAGAATACAGGTACGATGTATGGGGAAAGCTGCTGAGCACGACTGGCATGCTCTCCGATACGCTCGGCAAGATGAATCCGTTCCGGTATCGTGGGTATGTCTTCGACGAGGAAGCTGTACTATGTTATTTGCGAAGTAGGTATTATAATCCCAATGACGGGCGTTTTATCAACGCAGATAATATAATGGGGAAAAAAGGACTTATATTGGGACATAGTTGCTTCACCTATTGCAAAAATGATCCGATTTGTTTCAGCGATATTTCAGGACATTCTTGGGGTCTAGCGTTGTTATTGGTTGGTATTACCCTTACGTTGACAGGATGTAGCACCACCAACAGTGCCAATATTAGTGAATATAATTGCTACGCTTATGCTGTTGGCAAAACTGTGTGGATGAATCCCGGCGGAACTGCCAGACAAGAAGAATGCATAAATAAAGAAAATCCCTATAAGATCAAGAAGGAATATTTCGATGTGCAAGATACGGCACTTGCTGTTATAGAGGATCTAGGCGGTGAGACTAACGCTCAGATTGTAAGTGGCATTGACGCAGCGGTTCCTGATGACTGGCATTTAATTGCTGGTCGGACAGGGTGTGCTGCAGATCTTGATGGATACGTAACAGTCGGCCCATATAACGTGGACGGAGATTTCCATTTTATGAGGTTGGATAACGGAGTTTGGTCCCATAAGCCGGGAAGTATCGCAATACAGTATTTGCCGACAGGTGTAACGCCGAATTCGGATGGAGCTTGGAGTTCAATATACGCCTACGAAAACGACCGCATCAGCACGGTATCCCATAATACCACGG
>JAZLJS010000094.1:0-1392 GCA_045617945.1 Lachnospiraceae bacterium
GCAACAGACTCTCACGAAATTCTTCCGGGTGTTGTCTGAAACGATTTCTTAAATCCGATTTCAGCAAATCAAAATAGACGGCTTTGGGAAATCTTTCCTTTAGCAGAGTGGATTTCCCCACCTGGCGCCCTCCAAAAAGGAACATTCCCTCATCTATCCGGTTTTCAATGTCGAAGATTCTTTTATACATAATGCTTAAAATAACTTAAATAAAATTGAGGAAATTCTAATAAAATCCGCAACGGCATTGCGAATATAAGTATTATTTCCAATAGATAAAAATATTCTTCGTTCTTAAATTGACCACTATGTTGAAGTTCACAATAGTAGCGCATACGATGAGATGTTATTTTGGCCTGATAAACTTGGCCTAATTTGTTAAAATATTTGCGCGAGTTATATAAAATACATATCTTTGCGCTGGTACTCATTAAACTTAAGCAAATATTACTGCGACAGTATGGTAATTAATAGCTTTTTAATAGAAGGTATATCCAATATCGGCCGCCTGAGATTGGACCTTGATCATTTGAATGCCCTTATAGCCCCCAACGGCTATGGCAAAAGCAATGTGCTGAACGCTGTTGAATTCGGAATGAAGTTTCTTTCGTCAACTCAGCAGGAGAAATTACAAATGATGAGAAGCCGCTTCATGCCGATTAACAATGATATGCTTGGGAAAGACTTCTGCTTTGAGATTTCCGGTCTATTTGATGGGAATGAGCAGGATATCCAATTCCAATACAGTTATCGTTTCAAATGGGCATCGGGCGATAATGACGGAATCATATTGTCTGAATGGCTGAAGGTGAAAAGAAGTGCCGATCAGCGTTACAGGCAAATGCTCAGCAGGACATCGGCAGGTGAATGTCTGATTGTGCCGTCAGCTACCGGCAGGTGTACGAAAGTTTTTGATGTAGCATCCTCGCAACTGGCGCTCAGCTCGATAGCTCTGTCTTCAGGAATGTTCCTCAATGATATGGCATCACGTATATGTAGTACGATTGTTCCCAATCTTGAGACATTGGACAACCCTGAATCCTATTTTTCACTGGACGGGGAGAAAGGAATCCGTATGCTCGATGGTGACACCCTCAGCGCTTATCTGTATAAATTGAAAGAAACGGATGAAGACAACTACGCGATTCTTGTTGACGGATTGCTGCAATTACTTCCAGGCATGGAGGAATTCTCTCCCAAGGTCATAACCCTGGCTGACGGACAGAGCAGAATATATGATATCAAGGTCAAGGAAAGATTCAATTCGCAACCCACAAGCATTCGCCAATTGTCAAGCGGCAGCAAGCGCATCATTTTCCTCTTTACACTGTGTCTGGCTGCGCGACGGAAAAACATTCCTCTCATAATGCTTGAGGAACCGGAGAATTCCGT
>JAZLJS010000095.1:0-4230 GCA_045617945.1 Lachnospiraceae bacterium
GTACCCCGGTACAGAAGGTCACAGCAGAGCGTCTTGTTTACGTGCCTGGAAATGAGCCGCTCTTCATGTCAAATATCCATTTTGGCTGTTCACTTGCAGCCCTTACATGCAGCAAGGAATTTGTGATCCGCAGTGGTAAGATGGACATCACCGGCCTGTTTCGAACAATGTAAAGAAAAAAGAAAAAGACGGAACATGGAAGCTTATGTTCTGACAAAACGGGGCATGAAATGTGCTATACTGATAAAAGAACAATGTAATAAGCGAGGAGAGCAATGGATTTAATAACCAAAAAGAAACTGGATACGGTTACCGTTTTCGACTTGATGAATAATAGATTCTATATTCCGGATTATCAGCGTGGATACAGGTGGACGAATCTTGAGGTCCGCAAACTGTTATGCGATTTAGAGGACTATATGAATCACAACACAGACGGAAGTACGTTTTATTGTTTGCAGCCGTTGGTGGTGTTTTTTAATAAGGAAAGGGACGCCTGGGAAGTAATTGATGGTCAACAGAGATTAACCACGCTCTTTCTGATGCTGAATCAGCAGAGGGGCCTTTTGGAGCAAATATATCCCGGCATGAAACTGTTCGAACTGTCCTATCAAAGCAGACCGGGAAGCAAGGCATTTCTTGAACAGATCGATGCGTCGCGAAAGAATGATAATATCGATTATTATCATATGTATAATGCTTCTCAGGCAATCGGATCATTTCTTAAGAACGAAGCAAGTCTGGGGGAATGGAGGTTCGTTGATACTGTTGTAAATGCGAATAATATGAGCAGCCGTCCGACGGTAAAATTTATCTGGTACGATGTAACGGAAGATATTGAAAGCCGGCACATATCGCCGGAAGAAAAATTCGCAGACTTAAATATAGGAAAAATCGGCTTGACCAATGCAGAACTGATCAAAGCACTTTTCCTGAACAACGTTGCAGACGATGAAAGTGAGGCATTGCGGATAGCCTCTGACTGGGATAATATCGAGCATGCACTGCAGGACGACGCATTCTGGTCTTTTATATACGGAAAAGACGATGGGAAATATGCGACAAGAATAGAGTTTTTATTCGATATCATTCAGCAAAAGGCTTTTAATGAACAAAACGAATACTATACCTTCGATGCTTATTCAGACGCAATAAAATCGTTAACCGAAGAGGCGATACGTAAGGATCCAAATGTCATTGCCCCGGAAAAAAACGTTATCAAAGGCCTTTGGAAAAATGTGTCTGACAAGTATTATTTGTTTAAGGGGTGGTACGAGAATAAAAACCTGTATCACCTGATCGGATATCTCAGGTATCAAAAGTGTGATATCAGCGAAATTGAAAAGATATATGACTGCCCGGAGGTAGAAAATGTTGAGCAGTTCTATGAGAAACTGTCAGAGAAAGTACGAAAGTATGTGGATGATACGGAAATCAGAAATCTGAATTATCATGATCCAAAGGATCACAAGAAAATATATGATGTTCTGACATTGTTTAATGTGCTTTCTATCATTGATTGTGAAAAAGAAGACGTTCGCTTCTCGTTTGATGAATTCTATAAACATTCATGGGATATTGAGCATGTTCGGTCTCAGACCCCTAAGAATCCGGATGGTGATGGCAGACAGGATTGGATCACATGTAATCTGGAATACTTTTCCGGAGTTAAGAAACAGGAGGATTTTGCTGCTTACAAATCAGCAATCGATAATGCTCCAAACAGAGATCGTGCAATAGTACCCGGTTATACAGCGGGCTTCATATGCGATGAATTGCTTAAGCTATTTAATGACAGGTCGGATATAACGGAATCGGGCATTTATGATATTCTCTCAAAGGAGGTATTTAAGCAGGACACGTCTTTCAGATATGAAGACAATATTGGAAATCTGGTCTTGCTTGACCAGGGAACCAACAGAGGATATAAAAATGCGTTCTATCCGGTAAAGCGCAAATGGATCTACAGGCGTGAACATGAGGGCGTTTATGTATTGCCGTGCACAAAAAATGTTTTCGCCAAAAACTACAGTGATATTATTTTTGATTTGATGAATTGGAATAATGAGGATGCAGAAGCCTACATGTCAGAAATCGAAAGGGTGATATACAATGGAAAAACTCAGCTTTAAGGGACTTGTTGATAAATACGCTGTTGTAATACCCATGTTACAACGTGACTATGCTTACGGACGGCCGGGCGAGGCGGAAAAACGTGAGAATTTTCTGCGAAAGCTGAAACAGTACATTGAAGATCCGATCCCTCATGAATTGGATTTCGTGTATGGTTCCGTTGACCAGAAGGGTGACTTGAACCTGCTTGACGGTCAGCAGAGGATCACCACTTTGTTTTTATTGCACTGGTATCTTTCTTTGATCAAAGATTCCCGGGGTGATCATCATTTTGACGATTTTCGGAAAACGGTGATTTTTCCGGAGGGGGAATCAAAGTTTTCATATAAAACAAGATTTTCGGCAACCGATTTCTGCAATGCAATTGCAAATCTTAAGTTCAAGGGGATTGACCAGTCTGAAAAATACGCTGAGATCATAAACAATCGGTCGTCAAAGATATCCGCAATAATCAGCCGGGAAAAATGGTTCCTTCCCCATTGGAACGATGATCCGACGATTACCGGCATGCTCAACATGCTTGATTCCATCATGTTATTTTTTGCTCCTGATGACTGCAGGGATTATTACAGGAAACTTACTGAGCAGGATCAATTGCTGTTCAATTTTTTAAATCTTGACGATTTCAACCTGACAGACGAATTGTATATAAAAATGAATTCGCGTGGCAGAGCGCTGACCAGGTTTGAGAATCTGAAATCCAGGATATTAAAGCTCTATGATGATGCCGGCAGGAATGTGCCTCAGAAATATTCGGAAATGCTTGCGAAGGTCAACTCGATATCAGCAGGTTCTTATTCGTCTCTTCGTGATTACGTATCATATATGATGGATACAAAATGGACGGATGTGTTCTGGAATGAGTGGCTGCAGACGCCCGATCATGGAGAAAAGCCAAATGTTGATGATATGATGCTTAGCTTTATTTCCACAATGGCGATATTTGACCATATTATTTTCAGGCTTGCCGGCAGACTGTCATTGGGAAGGAAAGAGGAACTGACAAAAGAAATCAATGATCTGATGAACGATAAGGATAAAAACAAGGGGGTTACCATTCGCTATGATAAATTGATTGAATTGTTTATGGAGAACGACTATGCGTTCTTATTTAACATTATTGACTATTTTAATATATTTAACGATAACGGCAAACTGAAAACGTATTTGCCGGTCTCGTTTAAGCTTTTCGATGAACATGAAGCATTTCTGTATTTAACGAATGACTATAAATATGGAATGGAATATGAAAGAAAAGCAAAACTTTTTGCATATATAAAATACCTTTCATTGAACCCGCAGCCGGACACGAAACTCTTTGGTAACTGGATGCGATTCGTTTGTCATATCTGTTCCAACAGTTACAATCTGGCGAACTATACGGACACATTCTGCACCTCGCTGGCCGGTTTGAATTATTTATATGACCGGGATATTGCGAAAGCAATTATGAATAAGGATATTTCAGTGATCGTGACTTTGGACGGCCCTCAAATTGAAGAGGAGATCCTCAAAATAAAACTGTCAGCAAATGCGGATTGGAAGACTGCGATAGATGATGCAGAAAGCAAGCTTTCGTATTTCGAGGGAAGTCTGAGATATCCTCTGATGGAATGTTGTCAAATTGATGAAAGTCACGTGTCGGATCCTGCCGGACGTTCCCGGTTTGAAAAATACGTTGAAAAAATGGCAGCGATCTTCCCGAATGAAACGGGGTGTGATTGCGAAAATGAACTTATTAAGGCATTGCTTGCCAAAGGCAATTATCTTATGTATTTCAGCAGCAACAACACCCTGCTGAAAAATGCAGATAGAGATAACAGCTGGAGAAGATACCTGAAGGAAAAACCGTATGCTTATCATCCGTTTGGCCCGGTCGGATGTGATGAACGAAATTTCTTTAAAGAAATACTGGATGATCCTGTCTTTGATCCGGCAAATGTCAAAGGAAGTCTGAATTCCATTGCAAAATCGAGAGATGATTCGATCCCCATGTGGCGAAAGCTTATCATCGATTGTGGGGATATTCTCGAGAATACGGACGTTATGGCATTGGGAAAGGATCGCTTTATCAGATGGAACAACGATGTTACTGAG
>JAZLJS010000096.1:0-40318 GCA_045617945.1 Lachnospiraceae bacterium
ATTATGCTCAGCCACATACTTTTTAATCTCCTCATATGTAGCCTTACTTTCAGCGCTAGTCAAATCCATCTCATCCATATCCAGCTTTACGCTCACATGATGTTTTGCTTCACGAAGTTTGGACAAAAGACATACCGTCTCCACATGCACCGTGTGTGGGAACATATCAACGCATCTCACTCTCTGCAAACGGTATCCTCGCGATGTAAGGTACTTCAGGTCACGCGCCAATGTGGCGGAATCACAGCTAACATATACAATTCGAGAAGGATTCGCATCTGCGATTACCGAAAGAGCCGTTTCTTCCATTCCCTTTCGTGGCGGATCAAATACAACAACATCTGCCGTAATTTCGTCCTTATGCGCAGGCAAATATTCTTCGGCAGCAGCGCATATAAAATCCACATTCTCAATATGATTCATTTCTGCATTTTTCTTGGCATCTTCTATTGCAGCAGGAACAATTTCCAAGCCGTGAACGCAACGCGCACCGCTCCTGCCGGTTCCCTTCGCCATGCACAATGAAATCGTTCCGATTCCACAACAAATATCCCACACCTCTTCCGTTCCGGAAAGAGCCGCATATTCCACAGCCAGCCCATATAACTTTTCAACCATAATCGGATTAACCTGATAAAATGACAGCGGAGAAATATCAAATCGTATTCCCAGAATTTCATCCGAAATCGTATCCGCGCCCCACAGTGTAATAATCTCATCGCCCATAATCACATTGGTGTTCGCACAATTTACGGACATGGAAATACTCTTCACACCGCGAATATCGGAAAGCATATTTATCAATTCCTCACCGTGCGGCAGTCGGCGATCTTTCGTATTACACACCAGACACACAGCAATTTCTCCGGAAGTAAATCCCTTGCGAATCAGTACATGCCTCACCATCCCGCACCCGGTTTCTTCATCATACGCCGGAACCTTGTATTTCTTCATATACGCAAGAACCGCTTCCAGTATCTCCCGATTCTCTGCAAATCCCAGACCACACTCCGTGCATGGAATAATACTGTGTGTCCTGCCTGCGTAGAACCCGGCAACCGGATTCCCGTCGCGATCGCATCCGATCGGAAATTGCATTTTATTTCGATATTCATACGGCTTATCCATTCCGACAATCGGCTCCATAATCGCATCAATATCGCCTTCGGCAAAGTCACCCAGTCGAATCAGATTATTACGCACCTTGTTCTGCTTAAACGCAAGTTGCGCTTCGTATGACATTGCCTGAATCTGGCATCCGCCGCACCGACGATGTTCTTTACAAAACGGTTCCGTTCGATCCTTTGACGGCGTCAGCAATTTCTCCAGCCGCGCAAACGCATAGTTCTTCTTGACTTTCGTAAGTCGCGCCTGCACCCTGTCACCCACAAGCGCATCCTTAACAAAAAGGGCATAGCCATCAACTTTGCCTATGCCCTCTCCGTTTTCTCCGATATCGGTAATCAATACTTCAACAATTTGATTTTTCTGATAATCCATTCCCAGCTCCGTTTATCAAATAATTACAAGTCGGATGTTTTACGCACATTGGAATCCAACATTTTATTAAATCCCATCCAATCCGTCTCCGTACTCGAAGAACGCAGTTCCTTCCATGTTTCCATCTTGGCATCCAGATTATCCGCAAAATGAAGCGCCAATGCTTCCATCAATGCAGGTTTCTTCGGTGAACCATACTCATATTCACCATGATGTGCCAAGATGCAATGCTTCAATTCCGAAGCAGCCACCTTCGGAAAGTCAGGAATCGTGCGGATTCGATCTCCGACCATTTCAGAACCCATTACAATATGTCCCAAAAGCTGTCCGTCATCCGTATAATCATTCTGCGGAAAACTGGACAATTCATATACTTTTCCAACATCGTGCAAAATGGCTGCACTTACCAGCAAATCACCTTTCAGATCCGGATAGATCTTTGCGTAGAAACTGCAAAGATTGGTAACCGAAAGTGTATGCTCCAATAATCCGCCCATAAATCCGTGATGAACCGATTTGGCCGCACTGCTCTTCTGGAATGCAGCAATAAAGTCCGTATCTTCCACAAAGAATGATTCCAAAAGAGTCTTCAAATAAGGAGTCTTAATTCTACCGATATGTGCCAACAATTCCTTGTACATTTCTGTAATATCACGGCTGCTTACCGGCAAATAATCCGCAGGATTGTATTCGCCTTCCGAAACCTTACGCACACGTTTAATATTCAACTGATTCGCATTCTGATATACGTTAACGGATGCATTAATAAATACATAATCCATTACATCGAATTCATCCACTCCCGGCGAATTGGGATCCCAGATAAATCCGTCACATGCACCCGTTTTATCCTGTAATGTCAATTTGTAATACGGTTTCCCGGTCTTGGTTACATCAGACTTCTTGGCCTTAACCAGATAAACTTCATTCACATTCTCTCCCTCACGAAGAGACTCCAAATATCGCATATATCCTCCTTAATGCATGTTCACTGCATGCAGATAACATTACTTACTGTAAGACATCCAATGTAACTTCGTATGATACTTCGGAATATCCGTCACGAACCGCTCTTTCCACCGTAATCATCACAAGATCCTGCGGCTGACTCTTTAACATGGCATCCTTATAATCCGAGAACGATGCAATATCATTGGTTCCCATTTTAACAATAATGTCACCGTTTCGAATTCCTGCATCCATAGCGGGTGAATCAATCTCAACTTCCTTTACGTAAGCGCCCAAAGGAACACCCAACTCCTCATTGGCTTCCTGCGTTACGTCTGTCGCATACACACCGAGTCTTGCGAGATCCTGCCCATTCGAAATCTTCTCTATCTTCTCACGAACATCGGAAATGGAATACGCACGAATCAAATTCGCCATTCCCGGGGCAATATTCTCATGACAAATGAATCCCAACACACGCCCGTTCAGATTCACCAAAACACCCGACGCCGTCGTGCTGCCGTAAATATCTGTCGTAATAATATGCGCATTCGTATCCACCATATCAACGATCGTCGAACACGAAGTAATCTGTCCGATTGCCATGGAATCCGCCACACCTAGAGGACTGCCCAGCGCAATAACGGGGGTTCCAACAGCCGTTCCCGAGATACTGCCGAAAGTCGCCATCTCATAATAGCTGTTCGTCATCGTATTAAGCATCGCCAAATCCACCGCAACTACCGTAATTCCGGTATTGCTGTCCGACTTTTTGATAATCGCCGGAAACGTTTCACCGTTTCCGAAAGTCACTTGCACCTGCTCAGCTCCGTTAATTATATTCGTATTGGATACGATCAACAGTTCCTTGCCATTGTCGGCAACAATCAATCCTGCTGCCGAATTGTTGCTGACATACTGATTATTAAACCAATCCGTATCCGTCGAAACACCGGACACGGTAACCATGCTCTTCTGAACGGATGATGCCACCGCCGAAATCTTACGATACAACATACGATAATCATCCAGTTCCAAATCCTTCTCAATAGTCTCAACAATCTGATTAATTACAACCGGATTCTCTTCCGAAGAATCATTCTGATTGCCGTCTTCACCTTTGGCCGGCTCGACTGTTTCACTCTTTGATTCGCTTTGCGAAGGTTCTTCACCGACCGAAACGTTTTCATCAACATTCGGTTCCACATCCTCAGCGGGCGGAACAAACTCCTCGATCGGTTCATCCGTATGTTCTTCTTCGGTCTCCTTGATGCTTACAACCGTAGTCGACTCCTCCGGAAAAAATCGCTCCTTCAGATGCGGATACAGAAACAGAAAAGTCACGCACGAAACAGCACCGAAAACAATTCCCATCAGAACAGTAAATAATGCTTTCAGTACATATTTTCGTTTATTTATAGGTCTGCGTTTGATCGTTTCGCTCAGAAATTCAAACTGCTTTTCGCCGGTTTCCTTCGCTTCCTGATTCTCGGAAGCCACTTGTTTTTCCTGTTCGTTCAAAATGCATTCTCCTCAAAAACACAATTTCGATACCTTTCCCTATTTTACGGAATTTCGGTCAAAAATACAACTATGCTTTAACGTGACATACCGCGCATTTTCTGATAAACTTAATCCCATGAATACTAAAGTTTTATACACACTCGAATTTAATAAGATTATTGAACGCCTGGCTGACTTTGCTTCTTCCGAACTCGGTAAAGAGAGGGCGTTACAGCTTGTTCCTACGAACATTCTTCCCGATATTGAGCTGTCGCAAAGTCACACGGAAGACGCTTTGAAGCGAATCCTTACAAACGGTAATATATCGTTCCGTGCGTCCAAGGAACTGCAAAACTGCTTTGGGGGCTTAAAGAGAGAGAGTACCTTGTCAACAAGGCAGTTACTTCATATTGCGTCTTTTTTGGAAAGTGTCCAGACTGTCAAATCATACGGCAAGAGAGATGACGATAACAGGGATTCCCTTCAGGACTATTTCGATGCGTTATACCCGCTTACGCCCGTATGCAGCGAAATCCGTAAATGCATTCTCGATGAAGATCTCATTGCCGATAACGCAAGCAGCGAACTATTCACCATTCGTCGCAAGATAAAGAGCGTTAATGACAAGATTCATACACAATTATCCAAAATGGTATCCTCGACCTACAGCAGTTATCTGCAGGATTCCCTGATTACTATGCGTGACAGCAGGTACTGTCTTCCCGTCAAGGCAGAATATAAGAGCAATGTACCCGGCATGGTTCATGACCAGTCCGCTTCGGCATCTACCTTCTTTATCGAACCTGCTGCCGTTGTAAACATGAACAATGAACTGAAACAGTTATCTCTGGATGAAGAGCGTGAGATTCAGGTCATTCTTGCAAACCTGTCCGGACTTTTGGGTACACATATTCCCGAACTGACGAGTAACATCGATGCAATGGCACATCTTGATTGCGCTTTTGCAAAAGGAAACCTGGCACTTGCCATGAATGCACACCGCCCGGTATACGATTCGGATAATGTTATTTGCCTCAAGAAAGCCCGTCATCCTCTTTTGGATCCGGAGAAAGTCGTTCCCATCGATGTTTCACTTGGCAAAGATTATGATTTGCTCGTAATCACAGGTCCTAACACCGGCGGCAAAACCGTTACCCTAAAGACCGTCGGATTATTGTGTTTGATGGGACAAGCCGGACTGCATATTCCCGCAGCAGACCATTCCACACTCAAATTATTTAACGAAGTATATGCCGATATCGGTGATGAACAGAGTATAGAGCAGAGTCTCTCCACCTTCTCTTCTCATATGAAGACCATTGTGGAAATCCTCCAAAATGCGGATGATAAGAGCCTGTGTCTGTTTGATGAATTAGGTGCAGGTACCGACCCTACAGAAGGTGCCGCATTGGCAATTTCCATTTTGTCAAAACTTCATCAGAACGGAATTTGTTCCATCGCAACTACACACTACAGCGAGTTGAAGATGTATGCGCTTTCCGAAGAAGGTGTAGAAAATGCCGGATGTGAATTTGACGTGGAATCACTTCGTCCTACATACCGTCTGATTACCGGTATCCCCGGCAAGAGTAATGCCTTTGCCATTTCCTCAAAGTTAGGATTATCGGAAGATATTATCGATGATGCCAAAAAGAGATTAACAACTCAGGATAAAAGCTTTGAAGATATTCTTGCACAGCTTCACGATGAACAGCGAGTTATCGAAGAAGACAAGCGCAAGATTGAAGGATATAAGCATGATATCGAGATGCTCAAATCCACTTACGAACAACGTAAAGAGAAGATGGATGCATCTCGCGACAAAATTATCAATGCCGCCAAAGAAGAAGCGGCAGCCATCCTCAAAGAAGCCAAAGAAACCGCTGACGAGGCAATTCGCGAAATGCACAAAGCGCAGAAAAACGGCGGTGACTTTAAAAGAATGGAACAGCAACGCACAAAGTTACGTGATGCGGCGCAGAAGACCCAAAAAGAATCCGCTTTTCGTTCCGTTTCCGGCAGTCACAGTTACAAAGCAAGTGACTTTACACTCGGAATGATGGTCAAAATACTGTCCATGAACCTGACGGGAACTGTGCACACCCTTCCCGACAACAAAGGAAATTTGTTTGTTCAATGCGGTATTATGAATATGCAGACGAATATCAAAGACCTCGAAATCGTGCCCGAAGAGAACGACTTCAAGCCCACCAAAGGCAAAGCTTCCGTGTCGGGAACTTCTTCTCTTTCCAAAGCTTCCTCCATATCTGCGGAGATTAAGTTGTTGGGAATGACCCAAGATGAGGCGATTGCCGTTTTGGACAAGTATCTGGATGATGCCTATCTGTCCCATCTGTCTTCCGTGCGCGTAGTTCACGGAAAAGGAACCGGAGCATTGCGTGCTGCCGTTGTCAAACACTTAAAGAGCGTTTCATACGTAAAGAGTTTCAGACAGGCAGAATACGGCGAGGGAGATGCGGGCGTAACCATCGTCGAATTCAAATAACCCGGTTCATACAATCACCCGGTGATAACAACTAACAAATCGATGATAGCAAATAACAGACCGATGACAATAAAAAGGAGAACTTATGGCTAACAAGCAGAAAATCCTTATTGTGGATGATGATGAAAATATTGCAGAGTTAATCTCTTTATATCTTACAAGAGAATGCTTTGACACAAGCATCGTACATGACGGAGAATCCGCACTTACGGAGTTTGATTCCTATGCACCGAATCTGGTCCTTTTGGATCTGATGCTTCCCGGAATGGACGGATATCAGATATGCCGCGCACTGCGTTCCAAGTCGGACGTCCCCATCATTATTCTCTCCGCCAAAGGCGAAGTATTTGATAAAGTGCTGGGTTACGAGCTCGGTGCCGACTCCTACATGGAGAAACCGTTTGATCCGAAGGAACTCGTCGCTGTTGTCAAAGCAGTACTGCGCAGAAGTTCCCTCAACAAACCGCAGGCAGCTCCTCCGGCGGATGCCAAGATTGTGGAATATCCGGATCTTGTCGTCAACTTAACCAATTACTCCGTTTTATACTACGGGCAACCTGTGGAGATGCCGCCCAAGGAATTGGAACTTTTATATTTCCTGGCTTCATCACCCAATCAGGTATTCCGCCGCGAACAGCTTCTGGATCACATCTGGGGTTATGAATACGGTGGAGATACACGTACCGTAGATGTACATATTAAACGACTTCGTGAGAAAATCAGTGATCACGCAGCTTGGCGCCTCAGCACCGTTTGGGGTGTCGGCTACAGATTCGAGACAAACTTAACCAATGAAAAACCGACACACTCTATACCTTAAATTCATAATCGCGTACGTCATTCTGGCCGCCCTTTGCATCGCAGTAGTGGAGCTGTGCACGGCACCATTGAGTCTGTCCGTTATAACCCAGAATCAGGCTGAACAAATGTATTCCGAAGCCAACATGATTTCCAATGACTACGCGAATTCCATGTACAATGACGCCCTTTCTCCGGAAGAGATCAATCTACAGCTTCGTGCCATTGAAACCTTCTCGGATACTACCGTTTGGATTATTGCGACAAACGGTGTTGTTTTGTACCGTTCCGATAACATCGGCACCGAATCAAACAGCGAGGACACATTTACCATCGAAGAATTTAACCCCGAAGATGCCGGTGCCAAATACTACATGATCGGGGATTTCTATTCAAACTTTCCCGAACAAATGCTGAGCGTATTGGCTCCCATCACTTCCGACTTCCGCGTAAAAGGATATGTTGTTCTGCATCGTCCGATGAGCATAGCGGAGAAACTTCGCGATGAATTGAAGTTTTCAGCTCTGATTACGGTAGGAATCGTATTCTTCCTGTCGACTGTTATCCTGGCAGTATTTACAATCGTTGTTTATCTTCCCCTACGCAAAATCACTAAAGCGACGCATGCTTATGCCGAAGGTAATTTCGGATATGAATTAACCGTTCCCAAGAACGACGAAATCGGTTATCTGGCCGCATCCCTGAACTACATGGCCGGAGAACTGTCGCAATTCGAAGGCAATCAGAAGAAGTTCATAGCCAACGTATCGCATGACTTTCGGTCTCCGCTTACATCCATAAAAGGATATCTCGTCGCTATGGTCGACGGGACCATTCCGCCGGAGCTTCATGAGAAATACTTAAATATCGTATTGAACGAAACAGAACGATTGACCAAACTGACGAATTCTCTGTTAACACTGAACAACTTAAATATCGCGGGTATCACTTTGGAACTTTCCGACTTCGATATCAATGCTATTATCAAGAAATCAGTGGCAACATTTGAAGGAACATGCACCAACAAACGTATACGCATACGACTCGTTCTGACCGGAAATACACTGTTGGTTCATGCCGATATGGGCAAGATTCAGCAGGTTTTGTATAACCTGATAGACAATGCCATCAAATTCTCGCATCACGATTCCGAGATTAAGGTAGAAACAACCGAAAAGAACGAAAAAGTCTTCGTATCCGTCAAAGATTCCGGAATCGGTATCCCCAAAGAAAACCTGAAGCAGATTTTCGACCGATTCTACAAAACGGACATCTCGCGCGGCCGTGACAAGAAAGGTACCGGTCTGGGCCTGTCCATTGTCAAAGAAATAATCAACGCCCACCATGAAAACATCAATGTTATTTCCACAGTGGACGTTGGTACGGAATTTATATTTACTTTACCCAAATCAAAACAACAGGAAGATGACGATCTGTAATCCGCGACATATTTACGAATCGCAAATAACTCACCGCGGCATAATTTACGAATCACAAACATCTCAATTCTTCCAGGAGAGCCTGTGCAGCGCACCTTCTTCCTCAAGCCCGGCAAACTGCTGCTGGCGAAGTGCCTCGTACAAAACGATGGATACGGAATTGGACAAATTCAATGATCGAATCTGCGGAAGCATCGGGATACGAATGCACGTAGCTTCGTAATCAACCAGAATCTCTTCCGGAATCCCGGCACTTTCTTTTCCGAACATAATATAATCATCGCTTTCAAATTGCACATCGGTATAACACTGATGTGCTTTTGTTGTCGCCATAAAGATGCGCTTCGGATGATTCCTTTCCAGAAAGTCAGCAAAGTTGACGTATCTTTGCACATCAAGTTTGTCCCAGTAATCCATGCCTGCACGCTTAACGGATTTCTCATTCAGAACAAACCCCAAAGGCTCAATCAAATGAAGACGCGAACCTGTAGCTACACAGGTTCGCCCGATATTTCCCGTATTTGCCGGAATCTCCGGCTCCAACAAAACTATATTCATTTCTTCTCTCTAAGTCCCTTAATAAAATGCTCAATCCTACCCATTGCAAGCTTCAGCTTCTCCAATGAATATGCATAGGAAATACGCAAAAATCCTTCGCCACTGTCACCGAATGCACTACCGGGTACAACCGCAAGATTCTCGGCATCCAAAAGTGCAAAAGCAAATTCCTCACTGGTCATACCGAATTCACGAATATCAGGGAACACATAAAACGCTCCCTTCGGCTCAAAACACGGAAGACCCATTTCGCGAAAACTATGCAACAGGTAATTACGACGCTGATTATAAGATTCACGCATCATGGCAACGTCATCATCACCGTTTCTGAGCGCTTCTACCGCAGCATACTGGCTCGTTGTCGGTGCACACATAATTGCAAACTGATGAATCTTCATCATCTGCGCAATAATCTCCTTCGGACCGCATGCATAACCAAGTCTCCAACCGGTCATGGCATAAGCCTTGGAAAAACCGTTAATCAATATTGTACGTTCTTTCATTCCCGGAAGAGATGCGATGCTGACATGCTCTGTACCATATGTCAATTCCGCATATATTTCATCGGACATAACGAACAGATCATTCTCAATAACGATATCGGCAATTGCTTCGAGATCGCTCTTCTCCATAATTGCTCCGGTAGGATTATTCGGATACGGAAGTACCAGAATCTTGGACTTCGGTGTAATGGCATCCCGCAATTCCTGAGGAGTCAAACGGAATTGATTCTCATTCTTAAGTTCTATAATAACCGGTTTCGCTCCCGCAAGAATCGCACAAGGTTCATACGAAACATAGCTGGGCTGCGGAATCAGCACTTCATCTCCCGGATCAACCATTGCACGAAGACCGATATCAATGGCTTCACTTCCTCCGACAGTAATCAACACTTCCGACTTGGGTTCATAAGAAACATGTATCCTGCGATTCAGATAATTACATATTTCCTGACGAAGTTCCATTAATCCGGAGTTAGATGTATAAAATGTCTTTCCTTTTTCAAGGGAATAAATACCTTCATCGCGAATATGCCAGGGTGTATCAAAATCGGGTTCACCAACACCCAGAGAGATTGTGTCTTTTCTCTCACTGGCAATATCAAAGAATTTACGAATACCCGACGGCTTTATTCCTACTACGGTTTCAGATAACGGATTTCTCATGGAGTCATTATCATCCTTTCATCTTCATACTTCTTAGTCAAAATTGTTCCGTCCTGCTTATATTTCTTAAGTACAAAATGTGTTGTAGTACTGATAATGGAATCCAGTGTGGACAGCTTCTCGGAAACAAATGTGGAAATTTCGCGAAGTGACTTTCCTTCCATAAATACAAGCAAATCATATGCGCCCGAAATCAAATATGTTGACTGTACCTCGGGATATTTGTAGATTCTCTCGGCAATATCATCAAATCCTTTGCCTCTCTGCGGTGTAACACGTACTTCAATCAGAGCATGAATCTTCTCTGTTGTGACTTTGTCCCAGTCAATCAATGTATGATATCCGCAGATAACGCCTTCCTTTTCCATCTGTTCCAATTCATTGGCAACGTCAACTTGATTCATTCCCATCAGAATTGCCAGTTCATCCAATGCAATTCGTCCGTTTCTCTCAAGATAATTCAGAATCTTCTCTCTCATGTTCTCCTCCTTGTATGTCTACAAATCCATATCCTACTGATACAGCTTATACAATTCATCCGTTTTGGGCGGCTCTAAGAATCGCTTCTCGCCGTCATTTAACAATACTCTGTCATTTCCCTCGGTGACTTTACCGACAACAGTTGCGGATATACCCGCTTCCTTCAGGACTCTGACAACTTCGTTTCCTTTCGGTGTCGTAATCAGCATGCTTCCGCTCGAAATCAACTCATATGGATTCAATCCGAACAGTTCACATACTTCTATCGTTTCCTGCTTCACCGGAATAGCTTTCAGATCAATCGATAATCCTACCGAAGATGCCTCAGCAACTTCCCACAATGCACCGAAAATGCCGCCTTCGGTTACGTCATGCATCGCCGTAACACCAACCTCGGAAGCAAGTCTGGCCTCTTTAACGACTGACAGATACTTGGCAAATCCCTTGGCCGTATCCACAAATCCGGGAGAAAACCGACGAAGCAATTCTTCCTCTTTCTCTTTAGCGATAATGGACGTTCCTTCCAGCCCGATCCATTTCGTAATAACGACATCATCGCCAACCTGGGCTCCGGAGGTGGATACAAGCGCATCCTTTTTGACTTTGCCGATTCCGGTCACCGTAATAATCGGCTGATTCACTGCCGCAGTAACTTCCGTATGTCCGCCGATGATCTGAACATCCAGTTCCATACAGGTCTCTTCCACCTGACGCATGATATTCTTCAAATCCGCTTCTTCACTCTCGGGAGGAAGCAAAACGGTCAGCATTGCCGCAACCATTTCCGCGCCTGAAGAAGAAATATCGTTTGCCGTTACATGAATCGCCAATGCACCGACATCATGCGTTGTTCCCGTAATCGGATCAACAGAAGTAACAAACAATTCCTCGGGCGAAAGCTTCAATGCCGCACAATCTTCGCCTACCGCGGCACCCAGCACTACTTCGTCTCTTTTGTTATGAATTTGTTTAAATATGGAGCGTTTCAACACGCTCTCGGGAACTTTACCGACCTTCAAAAGATTTCGCCTCTTTGCTCATCAAGATTTGCATTCTCTATAAAAATGCATGGTATTTGACAAAAAAAAGCTTATGATACAAAATAAATTAATGACGGAATAACCATTGCCAGAACCAAAATGATAATGATAACGGCTGAAACGGTTTTCTTAGTCTTCTTGCTATGCATATTAAACATGGATTACTACTCCGCAGATGCGGCTCCTTTCCATTAAATAATTAAAGGTAATTATATATGATATCACCCCTTTTTACAACCATTGTCCTCGTAGGTGCTTTCATTTGGTTATATATGAAGATCACTACGCCCAAAGCAGGTCTGAACAAAGAGAGTTTCATGGACCGCGAACGCAAAGCAAACAGCGTGCGTAAGCAGTCTCTGGATGATCTTAACTATATTACGGTTCCCGTAGATACGCTCCCATTTTCCGATACTCCCGCCAATGACCTGATAGCGGAATATCAGAAGATTGTACGCAATCTTGCAGATTGCAAAGTCGTTAACCTTACGGGTATTACCAATACCGAACTGAAAATGAACTACGGTCCCGCCAATCTTACGCTATTGACGGAATACGACCAGAATTTCACCAATCTGGCCCGTGCCGTATATGAGTGGGGTCATGCCCTTTACTCCATCGAAGATACGGAAAATGCCAAAACCGTATTGGAATACGGCATATCCATCGGATCCGATATTTCCGGCAACTACCTGGATCTTGCCGATATATACATTTCTTCAAACCGACAGGATAAGCTTACGATGCTTACAACCGCATTGGAGAAAACACGCTCCATCAGCAAAACTTCCACCCTTCGCAAGATTGAAGAACGTATCAAAGCATCCAAGGAGCGACTTTCCTCATTGGAAAACATCACTTCCGATGACAGTATTCTGCCAGCGGACATTCTTGACATTTTGGATTCTGTGAGTGACAAATCTGACGGCCAAAAGCAATGATCTTGATATTGTACTTAATCCAGTAATCCTTGGGTAACTCCCGCATCAAATCATATTCTATCTTGACCGGATCTGTTTCTTTCGTAAGCGCCAGTCGATAGGATATTCTCTTTACGTGTGTATCCACGACAACACTCGGTTCTCCGTACACATTCCCGCGAATTACATTTGCCGTCTTGCGACCGACACCCGGAAGAGATGTAAGTTTATCAATATCCGACGGAACCACATCATCATATTGTTCATGCAATATCTTACAGCATGCAATAATATTCTTAGCCTTATTCCGAAAGAATCCCGTGGATCTTATGTCTTCCATAAGCTCTGCTTCATCTGCTTCGGCAAAAGCCTGCACACTCGGATACTTAACAAACAGATCTTTTGTAACGATATTCACACGTTGATCCGTACATTGTGCGGAAAGAATCGTCGCAATCAAAAGTTGCCAGGCACCCTCATGATCCAGATAGCACTTTATTTCCTGCGGATACATCTTCTCCAATATATCAATAATTTCCCTTGTACGTTTCTTAACCATCCGTATTCCCTACCACACAAACTAATAAACCGATTACGTATCTCACAATCGAATCTGCCGATTCCACGTCACACAAATAAAAAGAGCAGGAAAGAACTGCATTCCCTCCTGCATCCATACATTCAGCTTATTCGCAATTAATTGTCCGGAAATAGCTGGTTCTCTTTCTTCTCCAAAACGAACAAAAGCGCTATTCCCAATACTCCGCAAGAAATAATCTCTCCGATTCCTATCGAAATAACAAAATACATAATCGAATTCTCAAATCTGTATACATATTTGAACAGGAGCGGAATTGCAATCATATTGGCAATAATCGGGGGAATGGGTGTCAAATATTTGTATTTGCGAACCGCGTAACTTCCAAAGGCGGCTACCAGAGTAGTCAGGCTTCCCACGATAACGTCCATCATCGGTGTCCCTGTAACAAGATTACCAAGCAAACATCCGATAAACAATCCGGGAATGGCTGCCGGAGAAAAATACGGCAAAACCGTAAGCGCTTCGGAAATACGTACCTGAATAATTCCGTTCGCCATACCGAACAAATTCGCAACGTACGTAAGTACAACATATATCGCCGCTATAGCAACGGCCTGCGTTATCATACGAATACCATTTTTCTGCTTCATTTCATATGCTCCGCCCAATCACACACCATAAAACTTCAATAAATTATATCACATAGTAACGATTTGGTAAACTTGATACTATAACCGAATTATGATATTTTTATTAAATAAGAATAAACTAAAAGACTGTATTCGGTTGGTAAAGGCATCCGACATGCCAATCCGATCATGCAGAGATTATAGAGAGGCTTATATGAATCAGGATACATTATACATCGTTATTCCCGCATACAACGAATCAGAAAATATTAAACAGGTCGTAGAAGACTGGTATCCCGTTGTCGAAAACTACGGAACGGATTCCAGACTGGTAATCATTAACGACGGCAGTCGCGATAACACTTACGAAATTCTTCAGGATCTTGCAGCCAATCATCCTAACATGATTGCTCTGACCAAAGAAAACGGCGGTCATGGCGATACTGTTTTGTATGGATATAAATATGCCCTGGAACATGGCGCAGACTATGTATTTCAGACAGATTCCGACGGACAGACGCTCCCTTCCGAATTTGGTCCGTTTTGGAATAACCGTACCAAATTTGACATGATTATCGGCAATCGCAGTCGTCGCGAAGACGGATTGTCCCGTCTGTTTGTCACGAGAGTATTGCGACTTGTCGTATGGATGACTTTCCATGTATGGGCCAAAGATGCCAACACTCCGTATCGTTTGATGAATGCCGCCATTCTGCAGGAAATGCTCACATTCATCCCGGACCACTTTTTCTTATCAAATGTTGCACTTACCGCTGCTTACCTGAAACGTAACAAAAGCGTACATTACATACCCATTACATTCAGACCCAGACAGGGCGGCGTTAATTCCATCAATTTGAAGCGTATCTTCAAGATTGGATTAAAGTCACTGGGCGACTTTAAGATTATCAATAATAATCTTTCTTCCAAATAAAAATATATGTATCTTCCGGATGTAATTAATAATCCTTACATCAAATTATCCGGATCAATAATTATCACATCAGATTCTCCGGATTCAGTCCCATCAGTTCGGGGATAACAAATCGTCCGTCTTTTCGGATACAAACGTCATCGAACCAAATCTCTCCGCCACCGTATTCCGGTGTCATTATCAATACAAGATCCCAATGAATTGCGGAGTGATTTCCGTTTGGTGCACTGTCATAAGCATTTCCGGGCGTAAAGTGTATGGAGCCGCTGATTTTCTCATCAAATAAAGTATCCTTCATTGCAGAAGTAACATACGGATTAACGCCGATTGCAAATTCACCGACATAACGTGCGCCTTCATCCGTGTTCAAAAGCGCCTCAATACGCTCATTATTATTGGCAGTAGCCTTAATTATCTTACCGTTTTCAAAAGTCAGCGAAATATTCTCATATGTAAATCCCTGGTAAACCGACGGCGTATTGTACGTAATCGTACCGTTTACGGAATCCTTCACCGGAGCCGTATATACTTCCCCGTCCGGAATATTACAATGACCGTCACAGGGAACTGCCGGAATATCCTTGATGGAGAACGAAATGTCCGTATCTTTCGCAATCAAACGAACCTTATCCGTGCGATTCATCAGCTCAATAAGCGGCTTCATAGCCTCTCCCATTTTGGCATAATCCAGATTACATACACGATAATAATAATCTTCGAAGCTTTCCGTACTCATATCCGACAATTGTGCCATCGAAGCATTGGGATAACGAAGAACAACCCATCTTGTATTCGGAACGCGAATCTTCATGTGAACCGGTTCCATAAACAATCTGGTATACATTTCACGATTCTTTGCCGGAACATCCTTGCTTTCGGAAATATTGTCCGAAGCTCTGACACCGATATAGCAATCCATTTCCTGCATTTCAGCAGCTGCAACCTTCGCCATCAAACAAATCTGCTCCTCGTTACAGCACATAAGCATCTCGCGTTCTACGCGGGGATCGATATAATGCGGAAACGGTACGCCGCCAACCGCATATATCTCTTTGATCAAGGCTCTTGCCAAGTCCTGCGTCTCTGCACCGACATATTGAATATATACCTTATCTCCTTTATGAACCTGACAGGAATAATTCACCAGATTCTTTGCCAACAGTTTCGTTCTCTCGTCCATACATACACCTTCTCTCACTTAATAAACGTAATATATCTGTTTCCGCAAGTTTCAAACCACTGTGTCGAATCCTGCATTCCAACTTTTCGAATATCTTCTTCCATCGGGAAATATACAATCGTATTCTTGGAATCATATCCGGCAATAAGAACGGCATTGTTGCCTTCCGTAAACGACAGCACCGGATATCCCAATGAAACATAATACAGAACCGCGTCCAGACTACAACCTGACAGATCCAATACCGTAGCCCCTTCAATCTGTGAAAGTGCTTCCGATACCGTCTTCTGCGGAAATACTTCATGCATATCCATAAATATGCTTTGCGTACGAAGCATGGCATCCGTACATAAAGCTACAGATTCCGCTACCGTACCGTATTCGGCCGGCATAGCCCACATATTGTATTCCGCAGGGCTCTCTTCCTGCGTTTCATCCGTCGGCACCATAGCATCTTGACCCTCGCCTTCCATAGCAGCATTTGCTCCGAGTCGCTCGATAACTTCTACGCTGTTAATACGAACGGAAGGTTTACGATTTTCACTCTCCCAAATGTATTTGTCATTCTTATCAACAACTACACCGTATTGCTTCTCTGCGGAAATAACAGCATCCGCTACTTCCGTAACGATATCCGTCAATTCGCCTTTTGCATATACATAGTATCTCGTCAGAGGATCTTCATTATCCAAAGGAATCGAGCGGTCTCCCTCGTAGAGCACTTCCTTCGGCGTCAGAATCTTTGTATCCTTACCGGTATATTCCTTATACAGAATCGTTCGATATGTCGTCTCCTCAAGTTCCGTAACAATGGATGTATATTTATTCCGGTAATTGACAAGCGATGCATTATTCATAATCTGATCTTCATCGGTCTCTTCAAACTGCATCGTCTCAGGGTTCCGATACAGGCGCGACAATACAATCATATTGTCTTCCACGTAAGTATCCGTAATATACACATTATTCATCTGATACTCTTTCAGAAGATTTCCTTTTGTATCCTGAATATGAAGTGCATACATCGGAATAATCGTACGCCCGGTCGCATCCGTCGTCAGATCTTCAATCTCGGCAATACCATATATCAGGTCATGATCCATAAATCCAAGAGGAATAATAATTTTGCCGGGATCGGCAGTAATGGTTACCGGCGTATCTTCATTCAGCTGCAAAAGGTTTATACTTGTATATTCCGGTATCGTCAAACCGCTTTGCCATGCAATAATACTGTGATCCTTGGATGAAACAAAACGTGCGTCGGTAATCATATCCTCCACAACCTGAACATCCATGGAGTTAATCGCGATCATATATACCGTTCCATCCACAAGAACGTAGAATACATCACGGTTATTTACGTACGAAAGATTCGAAAGGTCCTTCTCCAACATCTGATAGGACTTGGTATACGGAATAAAGAACACTTCCTCCACCGTATTAACGGTACTGTCGTAATAATACATGGTAATTCCGGTCTGGCCTTCATGCGTTCCACGATTCATGTAGCCATACACGATAAAACGAATATTACCCGCATCATCAACCTTAAGGGCTTTGACTTTGTGCGCATCAAAACGCGTTCTGGCATCATCATTTTCAGGATCCCAGAACGAGAAAATCCGGGCTATGGTACCGCTTTCACTGTTATAGCAGAACAATCCGTTCTCCTGTTCAAAGCAATAGACAGTTCCCGACTCATTCTCCACTACATTAACCTGGTCATGCAGAATACCATGGAACAGTTTGTCTCCGATCAGAACATTCTTGCTCTCGTCAAAGATCTGGTCCATCGTACGTTCATATTCCATCAGAAACATTCGCTTAGTGCCTCGAAGTATCCGGAAGAATTCCGTAACATTATGGCGCTCATTCAAGGTCTGCACTTGATATGTCAATCGTATGCTGGCCGTTGTCTCATCAATTTCCAATATCTCCATGTCTTTATTGGAAACAAGAACCGGATTCAAATCACCCCAGGTCAATTGCTTAAAACTGGAATGAATATTCACATAGCCAAAGCTCGTATTATCACCGAGCGAATTGGACTCCATGTACGTCTTTAACTCCGCGGCCGCTTCCTTATTGAATGTCCTGTCGGAAAAGTCATTCACGAAGTTCATCTTCTCAGACAGATACAGCTCCATACGATTAATAATTCTCGCATAATACCGAATAATGGATCCGGAACCGGTATAAAGCTTGATGATAAGCATATACTCCGTATTATCACTGATCAAATCCTTAATCGGAAGTGTTGCGTACAGCCGTGCCTCGCCCTCATTATAAGTAAATCCGGGTAATTCCGTATCCTCAATGAGACGGGACATATCTTTTGTACGAATCTCATAAGCTACTTTGGAAATATGTGCATCATACAAATCCGCACGAAAATTCAGCTCTCGATTGGCCGAGAGCGGTGTTATGCTTCCACGCAAATAATTCCCCTCCATCGGTACTGTATATCCATGAAGAGGATTGATATATTCATCATTTACATTTAGATAGATTACCGGTAATGAAGCCGGATTCATCTCCGCCGTCATATCCGTATTTCCTCGGTTCATAATCTTCGAGGAAACATTTACCGACAAGCAGAATACCAGCAACATTGACACAATCATCAACAGCGTTTTCAGATATTTCTTCATAGCCTATAGTGTAAACTGTCTAACAAGATTTCACAAGAAAAAAAGGTGTGTAACATGCACCGCAAGGGCGCATTACAAAAGAATACGGCTCCCCGGGCGGGAAGCCGTAAACAAACAATCATTTTTTTGCTGCCTCTATACGGGCTACGGAACGTTTCAAAGATAATGTCGCTCTCGCAATATTCAATCCTTCGGGATTCTCTGCCAAACGACGTTCGGCACGGGCTTTTGCCTCTTCGGCACGATTGATATCAATCTCGGAAGGCCACTCGCATACTTCTGCCAATATAGTAACCTGTGATTGAAGAATCTCCATAAAACCACTGTGAACAGCAGCTATTTTGATATCCTCCTCCGATTCATAGATATAACATACACCGGGAGCAAGAACACATGTCACGGGCACATGATCTTTGTAAATACCGATCTGCCCTTCGGTAGTATTCAATTCAAGCATGATCGCATCGCCTTCGTAGAATACGCGGTTCGGCGAAATAATGCGAACATGAAAAGTTCTGTCATCTGCCATGTTAACACCCGACTCTCTTTACTGTTTATTCGCTTCCACTTTTGCAAGAACGTCTTCGATACCGCCGCAGTTCAGGAAGTAACTTTCCGGAACATCATCATACTTACCGGAAAGAATCTCTGCAAATCCCTGAATCGTATCGGCAACGGGAACATATCTTCCCTCTAAGCCGGTAAACTGACCTGCAACGAAGAACGGCTGTGAAAGGAATCTTTGTACCTTTCTGGCACGAGATACAGTAAGCTTATCTTCTTCCGACAATTCATCCATACCGAGAATAGCAATGATATCCTGCAATTCTTTGTATTTCTGAAGGATTTCCTGTACGCCGCGGGCTACACGATAATGCTCCTCACCGACAATACGGGGATCCAGAATTCTGGATGTAGACTCCAACGGATCAACAGCGGGATAAATACCCAACTCAACGATTGAACGAGACAAAACGGTTGTTGCATCCAAGTGTGCAAATGTTGTTGCGGGAGCAGGGTCCGTCAAGTCATCCGCAGGTACATATACTGCCTGTACGGATGTGATGGAACCGTTCTTCGTAGAAGTAATACGCTCCTGTAATGCACCCATTTCTGTCTGCAATGTGGGCTGATAACCTACTGCGGAAGGCATACGTCCCAAAAGTGCGGACACTTCGGAACCGGCCTGTGTAAATCTGAAAATATTATCGATGAACAAAAGTACATCCTTACCACCTTCATCACGGAAATACTCCGCCATGGTAAGTCCGGCAAGACCAACACGCATTCTTGCTCCGGGGGGCTCGTTCATCTGTCCGAAGACCATGGTTGTTTTATCAATAACGCCTGACTCGGACATTTCATGATAAAGGTCATTACCTTCACGTGTACGCTCACCTACACCTGTAAATACGGAATATCCGCCGTGCTCGGTAGCGATATTACGAATCAGCTCCTGAATCAGTACCGTCTTACCAACACCGGCACCACCAAACAAACCGATCTTACCACCCTTCTGGTAAGGACACAAAAGGTCAACGACTTTGATACCTGTTTCCAATACTTCTGCAGAAGTGGACTGCTCTTCAAACGAAGGAGCCTTTCTGTGTATAGGATAATTCTTCTCAACTTCGGGAGCCGGCTTGTTA
This sequence comes from Lachnospiraceae bacterium, assembly GCA_045617945.1. Taxonomy (GTDB): domain Bacteria; phylum Bacillota; class Clostridia; order Lachnospirales; family Lachnospiraceae; genus UBA2868. Next base: position 20,443 of record JAZLJS010000096.1, read on the forward strand.
TCAATCGGCTGACCCAAAACATTGAATATTCTGCCCAGTGTCTTCTCACCGACAGGAACTGTAATCGGAGCGCCGGTTGCAACCGCATCCATTCCTCTTACAAGACCGTCCGTGGGACCCATGGCAATACATCTTACGGTATCGTCACCCAGATGCTGTGCAACTTCAACGATCAATTCCGTACCATCATTACGCGTTACGGAAATAGCTTCATTGATCTGGGGAAGATTTCCTTCGGAAAACTTTACGTCCAAAACCGCACTGATAATCTGAGTAATCTTACCAATGTTCTTTTCTGCCACTGTTTTCACTCCTTTATTCTCAACACATTAGTTGCTAAGTGCTTCCGCACCACCGATAATTTCCGTAAGTTCCTGAGTGATCGCACCCTGACGGGCTCTGTTATACTGCAGTTCCAATGAGGAAATCATCTTATCGGCATTTCCGGTTGCGGAATCCATTGCCTGCATACGTGCACCGTTCTCACTGGCAACAGCCTCAAGAAATGCACCGAAAATCAAACTGTTCAAATACTTCGGAATAATCAAATCCAAAGCTTCCGTTTCATCGGGCTCATAAGTCATAAGCGCACGTTTTGCAACCGATTCGGCAATATCAACTGTCTCTTCGGGTTCCCCTTCCACACCCGTTACGGAATCCTTCGTATCAATATCCTCCGAAAACGGTAACAGCTTCTGGAATGTAGGAACATGAACAACCGTATTCTTGAAGATTGTATATGCAATATAAATCTCTCCGATACGGCCTTCGGCAAAATCATTCAATAAAGTTTCGCCAAGCATCCCCGCGTCAGAAAACATAGGCTCTTCAATCATCTCGTTATTTTCCCAGACAACGTCATAACCTTTTCTCTTGAGCAAATCACGACCCTTTTTACCGATTGCATAGATAGATACATCTTCCTTTGCAAAACCGCTTTCCACAACAAGTCTTGCAATATTGCCATTGTAACCGCCGGCAAGTCCGCGGTTAGACGTAATCACAATAATCGCCTTTTTCTCGGAACCGTTCGGTTTCATGTACTTATGATCAAGGTATCCTGACTTTTCAATCATGGATACAATCGTTTCGTACATAATCTTGGAGTACGATTTACTCTGCTCAGCTTTGGCTTTGGCACGCTGCAGCTTTACGGTAGACACAAGTTTCATAGCCTTCGTAATCTGCTCTGTGCTCTGTATGCTGACTTTACGTCTTTTAATATCACGCATCGACGCCATAGTGTTCACCAACCCTTATAAACCGGATTATTTAAGAAACTCAGCCTTAAAGTCATTAATAGCCTTCTTAAGTTTCTCTTCCATTTCATCGGAAAGTACTTTTGTATCACGAATAGAAGCAGGAATTTCGGTATAGTTTGTCTTCAAATATTCGAAGAATTCCTTTTCGAAATCCATAACGCGTTCTACGGGAACATCCAACAAATACTTTCTTGTAACAACATAAATGATCAATACCTGGAATTCTACCGGCATAGGCTGATACTGGCCCTGCTTTAAGACTTCCTTGATTCTCTCACCCTGTGCAAGCTTCTCACGTGTATCGGCATCAAGTTCGGAACCAAACTGAGCAAATGCAGCAAGTTCACGATACTGAGCCAATTCCGTACGAATAGGTGCTGCGATTTTCTTCATCGCTTTAATCTGTGCGGCACCACCAACACGGGATACGGACAAACCGGCATTAACAGCCGGACGGAATCCGGAATTGAACATTTCTGTTTCAAGATAAATCTGACCGTCTGTAATAGAAATAACATTGGTCGGAATATATGCGGAAACATCGCCGGCCTGTGTTTCAATAATGGGAAGAGCAGTCAGAGAACCTCCGCCGTACTCATCACTCATTCTGGCTGCACGCTCCAACAATCTGGAATGCAGATAGAAAACATCACCGGGATATGCTTCACGTCCGGGCGGACGACGAAGCAGCAAGGAAAGTGTACGGTAAGCGGTAGCATGTTTGCTCAAGTCATCATAAATAACGAGAACGTCTTCACCGTTTTCCATCCACTCTTCACCGATTGCACATCCGGCATACGGTGCAATATACTGCAACGGTGCCATCTCACTTGCTGTAGATGCAACAATCGTTGTATAAGCCATAGCGCCGAACTCTTCCAAAGTCTTAACGATAGAAGCTACTGTGGAAGCCTTCTGACCAATGGCAACGTAAATACATTTAACATTCTGACCCTTCTGATTGATGATCGTATCAATGGCGATAGCCGTTTTACCGGTCTGTCTGTCACCGATGATCAACTCTCTTTGTCCACGTCCGATAGGGATCATGGAATCGATCGCTTTAATACCTGTCTGCAAAGGAGTATCAACCGACTTACGGGTAATAACACCGCTTGCAACACGTTCAATCTGTCTGAACTTATCCGTCTGAACAGGACCTTTACCATCAATGGGCTGACCAAGAGCATTTACGACACGTCCCAAAAGAGCATCGCCTACAGGTACCTCAACAACACGACCTGTTGTTTTGACCGTATCGCCTTCGCTGATGTTACCGGCACCGAGAAGTACCGCACCAACGTTATCTTCTTCCAGGTTCATAACCATACCGAATACTTCACCGGGGAATTCCAGAAGTTCCCCTTGCATGGCCTTTTCCAAACCGTGAATACGAGCAATACCATCGGCTACCTGAATAACGGTACCAACTTCCGATACCTCCAGGGAATCTGCGTATCTCTTAATCTGATCCTTAATCACAGAACTTATTTCTTCCGGTCTTAAATTCATGGATCCTACGCACCTTTCTTAAATATTCTTAAGCTGTATGGAACGAAGGCTCTTCGCCAGTTCCGCAAGCTTTGTGGAAACGCTGCTGTCAACAACTTTATCACCGATACGAATCTTCATACCGCCGATCAATGACGGATCTACCGTATAATGCATTTCCATCGTTGTATAATCAGTTGTTGCCGTCAGTTTCTCTTCAACTTTTTTCTTTTGTGCATCCGTCAATTCCATCGGTGTCTCAACATATGCAACCCCGATTTTCTTATAATCTTTGACTTCGGCAACAAAACACTCCAAAATATCCGGAATATCTTCATAACGATCGTTCTTAACAACCTGCACAAGGAAACCGCACAAGTCGTTCGATACACGATTCTTGAATATATTCTCGATGACCTCTTCCTTCTCGGATCTTGCAATATTCGGATGATTCATAAGCTGTGAAAGCTCCGGATTCTGCACGAGAAGATCTTGAAGAAGCTTTACTTCTTCAAAAAGAGAATCGATTTCCGATCTTTCCGTAGCCAGCTGAAACAACGCATCGGCATAGGTTTTTGCAACTAACTTTGCCATGTACTCTCACCTACTTCTCGCAGTGTTTCCTCAACAAGTGATTCCTGAACAGACGCATCAATCTTGTCCGCTACAACCTTGCCGGCCATAATCGAAGCAACATCAATAATCTGTGTTTTGATCTCATCGGCAGCTTTCTGTTTCTCCAGTTCTGCCTCATTCTGTGCCTGTTTAACAATACGATTGGCTTCTTCTTTGGCATCAGCCACAATAGCTTCACTATTGGCATTTGCCTTTCTACGAGCCGTTGACAAAATCGCATCCGCTTCTTTGTCAGCCCTGCTCATCTTATCTTCGTACTCGTTCTTCAAAGAAAGGGCTTCGTCCTTATCTTTCTTGGCACTATCCAAATCATTCTGAATCTTCTCCTGACGACGTCTCAACAAGTCACGTGTCGGATTGAACAGAAGGTATGATGCCGCAAGAAAGAGAACAAAAACTGCGATAGCCACCAAAACCGCATCATGCAGGAGCTGAAAGTCAAGATCAAACAAACGCTCCATCTCGCCACCGCTTAACAGGGCAGCATATATACTTGGGTTCAAATGACAGCCTCCTTTCTCTTAATATTCCTACCTGATCGGCAACAATATTAAATAAGGGGCTTAACGAACAACAGAAGCATTGCTATGAGCAAACCATACAAACCTGTTGTCTCGGCAACGGCCTGACCCAAAAGCATCGTAGATGTAACATCTGACTTTGCGCCGGGATTACGACCAACTGCTGCTGCCGCATGACCTGCTGCAATACCCTGGCCAACACCGGGTCCGATACCTGCGATAACCGCAAGACCTGCACCGATCGCTGAGCATCCTAAAATGAAATCTTCGCCTGAAATCTGCATAACTTGTTCCTCCTTATAATAATCTGGAAATTATTTCTTTATATGCATCGCACTCAGCCATCGCCGATTGCGTCGCTAACATAAGTCATTGTCAGCATACAGAATACGTATGTCTGAATCGCTCCCGAGAACAAATCGAAATACAAATGAAGTGCCGCAGGAATACCTACCTTAACAAAAATGGGCAACAGTCCGTAGAACAACGAAAGCATTACGGAACCGGACAAAACGTTCGCAAACAAACGCAAGGACAGTGAAACGGGAACTGCCAGATCACCGATAATATTGATCGGAGCCCAGAACGGCCAAGGATCACACAATCCCTTTAAGAAGCCGCTAACCTTCTGGTGTTTGATCTTGTTATAGAAAATCATACCGAACGTAATAAGACCTAACGGAAGGGTTGTTCCGTAATCCGCTGTGGGAGCACGCAGTCCCAGCAAACCGGAAATGTTGCTGACAAGAATAAAGATGAAAAGCGTTCCGATATAATTGAGAAACTTGGGGGAATTCTTGCCCATAACACCGGTAATCATATTGTCAAGCATCTCAACAATCAACTCGATAATATTCTGGAATACCCCGGGAGTAGCCTCCGGATCTGCCTTTCGAATCGTAAGATATGCGGCAAAGAAAAATGCCAACAGTAATAAAAGAACAATGAGAATACACACATGGCTGGTCGTAATCCAAACGGTCTGACCGAAGATCTCGTATGAGAAAAGGCCCTTGATCATAAAGCTTACTTCGCTACCTGATAAGAAAATCGGGTTCATGTGTTTACTCACCTCCTTCCGAAGTATTTGCAGAATCTTCTTCTGCAGGCTCACTTTTATTATATCGACCTAAAATCCGTAAAACTAAAGGCTGAAGATACGCACCGAACTTTAGGGTAAATATTCCGAAAATACAAGTTACCGGACTAAGAATATCGGTAATTCCGATAACAGCTACCACCACACAGGTAAAAACATATCGAATAATGGTTTCTTTGCGAATATCTGCTGTAGCCGCCTTCTCCGGAAGACCGAGAGAATCGTCAAGCGTATATGCCAGATGAATCGCCAGAATCGCGGCCACAAGCACACCGACAAGCGCTCCCGCACCGTAATATACTTTTCTTTTGGTAAATAAAAAGAGCAGGGCTGCCATCAGAAACCCGGTAGCGGCTATGCCCAATAACAATTCCTGTAATGTCTCGTTTTTGATGAGCATGGCCTTTATCCGTTTAAGTACAAACATCACGAATCCTTTTCTTCCAACTTCTTACGAACTTGTTCCTGTGCGTCCGTACCAAGCGGATGACTCCTCTTGGTCTCCTTCGTAACATAAATATATATGTTCCGAAAACCGGCCAAAGCACCCATAAAAAACAAAATAATCACCAAAAACGATGTGTGAAGCAATTTATCCAAAAAAATACCGAGAAATGTGCACATGAAAATAGGAACCAGCATATTAATTCCAAACTGCATAATCATGGTAAGAGATCGATATACTTCCTTTTGATATTTCACAGGGCCACTCCTCAGCGTGCTTCAATCTAATTCATTATATCAAATTTACATAAATTGTCTACGAAAAATTAACCTGTTTTTTCCTATTAAAAAGAGTGCACAAACAAAAGAATGATTTTGTCCTTTAAAAATACTTTAGAATGGGCTATACTATCAACCGTTATGAGAACCGAATTTATACAGATGAACATCAACCAAATAGATGCAGATGCTATACAACGCGGCGGACAGATTCTTGCGGAAGGCGGACTGGTTGCGTTTCCTACCGAAACGGTATACGGTTTGGGCGGCGACGCCCTTAATCCCGATGCATCCCGCAAAATCTACGAAGCCAAAGGCCGCCCCAGCGACAACCCGCTGATTGTACATATAGCGGACATGGATTCGTTATACAAGATTGCGGCATGCGTACCGGATTCTGCAATTCGCTTAGCGAACCGTTACTGGCCCGGTCCTTTGACAATGATTTTCCCTAAAAAGGACATTGTACCGCTTGAAACGACCGGCGGACTGAATACGGTCGCCGTACGATTCCCGAATCATCCCGTTGCCTTGGCACTGATTAAGGCATCCGGCGGATTCATCGCCGCTCCGAGCGCCAACACATCGGGACGCCCGAGTCCTACGACAGGGCAGCATGTATTCGACGATCTGAACGGCAAGATTCCCATGATTCTGGATTCCGGAAATTGTCAGATCGGTCTGGAATCAACCATCGTGGATTTCTCCGACGATATTCCGACTATTCTTCGTCCGGGTTATATATCGCTTTCCATGCTGCAGGAAATATTAGGTGAAGTGCGAATCGATCCGGCAATTATCGACCAAAATGCCGATTTACATCTGAAGCCGAAGGCACCCGGCATGAAATACAGGCACTACGCGCCCAAAGGCGATCTGACCATTGTCGGAGGTTCACAAGCGGCGGTTCGTGACTTTATCTGCGAACGGATCATCGAAGCCAAGAAACAGAACAATCGCGTCGGCGTAATAACATGCAGTGACTGCCCGGAAGCTTACCGGGATGCCGATTATGTTGGAATTATCGGCGAGCGCGACAACGAAGACGAAATCGCAGCCGGATTGTATCGGCTCCTTCGCAGTTGCGACGACGAGAATTTGGATATTATATATTCCGAAAAATTTGACAGTCCCCGTATGGGTATGGCTATAATGAATCGATTAATGAAAGCCGCGGGGCATAAGGAGGTAGATTTATGAAAATTGCAATCGGAAGTGATCACGGCGGATATGATTTGAAGCAGGCCGTTCTTGCGTACCTTGATGAAAAAGGTTACGAGTACGAAGATTTCGGCTGTTACGATAAGAGTTCCTGCGATTATCCCGAATTCGGAAGAGCTGCTGCCGAAGCAGTTGCCGCAGGCAAATTTGATCGCGGAATCGTCATCTGCACAACAGGAATCGGCATTTCCATCACGGCCAATAAGGTAAAAGGCATTCGTTGCGCGCTTTGTACGGACGCAACATGCGCCAGACTTACCCGTGAACACAATGATGCCAACATGCTCGCTTTAGGCGGAGGCATTGTCGGCACCAATTTAGCTCTCGATATCGTTGAAACGTTTTTGACAACGGAATTCTCTCACATGGAGAAACACGAACGTCGCATTTCCAAGATTGAAGGATAAGTAAACTTACGCTTCACATTTCCATGATTGAAAGATAAGTAAATATCAGTATATAAACCCTCTGGTGGGTTCGGAAAACTCCGCCAGACGGGTATTATACACATCCATTTCCGCCTCTTCGAATACAAGAGACGGATTTGTTATACCCATCAGTTTCTGAATATATTTGTTGAATGGACCGTTCATCACCAGAATAGGGCCGAGAACATATGTCGCCATAAAGTTCCCGATTCTCACTCCCTCGCCTGTCACCTCGGGAGAAAGTCCCGCGCCGCGGGTTGTCTCAAACAGCGGATCCAGATGATTGCCGGCAATTACATAGACATGCGTAAACTGTGACTTAAACCCGATAATTTCCATATCCTCTATCTTACCAAGATACAGGGAATTGTATCGATTCATCATCTTACGTTTCGCATAAATCGGCAACATTCCAAGCATTCTCTCCCTGCTGCCGTCCTCGTTTTCAATATATTCGCCGAAAATTTCAAAAGAATTACCGGTAAATAATGTAAGCTTACCGTCTTCATTTCTCTTCATCAATGCATTGACATACGGACGAAATGCATCACGAATCAGGCTCTGTCCCTTCTCCGTCGTACATCCCATGTATACCAGATCAATGTCATCCGACACGAACTTCGGAGCTTCTTTCAGATGCGTATTGATAACCTCTGCACCGGTGCATTCTGCCAAGTAACGAATATTGGCCATATCTCCGTACAGATTCGCAATTTCGGGGTACAAAATCTCTATTTTCATTTTGCTGCCTCCTTTGCACACTGAATCGTTTTGGCCTTAACCTTTTCCATCATTGCCAGGCCGTCCGTACCGTAGAATATATAAATATTACTGTCAGGTTCATAGTGAAGATTCTCTACCGCTTCCAATTCATCCCGAGCGCAGGTGATTTTGTCATCGGGAACACCCGCCAAAAGGAGACGCAGTCGATAATCCTTCATTCGAGGACCTGTTGCAACAATATGCGTAATATCATCATTTGCCAGGAATTCAAAGTCACAGTCGTACATCCAGCAAGTATTTTCGGACCAGTGTTTCTCATCACCGTAGCAATGCATCATAATATAAATCTCTTTCTTGCCACTCTGATGAGACACATAATCAAACGCACGGGAACATGCCAAAGCATTCTTCTCCTTGGCCATCTGCATAATGACATTTACATTTCCGGCACGTTCAACATAATAACGCGTTCCGACAATCTGCGTCTTGCTCATATATTCATGTACCGTCTCAAGCGGCATGCCGAGCTCACGCATCAACGCAACTACCGTAACCATATTATAAATATTGAAAATGCTGTCCGACAAAAGAGCAAATGACTGTTCGCTGTTACCATCCGAAACGGTCATTGTCATATTCTCAAGATCCACATCCTTGCCGTAATAGTTGTATTCCGGAGCTGCAAATCCGCAATCCTTACAACGTGCCTTACCGATATGATGATAACGCAGGTAATCATATGTCAGTTCACCGCTGCACTTCGGGCAAATCTGCATATCATTAATCAGGTTGATACATTCCGTAACATCCGTATCCATCTTCATAAGTCCGAAATACGCTCTCGGATTCTCGGGTGAAACCGACGAAGAAATCAAATCATCCGCATTCAGTATAAGCTTTGTCTTGGCAGGAATAGCCGAGGTCAAAAAGTCGGCGATATACTGCGGATGCGCATTACGCATAATGGAATCGCGGAACAGGTTCGTAATTACCATATAATCCGGCTGCACATAAGGATAAATCTTCTTGGAAGAACGTTCATCCACTTCCAGTACGGCCATATCATATTTCGATCTGTTGAATATTCCGACACCCGTAAGCAGGGAAGTAGCAATGCCGGAGTTAATATTCGAACCGGCTCTGTTGTTTAATACCTTCTTGCCGGACTGTTCCAATATATCATTTACAAGGTTCGACACCGTCGTTTTGCCGTTTGTTCCCGTAACCGCAATAATCTGCGCCGGTTTACTGACATATTTGAGGAAATCGGGGCATATCTTAATCGCAAGTTCCCCCGGGAAATTGGTCCCGTTATGTCTGGTTATCTTAAGAAGCGGTCGCGACAATTTGCCGGCCCATAATGCAATCCAAAATCGCAATTTCATAAATCATTCCTCCATGCGCGATTCATTTCCGTTTTGCTGTCAACAATACTGTGAACAGCATTACAAGTGTAGCATAAATGACACTTTTATGATATAGTAAAGTGATATAAGCGCTCAGGTGCTATACGTGCATTATACGTAGCATCGAACAATCATTATATCATATTTGAATATAATATGTTAAAGCAAAAGGAGAAGGCTATGGAACATTATGACAATATCGTGATTATGGATCACCCCCTTATTCAGCACAAGATCGGCTACATCCGCAGAATCGACACAGGAACAAAGGATTTCCGTCAGACTATCAGCGAAATCGCTATGTTAATCTGCTACGAAGCTACACGTAATCTGCAGCTTCAGGATGTTGATATCGAAACACCGATTTGCAAGACAACCGTCAAAGAATTAAAGGGCAAAAAGATGGCTATCGTTCCCATTCTTCGTGCAGGACTCGGTATGGTAGACGGAATGCTTACCATGATTCCCGCTGCCAAAGTCGGACACATCGGTCTCTACCGTGATCCCGCAACCTTAAAGCCGGTTGAATACTACTGCAAGCTTCCTGCCGACTGTGCAGAACGTGAAATCTTTGTTGTTGACCCGATGCTTGCAACAGGAGGATCTTCTGTAGCAGCCATTCAGATGCTCAAAGATAAAGGATGCAAGAATATCCACTTTATGTGCATTATTGCCGCTCCCGAAGGAATCCGCGCAATGCACGAAGCTCATCCCGATGTTGATGTTTATGTCGGAGCATTGGATGAGAAATTAAATGATCACGGCTATATCGTTCCCGGTTTGGGCGATGCCGGCGACCGTATTTTCGGAACCAAATAAGTAACCTTTCATTTTCACATAACAAACGGGGATTACACATATGAACAAGCGTACAGACTACATCAGTTGGGACGAGTACTTTATGGGTGTTGCCATGCTTTCGGGCATGCGTTCCAAAGACCCCAATACACAGGTTGGTGCCTGCATCGTAAGCGATGATCACAAGATTCTCTCCATGGGATACAACGGATTTCCCATTGGCTGCAGTGATGATGACTTTCCGTGGGACAGAGAAGGCGAAGCTCTGGATACGAAGTATCTCTATGTTACTCACAGTGAACTAAACGCCATCCTGAATTATCGCGGCGGCAGTTTGGAAGGTGCCAAACTCTATGTGACTTTGTTCCCCTGCAACGAATGTGCCAAGGCAATCATTCAGGCAGGGATCAAAAGTGTTGTCTATGCTTGCGACAAATACAAAAATGCCGACAATACCATCGCATCACGCAAGATGCTGCAGGCTGCCGGCATTGAACTGATCCCCTACGACGCTACAGGAAGAGAAATTCGATTCACGGTATAAATATGCGATTATACAAGAAGCGCTTGCGCCCGATTTACAAATGCATAATCGTTGCGGTTATCTATGCTCTGATTGCACCATCCTTTGTTCTCCCCACCATGGCGGAGACCACTTCCGAGAAGATCAGAAAGGCCGAAGAGATCAAGAAACAAACCGAGGCAATGAAAGAAGCAACGGAAGACAAAAAGGATGACCTGGAAGAACAAAAAGCCGAGCTTACCAGTTATCTGTCTCAATTAAACAGTGATTTGACGGAAATCAGCAACAAACTGGACGATCTGGAATCCAAGATTGCCGTCAAGCAGCAACAAATCAAAGAAACCCAGGAAGCAAGAGATCAAGCAATTCAAGACGAAGAAGACCAGTACGCTTTTATGAAGAAGCGTATTAAGTTTTTGTACGAAAAAGGCGAGACAAATTTGCTTGTGACTTTCCTGACATCGAACGGATACGCTGATTTTCTTAACAAAGCCGAATACATTAACAAGATGGAAGATTACGACCATCACATGTACGAACGGCTTATCGATTTGCGCAAAGAAATCCAGGAGAAAGAAGCAGATCTTCTCGCCGAGCAGGACGAACTGAATATCCTGCAGCAGCAGGCGCTGTCCGAACAGAACAAAGTCAATACCCTTGTTTCGGATACTAACGGTTCTATTGCCGCAACAAACGGTGAAATATCTGCCGCAGAATTGGAAACGGCAGCATACGAAGCCGAACTGAAGCTCCAGGAAGAGAACCTGGCAGCATTGAAAAAGCAGCTGGCAGAAGAACAAGCCATGAGTGCAAAGGCTGCATCCATGGCTTGGCGTGATATTTCCGAGATTACATTTGAAGAAGGCGACCGCGACTTGCTGGCCTGCCTGATTTACTGTGAAGCCGGCGGCGAACCTTACGTAGGTCAGGTAGCCGTAGGCGCTGTAGTTATCAACCGAATGAGAAGTGCTGCCTACCCGAATACAATGGTAGGTGTCATATACCAGAACAAACAGTTCTCACCTGTTGCCAGCGGTCGATTGGCAACACGTCTGGCGCTCGGTGCCAACCAATCCTGTTACAAAGCAGCTGACGAAGCAATGAGCGGTAACACGCCCGTCGGCAACTGCCTGTACTTTAGAACCGTTATTCCGCAGATTAACGGTCAGATTATCGGGAATCATGTATTCTACTGATTCTCATGTTCAATTCTTTCAATAAATGCCTGCATTTCGGAGAACTCCCCCGAATAAATTCTGCGAAGCAGATCATCCAGACTGCGAAGAGCCGGTATCATTTCCTCTACGGATAAGGTACCTTCTTCAAGTGCATCTGCGATTTCGTCCACATCCACAACCTGCACCGTTCCGTTTGGATATATAAGCACATCCGCCAACAGATCCTTAAATACATAAGAATTCTTCTCAGCGTCATACTCATAATTGATAATATCGCAATACCAATACAGAAGCGTTCCGTCTTCTTTGTAGAACTTACTGACTTTGAACCCTTCCGACAGATAATAGCATGACAAACCGTGATGCAGAAGCTTCTTCGGACGCAACGTATTCCAGCGCGTCACAATATTATTCTCGTCAAAATACAGTATTTCATCATCCTTCAACAAAATACATTCCATGGGAATAATGCGCTTGCGATACAATAACGGTTTGTTCATGTATATCCTCCGATTCATTCATCTCTACGATTTGGACTTGTTGGCAAATCGCGTGTTATCAGGAAGCCAGATCAACTCAATCGTACCGATCGGGCCGTTTCTTTGTTTCGCGACAATGACTTCGGCGATACCCTTCTTTTCACTCTCTTTATGATAATAATCATCTCTGTACAGGAACATTACTACGTCCGCATCCTGCTCAATTGCACCGGATTCACGAAGGTCAGACAGCATCGGTCTGTGATCGTCTCGCTTCTCAACGGCTCGGGACAGCTGTGAAAGCGCAACAACGGGAACTTTCAATTCTCTTGCCAAGGCCTTCAGCGAACGACTGATTTCGGATATTTCGTTCTGTCGGGATTCGGAATGCCCACTGCCCGTCATCAACTGCAAATAGTCGATGATAACAATACTGATATCCATTTCTTTCTTGTATTTACGGCACTTTGAACGCAGCTCACCAATAGAAATACCCGGTGTATCATCGATAATCATCTGCGAACCACCGATAATTCTGGCAGCCTCAACGATGCCTTCCCATTCCTTACTGTTCATATTACCCGTACGGATATGCTGTGAATCGACATGCGACTTCACGGAAAGCAAACGATTAACGAGCTGCTCGCGGCTCATTTCCAGACTGAATATAGCAGCGCTCTTGCCCTGTTCAAAACATATATTCTCAGCCACATTCAACACGAATGCAGTTTTACCCATAGAAGGTCTGGCAGCGATCAGAATAAGGTCCGAAGGCTGGAATCCGGCTGTTTGATAATCCAGATCGGTAAATCCTGTCGGAACACCCGTAACATTACCTTTGTTCTGCGCAGCCACATTAATCTTCTTCAGTGTTTCCACGACTACCTGGCTGATCGGCACAAAGTCACCCGCCGTCCTTTTACCGGTAATCTCGAAGATCTTTCTCTCGCTTTCATCCAGAATATCATCCGCACTTTCGGTCTGTTGATAGCACTCGTTCGCAATCTCCTCATTCACACGAATCATACGGCGAAGAACAGCTTTGTCATATACGATATCCGCATAGTACTTCACATTCATACTGGACGGAACAACCATCAACAGCTCACGCACGTATTCCAGAGAACTGATTTCGGCAGGAACATCCTTCTCGATAAGTGCATTCCGAAGCGTAACCAGATCCACCGGTTTACCGATATCGTTGAGCTCAACCATCGTCTGGAACAATATTCCGTACTGCTTGGAATAAAAGTCATCCGCCGTCAGTATTTCAGAAGCAGTCTGTATGGCATCCTTATCCATAAGCATCGATCCGATAACCGACTGCTCAGCCTCCGTACTATGGGGTAATATTCTCTTTACTACGGCTTCATCCATACAAAGCCACCCCTTTCCGGAATGAAATTACAACTCTTTTACACAAACCTTGATCGTTGCAACAACCTGCGGATGCAACTTAATCTGAACATCAAATGTTCCGAAAGACTTCAATGTCTCGGGAAGAACGATTTTCTTCTTATCAATATCCAGGTCAAACTGAGCTTTGGCTTCTGCAACGATTTCTTTGGAAGATACAGAACCGAACGGCTTGCCGCCTTCTCCGCCTTTGAGGCTGACTACAACAGTCTTCGTTTCAATCTCTTCCTTCAATGCCTTGGCAGCTGCAAGGTTCTCTGCCGCAACCTTCTCTTCGTTTGCCTTCTTAAGCTTCAGGTCATTCATATTCTTGGCATCAGCCGGAGCTGCAAGCTTCTTACTTAACAGACAGTTCTTGGCATATCCGTCCGATACATCTACAATATCACCCTTCTTACCAAGGGATTTAACATCCTGCAACAAAATGACTTTCATTATATTTCTCCTCCATTCTTCATTTCCGTAAGTGTACGAAGCAGAATATTTCTTGCTTCTTCCATGGAAACTTCCTTAAGCTGTGCACCGGCTATATTCATATGACCACCGCCGCCCAATTTCTCCATAATTATCTGAACATTAATCTCATCAATGGAACGCGCGCTGATATATATTTCATTCTGATATGCTGTCAGAACAAATGCAGCCTTAATTCCGTTAATGTTCAACAACTCATTCGCAGCCTGCGCACCGATAATGGTCGGACTGTCCTGTACCTCAGGTGGTGTAATACTAACGGCAAACATTCCGTCATGAACCTGCGCATGACGAACAACCTCTGCCCTTGCTTTATAATCCGCCATATCATCACGGAACAGCTTACGTACACGGGTAACATCCGCACCGTTTCTTCTAAGATAAGCCGCTGCTTCAAATGTTCTGACACCGGTCTTGGTCATGAAATTGTTCGTATCAATCATCATACCGGAATACAAACAATCCGCTTCGGGACCCGGAAGTCTAACGTTCTCACTGATATACTGCAAAATTTCCGCAACCATTTCCGATGCGGAGCTCGCATACGGCTCTATATAAGAAAGTGTGGCATTCTCGATTTTCTCCGTCCCCTGACGATGATGGTCGAGTACAACAATAGATTTGATTCGGTTAAGAAGCTCCGGGCATTCCGTAAAGCTGGGTTTGTTAACATCAACAACAACCAGAGTCGTATTAATATTACCTACGCTGGCTGCCTCGATTGCCTGCATATTGGTAAGGAACAAATCGGATTCATGATTACCATCCAAACGAATGGTATCAATCATTGGACGAATAGACGTTGTTACCTCATCAATAACAATATGTACCTTCTTACCAAACGTCTTGGCAATTCTGTAAATACCGATTGCGGCACCGAATGCATCCACGTCCAGAATCTTATGACCCATGATAATAATGCGGTCGGTATTCTCAACGATTTCACGAAGAGCGTGAGCTTTCACACGAGCCTTGACACGTGTACTCTTTTCGGTCTTCTGGCTCTTACCGCCGTAATAAGCAATCTCCTCGGGACGCTTTACAATCGCCTGATCACCGCCTCGACCCAAAGCAAGGTCAATACAGGTTCTCGCATATTCGTAATTATTCATTAACGATCCGGTATCCACACCGAAACCGATACTTAATGTAACGGCCAGTTCATTTCCGATATTTACTGTCTTAACATCTTCGAGAATATCGAAACGATTCTCGGTAAGAGTCTTCAGGTATTTCTTCTGCAGAAGCACCAGATACTTATCTTTCTCCAGTTTCTTAACAATCGCATCCATGGAAGAAAAGTATTTATTAATCTTACGATCAATAAGTGCCACCAAAAGGGATCTTCTGACTTCTTCGACAGATTCAAGTGCTTCATCATAGTTATCGATATAGATCAGTCCGCAAGCAAGCTTCTGCTCATCATTCTCACGCAGCAGACGATTAATCTGCGTTTCATCAAACATGAAGAATGCAACAAGATAGCTATCGTAATCTGCTTCCACAACATCCGATTCTTCAAACATCTCGGCAACGGAAACTTTCTTGAGACTGACACGATAATCCTTCTCAGCATATGTAATCTCCATCTCTGTTTCGCTCTCCACAGACGGAAGATTATCTTTCGTAACATCGGGAAGAATAATGGAAATACTCTTTTTATAACCCTTTTTCACGTCCATAACATGCTCAAATGCTTCATTGGTCCAAATGATTCTGCCTGTATCATCCAATAGAGCATACGGTATCTCCAGATCTCGCAAAAGTTGTTTCTGAACCTGACCGTACTGCGTTGCAAACGAAACCAGATCATTTACAATCTGCTCTCTTCTATGGAAAAACAGGATCAGCGCAATAACTATGTAAATAACTCCAAACGCAGTAGCAACAAGCCCTGCCGTAAAGTCAAATACATACATGCATGCACACATTATGACAATGAGAATCCCCAACCATAACGGCCATTGCAGATAGGTCCGAATTGTACCTTTAAACGAAATCTTTTTCCCCATAACAATCTCCAATTCCGCCTCACCATCAATACGAAGCGGCACTTGCGAATTTACTTATTCTTATCATCCTCACGGCGTTTACGAATTCCGTCAAGAACGACTTCTTTCTTCTTGATAACTTCCTTCTTATCCATTCCGGGTGTATCCCCAAGCGGATATTCTATTCCCAGTTTCTCATACTTAACTTTACCCATTGTATGATACGGCAAGATATCAAGTGCTCTCAAATTGGATAAGCCGCCAATAAAATACCCCAGATCAAACAAATACTTATCGTCATCCGTCAAATTCGGAACAACGACATGACGAATCCACACATCTACATGCTTCTCATCCAAATATTTCGCAAAGTCCAGTATTCCGTCATTCGGCTGCTGTGTCAGTTTCTTATGAAATTCCGGATCAATATGCTTAATATCAAGCATTACCAGGTCCGTAAGCTCCAACAGACGATCCAGCTTCTTCACCCATTCCGTATTGCTTCTCTTGAACGCAATACCGGATGTATCTATACAGGTATGTACATTCTCCGTCTTGCACAACGTAAACAGATCAATCAAAAAGTCAACCTGCATCAGCGGTTCTCCACCCGTTACGGTAATACCGCCTCCGTTTCTGTAGAACGGCTCATTTCTCTTGTATTGCTCAAAAATGTACTCCGGACTCATCATTTCTCCGGCCGTCATTGACCATGTATCCGGATTATGGCAATACATGCAACGCATCGGGCATCCCTGTACAAAGACGACATATCTGGTACCGGGACCGTCAACCGTTCCAAAGCTTTCTAATGAGTGAATCCTTCCGTCAGTCATATTTCTATCTCCAAAATTATAGGTCGTATTTCCAAATACATGGATTAGCTCTCCAAATACATGAATTAGCTCTCCAAATATCCATCGATATTGACCGCATTTTCTCTTCAAAACAGAATACACAAATGACATTGTCGGTGTACCCGACAATGTCAAATGTATTACATTTCATTTAATTTATATTACCATAAGGGAATATTAATGTCTATTATTTGAAACTTACAAATCCCTAACTCTGTGCCACTTCTGTACTACATTATTGCTACTCAAATGATACATCAGAGTTACTTCAATGTTGTTTCAATATTGCTTCAAAATCGTTTCAAAATCACTTCAATGCATCATATACTTTGCTCCACAATTTCTTCTTTGTATCGGCGCTTAATGCTTTGTAAGCTATCAATCCGGGAATTCCGAGTGCTCCGGTAATTCCGGCCTGAACAGCTGTCGAGTGATCTTTAATGATCTTGTAGAACTCCTCGAATGTATCCGGCAGAATTGTCTGGATAATCACCTTTGCGACAAGTGTCAAAACAGCAACCAATACACTCTCTACAATTGCGTTGTCTTCTTCGTTTGCTCCTCCGCAAACACCTTCAAGTTCATCCATTGTAAGTACTACTGCATATTCATTTTTCATTTCTTTCGTTGTCATCATAATCGTGTCCTCCTGTAAATGTTTTCTAATATTCAATTGTTACTTTCGTAATCTTTCTTGTTTCTGTTTCCTTCGTCAATAGGTATTTCCTTTTGACAATATAAGAATAACATACGAACAGATACGATTTAGTCACAATACAGACACGATTTGGATACGACACAGACACTATTCAGATACCCTTATTCATATCCTCTTGCTCTATATTCATCCTTAACATCCCACAGCACTTTATACATATCCTGTATGGGAAGATTGCCCATCAGAAGCGACCAGGCATCCGTAAACGTCCTGGTTGTCGGTTCATATCCTCCGACTCTGTTGATTACGGTATCATCCGGCCCGTAAAACTCCAGATACCGAGAGTTGCCGTCACAAACATTTTCATTTGACTCAACTTTCAAATAGTACAGTTTACGAATATCCAACCCATTAACTATATTTTCGTAGTTTTCAGCCGAAAGCTCTCCTTCATATATGATTTCATCCATAAAATCGAAGGTAAATGTCCCGTCGGTCATCACACGAACGGTTCCGCCCGTGCAATCCAACTTCGTCCCAAAACCTTCGGCACCCAGTCCGAATCCAACAAGAATATTCTTCGATAATTCGGGAATCTCTTTATCTATATCAACCTGATCAATGATTTCTTCAAAGATGCCTGAAGTTGCATTCGCTCCATCCGTCATCGAAGCAGCTGAACAAGCCGTCATGGATAAAAGAATAAGCGTGAGCACCATCACCGGCCATTTTCTGCGCAAGTTACCTTCAAATAATTTATTCGTTCGATTTATTCGATTCATACGATTTATATCCTTCTATTTATATGTGTCTTGTATAAAGTATCCTGAATAAATTCTTGTTCAAATATTATTATTAATTCCAATTAAATTTCATTTATGAACAAAGAGACCGCATTACGCGGTCTCTTTCTCAAATATTCCATACATCCAATTAGATTGCTTCATGGAATGTTCTGGTAATAACATCGTTCTGCTGCTCCGGTGTCAACTTAATGAAGTTAACAGCGTATCCGGATACACGGATTGTAAGCTGAGGATAATTCTCGGGATGCTTCTGAGCATCAAGAAGAGTCTCTCTATTCAGAACGTTAACATTAAGATGGTGTCCACCCTTTACTGAGTAGCCATCCAAAAGATTTACAAGATTATCAATCTGAGCCTGATTAGCTGCCATAATTATTTCCTCCTAAATTATTTGTAATCGTCAAGCCCCTGGTGTAATGTAGGAACACTGCATGCGAGCGGTGTTCTGGAGCAATCCGTACAACCCATTGTCTGGGTCGTACGATTAGCTTCCAGAGACGTATCCGTCTCAACATTCAAATGTCCCACTCCGGCCTCTACGGAGCTATCCAGGAAAGCTATCAAATCCTCAACCTGATTCATATGATCACCTTCCTATCTGACATAATTACTTGTTCAAATCAATTTCGATATCACCTGCGAATACCTGATCTTCTTTACCAAGAGCGCCGGGGATGATTGTGAAGGTATTGGAAATACCATCCTGTGCATCCTTGAACGGAAGCTTGGAAACTGAAGACAAGGAAGCAACTGCACCGTGAGTATCACGACCATGCATCGGGTTAGCACCGGGTGCGAAAGGCTGTCCTGCACGACGTCCATCAGGTGTATTACCTGTAGCCTTACCATAAGTAACGTTAGAAGTAATTGTAAGGATGGATGTTGTGGGAATACCATTTCTGTAGGTATGATGTCTGCGAATAGCAGTCATGAACTTATGAACGATTTCCTGTGCAATAACGTCAACTCGGTCATCATCATTACCATATTTCGGGAAATCACCGGTTGTCTTGAAGTCTGTGATGATACCATCTTCGTCACGGATAACTTCTACCTTAGCGTACTTAATAGCAGAAAGGGAGTCAGCAACGATTGACAGACCTGCAATACCTGTTGCGAAATATCTCTTAACGTCTCTGTCATGAAGAGCCATCTCTGCTCTCTCATAGCAGTACTTATCATGCAT
>JAZLJS010000097.1:0-1028 GCA_045617945.1 Lachnospiraceae bacterium
CCTTACCGTATTAAATAAGGATATCTTTACGATTCCGGCTAGTGAGATTCACACAATTGATCCTGTATGCACATACTTTGACGGGCAGGAACTTCATGTCCCGGACCCGCTGAAAGAGTTATGAGCAGGTTTGAATATATGACAGGAAAGATCTCCTTGGAATAGAGTATTAAAGAATAGAAGTAGAAATGAAAAAGATTTCTCAGGCATTAAGGGTTGGAGTGCTATGGCAAATATCATAACGGGTATCAGAATTATTTGTGCAGTGGCTTTGATATCTTGCCCGGCATTTTCAAAATGGTTTTATGTATTTTATATTGCCGGCGGCATCAGCGATGTGCTTGACGGATACCTTGCCCGGCTTCTGAAAAAGGAAACGAAGCTGGGGGCAAGGTTTGACACGGTTGCAGATATTATCTTTACGTTGGTGGTGATAATAAAAGTTATTCAGATGGTAAATGTTCCGGTGTGGTTACTAATTTGGGCTATCTGTATAGCAGCTGTTAAATGCATCAATATTATCAGCGGATTTGTTATCTACAAACGATTTGTTTCGGAACATACGATTATGAACAAAATATGCGGAGTATTGTTGTTTGCAATTCCGTTTTGTATAGGTATATTTCACAATCAGCCGATTACAGATGTATTGATAGTGCTGACATGTGCCGCAGCAACATTTGCAGCGGTTCAGGAAGGACATTACATTCGCATCGGTAAGGAAGTGGATTAAGAATCATGGCAAAGGCGGTACAATTATGAGAAAGGTATACCTCGATAATATACGCTGGATCACGGTAGTTCTTGTGGTGATATATCATGTGATATACATGTTCAACGGAGTTACGCGATATGGCGTCATCGGCAGTTCAGCGATAATCAGCCTCAGGATGTGTTTCAGTATATTGTATATCCCTGGTTTATGTTGCCTTTTAAATGATATTATCAGTAAAATACCTGTAATCAGATGGTGTGTTTTAGGAGAATAAGCGGGAATCCCTCTCAAATGCAAATAAAATTGCGCCCGT
>JAZLJS010000098.1:0-170712 GCA_045617945.1 Lachnospiraceae bacterium
TTTCTTAGAAAAGTGTTTTCTGTATTTCCATATAAACTTAGATTATGACATCAAATTTGATGTCAAATTGATGTCAAATGCATTTTTTGCATCGCGCAAACCCAGTAAAATCAAGGGCTCGCGGGTCATCCTATCAGCCAATTGTACATTTCTTGATATTTCAATGCACTCACATGCCATGAAAAGTCTTCTTCCATAGCACGATCAACCATCTTGTTCCATTCACGCTTTTTGTCGGAATAGATATGGTGCGCGTAACGAATAGTTCCGAGCATCTCATGCGCATTATAATTACAGAAACTGAATCCTGTTCCGGTGCTCTCATATTCATTGTAAGGTTCAACAGTATCTTTCAAGCCACCGGTTTCACGAACAATAGGAATTGTTCCATAGCGAAGAGCCATAAGCTGTGACAATCCGCAAGGCTCAAATAATGACGGCATCAGGAAAGCATCACAGGAAGCATAAATCTTATGGGACATAGCTTCGGAATAATATATATTTGCTGATACCTTGTTTGCGTATTTCCAGTCAAAATGTCGGAACATATTCTCGTATCGTTCCTCACCCGTACCCAAAATAACTATCTGAACATCATCCTGACACAACTCATCCAAAATGTATGCAATCAAATCAAAACCTTTTTGATCTGTCAGGCGGCTTACTATACCGATCATAAACTTCTTATCGTCCTGCTCCAGTCCTAATTCCTGCTGAAGAGCACGTTTGTTTTTGATCTTCTCCTTACGGAAATTATCGACATCATAATTCTGAACAATCAGTTTATCATCCGTAGGATTGTAATCCGAATAATCTATTCCATTCAAAATACCACGCAGATCATTGGTTCTGGCATTTAGCAAACCTGACAAACCTTCACCGTAAAACTGCGTCTTAATCTCCTCCGCATATGTCGGGCTGACAGTAGTAATCGCATCGGCAAATACCAAACCACCCTTTAACAGATTACCGTCCTTATATGCTTCCAATTTATCCGGTGTAAAGAAATAAGACGGAAGACCCGATAAAGTCTGCACCGTTTTTACATCCCAAACACCCTGGAATTTCAGATTATGAATCGTCATGATGGACTTCATGTTGCGGAAGAACTCGCCTTCATGAAAACGTTCCTTCAAAAATACAGGAATAAGTCCTGTCTGCCAATCATGGCAATGTACAATATCCGGTCTGAAATCAACAATCGGTAAAATGGACAATGCCGCCTTAGAGAAGAAAATGAACTTCTCCAAATCCCACAAAAGGTCACCGTAAGGCTTAGGGCCATTGAAATAATACTCATTATCTACGAAATAGTACGTAATGCCTTCATACTCCATCGTAAACACACCAACATACTGGTTCTGTTCACCGATATCCATATAAAAATGCGTTATATACTGCATCTGATCGCGATACTGTTGCGGAATACACAAATATTTAGGAAGCACAACGCGCACATCAAAATATCTCTTATCATAACACTTCGGAAGCGAACCAACGACATCGGCCAAGCCACCTGTTTTAATAAATGGAACACATTCTGACGCTACAAAAAGAATCTTTTTCATTGGATAGCCTCCTTACCAAAATATAATCTCATTATAGTGAAAATCACGCATATAGGCAAGTTAGGATTCTTCACAAAGATAACCCGCTATATACGTAAAAATGCCGATTTATCGAACGCGATTAACCGAATATGTATTCTCGTAATTATTATCAACATTCTTAATCACGCGACTTTCGAAATACGAAGCCGACATAATTTTCGGATTGGAAAAGTCATACGACAAGACTCCTGCATCATCAATACTGATATCGGAAAAGCGTACGGCTGCATAAGCCTTGCACGCCGTGCCGTCAGCTTGACTTATGTTAACTGAGTATACAATGTCCAAATCATTGAAATTATTGCCGTCATTTCCTGCATAATCCTCCAAAACCGACTTAAAGTACACTTCAAGAAGGTTAGGTGTTCCCCATTGAAAAGTCGCTTGCTTGTTTACATAAATCGGAACGAGATGTCCCTCACAGAATATACGTACACCATATTCATTTGCATTCACAAAAGCCTGCCGACCGGCCTCTATTGCCGCATCAATTACAGAATCCGGCAATTCGGAAACGCTTCGAAGATAATGACGATCACACGTAACAGGATACTCGCGTACGCATTCCTGCGCATCAGCTTCTACCACGATCATCTTTTCTTTCAGCAAATTCTCATCAAATACAGCCTGCAGTGTCAGTACATCACCATCTGCATAGGCAGATTGCTGATTCACAATTGCAAAATCCACATTCTCGGGATCACTGTTTTCAACAGTAACCTCAATATTGGGTGATATTCCCGAAAAAGTCACATTCGCCTTTGCAAACAAATCGTCCAACGACCAAAACGTTGCCGAGGGCAAATTCTCTACCATATACATAAGTGGTGTATCCGAAATATCAATACGAAGTTTATCTGCAAGTTCCCTGTTATACGAATAAGTTAACATAACTTGTTCTCCGTTCGACAATCCGTCTTCTACCGACACATTACAGGCAAGAGAATTACGGAAATTAAAATAGTCCTCATCCTGCACTTCATACTTATGGAGTGAGGTTGCTGCATACCCCTCCTTTGCCTTCAAAAGCATCTCATCAACGGCGCCGTTATTAACGGAGACAACAATCCGTCCCTGTGTATCGAATCCCAACATTTCCTGCGAAAACAAATCTGACGTGTTCACCGAAACATAATATTCATTCTTCTTCATGTGAACGAGCCAAACGATCAAAAATGCGATAATCAAACCACACAAAATAGACACAGCAACCATAATACTTACAGTCTTTCTGTGCCTATTGCGATGTGTTCTGTATATATTCTTACTGTTATTGTGACTCATCAATTATGTCTTCTTACCCGCATACGCAGATCCGTAGCATTCTCTCGTGCGGCATCCGTTCCGCCAAGCATTCTGGTAAGTTCTCCTATGCTCTCTTCTTCATTCAATGCACGTACATTCGTAATGGTACGTCCGTTTGTCGCCGATTTGCTGATCTCAAAATGTGTGTCTGCACATGCGGCAATCTGCGGCAGATGTGTGACGCAAATAACCTGATGTTGAGATGCAATACTCTGCATTTTCTCAGCAACACATGCAGCGGTAATACCGCTGATTCCGGTATCAATTTCATCAAAAATCAGTGTCCCGATATTATCTTTTCGAGCGAGGACCGACTTAAGTGCCAGCATAATTCTCGACAATTCACCGCCGGAAGATACTTCATCCAAAGGCTTTCTGCTCTCTCCCGGATTGGTACTGATCATAAATCGAATATCGTCATATCCGAAAGAAGAAATTTTCTCCCGATTGGGAATAACTTCAATTCGGAAATCAGCATGCAAAAAGTTCAAATCAATTAATGCATTCTGTAATTCCTCGGACAAAGTTTCGGCCATCTCAACACGCTTTTTACTGATTTGATCGGATATTTCCATTACCTGTAAAAAAGCATCCGTTTCCTGTTTGCGCAATCCGTCCAAATACCCTTCATAATCTTCCAACATGCGTATTTGTTCGTATACGGACTGTGCATGTTTACGCACCTTCTCTATGGTATCTCCGTACTTTGATTTCAGTTTATTGATCAAATCAAGACGTTCACTGACAAAGCGATAATCCTCATCGGAAAATTCAAGAGACCCTATATAATCCTCCATCTCACGTTCGCAATCCGACAACAAATTATCAACATCCGAAAGCTGATTATAATAATCCGCCAGTTTCTCATCAAAAGAAATGCAGCCTTTCATGGCATATATCGCGCGAGATACTGCATCGGAAGCCCCTGATTCACCGCAAATACAACTTCTAGCAGCAGATACGGCTTCAACGATTTTTCTTCCGTTTTCCATTAAGCGAAAACGGCTTTCCAATTCATCGTCCTCTCCGACAACGAGTTTGGCGGCTTCAATTTCTTCCACGACAAATTTGGCATAATCCAGTTCTCTGTGACTTTGGCCCTGATTCTTCAACGCCTCCGATAATTTCTCTTTGATTTCGGTATAGTTTTTATAAACGTCACTTAGTTTACATAACAAATCATTATGTTGACTGCCGCAAAATCCATCCAACACCTGACGATGGTATGCCGGATGTGTTAACGACTGATGCTCATGCTGACCGTGAATATTGATGAGTTCGGCGGCGATATCTTTTACAACAGCTGTTGTAAAAGTCTCTCCGTTAATCTTTATGCTGCTCTTTCCGGAAACAATTTTACGCTGCAAAATAACCTGCCCATCATCTACAAGAATATCTTTATTGCGTAAAACATCCAGTACTTCCTGTTGATCTTCATAAAAAACCAACTCACACAGCGCATATTGCGCATCATCACGAACGATGTCCTTGGGCATTCTTGCCCCCAATGCAAAGTTAACGGCATCAATCAAGATAGATTTGCCGGCACCGGTTTCTCCGGTCAGAATATTCAACCCCTTACCGAAAGAAATCTCAACATCATCAATAAGTGCTATGTTCTTAACATGCAACGATTGTAACATTTTATCTCCTTGTTAACATAATTCCGTTATGTTAACCAATCACTACTTTGTTTTACCAATGATTCTACGTAGTTCATCCATTACTTCATAAGCTTCTTCAACACTTCGAATAGCACACATGATCGTATCATCACCCGCGATGGAACCGACAATCTGCGAAAGATTCATGGAATCTATTGCCGCAGCAACCGCCATAGCCATGCCGGAAACCGTGCGAACCACCAATATATTCATAGCTACGTCCATAGAAACATAGCCATCACGAAATACGCGAACAAGTCGCTCATTAACTTCCTGCTTCTCGCCTTCCGATCCGACCGCATATTTTTGTTTTCCATCCGCTGTAGGAACTTTATGAAGCCTAAGCTGTTTAATATCACGCGATATTGTTGCCTGTGTGACAGGAAATCCGGCTTCATTTAACAGATCCGCCAGGTCTTCCTGTGTCTCAACACAACGTTCATGGATAATCTCCATAATCTTCTGGTGTCTGTAATTCTTCATACCAACCTCCGTTCCGCATTGCGGAATCCTAAGCGCACTAGAAGTAGCGCTCACCAAGTCCAATCTTACGACGAAATCTTTCTGGATAAAACATCCAGGAATCCTTCTTTGGATGTTTTGATAACATGTGCAATTTCATCAGCGCATGTGATATCTACATAGTCACCCGATCCTACAGCAAAACGTTTACTACCGTCGAAGCATACCTCAACCTTCGGCGGATTATATACAGATCTCGGTGTAGCAATTTCTACGCGAATTCGATCTTCATAAGAAAGAACAACCGCACGCGTATTCAATGTATGTGCAGCGATCGGCGCAATCAAAATCAATTTCGCACAAGGTTCGACAATAGGTCCTCCTACGGACATATTATACCCGGTCGATCCTGTCGGAGTCGAAACAATAATTCCGTCTGCCGCATATGTAATAATATGTTTTCCGTTAACATAGATATTATAATCAATGGAATGTACGGAACCGTAACGCGCAATAACAATATCGTTCAATGCCGGCAGCATCTGCGGTGAAATGTTCTGACCGCGGACGATTCCTCTCAGCATCATGCGATTTTCCATATCATAATTATCAGCCAATAATTTATTAAGCGTCTCCTCGATATCATCCTTTGAAACTTCCGTAAGATATCCCAAATGTCCCATATTGACACCGATCATTGGAATACTTCTGCCTGATAATATTCGCGCAACCTGAATAAATGTGCCGTCACCGCCAAGAGTAATGACACATTCCGTATCATCCTCAACCACAGACAGTATCTCGGTTTCCTTTTCCGGATCATCATAATGACGTTCAATACCAACCGAATGACAAGTCGCTCCGTGTTCTATCAGATACGATTCGATAACATGTACTGTTTTAAGTCCGGGATCCCTTTCAACATTCGCAACTACATAAAATCTCTTCATTATTTATCCAATGCCTCATGCGCATTCGCAACAACAGTATGAACTCTGTCAAGCAATGCCTCTTCTGCAGTTTCACATCTTCTGATATACAATAAATACTCAATATTTCCTTCCGGGCCTTTTACCGGTGAAAAAGTCAGATCCAAAGCCTCGAATCCTATCGTCGGAACAAACTTCAATATATTCTCTACCACCTGAACATGTACGGCAGCATCACGTACAACACCCTTTTTGCCAACCTGTTCTCGTCCCGCTTCGAACTGCGGCTTGATCAGACAAACCATCGTTCCGTCCATTCGTACAAGTTGCGCCGCCGTCGGCAATATCTTCGTTAATGATATAAATGACACGTCTACCGACGCAAAGTCAATCTCCTCCGGAACCTGTTCACGCGTTACATAGCGAAAATTTGTTTTCTCCATGCATACAACACGAGGATCATTTCGTAACTTCCATGCAAGCTGCCCTGTTCCTACATCGATGGCATATACTTTTGCCGCACCATTTTGCAGCATACAATCGGTAAATCCACCCGTTGATGATCCAATATCCATACAACAACAATCCGTAAGGGTAATGGGGAATTCTGCCAAGGCCTTCTCAAGCTTCAATCCGCCGCGACTGACATATTTCAACGGATTCCCCTTAACAACCAAATCAATATTCTCTTCTTCAAATGTACTGCCGGCCTTATCCTCACGTTGTCCTTTGACAAAGACATTTCCTGACATAATAATTGCCTTTGCCTTTTCGCGAGACTCAGCATATCCGGCATTTACCAAAATAACATCCAGTCTCTGTTTCATTAAGGTTCGGCCTTTCTGTATAATTTACCGGAAATCTTCTTACGCCCGTAATCCTGCACAATTCTCTCCGCTATTGTCTGTGCATCGATTCCGACTTCTTTTGCAAGAATATTGACATTTCCATGTTCAACATATTCATCGGGAATGGCAACAATCATTACATCCGTATCCAAACATTTCTGGCAAACATAATCCCGTACCTTTTCACCGAACCCGCCGCTTTGCACATTTTCTTCCATCGTAACAATCAGCTCATGACTTTGCGCAAGGCGCTCAACCATATCCGTATCAATCGGTTTCACAAATCGAGCATTTACGATAGAAACATGATATCCCTGCTCTCGCAACAGTTCACGAACAGCCACTGCTGTCTTAACCATACTGCCAACAGCAAACAAAGCAACCGATGATTCTTCTTCGATAATCTCGGCATTCGCAAGTGCAATCGGATCACGATGTTCTTCCAGGCCATCATAGGCCAGTCCGCGCGGATAGCGAATAGCGATCGGATGATCATATCCTAACGCAAACTTAAGCATATCGGACAATTCCCATTTATTCTTGGGCGCCATAATCGTCATATTCGGAATGGATGATAAATAAGACAAATCAAAGATTCCCTGATGCGTTTCACCGTCGCTTCCGACAATTCCGGCGCGATCAACCGCAAATATTACAGGTAAGTCCTGAATACAAACGTCATGAATAATCTGATCGTATGCACGCTGCAAAAACGATGAATAAATAGCCACTATCGGCCGCAACCCGCCTGCGGCAAGGCCTGCGGCAAAAGTCACAGCATGCTCTTCTGCGATTCCCACATCAAAAAATCTCTCCGGAAATTTGGCCGCAAAACGCTTCAGTCCGGTTCCGTCCGGCATTGCAGCAGTTACGGCAACCACATTCGAATTGCGATCACCCAGCTTTGTCATAACCGTTGAAAAGATATCGGTGTAATTCGGTTTCACACGTACATTTGTCGGAAGTCCCGTTTCGATATCAAACGGTTCGGCACCGTGAAATCTCGCCGGATGACGCTCCGCCGGTGTATAGCCGTTTCCCTTCTTGGTAACGACATGCACCATAACGCATTTATCTATCTTACGGGCTTTCTCAAACATCTCGGTCATTGCTTTAATATTATGTCCGTCAACCGGTCCAAGGTATGTAATTCCCATATCCTCAAACAGCATTCCAGGAACGACGAGCTGTTTAAAGCCACTTTTATAACGTTTCAATGTATCGACTATGGATTCACCGTTCGGCAAATGCAGCAACGTATCTTCCAGACTGATCTTAAAGTTCTTATATGCTTCCGCCGTACGAATATTCCGCAAATATTTCGACAAACCGCCGACATTCTCGGCAATGGACATGGCATTATCATTCAACACAATTACATAATTGGTCTTGAGTCGCGAAGCATTATTAAGGGCTTCAAATGCCATTCCGCCGGTCATTGCGCCGTCACCGATGACAGCAAACACACCGCAATCGCCACCGGATAAATCACGTGCTTTCACCAACCCCAATCCGGCAGAAATGGATGTCGAACTATGCCCCGTGTCAAATGCATCACAGTCACTTTCACGTCTTTTGGGGAATCCGCTCATTCCGCCAAACTTTCGAAGATTATCAAACCCATCACGTCTTCCTGTTAACAGTTTATGCGTATAACTCTGATGGCCTACATCCCACACAATCTTGTCCTGCGGAAGATCACAGACAAGATGAAGGGCCATCGTTAATTCAACCGCCCCCAAATTGGAACCTAAATGACCGCCGGTTTTACTGATCTTTTGTAAGAGAAAGTCACGAATCTCCTGTGCAAGTGCAGGATAGTCCTTGGCATCCACCTTTTTAATATCATTTTCTTTTTGAATAGAATCTAAAATCATTGTACGTACCTGTATCTGCCTTCTATTTCGTTCGATTCACAAGCGACTGCATCAAAAGAGTCAGGAACGTCTTGTGCTCATTCATGAAAGGCAATTGCTGAATCTTATTAATCGCATCGTCGGAAAACGCAACAACATCCTTCTGCGCCTGCTCTAATCCGTATAAAGTAACATATGTTTCTTTATTGTTGGATGCATCCGAACCTATGGGTTTGCCAAATTCAAGTTCATTTCCCGTAACATCCAGAATATCATCACGAATCTGAAAAGCGATTCCAAGAAGCGATGCCGCTTCTTCGATATCTTTCAAAGTCTTCTCGTTTACACCCGCCAACGCTGCACCACAGCACATTGCAGCCTTGATCAGCGCACCTGTCTTATATTTGAAAATAAACATGAGACGCTCTTTGTCCATCGGAATGGATTCCTTCTCACTCTCCACGTCAGCCGCCTGTCCGCCGACCATCCCATAAATTCCTGCCTCACGGCTGAGAATGGAAAGCGCCGTAGCTACCTGCTCACTTTCATATCGCGGTGCAATACGAAATGCTCCGATAGCCACTTCATATGCATAGTTCAAAAGAGCATCACCTGCCAAAATCGCCATCGGTTCATTAAACATCGCATGCGTAGTCGGCTTACCGCGGCGAAGCATATCATTGTCCATCGCCGGCAAATCATCATGCACCAGAGAATAGGTATGAATCAATTCAATAGCTGCCATAAACGGCATTACAATATCGGATGAGCCACCGCACATTCTGAAACAGGCATCCATAAGCATCGGGCGAAGTCTCTTTCCTCCGGCAAGAACACTGTAATTCATTGCTTTCAACACAGTCTGCTGGTAACCCGATTCATGTACGATTGCATACAAATCAATCGCTTCACTTGCATATTTCAGTCTCTTGTCAAATTCTTCGGAATAATTCATTCTTCCTCCTTTGCATCGGAATCATCATTCAATACAATCATCTGCTTCTCAACCCTGTCGATTACATCATTGCAATGAGATAATGCTTCCATGCCTTCTTTGTATAATTCAAACGATCCTTCCAAAGACGCTTCCGGATCCGAAAGTTTCTGCAAAATATCTTCCACATATGAAAACGTTTCTTCTAATTTCATTTCCTGTAATTTGTCTTTTTCCATTTAAATCCTCAAACCTCTTCCACTTTTACCTTTGCACATCCGTCTGACATGTACAGAGATACTGTATCACCCGGCTTCATTTGCGACACACCCGTTATTTTATGTCCCCTGCTGTCCGCAACATATGCATATCCCTGTTCCAAACGTGACAACGGAGAGAGTGCTTTCATACGTGAAATATACAGTTCCATCTGTGCCTTGCAGGAATCCAGTTTCTGTTCCATAAGGTGAGTCAACTTGTCGGAAAGACTCATTTGACGATACTTCACATCATTCATCCGTGTCGCAGGACTGTACTTCTCCATTCTATACAGATAATTGTCACGTTTAAGCATAATAGCGGACAACTTATCCTTCATCTGACGTCGAAATTCTGTCTGAAGTTGCTTCCTATGGTGAAGAAAATCCTCATAAGAGAACACCGTCAATTCAGCGGCTGCCGAAGGCGTAGGCGCACGAAGATCCGCCACGTAATCGGCAATCGTCGTATCCGTTTCATGACCTACCGCAGATACGATCGGAATCGGGCAATCAAATATCGCTCTGGCAACACATTCCTCATTAAATGCCCACAAATCCTCTATGGAACCGCCTCCGCGGCCGACAATAATCACATCAACATCTTCGGCGGTAAGCGTTTCTATACCGCGTACAATACTCTCCTTGGCTCCTTCCCCCTGTACCAAAGCCGAGTACAGAATAATCTGAACATACGGATTACGTCTGTGCGATATATTTCGAATATCCTGTATTGCAGCACCGGTTGAAGCCGTAACGACACCAATTCGCATGGCATACTTCGGAATTGGCTGCTTGTATATATCATCAAACATACCCATTTCCATGTATTCCTGCTTACGTCTCTCGTATTCCTCATACAAAGCACCGGCACCGGCCTGTTGCAATGACTTAACATAAATTTGGTATTTACCGTCACGTTCATATATATTTACCGAACCGGTAGCTATTACCTGCATACCATCACGCATACGAAAGTTCATGCTTTTGGCATCAGAAGAAAACATAACGCATGCTATTGCTGCATTTTGATCTTTCATTGTGAAATATATATGACCTGAGGAATGGTACTTGACGTTCGATACCTCTCCGGATACGCTAAGAGACCGCAGCAAATAATCCTGCGAAAACATGTTTTTTATATATGCATTAACCTGTCCGACCGAATAAACATTCTTCATAGCTTCGGAGCACCAGTTATTTTGTCAGACCGGCAAGTATTCCGTTTACAAACGACGCCGATGAATCCTGTCCAAATTGTTTTGCCAGCTCCACTGCTTCATTAATTGCAACCGCCATGGGTATATCTTCATCAAATAAAATCTCGTATGTTCCCAAACGGAGAATTGCCAAATCAACCTTGGACATACGCTTGGTGCTCCAACCCTTGGCTACTTCATTAATCTTCTCATCTATCTGCGGTAGTTTCGCGGAAATCATTTCAAATTTATTGCGAATATATGCTTCATCTACAGGAGAAAATTCTACCGCTAAAACATCATTATCATCTTCCGTTGCATCACCCACGGGATCGTCAAAAAACAATCCAACCTGATTTTGCATATCCTCTTCATCCGTAAATTCAATACGAAAAACCAGTTTAAATATATGTTCCCGTACTTTTGATCTGGTCATCTTATCA
This sequence comes from Lachnospiraceae bacterium, assembly GCA_045617945.1. Taxonomy (GTDB): domain Bacteria; phylum Bacillota; class Clostridia; order Lachnospirales; family Lachnospiraceae; genus UBA2868. The sequence continues at coordinate 11,508 of JAZLJS010000098.1, forward strand.
ATACTCCCAACAACGAATTATTTAATATCAATCGCTCCGATTCGAATATTAACATCGGATACTTCCAAAACTGTCATGCTCTCAATTGTAGACTTAACCTTCTCCTGTACTTCTTTGCTAACTTTGGGAAGATTATAGCCATACTTAATAATAAGTGTCATTCCGATAGACACAACACGGCCTTCCATCTCGACTGAAATACCTGACGAATTCTTCATGCCAATCATGTTCTTAAATTCATCAAATGTCGTTCCTTCTATCCCGGCAACACCTTCAACTTCTCGCGTTGCAATTCCGGCAATGGATGCAATCACTTCATTGGAAATCTGAACTTCACCGAGAACATTTTCTTCATTGCAAGTTTCAGGTAAATTTGACATAGAACAACCTCCTGCATATTACACTTACGATTTCAAAATCAACGAATGACTCATTCGCACATTTCACAATATTATAACAGAAAAACGCCTTTTTGACTACAAATAAAAGAAAAACAGATAACGCGTATCCTGAAATACATATTTCACATCATTTGAACGAATATATTGAAAAATACCCTGATTATCAATCAGATATTTCTTCATGTCTTCAAAAACTTTCTCATCCGAACATACAAATGTCAGTTGTGTAAGACCGGAAGCATATGCCTTATCAAACATGGACTTCAGCTTCGCCGTATCAAGAGAAGTAAAATAGCGATTTTCTCTTACATAAAAATACTGATCGTTAAAATTGCAAGCCGGAATGCGGTATCGTTCGTCAGGTGTATGATTGCTGAATATTTGGTTATCCGGGACAAGGAAATATTCATTTCGCACATCCAACTGCGTGTAATCCTTTACGGAATCATCCAATTGTGAATACGATGCATCTCCGAATGTCGGATCTACATGATAATAACGATTCCCGATACGAACTATATTCCAGGCATGATTTTCAACCTGTGATCCCGGTGCTTCACTGATAGCCTTGCCAATAACCGTAATGCAGTCATATCCCAACCGATTCAGTATATACATATACATCTTGGCATAACCGGAGCAAACGGACCGGGAAGATTCGGCAATACTCAATATATTTTGATTGTTCAAAGCTTCCAAATCATATTCCGTATTATCAATTAAATAGTCATATACATAACGCATGGCAGTATATTCATCCGCCCCCGGAAGAATACCGCGCACACATCGGTCATAATAATCTTCGATAAATTCTTTCTTCGTCTGTACCTCTTCTTCCGTAAACAGATATGTCGGTTCAAAGTCAAGTTGCGTGACTTTTTCATTCATCGAATACTTCATTACTTTGTAGCCGGATGAATAAAACAATTCCGGATGATCCAGCATAACGGCATTATAAGCCTGATCAAGCAAATCCACATCGGTTCCGGTTACGGTTACGCTGCTGGATTGACTGCTTATACAGTCCAAAACCTCATTGTACAATACCTTCCCGTCTTCGGATAACAGTTCTCGGTAAAACGTACTGGAGCCATCCTTTTCCGAATATGTCGGCCAATCCACCGGTTCCTCAAAAGACGCCAAATCATTTTCAAACAGATTCTGCGAATCCGATACATCGGGCAAATCACTCGAAACAACAATCTCCGGTCCCGTAACAGGTGTATTATTATCCTGTGTTATTGAATGTTCATCATCTCCCAAAAATGGGACATTTTCGGCACAACCGATTAATAAAACAGATGTAGAAACAATCGCCGCGAAAGAAATAACACTCTTTTTTAAAAACATATGTTTTTAAACCTCATAAGCATTCAAACAGAAAGCATCGGCTAATCTCGTCCGAATTCTTCCAAAACAAGACCCGGATTACGTTCCAATGTCATTCCGACGCTCCAGCTGTTAATAAACAACAGAAGCGGTCTGTCATGAAGGTCTTTGACTTTTTTCATATCCGATGTACCGGAAAGATGATCCAGATCAATCGATTCATTCTTAATCCAACGTATATATTCATACGGTAGCGTATCCAGACGAATATCAACGTTGTACTCATTTTCCAAACGATATTTTAATACTTCAAATTGAAGAACACCGACAACGCCGACAATGATTTCCTCAAGGCCGGTGTTATATTCCTGGAAAATCTGAATTGCACCTTCCTGCGCGATCTGCGTAATACCCTTTACAAACTGTTTACGCTTCATTGTATCAAGCTGCGTTACTCTCGCAAAATGCTCGGGTGCAAATGTCGGAATACCTTCAAAAGCAAAATTCTGACCCGGCGCGCATACCGTATCTCCGATAGAGAAAATACCGGGATCGAATACACCGATAATGTCGCCGGCATATGCTTCTTCAACAATATGACGCTCGCTGGCCATCATTTGCTGCGGTTGTGACAAACGCATGATCTTGCCGCCCTGCACATGTCTTACCTCCATGCCGGCCTCAAATTTGCCGGAACAGATTCGCATAAATGCAATTCGGTCGCGATGCGCTTTATTCATATTTGCCTGAATCTTAAATACAAATGCGGAAAAGTCTTCCGAGAACGTATCTATTCTGCCGCAATCGGCATTTCGCGACAAAGGAGACGATGTCATCTTAAGGAAATTCTGCAAGAACAATTCAACACCGAAGTTCGTTAATGCCGATCCGAAAAATACCGGGGAAAGTTCACCCGCACTAACCGCCTCAGCGTCGTACTCGGATCCGGCTCCGTCCAAAAGTTCCAAATCATCCATTAATTGACCGTATGCCTTATCTCCGATTACTGATGAAAGTGTAGGATCATCTATCGATATCTCTACTGCCGTTCCTTCCTTTGTTCCCTTTTCGGTATCGGAAAACATTACAACTACGCGACGACTGCGATCAAAAACACCCTTAAATTCTTTACCGGAACCAATCGGCCAGTTCATCGGAACTGTCGGAATACCAAGTTCATTCTCAATTTCATCCAATAACGAAAAAGGATCCAGCGCCTCACGGTCCAACTTATTCATAAACGTAAAAATTGGAATATGACGCATAGCGCATACCTTAAACAGTTTACGGGTCTGCGGCTCGACACCTTTGGCAGCATCGATTACCATAACAGCCGAATCCGCAGCCATCAGTGTACGATATGTATCTTCCGAAAAGTCCTGGTGACCCGGTGTATCCAAAATATTGATACAGAACCCATCATAATTAAACTGCAGCACCGAAGAGGTAACCGAGATACCTCTCTCCTTCTCAATTTCCATCCAGTCCGAAACCGCATGACGGGCTGTTGCTTTTCCTTTTACGGAACCGGCCAGATTAATGGCACCGCCGTACAAAAGAAATTTCTCCGTCAATGTCGTTTTACCGGCATCAGGGTGGGAAATAATCGCAAATGTTCTTCTCTTCTCAATCTCATTTTTAAAACCGGACATATTTTCTCCTCTGTATAAATAACACTTTCATTTTAATCGGTAAGTGCAATAATCTCGCCTGCCGACGCATTCGGAACACCCAAATAATCAAGAATTGTCTTGGATATATCCGCAAAAGACGAACGAACACCGATATTACCGGAGCGAATCTTCTTACCGCAAGCCAGGAACGGAACATATTCTCTTGAATGATCCGTTGATTCGACAAAACCGGGATCGCATCCGTGATCGGCCGTAATAATAAGCAAATCATCTTCGCGAAGTTTCGCCAGAATCTCGGGAAGTTTATCGTCAAAATATGCAACTGCCTTGGCATAACCGTCAATATCATTCCTGTGGCCGTACAGCATATCATAATCAACCAGATTCACAAACAGCAGACCTTCAAAGTCACGATCCATATATTCAATCGTCTTCTGTATGCCTTCTTCATTGCCCGAAGTGTATGTAAACTCGGTCAGCCCACGTCCTGCAAAAATATCATGAATCTTGCCGATTCCGATAGAATCAAGCCCCGCAGCACTTACATAATCAACCATAGTATCTTTCGACGGAAGAAGCGAAAAGTCATGACGGTGACTCGTCCTTGTATAATTACCGTTACTTCCGATAAACGGTCTGGCAATAACACGTCCCACGCCATGCTTTCCTGTCAGAATCTTTCTGGCCATGCGACAATATTCATATAACTGTTCGCAGCTGACTACGTCTTCATGTGCTGCAATCTGGAACACGCTGTCCGCAGAAGTATATACAATCAGATCACCTGTTCGTACATGTTCATCACCGTATTCGGCAATAACCTGTGTTCCCGAATAAGGTTTATTACATAACACCCCTCTTCCTGTTGCACGACTGAATTCATCAATTACTTCCTGCGGGAACCCGTCAGGATATGTCGGCAGCGGATCGGGAGAAATAACACCCGCAATTTCCCAATGGCCGATTGTTGTATCTTTGCCCATGGATTGTTCGCGAAGCTTCCCATACAAACCGGTAGGAATGATATCCGCTTCCGGAAGTTTTCTTGCTGTTTCTATTCCGTCAATGGAGAGAAGTCCCAACTTGGCAAGATTAGGTGCGCGAAAATATTCACTGCTCGTACAGGAACGTAATGTATTGGCACCCACATCTCCAAACAAATCGGCATCCGGTTCATAACCGCATCCAAAACTGTCCATAACAATCAATACTACTCTTTTCCCCATATAAACACCTCCTTGGAAATGTTAAAACTCTTGTTATTTTACCATATTCCTTCATTCTTTTCCATAAACTATAATTGTGTGAAATTGTGTAAAATATTCACACAATTTAAGCGAAATCATCCATTTATCTGATTTCCACACACATAATGACATTTGTCCACTTTTTATGTAAATCACACAAATATTTGTTCGCTATGCACCTGTTATCTGACACGTGTAATTTCAAAAAAATCAGTATAATCAAGGGTTTACGGGGCGTGCGCTTTGGGTCGCGAAAAAGATTGCGATACGATTTAACTTTTTGTCACATTGTGGAAAACTGTGAAGAAAACCGATAAATCTGCCATTTATACCAATTTTCATCTTTCTGTATGAAAACAGAAAAACAGTTTCACATTACATAAAAAAACGCCCGCCATGTGGCGGGCGTGTCTCTGTTATTTTTTGCATTGCATCCTTAATGCTAAAGGAAATACGACCCATCTTATCTTTGCCGAGACATTTCACAGTAACTACATCCCCCAAAGTCAATACGTCTTCTACGCGATTAATACGTTCTTTGGCAATCTTGGAAATATGAACCATTCCTTCTTTGCCGGGTGCGAACTCGATAAATGCACCAAATTCTTTAATGGAAACAACCTTACCTGTAAACAGCTGGCCTTCTTCGAACTCGGTTGTGATAATCTTAATCATATCAACAGCCTTATCCATCATAGCCTGATCTGTTCCGCAAACGGAAACAGCGCCGTCATCGGTAATGTCAATGCGAACACCGGTCTGCTCAATAATCGCATTAATTGTCTTACCTCTCTGTCCGACAACCTCACCAATCTTCTCAGGATCAATCTTGATCTGAATAATCTTGGGAGCATATGCGGATACCGTTTCACGAGGAGCTGCAATTGCAGGCTTCATACAATTATCCATAATGTACAATCTAGCTTCACGGCAACGTGCAATAGCACCTTCAACGATAGATCTTGTCAAACCATGAATCTTAATATCCATCTGAATAGCAGTAATACCATCTGTTGTACCCGTTACCTTAAAGTCCATATCACCGAAGAAATCTTCGAGACCCTGAATATCTGTAAGCAATACATAATCATCATCAGTATCACCTGTAACAAGACCACAGGAAATACCTGCAACCATCTTCTTAATGGGAACACCTGCAGCCATAAGAGACATACAGGAAGCACATGTAGATGCCATGGATGTAGAACCATTACTCTCAAATGTTTCGGATACGCAACGGATTGCATACGGGAATTCCTCTTCCGAAGGAAGTACGGGAACAAGCGCACGCTCTGCAAGAGCGCCATGACCGATTTCACGTCTTCCGGGTCCCCTGGAAGGCTTGGTTTCACCAACAGAGTATGAAGGGAAATTATAATGATGCATATATCTCTTTGAAACATCATTGCTATCAAGTCCGTCAATCTTCTGCATATCTGATAACGGAGCCAATGTACAAATATCGCAAATCTGTGTCTGACCACGCGTAAACATAGCGCTTCCATGAACACGAGGAATAATATCAACTTCAGCTGCCAAAGGACGAATCTGAGTGATTTCTCTTCCGTCAGGACGCTTATGATCCTTCAAAATCATCTTACGGATTGTCTTTTTCTCATACTGATAAATTGCTTCGCCAAGAATTTCGAGCCATTCCGGCTTGTCAGCAAAGGCTTCTTCACATTTCGCCGTAATCTCTGAAATATTGCCTTCGCGAGTCTGCTTATCATCCGTAAATACAGCCTCTTCCATTGCATCAGGCGGTGTAATCTGCTTAATAGCTTCAAACAATTCCTCAGGAATGGCGCAGCTTGTATACTCATGTTTCGGCTTGCCGACTTCGGCAACAATCTTATTGATAAATGCAATGATTTCCTGATTGATTTCATGTGCCATATATATAGCTTCAATCATCTTCGCTTCAGGAATCTCGTTTGCACCGGCTTCAATCATGATAACCTTTTCGGCTGTAGAAGCAACAGTCAGGTTCAAATCGCCTTCCTTCCACTGTTCCTGGTTAGGATTCACGATAAACTGACCATCAATCATACCAATCTGGGTTGTAGCACAGGGACCGCAGAACGGAATATCTGAAATGCTTGTTGCGATAGACGAACCAAGCATGGCAAGAAGCTCGGGACGACATTCAGGATCAACAGACAGAACCAAGTTATTCAATGTGCAATCATTACGATAATCCTTCGGGAACAAAGGTCTCATAGGACGATCGATAACACGGGATGTAAGAATGGCATTCTCAGACGCCTTTCCTTCTCTCTTATTAAAACCTCCGGGAATTTTGCCCACAGCATACATCTTCTCTTCAAATTCAACACTCAAAGGGAAAAAGTCAATTCCTTCTCTGGGTTTCTCGGATGCGGTTGCAGTGGAAAGTACGGTTGTATCACCGTAGTGCATTAACACAGCACCGTTGGCCTGTTTAGCAACTCTGCCAACATCTACAGTGAGTGTACGACCACCAAGTTCCATGGAAAAACTTTTGTACATACTCTTCTCTCTCCTTCTTCTCTTCTGGCGCGAATGCACCTAAAATACCCGAAACACAAAGCAATTTCGTGTTCCTTATAAAATCGTAAAAAGGGCGGAAGGTTCCGCCCTATTACTTTCAAATTATTTTCTGATGCCCAATTTTTCAATCAGGGTACGATATCTTTCGATGTCAATCTTCATCAGGTAATTAAGAAGTCCTCTTCTCTGACCGATCATCTTGTAAAGACCTCTTGCTGAATGATGATCCTTCGGATTGCTCTTAAGATGCTCTGTAAGTTCCTTGATACGAGCTGTAAGAACAGCTATCTGAACTTCCGGTGAACCTGTATCACCTTCACATCTTGCATAAGTCTTCATAATCTCTGCTTTTTTCTCTTTAGAAATCATATTATCCTCCTTCGCCTCAACGGGCTCATTAACCCCGTACACTAAGATGCGGTACCATTTCCTACACCTGAGCATCGGTTTTCACAACAGATGACATTTTATCATAAGCGCACGGCTTTGTAAAGCAAAACAAGCAAATCGCTTCCTAAACTTATGCATGCATCGTATTTGGATCCATACATAGACTTGCAGCCTCGTCGATACGTCCTTCTTTCACCAGTTCTCGCAAATATGTTGAACTGATTACCTCGCCATACTCCGTTGTCAATTTGGGAATGATCTCCGTTTCAAATCCACATTCACGTCCCATACATACCAACAAATCAGCATTTCCTGCACCACGATAGCCAAATCTGCAATCATCACCGGCCACAATCGCTTTCATATGCATTTTTCCTATCAAAACATCCTCAACAAATTCTCCCGGTCCGATTGCCGCCGTTTTCTCATAAAACGGAAATTCTACCATAATATCAATTCCTAGCTTATCAAATACGGCTGCTTTAACATCATTATCCGTCAGCACGTGACTTTCCTCATGTTTGGTGACTACAACCGGCGGGATATCAAATGTCAGGATAGCGCATTTATAACCTCTGGCCTTGTAGGATAACATATGTTTTATTATTTCGCCGTGTCCTTTGTGGACACCATCGAACTTGCCAATCGCAACAACCGTTGGATCTGCAATATGAAAATCAAGTGTATCTTTAATACGTTCCATATACCCTTCCTTCAAGAACGTCCAAGCGCTCAAGAATCAGAAAAACATTTTAAACGGAACCCACAGGTTCTCTCGACTACTCCACTCATATATGCCCGTAAATACATGATCGAATGAATACATTCGTATTCGCGCACCTTCAGCAGCATATTCATGCGCACAATCCGATAACTTATTCCCATTTTGTAAAAATTTCATCTTACTCGGCGAAACAACATACTCGGGAAGATCGGCAAAGAAAAAATCTGTTGGCAAAACAGCCTTTTCGATTGCACCTTCATTCAACAAGTCTTCCACCTGAGAAATCTTTATTGCACTCTCTATGGAAAAAGGGCCGACCTGGGTACGCAGAAGTTTCTCCATACATCCATGCACACCCAATTTCGCGGCAATATCCTCACACAATGTGCGGATATACGTTCCCTTTTGACAATGCACTCGCATATATATCCGCGGCAATTCTATTGAAATAATATCAATTGCATCAATGGTGACTTTTACGGGTTTACGTTCTATCTCCACTCCTTGACGAGCCAAATCATACAATTTACGACCATCCACCTTTTTGGCGGAATACATCGGTGGAACCTGTTCGTATTCACCTGCAAACGATAAGATAGCATCCGATATCTTATCGGAATTTAATGCATTCAGTTCTTCTTCGGTATTCTCTGATATGACAGTGCCCCAAATATCCTGCGTATCTGTCTTCTTTCCCAACAAAAGTGTTGCTTCATATACCTTGCTCTTGTCAGTCATCATATCGCACAACTTGGTTGCATTTCCGAGGCATACCGGCAGAACACCCTCTGCCATCGGATCCAATGTCCCCGTGTGCCCGATTTTCTTTTGATGCGTAATACCGCGAAGAACGGCAACCACATCGTGTGATGTGAATTCCCGTTCTTTGTAAATATTCATTATTCCGTTCATACATTCTCTCCATACCGTACAATCCCTGCACGGAATCAGGATTACTTACTCCAATTGCAACGCAATCTGCGCAGAAAGATTATTGATTACATCATACTGCGTTCCGCGCATTTCCACACCGGCCGCACGTTCATGTCCGCCACCGCCGAAATAAACGGAAACCTTCGCAACATTGACTTTTCCGTTGGAACGAAGACTTACCTTATATTTCTGTGTCTCCATTTCATACATCAAAATTGCCACTTCAACACCCTTGGTAAACTGCAACTGATTCACAATACCTTCAAGATGCTTCGGAAGCACATTATAGAAATCCATCATCTTCTTACTGATCACACTGACAATGCATTTGCCGTCCATGAACAAAATAGATTCCAACAAAGCTCTTCCGAGAATCTGGTTCTGAGTATATGTTTTCTGATAGAACGTTTTCTGAATAATCGCCGGACCGTCAAAATGATATTCCGACAATTCACCCACAATTTCAAAGGTACGTTTACTCATACAGCTGTACTGAAACACACCTGTATCATGAACGATTCCCGTGTAAATCGCCTCGGCAACTCTGTCATCCATATACTTTTTGTCAAAGATTTCATACAGAATTTCACAAGTCGAGCTTGCATACGGCCGAACCAGAGATACATCACCGAATCCGTGACCGGATTCATGATGATCGATACAAATTTTCTTATGTGCATTTTCAAATAACGGCTGTGATTTGGACAAACGACCGGGTTCACTGCAGTCCAGAGAAATGAATACATCAAACGGCTCAACAAAACGTCCCGGATCCATGCACATCGAATCATAGCCTAAAAGATATGCAAAAATAGTCGGCGGATTATCATCGCAAAACACGGTAATTTCAGCATCAGGACAGGCATTATGCAGATAGCCGGACATACTTAATATGGAGCCGATACAGTCACCATCCGGGCGAACATGACCCGATATTCCGATGGAATGTGCACCCGCTACTTCCTTCAATAAATCAAAATCCATTCTCACTTCCTCTTTACTCATCACGATCGGGAATCTGCGCAATCACTTCATCAATCATCTCGGACATATGCATTCCGTATTCCGTAGATGTATCGGAAATAAACGTAAGTTCCGGAGTATTTCGCAAATTAAGTGTGGATGCCAAGTGATGGCGCATAAAACCTTCCGCACTTCTAAGTCCCGCAAGGGTATCGGCGCGCTTGGTTTCGTCACCAAGCACGCTAATCCATACCTTACAGGTCTTCAGATCCGGCGCAACTTCCACATCCGTAACACAAGTCATCGGTGCAATGCGCGGATCCTTTATTTCACCGCGAATCAAATTAGCAAGCTCTTTCTGAACTTCCGCATTAATTCGTGTATTCTTTATACTGTTTTTTCTCATGTTCTGGGTACCTCAACCATTACGTAGGCTTCTACAATATCCAATTCCGAGAAATCCTTAAAGTCATCAAATACAAGACCGCATTCAAATCCGGATTTTACTTCCTTGGCATCATCCGCAAAACGCTTCAAAGAAGCCAACTTACCTTCATAAATCTGCGTTCCTTCATGTGTAATACGTACCTGGCAATTTCTTGTGATAGAGCCGTCCAATACATAAGAACCGGCAATCATACCAACTGCGGATGCCTTGAAGATCTGACGAATCTCGGCATGGCCGATAATCTTCTCTTCAAAGATCGGATCGAGCATACCCTTCATGGCAGCTTCCACATCTTCAATTGCCTTATAAATTACATCATACAAACGCAAATCAACGCCTTCACGTTCTGCCGTTGTCTTCGCCGTTGCATCCGGGCGAACATTAAATCCGATAATAATCGCATTACTTGCAGATGCAAGAATAACGTCGGATTCATTAATGGCACCAACGCCACCGTGAATGACTTTTACTACTACTTCATCATTAGACAGCTTCAACAGGCTCTCTTTGACAGCTTCTACAGAGCCCTGTACGTCAGCCTTAATAATCAAATTCAATTCCTTCAAATTACCGGCCTGAATCTGTTGGAACAAATCATCAAGAGACATCTTCATCTTGGTGTCATCAAGAAGTTTCACTTTATTATGAGCAATAAATGTATCCGCAAAATTCTTGGCTTCCTTATCGGAATCCATTGCCATAAAGATTTCGCCGGCACCCGGAACGTCATTCAGACCCATGATCTCAACCGGGGTAGACGGACCGGCAACTTTTACACGATGTCCTGTATCATCCACCATAGCACGAACTTTACCGTGGCAGGAACCCACTGCGATAAAGTCACCCACATGCAAGGTTCCTTTCTGAACAAGCACTGTAGCTACAGGACCGCGGCCCTTATCCAGCTGTGCCTCGATAATAAGTCCACGCGCTTTTCTGTTGGCATTTGCCTTAAGTTCCAGAATATCGCTTGTAAGCAGAATCATCTCCAGCAAGTTCTCGATACCTTCGCCTGTCTTGGCAGAAACAGGTACATATACCGTACTTCCGCCCCATTCTTCACAGGCAAGTCCGTACTCGGCAAGTTCCTGCTTAACACGGTCAATATTTGCACTGGGCTTATCAATCTTATTAACAGCTACGATAATTTCAATTCCGGCTGCTTTGGCATGGTTAATAGCTTCTACAGTCTGAGGCATAACACCGTCATCGGCCGCAACTACCAAAATGGCAATATCCGTAGAGTTCGCACCACGCATACGCATAGCTGTGAACGCTTCATGACCGGGTGTATCCAAAAACGTAATCTTTCTGTCGTTGATATCTACAACATATGCACCGATGTGCTGTGTAATACCACCGGCTTCCTTATCGATAACACGCGTTTTCCTAATAGCATCCAAGAGGGATGTTTTACCATGGTCAACGTGACCCATTACACAAATAACGGGAGGACGGGATGTTAATGTCTCTTCGGGATCTTCCGTATCTTTTGTCAGTTCCGCAATAACATCGACAACAACTTCCTTCTCACACAGAATCTCGAATTCCATCGCGATTTCTTCTGCCTGTTCAAAGGATACTTCCTGGTTAACGGTAACGACCTTACCCTGCATGAACAACTTCTTGATAATCGAAGCCGAAGGCACCTTCATCTTATCGGCAAGATCCTTAATGGTTATATTCTCCGGAAGAGTAATAACTTTGATCTTCTCTTCTTCGGGTTCTTCCTTCTTCACCTGTGTAGGACGTTCCAATTTAGCGACTTTTGCTCCCTTAACGGGTTTGCCGCCGCGGAATCCGTCCTCTACAGCGTAAGTCATATCCTTTTTGTTCTTATCCTGACCTTTACGACGTTCTTCTTTACGCCCCTTTTCTCCTTCTTTGGAACTCGGGCCTGCATCTCCAGTAAATGCGGCGTTGCGATTCTGGTTAGACTTATCGGAAGGGCGCATATTCGGTCTGTCACCTCTGTTGCCATTTCCTTGATTTCTGTCGCCTCTGTCATTTCGATCATTACGATCGTTTCTGTCGCGATTACCGGCCGGTCTATTGTCTCGACCACCCTGATTTCTTACGAAGGAATCTCTTCCTCCCTGGTCGCGTCCGCTTTGTTCACGACCTCCTTGATTTCGACTTCCATGATCACGGCTTCCTTGATTCCTGTTTTGTCCATCTCTGAATCCCTGCTGGTCGCCTCTTTGTTCTCTTGCCGGAGCAGTCTGCTGTTTTTCAACAGTTCTTGTGATATTTTCAGCAGAAACAGGATTACTGCCAGAAACAGGGTTAGTATCTTGTACCTGTGCTTGTACTTCTTTGTCAACTTTTGGAGTCGTGTTAACTGCTGCATCCGGTTTTCCTCCTATTGTTCTGGGATGCTGTTCCGCTTCACGTGCATATCTCGCTGCTGTGGTCGGAACGGTAGGACGAATAATTCCACCCGTGGGACGTCCCGACGGAGAATTCGGTCTGCCTGCTCCGGGATTCGGACGAGCCTGATTCGTATTATTTGTTGTCGTACGAGCATTATTGTTTCCACTTCCGGCAACATAAATGAGCGGTTTCTTTTTCTTAATCGGAGCCTGTCCGTTTGCAGGTGCCGCAGGCTTTACCTGCTTTGCATCTGCCGGTTTTCCTGCTGCCGGTGCAACGGCCGGTTTAGCAGATGCCTCTTCCTTTGCAGGCGCACTCTTTACAGGTGCTGCTGCAGGTGCTTCTTTTGCGGGCGCTGCTTCAGGTGTTTCCTTTGCAGGTGCGCTCTTTCCACCTTTAATCTTTTTACGAACAGCATCTGCCTGATCGTCTTCGAGTCCGGATGATGCTGTCTTTCCTTCAATTCCAAGCTCTGCAAGAATGGAAATAACATCCTTGCTTTGCATATCTATCTCTTTTGCCAATTCATGGACTTTAATTTTCGCCATATTTGCTACCTCCGTCGATTTTCCTGATAATTTCTTCTGCCAAAGACTGATTGGTCACAGCTATAGAGGCTCTGAATTCTTTTCCGATCCCATGTCCCAAATGCTCTTTATCGGAATAGAAATAGCACGGCACTTTGTAATACGCACACATATCCGCAAATTGCTTTCGGGTATTATCCGATGCATCCTGTGCAACGATTACCAGAAAAGCACTCCCATCTTTTACGGATGATTCTGTCATAAATTCACCACTGACAACACCACGCGCACGCTGTGCGAGTCCCAAAAGCTGTAATACAGGATCAGTTTTCATCGCTCTCGTAGCCTTCCCCGGCTTCGCCGTCTTCAAACTCTTCGTAAGCTTCTTCTTCGTACTCATAGTCTTCCAAGCGGAAACCGAACGTATCCTTAGCCTGTGTCTCAGACTTAATATCAATCTTAAATCCTGTAAGCTTTGCAGCAAGACGGGCATTCTGTCCTTCCTTACCGATTGCAAGTGATAACTGATTATCAGGTACAACTACCTTAGCGGTCTTCTCATCATCATCAACAAGAACAAGATTAACCGTAGCGGGAGAAAGAGCATTTGTGATCATGGCACCGGGGTTTGCATCCCAGTTAATGATATCAATCTTCTCACCGTGAAGTTCATCAACAACCGCATTAACACGCGCACCGTTCATACCTACACATGCACCGACGGGATCAACATCGGGATTGTTGGAACAAACAGCCATTTTTGTACGGGAACCGGCTTCTCTTGCGATAGCCTTAATTTCTACGGTACCATCACGTACTTCGGAAACTTCCGCTTCAAACAAACGGCGAACCAGTTCCGGATGAGTACGGCTGACGGAAATACGAGGTCCCTTCGGGGAATCTTTAACTTCCACAATATAAACTTTTACACGATCTGTAGGACGCAGATTCTCACCGCGAATCTGTTCGGACTCAGCCAAAAATGCATCGGCTTTACCCAAATCTACGCTTAAGTTACGGCTGTTACCGACAAATCTCTGCACGATACCCGTTACAACATCTTTTTCTTTACCCTGGAATGCACGAAGAACTACGTTTCTCTCCTCTTCACGAATCTTCTGCAAAATAACGTTCTTCGCGTTTGTTGTGGCAATACGACCAAATTCTTTGGACTGAACCTCAATGTCGATAACATCGCCGGCATGAACATCCGGTTTAATCTTCTTAGCTTCTTCCTTGCTGATTTCCAAAACAGGATCTTCAACCTTCATAACAACCTTACGGGTTGCATATACATGGTAATCACCTGTCTCATGATCGATTTCCACGCGCATATTGTCATCACGTCCGAAATGATTGCTGCATGCTGTCATTAATGACTTTTCAATAGCGGCAAACATTGCTTCTTTGCTGATATCCTTCTCCTTCTCAAGAATCGTAAGTGCTTCCAAAAGTTCCTTATTCATGATTTCACTCTTTTCCCTTTCTATAAATCAATTGATAATTTAACAGTTGCTATATCTGCACGTTGAAACTTGGCAATACCACCTTCTGTTTCAATCGTTACATCACCGTTTTCATATGAACGAAGAATTCCCGTATATTCTTTCTTACCTGCAATCGGTTTGTAAGTCTTCACATCCACACTTCGTCCCATACTCTTTTCAAACTCGTGCGGTTTCTTAAGCTGTCGCCCGAGCCCCGGCGAACTAACCTCAAGAATATATGCGTCTTCGACAAAGTCATCCGCATCCAGTGCATCGGACAGCTTGTGAGATACATCTACGCAATCATCTATTGTGATGCCGCCCTCTTTGTCAATGTACGCACGAAGATAATAATCACCGGCTTCCTTAACATACTCCACATCCCACAGCTCAAATCCGAAGTCTTCAAGAATCGGCACCAGTAAAGCAGTGGTCTTCTCCTCAATTGTTTCTTTCTTAGACAATGCAGCTCCTTTCCCCTTATATAAGAGTTTATTACATAATAAAAGTGGACTCCGCAAAGTCCACTTTCTAACTACCATATCAACATAAACATAGTAACACTGACCAAAATAAAATGCAACCCTTTGTTAAACTTAAATAAACCGACAAAGCTTTGAATCAATCATATCTTTCCCGACTACTGTCGATTAAAATACTTTATGCCCTGTGACGGATTGAAATACGTACGAATGAATCCCTTTCCCGAAACAATTACAAACTCGTTTGTCTCTTCCACATAAAAAACATCATCGCCGTCTTCTGCCTCAAGCTTATGAAGCGCTTTCGGATTGTGTACGACCGCATCGGCAGCACGTTCATATTCTTCTTCGGATGTAAATCCCATCTCAATACCGTGCTTCTCGTAATGATCTTTCAATTGGCTGTGTGAACGGAATACAAGTGTCTCCCCTTCATACATATCAACATAATCCGTTACATCATATGTTTCGGAAGCTTCCGCATCAGTCTGTGAAACCGAATCCGTATTCGCATCAGTCTGTGAAGATGTGTTCTCTTCTTCCGTATATTCTTCAAAATATGCTGTCGGCGGGTTAGTATCTACTGCCGCATTATTGCTTTGATTCGTATATACGCCTCCGCCGATTGCAGCGGCCGCCACAAGCGCAACGATTGTCGTAACACCGTTTTTCGTAAGCTTAATCTTCTTTTTCTTATTCTTATTACCATTTTCAGATGCCATTTTTATCTCCTTATGATATATAATAAATGCATACTATAAATTTATTAAACGGAGGTCCGCAATGAACCGAAACAGAACTGCCGATGTATTAAAAGGATTATGTATTATTTTCATTATTATAACACATTACGGATGGAGTGATGAACAACAGCTTCGCTATCTGTTCCCATTCATCATTGATATGGCAGTCCCTATTCTGATGATTATATCCGGTTATGTATATACCGCATCTTATGAAAGAGCCGGTATCGATGCGATGTACAAAGCATACGAACCGAAAGTATTCGTACCGCGTATGCTTCGTTTTCTTGTTCCGTTTACCATTGCTTATATTATCGAACAGATCATTCTGTTTTTGCAGAATGGATCCATTGATATTATCAAATCGTTTCTTGCATACTTTCAGGGTGGTGTGGGACTCGGCAACTACTACACCGGAGTTATGCTTCAGTTTGTTTTCGTATTTCCGGTGATTTACTTCATTATCCGCAGATACCGTTATAAAGGATTGTTAATCTGCGGTCTGATCAATCTGGTATATGAATTCCTGCATCGTGTTTACGGCATGGACGTCGGTGTATATCGTTACCTGCTTCTTCGATATATCTTTGTTATCGCATACGGTTGCTATTTGTCACACCCGGATGAATACAAAAAGAAAACAGCTCTGTTGGCCGGAGCTGTCGGAGTGGCATTTCAATTCGTAGTATGCTATCTGCACTATGAGCCAATCATCATTATTCATTGGACACGTACATGCTGCATTGCCTGCCTGTATATTATTCCGATCATCGGATTGCTTCTTCGTCACAACAAGTTTCACTGCAAACCGCTGGAATTCGTCGGCAAAGTATCTTACACCGTTTATTTAACGCAAATGATATATTATCACATTGCCGATACCGTATATACCTATATCGGAGATGCGGTATGGCTTCGGTTGTTGGTTAACATAACAATATGTCTATTACTCGGAACACTGTTCTATTACATCAGTGAGCCGCTCACCAAAGCAGTCATCAAATTATCCGCCAAATTAACAAACCGCCCTGTTACAGATTGGTCATAACTCCATTAATACGAAGTTCATCTTCCTCACTCACCGGAATCATTACGTACTTTTGATCGTCAATGATTCTGGTAGTGACTCTGTCTGCTTTCTCGTCAGTTAACGAAAGTGAAACAATATCCGGCGTAAATTCGCCTTCCCCCAACGCATCGGATAACTTTCTTTTCAGATTCGCCACCTCTTTTACAAGCTGACGTTTCTCACGTTCATTTTCACCGGCTTTAAGCATTTTGGAATCAACAAGATTCTCTGCAGAAGGAAGTTCATCCGCAAATTCTTCTTCATACACTTTCGTGATCTTCTCGGATACTTCCTCGGATACCTCCGTCTCTTTCAGTACATCGCTGATAACCTCTTTGGTCATCACAATAGGAGCCGTAAGCGGTCCGCGGGAAACATCATCATCCTCATCGGAATCATCCGATGTCAGACGCATACTGATATTCTCCTGTATATCAAGAAGCTTCTCCTGTGCCGTTTCCGTATCGGTTCCGAAAGCATTCTTTACGATAGTATGGAATGTTTTACGCTGCTGCGTAGCAGTTCTTTTCGCTCCCACGCCAAGAAGTTCTTCAACAAAATCCGCATGCGGATCTTTCGCATCTTTTACAAAATAATCCGCTTTATGAATATCCGCACTGCGATCCGAAAATGCCGGGAACAGAATTCCAACATCAGGAGCACCAACTACCCAGTCACGTACTCTTGCGCCTATACGATTTTCGTCCACACGATATCCCAAACCGGGCTTGGAAAGTTCAACCGGGCAAATGGAAATCAGCAAATATTCGTACACTTCTTCGGATTCATCCAATTTATTATTATCGGATGTTCGCGTCATAATATCATAACTGTCATGATATACAAGGATCAGATAATTACCGACATAATCATAATGTTCAATAATCTGATCATACAATCGGTCAAGCAAATCTTCGTTTTCCAAGTTACTTGCACGCAGGCCCATCAGAAACTGCTGTCTTCCGCCCATTTCCTCTTCTTCCGTCGGAAAGTCAAGTTCCAGGATGTTATTGCCGATTGTTCCACCCATTGTTTTCTTTGCTATTTCCAAAAAACGAAAAAATTCATCCTCACCAAGATTCAGAAAATTTTCGTTCAGTGTTACTACCTTATGTTTATTACTATCTACATAACAACCTGCCATACGGCTGATGGAACAATCCTTTTTAAAACGTTTCCGAAGTTCCATCACATCTTTCTTATTCATAAATACTACTCCATTTCACTTGCGAAATATCAATACTTCTTCACTCCGCATTATGATTCATCTAACACATTTTCAACAGCGCCTGCCCATTCTTTATTGCCAAGCAGTCCGAAATATTCCGCATGTGCTGCACTGTATTCGGCATTGAAACGCTCATCTCTTCCCTGATGTAATGCAGAAATATATGAATGCGCCAAATTCGCCGTATCGGGATTAATTCTCGCAATCGTTGCCACACCTACATTGGAGCATACATCGGAAATACGTTCCAAGTTAGACAATACATTCAAAAAGACAACACCTGCACGAACAGAACAATTACCTTCACGCAAACGAATCAAATGGTTATCATGACACGTATTCATCAAATCATCCATAACTTCTTCAAGCGGCTCAATATGATAAGCGGCATCCAGGTTACGTTCTTCAAATGCTAATCGTGTATACGAGAAAATCTTGTTTACCAAAACACTGGCAACTTCCAATTCATCAAGTGCAGCCTTGGAAAGTTCCAAACCATCTTCATGCAATGAAGTCGCCGCTTCGCATATATTCATGGCATGATCACCCAGTCGTTCAAACTCTGTGACAAGCTTATGATACTGATCCAGAATACGAATATGCAGATCAGCGCTGATATGCGGTGAGAGCTGTACCAGATAATTATCTACATGATCGGTAAGCATATCAATATTATCTTCTTCCGCTTCGATATCCGCAGCCACATTTGCATCATAATGAGAGAAAAGTCCCAAAGCCATGTTTACATTTTCGGTTGCGGTAGTTAACATAACTCCAAGTGCATCATAACATGCACGAAATGCAAGAGCCGGTGTACTAAAGAATACAGGGTTCAATGCTGCAATCTTCTCCGCATACTTCTGATCGGTACCATCACTGTCTTTAATAAATACACGCGACATTTTCGCATATACCCCTACCATGGGAAGCAACAAGATCGCACATCCAAAGTTAAATATCGTATTTGTATTCGCAATATCACCGGAACGCATTGACATTTCCCAAATAGAATCCAGCACACCAAACGCATGCAACAAAGAAACCACAATCAGAACAACAACCGTCTCACTTAAGTTAAACAAAATATTAACCATTCCGACACGCTTGGAATCAGCCTTTGCACCGATGGAACATACAATACCCGTAGTAACGCAATCACCAAGATAGATGCCGACAATAACAATATATATTGCCTTAAAAGGAATATCTCCCGCCATGGAGAACGCCTGTAGAATACCAATTGTTGCCGATGAACTCTGCAATACAAAAGCAACACCTGCACCAACGAGATATCCTAATATCGGTTTATCTCCAAGTTGTGAAAATAACTGATCAATAATACCCGATTCGGTAAATGTCGATACTGCTGCCGTCATATTCATCAAACCGGTAAACAACACACCAAAGCCTACGGCGATACTCCCCAGGTTATCTGACTTTTTAAATTTGCAGAACATAATGAAAATAATGCCGATGATCAAGGCAACCGGAGCCAGCGTGGACGGTTGAAAGAAACGAAGAATAGAACCTGCGGACGAATCAATATCCAACAGACGAATAATCTGACCGGTGACGGTCGTACCAACATTGGCACCAATAATAATTCCGAGAGACTGGTTCAATGAAATGATTCCGGCTGCAACAAGACCGGAGGTAATTACAATAGTAGCCGTCGACGACTGAATAATTGCCGTCACCGCCACGCCCAAAAGGAACGCCTTCAACGGATTGTTGGTGACTTTCTCCATCGCTAATTTCAGCGTACCGGATGAGCCTTCCTTCAGTCCGTTTCCCATCAGCCGCATTCCGTAAAGGAACATAGCCAATCCGCCCAACAACGAAATTAAATTAAAAATCATAATAGCTCCTCTTCACTCGTGAAATCCGAAACACGCCATGCGAAGTACCCTCTCTGTTAATGAGGCAATTTGGCAAGCGCACTATCCAATTTCTTACGAACAAACTCGGTACATTCGGGTTTGACCAGATAATACAGATAGGAGTCCTTCACCATCTCTATGGGAAGTCCTCTTCCAACCAGTTTAAAATTAACGAATCCCTTGTCAATATACTCCGGTAACTGTTCACGGCTGATAAACGCAGGGCGCTTCATACTCTCCGCAAAAGAGGGCATCACCTTGCGATTCGGGCACGGAAAAACCGTTCCTTTTTCAAATGAAAGTTGCATACGGGATTCATCCAGATAATGTTGTGTTCTCAATTTGCACCCGGGGAAACAGATCTCATCCACAAGTATTTCCACACGGTCCGCATATTCCCTAAGTTCGTCAAGAACCTTCTCATCATGGTTCATATCATAATCGAGAACAACCATATAATAATCTTTTTTCAATTCTGCCGCAAGCGTCTCTTTATCAACAATACGCTTTGTAGTAGAGGAAATGAATTTAAAATCAGGGTATTTGTCACGCAAATAATCTTCCAAAACCTGCGTATTGACAAGAACCTGATTCTTGCCGTTATTAGCCGTATCCATAATCAGATTACAGTATGTATCATGTACATGCTCTTTGGTAAGTGCAGAATTGGTCCATGTAAAACGCACCGGAACATCCATCTTATTATATGTATCAATGATTTTCTTCATATCACCGTGCGATGTAATTCCGAAAACCGCACGGCCGCCGTTCCAAATAGCTCCGGGAAATGTTCCGTATACACTGCCGACGCAGAAGCCATCATTAAATTGATCCGGGTACTCCTTCATCAGGTTAATAATCACCTGGTTCAGGTAGAAGAAATAACAAAATCCCGGCAAATGCCAATATATCTTCTTATCTGCCATCCGTTACACCCCAAACGCAATAAATCATACTAAACATCTCAAAAGCTGCAATCCGCATCAAGGCCACTTTGCAGGATGCGGTTTGGATACTGTAATCATTCTGCTCTTTTCCAAATTGGAATACAAAAGCAGACGTACCTTGCCGGCATATTCAGGCTTAATCATAAAGTAACAATATGTCTCAATCAAAGAGAATAAATAAGCTGTTCTGCCTTCAATCTTAAAGTTATTGATTCCCTTCGGGATATATTTCTCCCAAATCTGATCCACTGAAATAAATGTCGGGTAATCCTGAATCGTGTACAGATTATTATAATCGCCGTACTGGCATCCCCATTTCTTAAGAGGGATCTGCTTATCGGGAGGAAGTTTTCTGTTCTTCGCCATAATCTTCTGGTTCTCGCCGATTTGACGATAGTGATCACCTCGACGCTTACATGCAGGTTCACACAACGTATTAACAAGAACTTCCAACTTCTCGGGATGCTCGATTTGATCCAAAAACTCCCACTTTCCGTTCAGATTATAATCCAGAACGACATATTGATAATCTCTGTTAATCTCCGCATTCAACTGATCCACATCTTTGATTTCTTTACAGGTGGAACTGTTATATTTAAATGAAGGATACTTCTCGCGAAGGTATTGCTCCAGAATCGGAGACATGATCATGACTTCATTCATTCCGTTATCCGCAACTTCCATACAGAAATTACAGAACGGATCGTCCAAATCGTGTTCGTTAAGAACCGGATTCGTAAACGTATAACGAACCGGAACGCCGTTTTTATTTAAATTGTTAACAACACTTTCTACGAACGCAGCATCACACTGATCCTTCGGGTCAATGGCACGGCCACCGTTCCACAAAGCCATCGGAAATACACCGAAACAGGACGCTATTTCCACGCCATCGCGGAAATACTCCGGATATTGCTTCCATAGGCTGATCCAAAACATATTCAACGGGTAATTATAGCGAAGACCCGGCAAATGAAATCTTGCAGAAGGCATACAAATTCCTCTCTCTTAGTTCTCTTTCTGTTCCGAAAACAGCGGTAAACGTTTATAAGTAAAGCTCTTGAACAAAGCATATGTCTTGTCTGTATTGGTTGCATCTGCCTGGTATGCATACATGCCAATTGTACAACCGACAAATCCGCCACTGACTTCCGTTGACAAACCTGAAATATCAACATTCTCTACAATCGGAGCAACTTCCTTGCCTGCACCGGCAAATACGGAAGCATGGATTCCCGTAACAGCTATAACGATTGTGACTTTGTCCGAAGGCATCAGTTCGGAAGCAATTCGCTCGTCCTTACCGTTCGTTCTCATATATACATTCACATGATAACCGCTGTATTCTACGCGCAACTGATATGCATCTGACTGCACAAGAGCCAGACCGGCAGTAGCACCGTTAAACAAGCCATCCGTAAGGAATGAAACGGAACTTTCAAACAAATGATTATCCTGGCGAATACACAAAAATGATGTGTCCGCATTTTCGGAAAGAGCATGTTCACCGCACAACAAACGCAGCCCTTCGCCTTCTTCGAAATAGTACAAATCCTCTTTCGGATTACGAAGCGTCATAAATTCGGGGCCAAGTTCATTCAGTTTGGAGAATGTATATCTCTTGTCAATTCCCGGGAACGATGTGGAAATCTCTTCTCTTTCATATTCCGGCAAATCAACAACAACTTCATCCGTAAGGACACCCATGCCGGGGTTAACAACCGGCCAATCGTTTTCCCATATTACCCTTGCTAAAAAAGTCTCACGTCCCATGGTTGTATATCCGTTTGCGGGACGAACGGCAAGCATGATCATGTACCAGTCTCCGTTAGAAAGCTGGAACAGATCTGCATGGCCTGCATATTGAATCGGGTAACGTTTGCCCAAATGACGATGCGTAAATATCGGATTGCAAAGATTGTTCTCATATGTTCCGAAAATCTCTTTGGATCTTGCTACGCACACAGCATGCTCGGGACCTGTGCCACCTTCGGCATGCAATATATAATAATACTCCCCTATCTTATAAAGATGCGGTCCTTCGGGCCAATGGCATCCGCGCATCGCACCGTTCCAAACATTATGAGGTTCTCCGACAAATTCAAATGTCTCAACATCCAATTCCCAAATATAGATAAAGTAATCACCGTTATAACGGCAGCCTTCCGGATTGGGATGAGTTCCGATATAATAGCATTTTCCGTCATCATCAAAGAACAGACTCGGATCAATTCCGTCTGCCTTCGGCAAATAATGAGGTTCCGACCAAGGTCCCTTCGGATCTGTCGCCGTAACAACAAAGTTACCGCCACGGGAAATGTTAGTACAAATTACATAAAACGTTCCGTTATTATAACGAATAGTCGGAGCAAACAAACCTTCCGAATGACCTACTTCGTTAAGCGGCAATTGAGATTCTCTTGTCAAAACATTACCGATCTGCTCCCAATTAGCCATATCTTTACTATGCATAATCGGAAGTCCGGGGAAATACGAAAAAGTTGAATTAACAATATAAATATCATCTCCGACTACACAAGCAGAGGGATCCGGATAAAAACCGGGCAAAATGGGATTCTGTGCTATTACAGACATGGGCTTTCCTCCTTAATCGAATGTTTATGGTTTACTGATTACAATCTCTCCGTCCCGGAGAGCAATTTTCACTTTATTGTCTTCCAGACCCAATTCCTTCAGAATTTCCGACGGAATCTGGACACGGGACGCACGATCCAGGATTGCATATTCATCTTGCGTATCTTCCGCACGCCAGTCGATAGAGCTTTCCTTAACACGATCCGCGTATTTCTCTTTCAGAACACGTTCGCTACTGATCTTGCCATCCCTTATGGCAACAACACGTTTTACCTTCTTGGACAGAGCCATATCATGCGTAACAATGAGTATTGTCTGCCCGTTCTTATTCAATTCGGTAAACAAATCAAAAATGTAATTGGCTGTCTTGACATCTACGGAACCGGTCGGTTCATCCGCCAACAAAAGCTTCGGTGAATTGGCAAGTGCTATGGCAATGGCAATTCTCTGTTGTTCACCACCGGAAAGCATATTCATGCGGCTGTGCTTCTTGTGAAGCATTCCGACCTGATCCAACAGTTCCACCGCTTTATCATGCTTTTTGCGCGTATCGGAAAGATGCATCGGCATCATTACATTTTCAATCGCCGACATAAACGGAAGCATGTTACGTCCGTTATTCTGCCATACAAAACCTACGGTCTGACGTTTATAAATAACAAGTTCCTTTTCGGTCATGGTAAACAAATTCTTACCGTCAACAAACAATGAACCGGCACTCGGTTTATCCAAACCGCCGATCATATTAAGAAACGTTGATTTACCACTACCGCTGTTACCGATAATTGCCGTCAGTTCACCGCTCTCCACGGTCAGATCCAGACCTTGAAGCGCCAATACTTCCGTCTCTTTTGTTTTATAAATTTTAACCAGGCTCTCCGCCCGTACCATCTGCTCAGGCATTGATTCTCTCTCCGTTCTCCAGTTCAATAATCATATCTGCAGCATCCATCAATCCCACATCATGAGTAGTCATCAATACGGTAATGCCTTCTTCACGCGTCATATCCTTAAATAAACCGGTTACCGTTGCCGCCATTGCACTGTCAAGTTCTGCCGTAGGCTCATCTGCCAAAATAATCTTGGGATGATGTGCGAAAGAACGTGCTATGGCAACACGCTGTTGCTCACCACCGGACATTTCGGCCGGCATATGATCTTTACGATTCCACAAACCAACCTTCTTAAGGCATTCTTCCACACGTGCATCTCTCTCTTTACCGGGCTTGATTCCGGCCATACGCATGGAAAACTCAACATTTTGAAAAGCCGTCAATGAAGGGATTAACGATACAGACTGAAATACAAAGCCCATACGCGTTCTTCTGAGAACTTCACGCTGCTTATCGGAAAGCGTCAACACACCCGTTCCGTCAAGGAAAATGGCACCGGTCGTCGGATTATCCAGCGTACCTACAATGTTCATAAGCGTCGTCTTACCCGATCCGGAACGACCCTTCAAAATGGCAAAGGTAGACTCCGGAATAGACGCATTAATCCCTTTCAGTGCGGTAAATTCACCGCCCGGAACCGGAAATATTCTGCTGACTGAGGAAATACGAATCACATCATCCATATTGCTAAATCCTATATACACTCCAACTTGCGAAACACACCAACTTGATAAACGAAAGTGCGTAACCTGATTTCAATTATTCTTCACCAAGCTTCAATGCTTTTGCTACATTCATCTTAAACAAGATCACAACAAGTACGACAATTGCCAAAAGCATTACAGCTGCAATAACGCCATACAAACGAATCATATCCTGTACATTCTCGATAAGCATCATCGGCAATACCTGATTTACGGAAGCATATGCCTGCTGCAATACCGGAACGAACATTTGGGATGTGATTTTACCTATTCCGATTCCCGCAAGTACCGAAAGAACACCCGAGAAAATCTGTTCATTGATAATTACATGAAAAATCTCACTCTTATGGAAACCGCAGGCACGAAGTACACCGAAAATCAATTCTCTTTCACGTATGGACATTACCCAGTAAATCAAATATCCGACTGCGCACAGAACAATCGTTACAACAAAGCCCATCGTAAGGACACCGTTTGTACCCTGCAAAAGCGGATCCTGCATTGTTTCTTCAACATCATCCATACGATTAACATATTTCTGTACACGAATGTCTTTGCTTGAAAGCCAGTTATAAACATCAGCAGATGTAACACCGTCTTTCAGATCAATCCATACATCGTACGGCTGAACCCCGCACTTGGAGCGGAGCAGATCATAATGCGTAACCACAAGATAATTCTCTTTTGTAGTTACCGTTCCGTCTGCATTCATCTCCGTTACCGTAGGGCTGTATCCGGGGAAATAATCTATGAAATCAACAATCTGTCCGGAAAGCGAATTGCCGTAACCGGTCGTATAAACAAATGAATCTCCTACATCGAATCCGAGTTTCGTTTTGAAATTCGAAGATACAAGAATTCCGTTTTCCGAAACTGCCAGTTCATTCAGATATTCATAATAATGCTTCGACAAAATACTCCGGTTGACCATGGTCATATTACCGAAATCTTTTGTATGAACACCCAAAAGGTTAAACTTAACTCTTTCCGAACCGACAGAAGTAAACGCCGAAATATCATGGTATACACGCGTATAAGATGCTGCTCCGTCAAAGCTTGCGAACTTGGAATAATCAGGTTCCAAATAGACGCCTGTCGGATTACCGGACTCATCCACCTGCTGTGTCCATATCTCACGAATCACAATATCTGTTCCGTCAAGATACTCTTCGTTTTCAACCGCATTATCAAGGATCGTACGTGCCACTGCAGCATGATACATACCGAGGGAAACCGTCATGATCAGGAACAACATAATAAGTTGTTGCTTTCTTCCGTTCTTATGATTCTCCATAAAGGAAACATATGAAGCCGGACCCCAGTGATTCTTGCCGATCAGATAAACCAACTGAACCAAATACGGTTGCAAACGCAGGAACAAAAGTCCGCAGCCCAAAATAAACAGAGAGGAAGAGATATACAAAAGCGGATCCAGTGACTCACCTGCCATAACCGATTCGGCAACCGACATGTTCTTGTGGAAACTGTAATATCCGTATATGGACACTCCCAAAAGGACAATATCCAAATATAGTTTCTCCCACCAGCTCTTTTTCTTAACAGCTCGGGATTGCTTCAGATTAACAATGCTGACTTTACTGTGTCTGATTGCCGGCAGCGTAATGGATAACAAAGTAATTCCCATTGCAGCCAGTGCATACCACAACGCATCCTTTGTAAAGGAAACCTGAAGCGTTCTGGACGTATCAAATTCCAGGAAATTACGTGTTGCTCCCAAAAGCTTTGCAAACAACATTCCCAACGGAACTCCGGCAATTGCCCCCAGAATTGTAAGCAGCAAACCCTGATACAAATACAGTCGGAAAATCTGCGAACGGCTGCTGCCTCGGCTCTTGATAACAGAAATCTCATTCTTCTCCATCTCGTACATCTGAGAAGAAATCATCAGCAGGAATGCCGCAAGCATTACAAGCACGGGAATCTGCAGAATCAAAAGTGTAGCAGAAATACGATCGCGTTTCAGACAATAATCATCCAAAACCTCCATGTACAGAGGGTTATTCATAACGCTTCTGTAAGCGCTCTTCTCGGTCAGGTAATTCGTTTCGGCCATCAGATAATCTACCTGCTCCGAAGTAATATCATCATACTCAAACAGAGAATAATAATCGCAACTGATCATGTAATCGCCGATATGCTCGGTCAAAAACATCTTCTCGTAAAGGTCCATATTCATGAACACTTCTTCATACATCAATTCCGGATCCTTCTGCCAGTAAAAGTCACCGGCATCCGAAGGTTGAAATACTCCCTTGACATACAGTTTTATCTCATTGCCGTCTCCGTCAACCAGAGAGTCAAATACAAGTGTTTCTCCCACCAGCAGTCCATTGCTGACTAGAGCCGATTGTGGCAATACAACTTCTATTGCACCGTCATCGGTTATTCCGGTATCGGAGTACATCTCGCCGCTGAGCATTTCGGTATGTAACGGAAGGTCACTCATCGCAGCCAGACGTAAACTGATAATCGACGCATCATCACGATTCATGGTGGAATGCAATTCCGTTCTCGTCAAACTGTAATGGAAAATCGTTTCCTTCTCGGTTACCTGAAGCTTATCGTATATCTCATCCATAAAGGTCTTCATCTTATTCAGATTCTTACCTTCTTTATCAAACTTGGATACCGCCGTCATCGTATTAAGTGTCGGCCAACGACCATCATGTGACAAAGAATTACGGAACTCATCATTGAGCATACGATCATAAGCCGCCCGCTGATAAATCGGGAAGCTTACCACAGTCGCCACAAGAAGAATACAACCCAGTAAAATACACAGGTTCATCCATTTCTTATGCCAAATTTTCAGAAGCATTATTCCAAACATATTTCCATTCCTTCTGACAATCCGCTAACGCACCAATAGTTCGTTATATCCGAACCACCGGCAACAAAACTAACATACTTTACACTACCGTCATCATTAATGACTTTTACAAATGTATCACCACCGACAAGCGTAACTGCCTTCTTAGGCACCAGCAATACATTGTTCATCACACGCGTATTGGTCTTAATGGTAAATCGACTGCGATTCCACCAGCCGCCGGAACTCATTACCGAACCGATCACGGAAGACATATCTTCGGCTGCAACAGAAACAAGTGAATATCCCATATTCATTGATGCCGACATCGCCATCGGACTGACAGTCACTACCTCACCGTCAATGGTCTTGGGCATATTGCTCGCATCCCTAAAGTCAACAGAAACCTTATTACCGTAACTTAATACGCCACCCTCATCTTCCACAATGATATAGCAATTATCACTACCTGAAATCTGAACAATATTTTCATCCGTATTAATCAGATCACCGGCTTCCAATTCGGTAATTCCGGTTATGACACCGTTTTTCGGAGCCTTGATTTCGAATACTCCGGCATACGTTTTCCATTCGGCCAGTTCCTCGGACAATTTCAAGATGGATTTGGAACGGGTGCGAATCGCACGATCAAGAGATTTAATCGCTGCCTCATCCTCCTGCTTCTCGGGATCAAGCTTACCCCTCTTATCCTGAAGCGTCTGAAGCCTTACCTGGGAACGAAGAATTTCGCGTTCACGTCTCTGTATTTCTACCTGATCGGTAACGACTTCGATACGCGCCAGAACCTGACCTTCCTCAACAGGTTCGTATTCCGAAACGCATATTTCGTTTATATATGAAGTTCCGTGTTCATTCGGATTCTTTATCCATTCCGATGAAGGATAGAATAAATATCCGGACGTATCAAATTCATTACAGGTAGATCCCATAACCAGCTTGGCCGTAGATGAACTCTTTACCGGAGCCTGTTCAGACAGCACCTTCGCACCGGGCTCAAGTCCGTTCTCAATCTCCGTGTACATTCCGTCTGACTTTCCGACCTTAACATTGGTATATATATTATTCTCACCGTCAACAATATATACATATGTTCCCGAATCATCCCGGAATACCGCGTCCTTAGGCACACAAAGCGCATTCTCAAGTTTCTCGGTAACAACAACGAGAGCAGCATAATCTCCGAATGCAACCTCATTATTGGGATCGATCAGGTCAAAAGTCGTATACACGACATTGTTCTTCTTCATAAGTCGGTTATACTCTTCCGGATCCATCGAATGATAATTTACTTCATATTGTTTGCCGTTAACAACAGCAAAAATCTCATCTGCACGATTTACTTCGGACTTGCTGATAAATTCACACTTCAGTTCCTTCTGTTGTAAATCTCCGACCGCCGCAACCGCCTGGCCTTTCTCCACAAATGTTCCGATATCGTAATAGCTCATGCCGACAACAACACCGGGAGCATCGGCGCTAAGCTCCGTCTTGGCGATTTTGTTTTGAAGTCGTGCCAATCGGGCATCTTCATTCGCCATGTCCAGTTCATGCAATTCCGTCTTCTCTTTTAGGGCCTGTATCTGCTTCATCACATTCAGATGAGCCATTTCAATCGGACCGTCCGTCATCTCTACGCGGGCTTTCCACCACTGCATGGCGTTCCAATCGTTTTCATCCGGTTGTTCGAAAACCGCTTTATCATGAAGACATTGATAATATGCCTCATTTTCCTTTGCATCCTCAATATCTTCCTGCATATTGAGAACTTCATCCTCAAAAGCCTCTTCCGTCTCGGCAATTGCTTTTTCTTTTTCTTCAACCTGCTTTTCGATATTGTCCGTGGTTCCGTACATCAAAATATCACCGGCAACAACTTCCTGTCCCGGCATCTTACCATACGTTCCAAAGTTCTGATTATCGGTATATGAATATTCGGTCACTTCCGGACACACAACCGCATTATAGATTTTGGCGTCAAACATAGTACGGTAATCCGCAATATCATAATCTGCCGCAACACCTACCGGTTCAACCAGTTCCGGAACGTTCTCATCGCCCTTTGTAACCGCATTATCACACCCTACCGCAGCCAAGCCTAAACTTGCGGCAAGAACTACTGCCCATATACGATTGTGTATTGTTCTCTTCTTACACATTATCGTCTAACTACCTTTTCCCCTTCGGAAAGTCCGCTGATAATCTCAGCATTCTTATCGCCGATAAGTCCAACTTCAACCCACCGAACTTCCCTCATATTATCACTGTTCAATACATATACGTATGCCTTGCCATCCGCATGATTGATCGTTCCCGAAGGAACACACAAAACATTTTCCTTATGATCCACCGTAATATTCATTGTTCCCGAAGTACCCACTTCGATAACCGCATTCTCGGGACCGGAGAAAATCTCAAACTGCATCGTTTCTCCCCACTCGGACATATGATACGGAACAAGCTCATAATCACCGGAACCTGTGCCGTAAGCAATACTCATAGGAACGGGCTCACCTTCTTTAAAACAATCCTTATAACTCAAATCATCTACTTCGAACAGACACTCCGAATTGTCTGCAAGAGTAAGGATCACTTCATCCTTTTGTGATGTAGAACCTTCAAGTTTCTCGGATACTTTACTGATTACACCGTCCATTTGAGCATATACCCGACTGCCGGAAAGTTGCGTCTGCAGTTGGGCAAGTTTCTTCTTATCAAACTCCAGCTGATCCTGCAAATCCTCACGACGGTATTGATAATCCTGCTTCGTATTTTCCAAATTCTCGGTCATGGACAGGAAGGAACTTTCCGTTTTGGTTGTGTAATACTTATAATTACCGTTAATCTGGTCTGTATCATTCTTCTCATCAACATTCAGATAAGCAAGTTGCAGTTCATTTCTTGCGATGCGATATGTAAGTTCGGATATTTCCTCTTCCAAACTTTCTACCTCCAGCTCGACCAGCAAATCACCTTTATGAACTTCATCACCTGCCGAAACATATACGCGATCGACAAGTTGCCCACCTACAGGAAAAGAAACATCCTGCTGGCGAACCTGCTTATATGTACAATTAACACGGGAAGATAGTACAACGTCGTCATATACTACCGGCGACATAGAATAGGTATAAGATTCGTCCTTGGAAACCACGATCACAAGCGGATCTTCTTCCGCCTGCTGTGTACATCCTGTAAGTGCAAATACAGAGCCTATCGCAACCGACATGATCGTAAATATTGAAATCGATAATCTATTGCAACGCATGCTCTGCCTCCAAAAAAATTAGTCCTGTATAACCATATCAAATTCTAGAAATAAAAACTATCATATTCCATCAAAAAACTGTTAAATTTTGCTCATTTTACGGGCTCGATTAACATAATGTAGTGATTCATAACATTATGACACCCAATATATTGTAAAAGCGACGTTCTCGAAGGATAACATTTTCTATGATATAAAAAGCGGGTAGTGCCCGGAAAAACACTACCCGCTTATTAATAATACTATCTAATTAATGAAAACTCTCAATTACTTGTTAGCTTCATCAACATAAGCCTTCCATGTTTCGGAAATAGCTTCTGTAAGAGCAGCTACGTCAGCATTGGGAGCGATGCTCCATGTAAGATCGGGACCTGAAGAAAGGTTAGCGATAACTGCATGGTAAGCAACTGTTCCGTGCTCAGCTTCGGACATCATAGTGATTGTCTCATCAACGGCTCTTTCATCATAAACACCCTGACGTGCTGTAGAAAGGTATGCGTTGTAATCTTCGTAGCCAGCAGGCGCATCTGTGTAAAGGTTCCAAGCGAAAGCGATCTTCCAAGCTCTGTCAACATCGTAGCAGCTAGGAATACAAGCCGGGTTGTTATCCCAAACGTTGATGTAGTTATCGTACTTAGGTCCCTTCGGGAACATTACGAAACCAACTTCATCTTCCATACCGTATACGAAGTTTGCTTCACCGGGTGTACCAGCATATTCCTGCTCAACCATGAATGCAGCACCACCGTTTACGAACTCTTCCTTGTAGTAATCCCACTCAGCACCTTCGGGATCATGGTTATCATACTTGGTGTACATATCTACACACCACTCAAGAGCTTCCTGAGTCTCAGGAGATTCAAGGTTGTAGAAGAACTTACCGTCAGCATCCTTACCAACGTAAGAACCACCGTTGGAGAATACAGCCTGGTCAGTCATAACTGACTCATTAATTGTAAGACCGTAAACATCATCAACACCATCGTTATCTGTATCTCTCTGAACCTGGCCCATAAGTTCATCGAACTTATCCCATGTCCATGTTCCGTCTGCCTGCATATCATAAATGCTTTCAGGATCGATTCCTGCTTCTGTCAAGAGTCTCTTGTTGAAGAAGACACCTGTACGAGCTTCTGAAGGGCCTGCAAACATACAGCAGATGTAATCTCCCTTAGCATACTGCTCATGAAGCATGTTCTTCTGGAACTTAGGCTGTGAAAAATCTAAGCAATCAAGTGTAGAAAGGTCATACATCAAACCGTTGCTCATTGCAGATACAACTGCGGGATCGTTACGAAGTGTGAATACATAGTTTGTATCGTCGCCACCTGTTGTTACATAGTCAACGAAATCCTGAGGAGCTGAACCCCAATCGGAAATAGCAAGAGATCTAATCTTGAAGTTGTATGTCTCCTGGATCCACTCACGCCACTCATCAACAGCTTCTTCGTAATCGTTAGCAGGTTCAGCGGGTTCTTCGGGTGACCACCAGTCACGAACGATGATTTCCATTCCGCCAAGGTCGATCGGGTTGCCATCAGCATCAGTAATAACTGTGTAAGGGCTAACTTCCTCTTCCTCTTCTGCAACTTCTTCTTCTGCAACTTCTTCCTCTTCTGCAACTTCTTCAGTAGCAGCGGGTTCTGCAGCAGGTTCTGCAGCGGGTTCTGCGGGTGTAGCAGCAGCGCCGCCACATGCTGTTGCGCTCATTGCCATAGCAGCAACTGAAATAGCAGCAACAACTTTCTTTGCCATAGGCTTTTTCATAGAATTAATCCTCCTTTAAAAATGATTAACAGGTACCTATTACCCATTAATATATCCATAAACCGCCGTTTCTCGCACTATTTCCGGGTTACGATCTCTCCGCCGGCCTACAAACAAATACATTATACTACAAAACACAAAATAAAACTACATTTTAATTCCGGTGCTGCTGATACTCTCAACAAACTCTCTCTGTGCGAACAGATACAAAATAATCAGCGGCATAATAATCATCAATGTACCGGTTGCAAGAATACAGTTGGAAAACGCAATGGACACTGTCGTCTTAATACCGGTAATACGCTGCAAATAAACACCGATACTGTCTACCAGTCTTGCAAGTGATGTACTTACAAGTGTTGTCGTACCCAAAAACATCTTGGAATAGAAACCGTCTGTCCACTGCCATACAAAAGCAAACAGGAAACAGGATGTAAGAATAGGTCTCGCTTCGGGAAGCATAATACGTACAAATGTCTTGAGCATACCGCAACCGTCAACATATGCAGCCTCTTCCAAATCATTCGGAATATTACGGAAAAACTGACGAATCATATAAATATACAATCCGTTCTTTAGGCCCATACAACCCGCACTCAAAAGATAATACGGTAATTTGGAACCACGAAGGTTTATTGTATCGCCGGTAATCAATTTTGCGATACCCAAAACATCGAAGAATCTAAAGTGCAAATGCAACGAACTTGCAATTGTCTGAGGCGGAATCAAAATAACCAAAATTACACAGGCGAACCAGAAATTCTTCAGGGGGAACTTAAATCTGGCGAAACCATATCCAACCAATGTACATACCGCAATCTGCAATACCGCAATAGTAATGGAAATAATCAACGAGTTCACAATACCCTTCGGATAGTCCATAATAGCGGAAGCCATCTTGTAGTTCTCTGTTGTAAAATGCTCCGGAATATTTATTACAATAGGATTCAGCAAATCCTTCTCTTCCATGAAACTGACGGAAATCTTGTTGAAAATCGGCTGTAAAATCAAGAAACACAAACCGAACAACAAAATGAATCTGCAAACACTGACCGCAATTTCCGTGATTTTTTTCTTAAGAAGGTATCCTCCGGATTTACGATTGCGCTCCCAAAATTCGTTACGCTTTTTTGCCTTTGCTTTACTCATAATAGTATACCTCCTTAGAAATCAGGAATGATGTTATGCCGACAAAGGCCAATATTGCCAGGAAATATACCCATGACATTGCCGAAGCACGCCCGTATGTGAGCTGGTCAATCATGACAACCTGAATCTTTTCGATAACCTGGTTATCGGAACGCATACAGAAGTCAATAACCGTATAAATCCAGTTTACAAGGAACATGGAGCTGATCATCGGGAATGTGATTTTCCACAAGCTCTCCCATTTTGTACATCCTTCGATATCCGCTGCTTCATACATACTGGATGAAATTGTCTGCAAGCCGGATAAGAAAATAATAATCTGAATACCGGACGCAATTGCTACATCATAGATGTTATCGATAATCTCAAAGACTTTTTCAAATGCCCTCGTACCGATATCCATTGTACGAAGAACCTCTTCCAATGCATCCGTGATACTGATTCCCGACGAAGCATCTTCAATCTGCTGTGCCAGGGTAGCCATCAACTGGTTATCTGTTTCCAAACCGAGAATAACGCCGGAGGAAAGAATAACCGGAAGGAAAAAGACCGCTCTGACAAGGGCACGTCCCTTGAAGGTCTGATTCAAAATCAGGGATACAAAGAAACTGAACACAATGATGGCCAATGAATAAATCATCATACGTGTAAGTTCTTCAACCAAAAGTCTGGTGAATTCCGGGTCTACCTTAAAGATATACTTCAGATTCTCCAATGCCGTCCATGTCGAAGTAAATGATCCCGAACCAAGTTCAACTTCACAAAAGCTCATGTAAAGTGACTGGCACATAGGCTTGATCATAAATACCAGGAAACCGATGATGAACGGTGAAATAAAGAGATATCCGGCAATTGCTTTTCTTTTTTCAAGACCGGCTAACTTTTTCTTTTTCTTCTTCATTACTATCTTCCTTTCACCTGATTATCTGACTACCAAGTAATCTCTTGCGGGAACGGTAATACCGTCCGCCTCTGCATCTGCATAATCATAATTGACATATACCTTTGTTCCGTCGGCATATGTTGTACAGGACAATGTATCCGTAAAGTTCACATGGTCTACCATCTCCTGATTATATATATGACCCAATTCCGAATTATATCTGTTATAGATATTCATCATGCGATCATGCCATGCCGAATAATCCGCACCGTAATAATCGGAATACAATGTTTTCTGCAATGCGAAGCTGGATTCTTTCATCAATGTGAACTGAAGTCCTGCACCGTATTCAGCGCTATACAGAATCTCCTGCAAATCATTTCCGGAAATATTAATCGGGAATCCCGTATACTCAACATATCCGTGTACAGCCAGCTGATAGAACGGAACACACTGGTCAAGGATTGTGTAATCATTTCCGCGAAGATCCATATTCGTAACCATGCTTACATAAGGAACCGCATAATCATTTCCATGGTTAATCATGATTTTCTGACCCGAATCATTTACCTTTTGGAAACGTGCCTCATGAAGTTTCAATACATTTTCACGAGTATATAATTTCTTATTGTAAAAGTCAGAAGAAAGATCCTGACCGTCATCCTCGAAAGATACATTTGCTCCGTATTTATTGGATATATCCACGAGGTTATCGGACATCTTCTGTGCAAGATCCGTATGCAGCAAGAAGTAATTGGTCCAGCCTTCACGAGCCGCATAAGTAATTGCACTGTAATGATACAATTCCGCACGCTCTTTACTGATGAACTTTGCAGCATCTCTGTATGAGAAGAATCCGTCAAAAATGTTGGAATCATATTCATACTGTGTAACACCGTTCAAATACAGGTTAACACCCAAATTCTTAGCTGTATCCGTAAGGTGCTGCAAATCTTTCTTGCCACCGAGAGAACGAATCGGTTTCGCTTTCTTAAGAAGCTGTTGGCTGATACCGCCGTTACACCATCCCGAAAGTTTAACGGACATATTGTCCATTCCCTCATTCGTAAGTTCCGTGATCATCTCTTCCGCTTCTTCAAATGTCGTCAAAGGAAGAGGACGTTTCATCGGAATACCGCAAATCTGTTTGGTCTTGTCAACCGCGCCGATAATATCAATAGCTACCGGAACCGACTTATCTTCATTAAGTGAAAGATACTTGCCGTAACGATCCTGCATATAATCTCCGTAACACTTTGCCATATCAACATAGCTTCCGGAATCGATAAAGCGGTAACTCTGCTTCAGAGTTTCATCGGGAAGACCGTCCACATATTTGTAAATCTCGGAGTTTGCAATATCACCTACATCAAACTGCTCTCTCTGGCATGCGGAATAAATTGCATTAACGTAATTGTATTCTGATTTCTTGCCTGCAATATCAGCCTGAATGGATGCATAGGATTTACCGTCTTCCAGAACGCAAATAAAGGAGTCCGAGCCATCGGAAATACCAAATGTTTCAAAGCACGCACGAGTATTATGAACAACCGCATCACGGGACAGGCACATATCCCATCCGTAAACATTCGCATAATAACTGTTCTGTGAAGTCTTACCGTTATTTACATTAATAAGCGCACCGCCGCCTTCGGGAACAAAAAGGAAACCTTCGGTTGCGTCAGATCCTGCAGCACCGAAATACGGAAGCATCGTAAGGTTATAAATAGGATATTCCGACTTGTACTGCAAATCCTTGTAGTTCATTTCCGCCGTAAGCTCATCGCCATCCAAACGGTATGTGATCGTTGCATTAAAAATCGGTTTATCGGAAGTGGATTCTGACAAATCCAATTCTTTATCAGCCAGGTAATCTTCGTATGTATATCCTGCTTCTTCAAAGTATCTCTGGATTGTCTTCTTGGTATTATCCTTTGTGCCATCACGAAGAACGTAGATAACCGATTTCTCGATAATCGGATAATTTGCCAGGAGTTCTTCCTTATTATCTTTCTTCTTTAATTTGTTAATATCATATTTCTTGTAATACTGCTGTACGATATTCAGACCTTCTTTGGACATGGCATCACACCACTTCTTGAAATCCTTTTTCGTACAAACGGGAGGAATCGTAAATTCCTTCTCGACATTACCCATGGAATAATGAACCGTTACCGTATTCGGATCGGGCTGCTCAATCTCGTATATGCCGTTCTTTACGGAATAGCCGTAGGAATCATAGGTCGTCTCCAAACCGTTTTCCATACTGTATGTCATAATAATTGCCGAACGAAGCTTGTTCTTCTCTTCGGGAAGAGCAATTGAATCGCTCTCGGCACCATCCGGATTGGATTTCCAAACTTTGCCGGATGACTTTACAAGTACTTCAAATGCGGTCGTTTCGGGATCCAATGTAAACTTCAGGTTATCTGATTCCATTATTACCGGTTCGGTTGATCCGTCAAACGCATACGGCGGAATCGGCGGTTCCTCGACCTCTTTATTGGAATAATTAATAATGACATAGATACCCGTAAAAATAATCAGGCAGAGAATTAACGGGAAAATCATGCCCTTCAGTGTCTTCTTAATATTATTCCGTCTTTCGACTTGATTTTCTGTTAAAGCTTTCTTTTCTTTCTTCATGGGATCTCCTCGTTACATTCGGAATAATAATTCTTTGCCGATGGAAATAAAGTACGCTACGCCCTGAGAAATCATACTGAAGAACAGCATCAGGATGAATACCATTACCAACATTGCAAACAGCGTTGCCACAGTAAACAATATGTTCTTACCACCGGAGTATTCGTGAATCTGACCCATGGCGGTAATAATCATAATTGCCGCATATACAAGAGCCAGCGCTCCGATTACCGTATAGAATTCAGCCTCATCCACTGTAACGAAATTACTGAAAATCATCAGCGGGAACTGTACGAGAGGATACGGAACCAGTGCATAACAGGTTGCCATATACACTTGTCCGAGCCTTCCTTTACCGTCAAACAGTGTTGTGAGTGCCCAGTTTCCGATAACCCAAAGGGCCAACGGGAACAATATGCTCGCAATATACAGGAAAATATTCAAATCTTCCCAATATACTGTCAGGAAAATGAAGCTTGTATATTTCAGCTTCAAAAGTCTGGCCATAATTGTCAGAATCAAAATCGTATTGGCCGCGGCGTATGTACCGCGTTTCTCATGTGTCAGGTCCCAATATCCGTCCATGGGATGAGATATACAATACAGTGAGAACTTCAATGAGTCCCAATATTTTATCCAAGTTTCTTTTCTGGTTAATGCAGCAAACATCTTATTCTCCGTTAATCATTTGTTTGAAAAATATCAGCAGTGTCAATTTCCCGTTTCAAGGATTTATATTTTCCGATACCCATGGGAATCAGGAAAATCGCCAGAAGAACAACCACAATAATAACGATATGATCTTCTACCCACTCTTTACGATATTGTTTATATGCCTTGGACCAGTTCTCATCATCGTATTTGAGTTCGAAATAATCCATTGCGTTCTTATAATCCTTCTGACGAAGAAGTGCACGGCCGATTCCGATATATGCCAAATCGTAGTTACCGTTTAATGCCATCGTCTTGCGCCAGGATGCTTCGGAAGCTTCGTAATCACCTTTATCGAACTGATCGATTGCGTCATAAATCAATTCACCGAACTCGGTTGTAACAAACAACGTAATCGCACAATCCAGTTCATCAAGGACGAATAAATCGTATCCCATATGATCAATACCGACAGGTCTGCGGAAATAACCGTCCATATTACCGTTTCCGCCGAAAGCATATACAAGCTTACCCTGATCGTCATATCCGAACAAACGACCTCTGTTTCTGTCTAAGCAAACATAGATATCGTTATCAAAACAGGTAACATCCGAAAAATAAGAAGCTCCGTTATAGCCACCACCGTTACCCATATACAGGTCACCGATTACGTACCATTCACCGTTTCTTACCAGAATATCGTTACCGATAAGATTCAGCTTACGAACAACATCGGCATCACCGGACTTAATATCCGCCGTATCGGGAGAACCTGTTACAGCATAGATAAATCCTTCATGATCCATATACACGTTATCGTACTGCGTCGGAACAAAGGATTCCATCAATGCTCTCTGCTCCTGTGTAGCAAACTTCTTCCAAATGTAATCCCACCACTCATACGTAACCGGTGTAGCACCTACAAATCCGGAGAAAGTTCCGTCGGCTTCGTACTTAACAAGACCTTTGTTAATACCGGTTGCGATACAATACACACGATCTGCGGTATCAATACACAGTTTGGTAGGCTGGAACGCCAGATCCTCATCCAATGTATTATCATCGGGTTTCGTAAACTCCTGAATATAATTCAAATCCTTATCCAGTTTGAGAATACGGAAATTGTTTGTATCTGCGATGAAAAAGTCACCGTTCTCGTTAATCTGCAAATCGGTCGGTGCATTAAATGTCGTAGTCTCTGTATCGCCCGTAAACGAATCAATGATTCTCTCAACTTTTAATGTCTGCGGTGTAGGACGGGAAATTTCAATAATACGATTGTTACCCGTATCACAGATATAGATTAAGTCACCGACAATCGTAAGGCCCTGAGGACTTTTTAAGTTCACATCCAAGCCGAGTTCTGCAGATGTAAACACCTTACATACCGTATATGCATCGGGAGAATACTGTACATCTCCCCAATAATCGTAATTATAGCAATAACTCTTATCGCTGGCACAAACCTGCATCGGTGAAAGAAGTGCAAATACAGCCGCACAGGCAAGTGTAACCGCTTTTACCCAAGTTTTTCTCATTTCGGCCTCCTTAATCCTTCAATCCTGAGCTTGCCATTGTTTCAAGAATCTGGCTCTCGGAGAAAATAAAGATAATAATGGGAACGACCATAACAACAACAAGAACCGCTGCACCCTGACCTGTTCTGGCAATACCGCCGCTCTGAATCTGCTGCAGTGCATACACAAGTGTCTTTCTCTCTTCGGAGTAGATATATGTTGATGCTTTATTGTTCCACAATGCCTGAACGGAGAAAATAATAAGTGTCATCCAGGCCGGCTTAACGTTGGGCATTACGATACCGGTGAAAACTTTCCATTCATTTGCACCGTCAATCTTGGCCGCTTCAATAAGCGAAGTCGGAAGACCTTCCATAAACTGCTTCATCAAAAACAGTCCCATCGGAGATGCAAATGCAGGAATAATGATCGCCCAATATGTATCAATCCATCCCAATTTGTTCAGAATCAAATAGTTGGGGATCTGTGTAACATATCCGGTAAACATCATGGCAACCGTAATAATCTTGAAAAATGTAGGTCCGCCGGGGAATTCATACTTTGCAAGTACGAAAGCCGCCATGGACGCAATGATCAAATGACCTGCGGTTCCGACAAATGTGATAAATACCGTATTGAAAAGGTATCTGGAAAAAGTTACCCATGATTTACCCATTGTAACGAACAAATCCGAGAAGTTATCCATGGTAGGATGCTGCGCAAAAATCTTCGGAGGGAACATAAACAATTCATCCAAAGGTTTCAACGCGGAACTTACCGCATAGATAATCGGAAACGCCATGACAAAGGCAACAATCAACAGAAACAAATACAGAGCAATATCACCGCTGATTGAACGGTTCGGCTTTCTGCGCCGAATCAACTTCTTACGATATTCTTGTTCTTCGGTTTGTTTTTTATTCTTCTTACTCATCACGTACCGACTCTCCTTAACAGACTCTGAATAGCTTTATTACATAAAATCATTATCAGGAACAAAATAGTTGCGATCGCACACGCATAACCCATCTCAAATCTGGAGAAACCATAGTCGAACAAATGAGTTACAATCGTTCTGGCTGCGTAGTCCGTACTGGGATATCCGCAAAGAGCCATCGTAACATCGCAAACGCCAAACGCCTGAG
Organism: Lachnospiraceae bacterium; assembly: GCA_045617945.1. Taxonomy (GTDB): domain Bacteria; phylum Bacillota; class Clostridia; order Lachnospirales; family Lachnospiraceae; genus UBA2868. The sequence continues at coordinate 52,908 of JAZLJS010000098.1, forward strand.
TAATGGACATAACCGCACCGAACATAAGCATGGGCTTCATGTTGGGGAGTGTGATGTACCACAATTCCTGCCAACGGTTCTTGATACCATCCATATAACCGGCTTCGAATTGGGATCTGTCAACACCCTGAAGACCTGCAACGAATGAAAGGAATCCGGTACCAAGACTCATCCACAGAATAACCAGCATACAGATGGGAAGCATGTATGCGGGATTGATAAGCCACAAAATCGGCGTATCGATAAGTCCCATATTAATAAGTGCCGCATTGACATATCCGTAAGCATCACCTCGGAAGAATACCGAGAAGATAACGTAACAGTTACCTGCGATAGACGGTGCATAGAATACGATAACCGCAACGGAACGGACCCATCTGGGAAGTTCATTTATGAGCCACGCAAACAAAAACGACATAATGTATCCCAACGGACCTGTAATAATGGCAATCATAAATGTGTTCTTTATGGATGTAAGGAAAATGTCATCCTGCAGTATCAGGTTAACATAATTCGTCAATCCCAAAAATCGCGGTGATTCCAAAATATTATAGTATGTAAAACTGTAATAAATGGAAGCAACTACGGGGAACACATAAAACAGGGTAAACAGCAAAGCGTACGGTAATAAAAACGCATAGCACATTTTACGCTGTTTTGCCTTCTTCCATGCTACTACTGCGTTATGCTTACGCAGTGTAAAATACTTTTGGATGTACTCTTTCATACTGCAGTCTCCTACTGATTCTGTTTCATTTCTTTCAGGCTGTCTTCATATGTAGGCATGCCAAACTCTGTACGTTTCTTGGATATTTCTTCATCAATCTTAATGGAGTAGTCGATAATTGTCTCACGACTGTCATCCTTGTCATTAATTACTTTACGAACGGCATTGGAGATATGACGTCCTGTGAAATATCCACCGGGAACTTCTCGAATACCAACCGTTTCATCCCATTGTGCATTTAATACTTCAATATCATTACTGCTCCATGACAAATTCGAGAAGGCATCTCTGTTAGCCGTTGCATAACGGGCGGAAGATCCCAACAGGGCTTCGATTTCACGACCGAACTGAATCTGCGTATTCGGCTCTGCCCACCACTTCATGAATTCCCATGATTTGTTCTTGATATTCTGATCATCCGAAGAAATCATCATCGTTGCACTACCTGTAATGAAATCGGAATGGTCGATATATGTTTCTCCGTCTTCACCGACTCTCTCGGTTCCGGGAATCAGTGTGAAGTCCCAAAGTCCTCGAATTTCGGGTGCGGAAACCATCAAAGTATTGTATGTACTGTACGGAGCAATGACAATCGGCATCTCACCGGAACGGAAACGGCTGACCGCATCGTAAATGGTAGGAAGACCATAGTCATTAAAATATCTTACATAATCATCGAACGCCTTAATTCCGGCTTCGTCATCAACACGAGTCTTCGTTCCGGCTTCATTATACATATCACCGCCGTACTGGAACAAAAGCGAGAAGTACATTGACAAGTCGGGAACATTGGACATAACTGCTGTCGTTGCAGTCGCGGTACTGCTGCTGCCTGCAGCGGTAGGAATACCAACGGAAAGGTTATTACCCTGAATCGTAGGAAGTTCCTCGATAAGATCCTGCCATGTTTCCGGAATCGGAAGACCCAACTCTTCCATGACATCTTTACGGTAGAACATAACCGTAAATGTCTGTGTCTCAGGTACACCGTAAATATGATCATCCAATCTGTACTGTTCATATGAACTCTCAGAATAATGTGAAAGTACTTCCTTATAATCCGGGAACTCCGTGATGTCAACGGAAGCTTTACGAAGAGCATAGTTTACAGGTTGATCGGCACCTACCGACAAAACAACGTTCGGTCCGCGTCCTGCGAGAACCGCATTCAAAAGTGCATCGGGAGCGACGATCTCTACGTTAACTTTAACGCCTGTATTCGGAGTAAATTCATTATCAACCAGTGATTTAAGGATTGTACCCTGATCACGACCGGTAAGTACCCAAACCTTAACAATATCCTGTGCTTCGGACTCATCGTAAACATCACCTACGGAGTTATAATCCACAACAAATGATGCTACGAAAGATTTGGCTTCATGCCATGCCTTCGTAAAGAAGTTGGCTTTCTGTATCTTAGGCTTTACATTGCTGCCGGACACTACGAAATAATCCACATCAAGTCTCGTTGCGCTCATATTAAGTGCGGCCGTACCAAGTGCGGTAATGTTATCCTTAAATGTAATAAATTCAGTTGTGATTTTCTGAGGTTTCTTGCAGAAACGCTCCAGCTGCTGAGCAACTGTCTGCGCTGATGCAATCTGATCACCCTTCTGTCCCGAATAAGCTACCATGTCATCGACAATCTTGAACAAACGTCTGGACTCCAGATCCATTGCTTCCATGATTTCGGGGTAAGTAGTGTCAATATGATAATCTCTGTACTTATCCGGATTGGCACCGGTATATACAAGGATTTTTCTGTAAATCTGATTCAAACGATATGTAGAATCCTCCAACTCTTCCAAAATGGATCCTACACCGCCAAGTGTAGCTTCCATACGGAAGGTGTGTTTTCCTTTTGTAAGATAGAAATTGTAAGGTGCGCCTTCCTCATCGGCAAGAGTCTTGCATTCCCAGTCATTACGATAGTCGTATGCAATCTCACGTACTTCCTCAAAAGGGATCTCACCGTCAATAAGAATACTTCTGTTGGTAACGCTGCCTCGTGAATAATTCTGACGGGCTTTTACCATGAAATTATAATAACCGTCTTCGGGAACTTCAAAATCCCATTCAATCCACTGACCTGTAGACCGCCATGTATCACCGCCTACATAATTCAGTACGGTATTGGTTACACTGTTGGGTTCCGTTGTCGGTGAAGATCTGTCGTATTTCGCATACAACGAAGATTCGGAACGAAGCGTGGAATCTTCACCCTGAACTTTCAATTCATAATTCTTAACCGTATCACTGTCTGCTACCTGAGGCTGCTGTGCCAAATACTCATCATATGTAATCATGGATTTGATACCGCGAACGGAAAGGCTCTTTATTGCAAGAGGTTCATTCTCGGCGATAAGTGTGATTGTATTATCACCTTTATTAAAGAAGAACTGATAAGGCTCGATAATATATCCCATATCATCTCTGAAGTATGCATTCTGCCAATCAAAGATTTCTTTCTGGGGCGGGCGGATCTCATTTCCCTGATTATCAACACGCTTCTCGCCATCATCTGTCCAAATTCTTGTAAATGTAACATTCTTGGCATCTTCGAAGGGAAGTTCTCCATTAATATACACTTCACGCTCTACAGCTACACCACGTGACTGAGGAGCAAGATATTCCATATACATGTTGTACATTCCTTCTTCGGGAACGTTCACATGAAATGTAACGGAAGAATCCGTTTCCGTAAGCAACACTTTATCGACGCCTTCGTAATCAGTCTGTACTTCGGCCTTTCCTTCTCCTTCGGATGTAAAGTCAAACAAATCAACATCTATATCCTGCTGCGGACGTGTTGCATCTTCGTGTGCCTGAAGATAAAGGGTATAAGTTCCTTCTCTCTCCATTCCGACTACATCCTTTGTTAAATCCGTTCCGGCATATTTGTCGGAGAAATTGTCAACATCACGCAAGGAAAGCAATACGCAAAGTCCAGCGAATACTGCTACCACCGCTACAACAATAATGATTTTTCTGGTCGTATCTTTCATTATGACCTCCGAAGACTTCTTTTTTCATTCTTATCCACTCGACAATTAAGTAGACTATACCATATTACCTATATAAAAACAAAATAACTTACCAAATCGTGCTATTTTTATTTCGCTGACATCACAATATTAATATAAATTATACAAATAATTTACCCCGTTCTACGACTACTGCGCACTTGCGAAAACCCAAAAGCACGGCTTCGGCTCATAGTTTTCATCAAACAAAAGCGGACATTGCTTAAGTCCTGCAGCGTTTCCGCCGCCGATGGAAGATTGTGACTGCAGCCATGAATAATGATCTACTGTTCCCCAGAATGTAAGACCGGTAATATTCGCGCCGGCATTCTTGGCAGATTTCATATAATAATAAAACATATTATAGCGTTTTCTCTGCTTTTCATATTCTTCTTCTTTGGCTTCGGCACTTCCGTCGTATTCACGGTTTGCTTTGATATCCATTTCGGTAATCTGCACGCTTCCGACAAGTTCACTGTACATTTTCATGGATGCTTCAACAGCCGTCGGATCCGGGTCTGACATTCCGTAGTGACCCTGCATACCCATTCCGGAAATTCTCGTGCCTTCTCCCGGAGCACCTTCTTTTTCTTTTACTGCCGTAAGCAGATCGATAATACCGTTTCTCTTGATAATATTTGTTTCGTTATAATCATTGTAGTACAATTCCAAATTCTCGGGAGCGTACTTATTGGCATATGTAAATGCATTGATAATATATTCATTGCTCTGATATACTGCCCACCATGTTGAATTGGTGGAATGTGTATCATTTCCTGCCGGTTCGTTTGTATTCTCGGTGTTGCTTCGATATGTTCCCGTCGCATCGGATATTGCCTCATTCACAACATCCCATCCGTAAAACATATCTTTATATTTGCTGTCCTCACCGGTGAAGTGCTCAAGAACACTTTTGATATACCACTCCAAACGCTTATTCATCTCCGCGGGCTTAACAAGATCATTCTTCTTGTCATAGCCTTCATGGAAAAACCACTCCGGTGTCTGTGAATGCCATACAAGCACGTGGCCGCGAACCATAATCTTACGATCGGGATTCTCTTCATTCCACAATAAAAGCTTATCCAGAATATGCTCTGCTCTGTCAAAATTCAATTTGGGAACTTCCATTGTCTCGCCATTCAGTTCAGCTGTTTCCGTACCTGGGCATACGGCATTCGAATAATTGAACAATGAATCCGGTTTCAGTTCGTTACCCAATGTAACCGCATCAAAATGTGTTGTCAGGATTTCCCAAACTTTATCATCATCCGCTTCAGCACCGGTAACCTCACATCCGATTCGGCAACCCAAAACCTGAGGAACGCAATCGCGAAGTGCGGGAACTTCTTCTTCCGGCTCATCTGCCGCAGTTTCCTCGGAATCGGTATCGGCTTCAGTATTATCGGCAAGTGCTTCGTCCGAATCCGGAGTATTTACTTCCGCAGCATCCGCATCGGAAGCCTCACCGGTATCGGCAACTTCGGCAACATCGGATTCTTTGTTTGTCTCCGTTTGCTCTGCAGATCCGCTTGAAGCAGTTGACGCACAACCGCCAAGCATAAATTGCGCCGCCATAAATACCGCAATTATTGATACTACTGCAATGTTCTTGACTTTTCTCATCTTAATCTCCATTCTTCTCAATAATATTTAAAAACAGTGCCCAAATATTGCTACACTTATCATTCTGTGCTAAAATATATTTCGGAGGATTTGTGTATGTCTACTTTAAATCAATACCCTACCGATGACGGTTATAACAGTGTCAACTCAGATTTCACCGGACTTCGAAATATAAAGGACAATCAGGAATTCGTTCAATATTCCCGTCGAACTTCACACCGTATCTGGCTGAACAGTCAGCCGGTTGACTTTCCCATGCATTGGCATACTGCAATCGAAATCATCGTTCCGATGGAGAATATATACACACTCATAACACACAACAATCGCTATGTACTGAATCCCGGAGAGATCCTGTTTATTCCATCCGGCGAACTCCATGCCATCGAAGCGCCGGAATCCGGAAGTCGTTTCATCTTTATTATGAATATATCCACCATTACCAAGCTGAAAGGTTATGCAAGTATTCAGAATGTATTTTCGGAGCCGTTGTATATCACCCGCGATACACATCCGATGATTTATGATGATGTATATCAGATTCTCGTTCAGATTCGAAACGAATACTATCGCAACAGCGACTACGGAGAATTGACCATTTTGTCTCTTCTGCTGAATCTGTTGGCCAAAATCGCAGACGACAGAAACAATGCCTCCGAGTTGTTCCCGCATGTCAAGCTCAACAAGCAAAAAGAATACGTCAACAAATTCAACCAGGTACTTGAATATATTGACGATCATTATATGGAAGATATTGCTCTCGAAGATGTAGCAGACGCCGCAGCATTCAGCAAATATCATTTTTCCAGATTGTTCAAACAATATACGGGACTGACATTCTGGGATTATTTGTGCCGCCGTCGAATCAAAGCTGCAGAAGCATACATGGCGGACCCGAATTGTTCCATTACGGATGCGGCCATGAGTTCCGGATTCCCGAGCATTTCAACCTTTAACCGTTTGTTCAAACGAATCAGAGGTTGCACGCCGCGTGAATATCGTTCCAAAAACAATTACCAGAATCAATAAATATTAATTTACAACCGGTATGTAAACTGTCTGAACACTGCCGTACCTCCCAATTCTTTGGTAGAGTACACAAACAGTCCAAAGCGGGCACCGGTAAAATGATCGAGCTTAAACTCCAGATGGTGGCTTGTTCCGACCTTCTGCCACTTATTTTCCTGTAAGTAATAGAAATCCAATTTATCAACCATATTATCAAATTGCGCTTTCAGGCACAGGCGAACCTGCGGCCCGTCAAGGCGCAATTTTTCTTCCACAACACCCGGCAGAAAGTCATGACTGCCGATGCCTGTATCCTGAGAAGCATGTGTGACTTTGACAAGATAATATCTTCCGTTCTCGCAAGTGATTGCAATATATCCGTAACTTCCCTGTAACGCACACAAACCGGCAATATCGCCATCCTTACATCCGCTTGCATCAACCGTAACTCCGGCTTCGCACTTCGGCCACATCATTCGCTGTGTCAGCGTATTAACCGCATGAACAACATTTGTACTTATCTTTCCCGTAGTGATCGCCAATCCGCCTCCGGGAACAAGTGTCCACAAATCCGGATTCGGTTGATGATTCCACTGCCAAACAGGGGATAATACATTTGCTGCACCATTTTCCTCATTATTGGGCAAAAAGTCATCCGATGAGTACAACTGCTCATAGCGGTAATATGGTCTGGAGCTTGCGATATCAATCATTTCCGGAATCTTTCCGCCAATGCCGAATACCGGCCAATCCTTCTCCCAATAAACAGGAACAAGAATCGGCATTCTGCCGACAGCACCGGAATCCTGGAACAGCATAGCAAACCACTTTCCGCTCGGCGTATCAACGATACCGCCCTGTGCAACTCCCTGCTTCATGACTTTGCGAGAATCGCACAGCACATCCTTCCCTACAAATTCGCCTGTCAACGAATCCGACATAAAGCATGCCTGCGTGCGCATACCATCATCGCCGTTATACCAGTGGATCAAAAACAGATAATACTTACCGTTTATTTTATAAAAATGTGATCCCTCGTATCCCAAGCGAACATCATTTGTATCCTTCACAATCATGCGATGCAGCCCGCCCTCTTTGGGACCGGACAAATCATCGGACAATTCCGTAAGCCAAATCTCATTATTGCCATACACGATATATGTACGTCCATCATCATCAAACAGCAGAGAACAATCATGGTAATAACCGCGGATCGTCCGCTTCTCCCACGGGCCCGTAATCGAATCCGCAACAAACAGATATGTAGAATCCTCATTCCCATGGCTGACGAAAGCAACATAGAACTTGCCGTTATTAAAACGGAGAGAACCGGCCCACATGCCGCAACCGTAATTGCTGTTCTCCTGCTCCAAACGTTCTTGCGGCGTATCATCCAATTTGTCAAATACATAGGACGCAATTTCCCAATTAATCAAATCATACGAACGCAAAATCACACCACCGGGCATAAAATGCATGGTAGTACTGATCATGTAATAAATATCATCAACTCTGATTACATCGGGATCCGGATAATCGGTCCGAATTACGGGATTGGTATTCATACAGTTTACTCCGTTAAATAGCATAAAAAAATAAGGGGCATACGACGCAAAGCGTATGCCCATTTTATTATTTTACATAATCCATGACTAATTATCTCTTGCCGTAAATATAAGCAATTATTGCTAAACTACCGCAATGAATTTACTTCAAAGTATCCTTTAATGCCTGTTCCAAAAGCTTCGCAGCATTCTCTTTGACTTTCTCTTTATCACCCGAAGCAAGCGATGTAATAACATCGGAAACGTCTACTTTCTTTTTCTTACTGCTTGTTTTCTTTTTGGCTGTTGAAGATGTTTTCTTTCCGGAAGAAGAAGTCTTCTTGCCGGTTGATGAAGTTTTCTTCTTGGCAGCGGAGGATGTCTTCTTGCCTGTCGAAGAACTTGTTCCGTCTGACTTTGCGATTGATTTGAATGACGTATAGATCTTGGCATCCTTCGCCGGGGTCTTCGGAATCTTTTCCTTATCCTGCGTGACAACAAACACATCATGTTTGGCACCTGTATGGAATCCGATCAAATAACTGCAATATGCAGCATATTCGGAAGTTGCCGCCATCTCCATATAAGATACCTCCGCCTTTACTTCCTCAAGTGCTTCGGATACGGATGCGGGAACCGTCTTCTTGCCTTTAACATATAAGAAAATCAACTGATCCGTTTTATTAAGGGATTCAGCTCCGGCAAAATCAATCTTCGATGCTTCCGCAAGTGACATGATAACAACTTTCATACAATCCTCTCTTTCTCCGGCAAAGCCGGTCGGCCGATCTTACTCAATACAGTCATCTCCCAGTTCATATTCCGAAGGATGATATTCATTTCCGTTCTCATCAATAAGAGCATTCATCATTTCGACGGTAAACGGCTCATCCATGGGGACATCAAACGAACCATCCACCCACAAATCCTCTTCAATGGGGAAGCTCATATATATGGAAACGACAATTGTATCCTTTATCTTATGTTCGTTAAGGACATCCCGCAAATCATTCAAATAATCAACCGTATATCCGACGATGGTATCCCGTGTATACGGACCTTCCAATTCCCCGCCGAGGGAAATCGTAGAACGAATTTTTCCGTCCGCTTCGCTTTGAAAGCTTGTATAAAAATGCCGTGCATCAACATCATCAGGTACACTTCCCAGTTTCACCTTACGTTCTGCATCAAGATTATATCCCTGTCCCGTAATATGTAAAAACATCCAAATCGGGAAGTATTTGGGATCTGCATTAAAATTCTGTGTAAAGATTTCATTCTCGGGAGCAATACTATCTGCATAAACTGTAAATCCCTTATCCAAGTATCCCAATACCGCCTGTGAATCGGCATAAGTCTCCCACACATCTGCAGGAAGCGGATCGATCATGGCAACCTGCTTTACCTTATTGACAATAGCGGTCGACGATTCATCAAAATTATGCGAATCAACAATAAAATAGTAATTACCGTTTTCATCCTTCGAAAGTCCGTCTATTCTATCCAGATTCCCATAAAAGTCATACAACGGAGCCATTACGGTTTCACTTACTCTTGAAACACCTTCCGAAATCGTCGAAAGTATGTCCTCATATGTATGTTTTCCCGTCAACTCAATCTTGGCAAAAGATTCCTCGAAACACTTCAGCTCAACAAAATACGGCACTCCGTTCTTCCTGCAATACTTCCTGTAACCGTTATTATCTGCAAACAACAGATCCGTATAATACAGTGCGTCGGCCGTCTGTTCAATAACCTCCTCATTTGCATTCGGATATACATAAATATAGAAAAGCGGCGCCTGTTCATTATATTGCGTAAAATTCCTCGCCCATTTATTATCATCGGACGAGACATAACCGTAACAATAATGGTCATGCAAAAGCACTGCATATACCGAATCCAAAACTCTCTCCGGTTTATCATAAAACTCTAAAACGTCTTCATGTGCCGCCGCAAATGAATCACTTCCGGAAGAATTCTTACCGGAAATCTCACCGCCCGATATGGAATTACCGTTCATTGTACATCCCGACAAAGCAGTCAGAACGCATAGAAATGACAGAACCAAAATAATCTTTGACTTCATATAAATACCTATCTTCTATATATAATGAGCAGAACTATAGCCCGATAATGAACGAAACAAGCGGAATCGTCAACACAGACAATATCGTCGAAAGCCCGACGCCCGCCGTCGGCAATTGCCAATTACCTTCATACTCACGGGCAAGCATCGCAGTCATACTGCCAACCGGGACCGAAATCATCACCATACATACACCGGTCAGTTCATACGACAACCCCATCATATTGATCAAAAACATTCCCACAATGGGAATGATCAGCAATTTAATTACGGAAAAAATCATAAGTCTTCCGTTTGTAAACAAAGACTTCAGATTCATTCGACATAAAGAATCACCAATCACAATCATGGAAAGCGGTGCGGTAAGTTTGGACAAATAGGACGCCGTTTCTGCTATGGCCGAAGGCATCGGAATCTGCGCAAGATACACAATAATGGAAATAATACATACAACAACACCGACATTGAATATCTTCTTTATGGTTCCCTTAACACTGTTATTATTACGGTAATAATCAGGCGCAAGAACTGCAATTCCGTATGTGTATATCAAAACATTATAAGGGATCTGAAAAACCGCCGCTAAAAGAAGTGCTTTGGAACCGTACAATGCACTGACAAGCGGGAATCCCATAAACCCGATGTTGGAAAAAGTCGTCATCGCACGGAATGCACCGTACTCATTTTTGGGAGCGCGCAGAATAATCGGAATAAAATGCGCCAAAAGCATCATCACGGCAAACATCAACAATGACAGCAGAAATGTAACAAGCAAACTTCGCCCTTCTATTGAACCGGCATTCTGAATGGCCGAATCCAAAATCATCGCCGGTGTCGCTATATTAACCACCACAGATGATATCGTCTTCCCGGCCGTGTCCGTAAGCACACCAAGTTTGCCGCAAATAAAGCCGATAAACATCAGCAAAAACAATATCAACATTACATTAATCAATGTCATATCCGTATCCTCGAATATATTTTATCAAATTTTAATAATATTTTCTTGCTTTTTTTTAACACTTCCCATATAATAATCGAGTACGGCTCGTTGGTCAAGCGGTTAAGACGTCGCCCTCTCACGGCGAAATCAGCGGTTCGATTCCGCTACGAGCTGCGCGAACTACAAGCGATGCAGTAGGAAAAAGAAAACACCGACTCATGTTTACATGAAAGTCGGTGTTTTTCTTTTTCCTACTATGTCGCGCCAGCGCGACATGAAGAATTTGCAAAGCAAATTCGAATGCATCGCTTATGCCGTGGCAGAGCAGATTGCGTAGCAATCTGTGAAGCGCTACTTCTATTGCAAAGCAAATTCGAATGCATCGTTTGTGCCGGCGCTACTTCGCGCTTGCCGTATCCACTCCGTCGGCATCGCATCCGCGCGAATGAAAATCCTTCAGCATCTGTGCCTCGCAACTGTTCCTGTGTTCCATTTTTAATTGGAACATCTCGCTCATCTCGCGAAGCGCTTTCCGTTCATATTCCATCTGTTTCGCCATCCAGTCGCCCTTGCGATCGTCTTCAAGTGCTGTTGCACTCATCCGCCGCTTCGGCTGTACCACATCGACCCCGCGTGTCGGAAACGAATTGGAAGTTCTGTTCTTCGTCGTCGATGCCCGAGCCGGATTAGTTACAATCTTTGTGGATTTGGATGCTTTTGCCATATCATTTCTGTAAGCTTTCTTAATTCCGCTCAATCGGATTATCATCGTAATAATCAATAAAGCAACAATAAGAAATGTCATCATCCCACGCATCCCTCATTCCTTCCTCAAAAGTCTGATTATTTTCTGGATACTGTTTCCGAAAGAGCCGAAAGAGTTCCTGCCAAATCTGCAAGATTCGAAGGAACAATAATCTTCGTAGCCTGACCGTCTGCCATCTTTTCTGCAGTTTCAAATGACTTTAACTGCATATACTGTGTGCAGGGATTGGCTTCGTTAATAAAGCGAATAGCTTCTGCTCTTGCCTTCTGAACCGCCAAGAGAGCTTCCGCTTCACCTTGCGCTTCACGGATACGCTGTTCCTTAACAGCATCTGCACGAAGAATTGCAGCTTCCTTTTCACCTTCTGCCAATGTGATTGCAGACTGTTTCTTACCTTCTGCCGTAAGAATTGCTTCTCTCTTCTCACGTTCTGCACGCATCTGTTTCTCCATGGCATCCTGAATTGTCTTGGGAGGCATAATGTTCTTAACCTCAACTCGGTTGACTTTGATACCCCATTTATCCGTCGCTTCATCCAAAATATTGGTGATCTGGCCGTTAATACTGTCACGGCTTGTAAGTGTTTCATCAAGAGTCATGGAACCGATAATATTACGAAGCGTTGTAGCAGACAGATTCTCAATAGCGGCAATCGGACGTTCCACACCGTATGAGAACAGTTTCGCATCAAATACTTCAAAGAAAACAACCGAGTCAACCATCATCGTTACATTATCTTTTGTAATAACGGGCTGAGGTTCGAAATCTGCCACCTGTTCCTTTAAGGAAACTTTCTTAATAACACGGAAGAAGAAAGGAATCTTGATATGCAAGCCTGCCTCCCATGTCGCATAATACTTACCGAGGAATTCAATTACCCATGCATTCGCCTGCGGAACAATACAAATGCATCTCACAAGTAAAATAACAATAAATAAAATAATAATTACCGCAAATGCTAATCCCATTTTGACACCTCCAAAAATCTGATTATAAAAAAACTATCACATAATATTATAAATCGTTCAAAAAAAGCGGTCAACTATCGGTCACGACAGCTCATTCTTCATCCGACATGGCCAGTCGGTTCACTTCTTTCTCAATCTCCGTCCAATTATATACGCGCACCATTCCGTTCGCCTCGGCATCATAATAACGATTGTACGGTGCGTCCACAAGAATCTTGGCATAATCACCGTTTTCCAGATTGTGAATGCCGTCGTCAATCAAAACATCTGCCTTAAGCATAGTTTTGTTGGTTGTGATAATTACATTTTCCCACGGAATAAACGGGAAATACTTAAACAGCAATTTCCCCATTTTGTCAGCAACCGTCTCATAAGGTGTTACCGTAACAATATAGATGGTATGTCCGGCCTGCATAAAACGTTGCAGAGCTTCTGCCGCACCGGGAATCGGCAAAATCGTTTCCCAAAAGTCATCCTCCAAAAGGACATTGTACACTTCGTCATGTGTCAGTCCTTCATAAGCCTGTGTAACATCCCACACCAAAATATCTTCACAACAAACGTTTCGATGATATCGGGCATTCAATCGCAAAAGCCACGCCTGCAAGAGCTGTTCGATTGTATCATCCATATCAACAAGAATAGTCAGTTTTTTCATAAGCACCCTCACTCACATTTGATGGTCTCATTATACATGAAGATTGGTTTACTTGCCAATGTAAGAAAATGGCCCCTGTATCATTCGATACAGAGGCCGAGAAAAGTTTCCATTTCTATAGAAATGGAGATTATTATGAAAAAGTATATGGCTGTTAATGTAATCAGTTCTTAACGATGAACTTACCACCACGTTTGGATACTACATCGAAGATAACTGCTGCAAGAAGAACGCCGCCCTTAACAACCTTCTGCCAGTTCTGGTCAACACCCATCAGAGACATACCAAGGTTGATGATACCCATAAGAACCGCACCAACGATAACGCCGGGAACTGTTCCGATTCCGCCGTATGCGGAAGCACCGCCGATAAAGCAGGAACCGATAGCATCCATTTCATAGTTCTGACCATATGTAGGCTGAGCAGATGTAAGTCTTGCGATTGTGATCATTCCGGCAAGAGCTGCCAAGAAGCCCATGTTCAAATATGCAAGGAAGTAAACCTTATTTGTATTAATACCGGAAAGCTGTGTAGCCTTCTCGTTTCCACCTACTGCGTAGAAATAACGACCTGTTGTTGTGTTACCTGTAATATAACCATATACAAGGACAACTACGATAACCCAGATCAGAACGGTAGGAATACCTTTATGTCTTGCAAGCTGTACTGCGAAAGCGATAACAACTGCTGCAATACCGATTGTCTTAACATAGAACGGAACCGAAGCCTCAACGTCGTATCCCTTTCTTGCCTTTGTAGCTCTATTCTTAATCTGCAAAACAGCATACACAATTGCAGCGATCAGACCAACAAGGAAGCATAGCATATTGAAATTGTCGGGAATAGGAAGTCCCATTGACTTAAATACATCGGGAACATAACAATTTGCACCACCACCGAATACATTTACAAACCATTCCTGCTCCTTAATGGAAACTGTAAGACCATCCAATACTACGTTGGAAAGTCCACGGAATGCAAGCATTCCGGCAAGAGTTGTAATGAAAGGCGGGATACGTACATAAGCAATCCAGAAAGCCTGGAACGCACCGATTGCAGAACCGACCAAAAGCATAACAACGATAGCAATAAAAGGATTAACTCCCTTATTTACCATAAGCACCGCACCGATTGCACCAACGAAACATACAACCGATCCAACGGACAAATCGATGTTACCACCGGTCAAGATACATAACAACATACCTGTTGCCAAAACAAATACATATGCATTTTGTGAAATCAAACTGCTGACATTCATGGGCATCAAAATGCTGCCACCGGTTTGGACTGCAAAAAATGCAAGTACCAAAATCAACACTATGATCATGGTATATTTCTTAACGAAATCCAATGATTTACCTTTTTCCATTCCTGTTCTCCTTCGTATAAATTCTCTTCTTTATGATGCCTTAATAATATGTGACATAATGATTTCCTGTGTAGCTTCGGAGCCTTTCAGTTCCGCAACCATCTGTCCTTCATTCATGACATAAATTCTGTCACACATTCCAAGGATTTCAGGCATTTCCGAAGAAATCATAACAACTGACTTTCCTTCTGCAACAAGTTGATTCATGATGCAGTAAATCTCATACTTCGCACCTACATCAATACCTCTTGTAGGTTCATCCAGAATCAGCACATCCGGATTAGCAAACATCCACTTAGCCAAAAGAACTTTCTGCTGATTACCACCGCTTAGGTTACCAACGTTCTGTTCAACCGACGGACACTTAGTACGAAGCATTTCCTTATATTTAACAGCTACTTCATATTCCTTATCCTTATCAATTACTCCATGGGAACTGATTGCGGAAAGATTGGCAAGTGTTGTATTTACCTTAATCGGGTTGCTCAGAATCAAGCCGTTTCCTTTTCGGTCTTCCGTAACATATGCCAGTTTATGCTGAATAGCCTGTTCAACCGTTTCCAAATGAACTTCTTCGCCGTTCAAGAACAACTGTCCGGAAATATTATCGCCGTAACTCTTACCGAACAAACTCATCGCAAGTTCCGTACGTCCTGCACCCATCAAACCGGATATTCCGACGATTTCACCCTTGCGAACATTCATGCTGACATTATCAACAACCTTACGTTCGGAATAAAGAGGATGATAAACATTCCAGTCCTTAACTTCCATCATCACTTCGCCGATGTTCGATTCACGTTTCGGGAAACGATCCGAAATTTCACGACCAACCATGCCTTTGATGATTCTTCCTTCGGAAAAGTCATCCACGTTCTTCGTAAGCGTTTCGATTGTGGAACCGTCACGGATGACTGTAATCTTATCAGCAACATAGGATACTTCGTTAAGCTTATGGGAAATAAGAATGGAAGTAAGTCCCTGTTCCTTAAACTTCAACAAAAGATCCAACAAAGCTTTGGAATCTTCTTCGTTCAATGAGGATGTAGGCTCATCAAGAATCAAAAGTTTCGCATTCTTTGACAAAGCTTTTGCAATTTCAACCAGCTGCTGTTTGCCCACACCTATATCTTTAATCAACGTATGCGGCGAATCTTTCAAGCCAACCATCTTTAGATATTTATCCGCATATTCGTATGTTTCATTCCAATTAATTTTGTACTTCTTTCCTCGTTCGTTACCGAGGAACATGTTCTCACCTATTGTCATGTAAGGAATCAAAGCAAGTTCCTGATGGATAATAACAATACCCTTGCCTTCACTGTCCTTAATGTCATCAAACTTACAAACTTCACCGTTGTATACAATGTCACCCGTATATGAGCCATATGGATATATACCGCTCAAAACGTTCATCAAGGTTGACTTTCCGGCACCATTCTCACCTACGAGTGCGTGAATCTCACCTTTTTCAACCTGCAAATTAACATTATCAAGTGCCTTAACGCCGGGGAATGTTTTGGTTATATTTCTCATTTCCAATAATATTTCAGCCAACTTAATTCCTCCCTATCGATATGAATCACAAATTCATATCCACACACATCAAATTTATCCCTTTCAAAGATTACAGGCGGGTCATCCCCGCCTGCATCTTTACTATCAAACTGCTTAAGGATTACTGAAGATCAGCTTCTGTATAGTAACCGGAATCGATCAAGAGTTCCTTGTAGTTGTTAACATCAGCGAATACAGGCTCGCAAAGGTATGAAGGAATAACGCCTGTGCCGTTGTCATATGTCTTTGTATCGTTAACGGGAGCTGTGCCACCCTTCATAACAGCGTCAACCATTTCAACTGTCTTAGCTGCAAGAGTACGTGTATCCTTGAAGATGGACATAGACTGCTTTCCAGCGATCATGTTCTTTACGTTAGCGATATCACAGTCCTGACCTGTGATGATGGGCCATTCACCTGTGTAGTTAGCTTCAAGAGAGTTTGTAACACCCATAGCTGTTGAGTCGTTAGAACACATAACAGCATCAAGCTTTGTTCCGTCTGCATAGTTAGCAGCGATGATAGCATCGAATCTGGACTGTGCAGCTTCTGTTGCCCAGTTAGCTGTAGCAACTGTTTCGAAATCTGTCTGGCCTGACTTAACTACAAGCTTGCCTGCATCGATGTAGGGCTGAAGAACGTCCATAGCACCACCGAAGAAGAATCTTGCGTTGTTGTCACCGGGGTCACCTGTGATCAATTCGATATTGAAGGGGCCTGCTGCGTTGTCGAGGTCAAGCTGATCTCTGATATATTCGCCCTGCTTTGTTCCTACCATGTAGTTATCGAATGTTGCATAGTAAGTAACAGCATCGGAGTTCATAATCAAACGGTCATAAGCGATAACGGAAACGCCTTTTTCCTTAGCCTGTGCAAGAACTGTTCCAAGAGAATCACCATCGATAGAAGCGATAACGAGCATCTTGCATCCGGAGTTAATCATGTTCTCAATCTGAGAAACCTGAGTTGCGATATCGTTGGAAGCGTACTGAAGATCAACTTCGTAGCCGGCAGCCTTAAGCTGTTCTTCCATGTTGGAACCATCCTGATTCCATCTCTGAAGATCCTTTGTAGGCATTGCAACACCAATCTTATTGGAGCTGCTGGATGCGCCGCCACAACCAACCAACATCGTTGCGATCATTGCTGTAGCAACAATCAGACTTAATAATCTTTTTTTCATTTTGTTACCTCCCGAATAATAGGTGTAATTTGTTACTGGAATCATATTATCACACCATATGTAGGAATATTTTTCGATATTCTTCATTTTTTCATCATATTATTAGCAGGACAAAAAAATGTGATAGCACATTTTTATGCTATCACATTCATAGATTACAAAAAATTACTATATATTGTTACGTGTTGAATTTATTGTGACATTTTATCAATTAATGAACATTCAAATACACATCTTCCATGGAATGGAACCCGCCGTTTATGATTACTTCATCCATATTCTCCTTTGTAACACGAATCGGTTCCAAGCCGACATACGGAACAACAGCTGCCCCGTTTTCAATCTGTGCCAGGTCATCTCCTTCAATCGGTTCACCTTTTGCAAGTGCTACGGCACATTCCGCTGCGCGCTGTGCCAACTTCTCAACCGGTTTATATACAGTCATTAACTGCGTTCCTTCCACAATTCTCTGACAGGCTTCCAAATCCGCATCCTGACCGACCACAAGAATTGTACCGGCCAATTGTCGCTCTGCCAATGCCGGAACAACACAGCTGGCAAGATTATCATTACCGCACATAATCGCATCAACCTCATCAATAACGTCGGGATGATTATAAACATAATCGCCGGCAACCTCAGCGCGCCAGCCTTCCGCATGCACCGAATCGACAATTGAAACATCATTCTGATTGCACACATCCGTAAATGCAGACTCAACAAGTGAAACATTGTTATCCGAAGGAGAACCGCCCAGCATCAGTACCTTATTATTGGTAAGTCCCGCCTCGACAAGAGATTCCGCCATTAAGCTTCCTACACGGCTGTTATCGAACGATATATACAAATCAATATCCGCATCATTAATCAATCTGTCATACGCAATTACCTTAATACCCGCATTCTTGGCTTTCTTAACGACATCGGACAATCCGTCGGAATCGATGCAGATAATAACGATAACGTCCATATCCTTCTTAATAAAGTACTCTATCTGTTTCTTCTGCTCTTCCAGATCGCCGTTTGCGTTCTGCACATTTACATCCGCACCAAGTTCTTTGGCCATCGACACAAAGACATCCTTATCACGTTGCCATCTTTCAATAACAAATGAATCAAAACTCATTCCGATTTGTATTTTCTGCTCTTTGTCAACCGAATCATGATTCTCTGTTTTCTCCGGAGTCTGACATGCAGTTAATAATAGTGAAAAAAGAATAACCGCAGCGAGCGGTTTACATAACTTCTTTAATAGACCGGTTCTCATATCATTTACCTTCTCTGTATTCCGTAGGTGTTACACCCACATTCTTCTTAAACAAACGGCTGAAATAATTCGGATCCGAATAGCCGACCATCGTACATATTTCTTTCATGGAATACTTACCGTCAGCGATCAGTTCCTTCGCCTTATCAATTCGTATGGCAGTCAAATACTCAATAAAGTTCTCGCCCGTTTCATCTTTGAATATCTTACTGAAATAATACGGACTGATATTTACGATTCGTGAAACATCATCCAATGAAATATTACGGTCATAATTGTTCTTAATATATGTAATAGCAACTTCTATGGAAGAATTGGAACGTTCTTCACGCTTACTTCCGATATTTCTGCAGGCAGTTGCTACCTTATCGACAAACCATCTCCTAAGCTGCGTCGAATCCGTTGCTTCCATAATAGTAGGTAAATAGTCTCCGCGCGATTCAAAGCTGTATACCATTCCGCCGTTTTCATATGCGATATGTTCGCACCAAAGCGCAAATTCCAGCACTTTCAAACGAATATCCATAAGCGTTCCGTTTTTATTCTGCTCCATCCAATCAAAAAAAGATTTGGCCGTGGAAACCGCAGCATCCAGTTCTCCCTTCGACACAAGGTCAAACAATGCCCGCTCCATATCAATAGGGTAATCATCCGCATACTCACAGCCAATCGGCAGGTCATCCGCATGCGCAACGCTGCCGGTTGTATACATAAGTGCATTCATTGCCTCTTCATACGATTCTGACTGATTCTGTAACGGCGCAACTCTTCCGATGCCTATTCGAAATGATACATCTGTCTTCTTGCGCAATACGCGAACCAATTCTCTGGCACGGTCTATCAGCTCTATACGCGTATTATAGTCCATCATCGCATCCGCCGTAGGAATCAGCACGGCAATTTTATTGGCCATAACGGTACCGATAACAGCATTGGGAAAATACTGTTTTATGTATTCACGAATTTCATTATATATCTTCTGAATACGTACGGAACTTCCTACCGCATTTGTCATATGATTGCCCTGCTGTTCATCACCGCAAACAAATGACATCATATAAGCATGATCCGCATTCATCTCCAGAATGGATTTGTAATTCTCCATATCCTCGGCAAACCGATCGTGAAACAGAATATTGTATATCAGACCGCTTTCGATAATCGGCGTAACCGTCTCCAGTTTCTCCTTGATCATCAGTTCACGACTGCGCTTATTCTTCTCCCTGTCGACAACTTCCATTGCATGTCGAAGCGCATTGATTACGCGATTGCGATCCATCGGTTTGGTAATATACTCCAACACGCCCAGTTTGATTGCTTCCTGAGCGTAATCGAACTTATCGTAAGCGGACATGACAATGAAAACAATATTGCTGTTTGTAGAACGCATCTCTCGCATGGCATCTATTCCGTTTATTCCCGGCATCTGAATATCCATCACGGCGATATCGGGACGATATTGTTCTGCCAGTTCTATAACACTTCGGCCCGTTTTGGCGAACTGAATCTCGCAGCTGTCCCCAAATTCTTTTTCGATAATGAACTTCATGGAATCAATTACAATTCCTTCATCATCCGCCAACATTATCTTATACATCTTCACCTCTCCATTTCACTTATGAAATCAGGAGTGCACTATTCCTCCGACTCCAGACCGATAATCGGCAAACGAATTACACATTCCGTTCCCTGATTCGGCCCTGCACTGTATATCGTCACAACATCATCATATTCGGAAAACAGACGTAATCTTGTAACAACATTTCCCATACCGATACCGTTAAAGTCACTCTCACTGTTCTCCGTCTTCCGTGCTCCGCGCATAATTTTCTCGATTGTGTCCTCACTCATACCGACACCGTTATCTTTTACACTGATGCATGCAAAGTCATTATCCCGAAAAACCTTCATCCAGATAATACCTTCGCCCATCATCTCACGTATGCCGTGATTAACGCAGTTCTCCACGATAGGCTGCAATATCATACTGGGCATCTCCACAGACAGAAGTGTTGCATCCACTTCCTTTTCATATTTAATATCTCCCGAAAAACGCACGTTCAATATATAAATATAATTATCAATCAAATCCAATTCTTCTCCGATTGTAACGGTTTTGGTACCCTTCTTAACATTATATCGGAAAAACTCTGCCATCTTCTGCACATATTCATAAGTCCGATCTGCCGACTCCATCATTGCCAGCTGTGCACCGGCATTCAATGTATTAAACAGAAAATGAGGATTGATCTGTGCCTGCAAATATTGAAGCTGCGCATCCTTAAGGTTCGTCTCTATCATCAGTTCCCGCTCACGGAGTGCACGCTCCGTCTCTGCGTTTTGACGTATTGTTTCAATATACTGACGAATATTGACAACCATCTGATTAAATGCCGACGTAACAACACCTATCTCATCCTTACTTTCATACGTCGACAATTCCAAATCAAAATTACCCTTTGCGACCTCATCCGCCTGCAAAGTCAAATCCTTCAAAGGTTTAATCAATGCACCGGTCATTCTGGTAACGATCAAAATCGTACTGATAATAACCAATCCCATTACAAAGGTACTGGTCAATTCAAAATTACGAAATGCAGCAAGCGTAACGTTGTAATTACGGGAGTTATCCCTCAACTGCTCGTTGTTCAGACTATATACATACGTACGAATATACTTATAAAGGTCCGTAGCGTTCTCATAACGTATCCTGTACTTTTCAACATTACGCCCACGCTTTGCTTCGATGGTTTGTTCCACATCATCCACATAATTCTCGGACAGATAATATATATTGCGCTCCATACGCTGAAAACGGTTTCCCGTTACAGATGTATTCAATTGCTGATACAGTTCACTGTAATCCTGAACACTTCGATAATAATCCTCTAAGGCATCACTTGTCTTCGTGTTCAGGTAATTGGTCATTCCTTCCTGCACACCATCCAGAGCCAATGCCAATTCATTCAGCTGAATATTACTACGATACGCACTGTCGATACGTTCGGACATGTTACTGATACCAATCATAAGAACGATATTGACGATCATTACCATTAAATTTGACATCAGACAGATCAATGTGATTTTGCGCTGAAGCGAGACGTTGCTAAATCTATTCTTCATATACGTCCTCCGCTTTCAGATAATCATCCACATTATTACGATCCACAAAGGCAAGATCTGCCGTAAAGAACTGGCTGGTATATCCAAATTCACGATATTCCGTCAACGCCTCCACGCAGTAGCGGCCCATCTGTTCCGTATCAACGGAAACGGTAGAACGAATAACGCCACGGGATATGGCGTTCAAAATGGTATCGGAATCGTAATACCCCAAAATAGTAACCTGTCCGACACAGTTGTAATCAACAACTGCCTGATACACACAGGTTGTATCTATCTGACTGGGACAAACAATCAGATTCGGTAATTCCTCCGATGCGGATACAAACAATCCGCGCACGGATTCTTCTACAGAGAAGGAGCTGACATCATCAATCGGAATCTGATGAATAACAATCTGTTCGGCATAACGCGACTGTTCCAATGATTCCTGAATACCGAGACAAATCAGATTCTGGTCATCATTTCGCCCGTTATTTCCGATTAATACATCCACATTATATACAAAGTCAGTTGTTCCGACGGATTTGGAATAATCAACAACGGCTTGCTGAATCTGAGCACCATACTCACGTCCGAGGTTATAACTTCCGATACTGACAAAACTGCAACGCTTACTGAACGGACTGTCCGTATGTAACGTCACAACAGGAATCCCCGCTTCTGCCGCATCATTAATCGACAAGAGCATTTCGTCGCTGTCGTCTGCCTGCAGAATAATCCCGTCAACCTTAGCGGCAATTGCCATGTTTAGAAGTTCCTGTGTCGAATATTCCTGCGACAGATTATCACCGAACAGTTCTACATATGCGCCGGACTCTTCTGCCGTTTTCTGTGCTCCTTCATAAACCGAAGTCCAAAAAGAAGAAGCGCGGTCTTCACAGATCAGTGCGTAATATGTTCCGTATTTTTGAGATTGCACGGTTTCGGCAGAATTACGAACCCCTGTGGCAAAAAGGACGCACAAAAGAACGGTAATACCGATACACATCAAAGTACTTACCATAATCAGAACAATATCATGTGATTTGCCGTTTTGCTTTGGTTTCATCCTATACTAATTTCCCTATTTCTTCGTTTTCGATGCATATGCACTGGCACGCTGCACCACGGAATGCCCGAATCGATCCTGCAGCGAGTCCATCATCATATCCACCTTACGTTTCTTCTCCCTCTCGGGTGTATCAAAAAGCGTTATCTGTTCATAAGAATCCTTCGTAACATTTGATAAACCCACGTTCAACAGACGAAGCGGTGTTTTGGTATCCCATAATTCCTCAAACAAAAAAGCCGCCGTCTCATATATTTCCTCGGAGATATCCGTTGCATTTTCCAACTTACACTGATGCGAACGATTATGAAATGTAATATCACGTATCGTAACACTTACACAATATGCCCGAGCATGGTCTTTACGCATCTTGGCACTGACACTTTCGGCTAAACTCCTGATAATCTCTTTGCCACGTAAAAGTGTTGTAACATCATCTTCCAAAGTCACAGACATACTGTAACTCTTGGCATCTTCCGTCTCTTCCGTCACCTCGGATTCATCAATACCGTTGGCATAATTATACAACACCGCACCCATCTTATCACCAACAACCGATTGAACATAGGATAAACTGCTCTGTGCCAGCTGACCGATTGTATGAATACCAAATCGATTCAATCGGTCGGCACACGATTTACCGGCAAGAAACAAATCCGATACCGGAAGTGGCCACATTTTCTCCTTTATCTGGCTTGTATACAGCGTATGTACGCGATCCGGCTTCGTAAAATCACTTGCCATCTTTGCAAGAAGCTTATTATCTCCTATTCCGATGTTTACGGTAAATCCAAGCGTATCACGAATCTCATCTTTAATCTTCGTCGCTGTCTCTATCGGATCCGGATATATCAGTTCACAGTCCGACATATCCAAAAAGCACTCATCGATGGAAAACTGTTCCAATTTCGGTGCATATTTCCGACATATGGCAATAAATGCGCGGGAACAGGATTTGTATAATTCCATATCCGGTTTCACCACAATAAGTTGCGGACACTTTTCCAATGCAAGCGAAACCGGCTCACCCGTTTTAATATCATATCTCTTGGCAGGAATGGATTTGGCCGCAATAATG
Organism: Lachnospiraceae bacterium; assembly: GCA_045617945.1. GTDB lineage: Bacteria > Bacillota > Clostridia > Lachnospirales > Lachnospiraceae > UBA2868. The sequence goes on from JAZLJS010000098.1 coordinate 76,894, forward strand.
GAACGACGGCTCTTGGGATCTCCTCCGACCGCCGAAGGTACAAGACGCAAATCTTCCTCGCCTGCTGCCACACGACGGGCTGCTTCCCACGACAGAAATGCGCTGTTAACATCCACATGAAATATCAGTCTTGCCATGATGCTCCTTTGCTACGCAAAATCAAACAGCGAAAGCTGATTCGTTTCCGGAAGATTCTGTAAAATGCCGAGTTCCGCCATATTATCAATAATCTTCTTAGATACTTTCGTTCGCTCCTGAAAATCCTGTTTGGACAAAAACGGTCCGTTCTTGGCCGCTTCCACAACAGCTGTTGATTTCTCACTCAAGCCGTCGATGGAATCAAGTGCCGGCATAATCTTACCGTCAATAATCTGGCAGTGATGCGCTTTGGCACGAAATACATCAATCGGCATAAAATCAAATCCGCGGGCATACATTTCTTCCACGATACGTAAATCCTTAAGAACCGATTCCTCTTTCGAAGTCATTGTTACGGAAGAATCTTCTGCCATGGCACGATATTTCTTCAAATATTCCGCTGCAACATCCTTACCGCGGCACATCATCTCATACGAAAATGCCGATGCTCTGATACTGAAGAAAGCTGCATAATAAGCAAGCGGGTAATTGATTTTGTAATAGGCTATTCTCCATGCCATCATAACATATGCCGCTGCATGAGCCTTCGGGAACATATATTCAATCTTCTCACAGGACCAGATATACCAATCCGGTACGCCGTGCGCAATCATATCCTGCTTCCAGGCTTCCCAATTATCGCACTTCTTCTTGGCAACCTTACCTTTACGTACATTCTCCATAATCTTAAAAGCAGTTTCACTTTCAAGTCCCATATGGATCAAATAAACCATAATATCATCACGCGTACATATTGCCGTCGAAATGGTGGCCGTTCCTTCTTCGATAAGTGTCTGCGCATTTCCGAGCCATACATTCGTTCCATGAGACAATCCCGCGATACGGACAAGATCTGAAAATGCCGTCGGCTTAGTGTCAATAAGCATTTGCATTGCGAAATCCGTACCAAACTCGGGAACACCCAGACAACCCAGCCTACATCCGCCGATTTGATCCGGCGTAATATTTAAAGCCGATGTATCTTTAAACAGGGACATAACTCCCTTATCATCAAGTGCTACTTCTCTCGGATCCGTTCCGGTCAAATCCTGCAACATACGAATCATCGTCGGATCATCATGCCCGAGAATATCCAATTTCAACAAATTATGGTCGATGGAATGATAATCAAAGTGCGTTGTTACAATATCCGTCGTCATATCATTCGCCGGATGCTGAACCGGAGTAAACGAATGAATCTCTTCGCCATGCGGCAGAACGATAATTCCGCCCGGATGCTGTCCCGTCGTCCTGCGAACCCCCGTACACCCTTCCGCAATTCGCTCAATCTCACAGGAACGCTTTATTACTCCTCGCTCTTCATAATAATTCTTAACATATCCAAATGCGGTTTTATCCGCAACCGTACCAATCGTTCCGGCCTTAAAAGTCTGACCTTCACCGAAAATAACCTCAGTATATTTATGTGCTTTGGACTGATAGTCACCCGAGAAATTCAAGTCGATATCCGGCTCTTTATCACCCTTAAATCCAAGGAATGTCTCAAACGGGATATCAAATCCTTCCTTCTTAAGCGGTTTGCCGCATTTCGGACATAACTTATCGGGCATATCACATCCGGCACGTCCCGAATATGCCAATACTTCATCGGAAGTAAAATCAACATAATAACAGTTTCCGCACAAATAATGCGGTGATAATGGATTAACTTCCGTAATTCCTGCCATTGTTGCAACAAAAGAAGATCCGACGGACCCTCGGGATCCGACCAAATATCCATCCTCAACCGACTTCCACACTAATTTCTGTGCAATAATATACATTACGGCAAAACCGTTTTTGATAATGGATCCCAGTTCCTTTTCCAAACGTTCCGAAACCTGTGGCGGAAGTTCTTCACCGTACATTTCATGAGCTCTTCTGTAACAGATCTGGCGAAGCGTCACATCGGAATTCTCAATAACCGGCGGACACTTATCCGGACGTACGGGCGAAATCTCCTCGATCATATCCGCAATTTTGACAGTATTATCAATAACGACTTCACGCGCTTTATCATATCCGAGATACATAAATTCCTTCATCATCTCTTCTGTCGTACGCAAATAAAGCGGTGCCTGTTTATCCGCATCATCAAATCCGCGTCCGGCCATAAGAATTCGACGATAAACCTCATCCTCAGGATTAAGAAAATGTACATCGCACGTTGCCACAACCGGTTTATGAAAACGTTCGCCAAGAGCAACAATCTTCTTATTAATGGCATTCAAATCTTCTTCGGAATTAATATTCTCAAAACGGTCTTCCCGAATCATAAATGCATTGTTTCCGTTCGGCTGTATTTCGAGATAATCATAGAATTCCACAATGTGAGCAATTCGATCTTCACTCTTCTCATTGATAATAGCCTGATACAGTTCACCCTGTTCACACGCCGAACCGATGATCAGTCCCTCACGATACCGATTAAGTACCGTCTTGGGAATCTTGGGACGTCCGTGAAAATATCGCAAATGTGACATAGACACAAGACGATACAGATTCACTCGTCCAACCTCATTCTTGGCAAGCAAAATCACATGAAAACTGTTTGATTTACGAATCGTTTCATCGGAATTCTGATTCAGTTCATTCATACCCGCAAGAGTAGTGACCCCCTGCGCGTTCAATCTGTCACATAATTTCAAAAAGATTTCCGCAGTTGCCTCGGCATCATCTACGGCACGATGATGATTCTCCAATGAAACCTTTAACGCTTTCGCCACCGTATCGAGCTTATACTTGGATATTTCCGGCATTAACAAACGCGCCATTCCCACGGTATCCACATACGTGAACTCCTCGTTGATACCCATATCCTTAGCTTTCTGCGTAATAAATCCCATATCAAACGAAGCATTATGCGCAACACAAACCGAGCCTTTGGCAAATTCCAAAAACTTGAGTAACGTATCATTGATAAATGGCGCATCTGCCACCATGGAATCATTGATTCCCGTCAATCTTTCTACACGGAACGGAATCGGAATCTGCGGATTCACAAACGTAGAGAATCGATCGATAATTTCACCGTTTTCAACTTTGACGGCACCAATCTCGATAATTCTGTCCGTAACAGGCGAAAATCCGGTTGTTTCCAAATCAAACACAACAAATGTATCGGAAATGGAATGCTCTCTTGGATTAACGGCAAGTTCCATTTCGTCGTCAACCAAATACCCTTCCATACCGTATATTATCTTGAAATCCGGATTAATTTTCTTAATATCACCGATTGCATGGAATCCTTCAGTAAATGCCTGTACTACTCCGTGGTCGGTAATAGCAAGTGCTTTGTGTCCCCAACCTGCAGCACACTTAAGAAGTGCCGGTGCTTCCGTAACACCGTCCATATCACTCATCTTCGTATGGCAATGCAACTCAACACGCTTTACAGGTGCCTCATCAACACGCTTAATTCGGGTATCGTGATATTTCTTAATACCAACAATACGCTCAATAATCGTCATATCACTGTAACGGTCCATTCCGAGCGAACCTTTGATAATAACGAAAGCACCCTTTTTGACATTATCGAAAAATACCTGCTGCATTTCCTCTTTAGGGAACATAGTTATACTGATTGTATCGGAATAATCCGTTATATCAAATGTAACAAGCATACTGCCGCGTCGTGTCTCGCGCGCTTCAAAATTACGGATGCATCCGGCTACAACAATCTCGCCGGAATATCCTTCAATATCACAAATCTGTACCGGTTCGTCCATAAAGTCACGGCCGTAGAACACATCCGGACCGGCAGGTACCCACTCACGTCTTCTTTCCTGATGCTTATCCTTTGCGTCATTTGACTTCGCACGCGTAGAAGAATCCGCCGTATTTCCTTGCGAAGCTTTACCTTGCGAAGCAGCTTGTGAAACAGGCTCGGAAGCTGCCTTTTCGGAAATCGCTGTCTCGGAGATCTCTGTATCGGAAAAGTCATCTCCGCCACTCTCACCGTTTGCTCTTCTGGAAATACGCGCAATCTTCTCCTTAATAATCTGCTCCGTTTCATCAAGAGATGTTCTGCGTGCATAAGGCTTGTATCCCAGAGAAAATGTAACTTCTCTTCCGCACCTTTCCACCAAAACATGTTCCAGATAATCCAATAAATCCTCAGCTTCACGTCTGGCTAAAAAGAAATCCTCCAACACAAGATGCAATTCATTGTCATTTTTGTACTCAAAATCCGCATGGCGCAGCAATTGCCCCCATACACCGCTTCTGGCATCTGCTTCGTACAAAATACTCGGAAAATAAACCTTCATCAATGACTCTAAAGAGTACACTCCCTTGAGCGAGAAAGATTCAACAATTCTAACCTGCACATCCGAATTGGGAAACAATTGCTTCGCAATCTGATTCTCGACATAAACACAGTGTTCACGCGGAATCAAATAATCGCTATTCAAAAACACGTGCAATTTATCGCCTTTGGTAGAAGAGACCACGCGTGTAATCGTGGTCTCTTCAAATAATTCTTTGTAATCATTTTTCAATTGTAACTTAGGAAATACTTCTGAAAACTTCAATAATAAACCCCTCCGCCGGGTTCTCATTCACCCCAATGATCCAACTCATCTTTCAATGCGGCAAGCAACTGCTCTTCGGGAAGTTTGCGAATAATCTCACCCTTCTTAAAGAGTAATCCCTCACCCTTTCCGCCTGCAATACCCAGATCTGCTTCACGAGCCTCTCCCGGTCCGTTAACAACACAGCCCATCACGGCAACTTTTATATCCTTATCATATCCTGCTGCCATCTTCTCTACTTCAGACGCAAGCGAAATAATATCAATATTTGTACGGCCGCACGTCGGACAGGATACCACCTCGATTCCACCCTTACGCAACTTTAATGTACGCAAAATCAGTTTCGCAGATACCACTTCATCTACCGGATCGGATGTAAGCGATACTCTGATTGTGTCTCCTATACCTTCATTCAAAATAATACCCAGACCAATGGACGACTTGATATTACCTGAATAAGCTGTTCCCGCTTCCGTGATACCGACATGTAACGGATAAGGACATATCGGTGCCAAAAGTTCATGTGCCTTTACACACATGCATACATCCGATGTCTTCACACTGACAACAATCCGATCGTATCCCATGCTTTCAATCATATGAACTTTATCAAGAGCGGACTCCACAATTCCTTCCGCACATACACCGTTATATTTCTCAACAAGTTCCTTCTCCAATGATCCGCTGTTTACACCGACACGAATCGGAACACTTCTCTCTTTTGCACATTTAACAACTTCGGCCAATTTCTCTCTGCCACCGATATTGCCGGGATTAATACGAATCTTGTCCGCTCCGTTTTCGATAGCAGCAATAGCCATCTTATAGTCAAAATGAATATCCCCGACAAGCGGAATAGTGATCTCTTTACGAATCTGTGAAATGGCCTTGGCGGCTTCAACAGTCGGCACCGTAACACGAATAATATCACAGCCTGCTGCCTCTAAACGATGAATCTGCTCAACCGTATCCTTTACAGACTCCGTTTTGGTATTTGTCATAGATTGGATCAGAATCGGATTACCTCCGCCAATCACACGGTTACCGATTGTAATAACCTTAGTTTGTTCTCTATACATATATTTATATCTCCGTCTATCCTGCATTATTCGGAGTACACTATACAGCGCGCCCCTAATAGGTATCCTTCTTATGTTCAATATCAAATCTATCATAGAAAAAACAAGTGTGTCAATGTCGTACAATCACCGCAAATACGTGCATTTTTTGCAAAAGTCCCTATACTTTCGGCATATTTATCAAACCATTAAAATTTTACCAAAATTTCGTCTCCTTTTTCGTTTTTCATCATATAAAAAGTAGTATTGACAAGGTCGAAGTTCTGGATTAATCGGAACAAAACAATGATCCTTATCCGCGAGAATCTGCGTATAGCGTTCAGATCCCATTCTGTTCATATCATGTAATATCAAATAGGAACGCGAAACATTATTACAACAGTCCCATACAGAAACTGTCACACATAGTACCTGAGCACACATTTGATTTGACAATCCGAATCCATATTGATGTATTCCCGGCAAAAGACAATTCTTTTCAAACAAAACCTTCTTACATTCACCCGCACGCTCACCTCCTGTCACCAGAATTCTTCGGATCCCGCTTCCTTCGTCCGCAATATCAAAATATATTTTATTATCCCTCATCAAATATATATCTTTATCCTTCGTCAAATATATATTCGGACTGCACTCGTCCTGTTCATGTATTCCGGCCACACTCACATTTCTATGCAAAACACCACTGTATGTTTGCGCATAAGTCGTAACCGAAAGCAGTCGCATACTTGCCATAAGCACCGCAATTGCACCGACAATTCGCAGTTGTTTTCGAATTTCATACTTTATCATACACTCTGCCCCCTCCTGATTCTTCTTCGATACATGATCAGACCTTGCTGTACCTTCTCAAACAGCACGCCCTCGCAATCCGTTGTATAAGCTCTCAAATCCGCATCTTTGCAGATCAACGCAAAAACCGGTCCCATAAGTAATCTGACCGTAGCATTCTCTTCAAATGCATCTCCGACATTTACGCTCCAGAAGCCGCCTTTTCGATATAATAAGCGCAACGAAAGCACTCCGTACTCCTCATCCGAATCTTCCAATTTGCCTTCCACAACAACCATGAAGAACAAAAGATATGCCGTCAGTAATAGACCCAGCACAATCAATCCAATGGATAATGCCAAGTAAAACGGTTGGTCTCTTTTGGATCTGCTGATTATTTCCTCGGGCATCTGCTCATTTTCCGACAAATATTCCGTCTGCGCATTCTCATCAATAACCGGTTCATCAGGAAAGTCATTCTCCCCGTTCTTCAAAGTCGTCGAAGTTTGATGAACGGGATACGCTTTCGACGAGACGGTTTTTAATGATCCCACATTGTTTTTCTTATTCTCATTCTTATTCTTCACATTCGCCTTATCATCCGCGTCCGAAGAGCCGGAATTATTTGAAGACTTCAGCTTGGATGCCTGTATCGCACTCTTTGCAGGCTCCAGAACGGTTACCGGTATGATGCCGCTTCCACCAGCGCCATTCGTTCCGCTTCCGCCTCCTTGCGAACCGCTTGTACTTCCTCCACCGGTGCTTCCTCCGCCCGTGCTTTTGTTTCCTCCCATTCCGTTTCCACCAGCGCCACTCGTTCCGCTTCCACCGCCTCCGTTTCCACCGGTGCCACTCGTTCCGCTTCCGCCGTCATGTACAGGATCCTTGGCTTTGCTGTAAATATTCATAACATGGACCGTCTCTCTGACCACATTTCCCGCCTGGTCGCGAACACCCACGGTATAATCCCCGTTCGTATTAACAGAAAACACATTGGATGCGTTCCAGTTTTCTTTATACCAATATGCATCCTGCGAAATTCCCGAATCGGAATCCGACGCAGTAATGGTAATCTTAACAGGCTCTGTTGTCGGATCCGTTGTCGATACAGACACATTCATATTAGGTAATGTTCTGTCAATCGTCGTAAGGTTTACCGGAAACTGCCCAATATTTCCGGCAGCATCCGCAACACAAAATACATATGACCCATTCTCGGTTAATTCGCATACCTTGCTTCCGCCAAAATGTTTCCCCCCGTCAAAAGAATACGGTTCCGCAGCCAGCGCAGAATCCGCATCATATGCATCAACCGAAAAAATGACTTTATCATTTGTCCAATTCTTTGTTAATTTCTCCACGTTCAAAATCGGCGGTGATGTATCACTTACCGCAAGCATTGCTTCGTTTGATATCACGCTCTGACCATCATCGTCGGAAACAACACATCGATAAACCGTACCGTTTTCCGCCAAGCGCAGATTCGATATGGTAAGTGTATCCGTATTACATCCACTGTATGTAATTTTATTAGACCCCTCTCCGTCTGAAATATCTGTAAAAGATGTCCCCGTACTTTTCTGCCATTGATACTTGGTGGCATTATCTGCTTTTATGGAAAATGTCGCACCCTGATCAGTCTGACCCGATGTATTCTGCATATCCGCAGTAATCACCGGACCTTTTAATGAATACAGCACAACGGATACTCCACCCGGTTGTCCGGTTGAAAAAGATTCATAGTCTCTGCATTCATGATCGCCGCAGTTACAACGTGCTTCACCGCTTACATTAACGACATTCCACACAAAATAAACATATGGATACTTTTGTTTCACTTCATCAGAAAAGAAATAATCCGCACCCAGAACAGCAATTTGAGCACCGCCAACATTCGTAGGCGTCTGCACACCATACATCGTAAGCGTCATCGGTGCATCAAGATCTACCGTATGATAACAATTACGCCCGTAACATCCCATTCTTGCATGTGCGTGCGGAGCAGTTGCGTGAATGGCCAAACTGTACGCTCGCTTAATTTCAACCGGGTTGGAAGTATATGTTCCTCCACCTGTCCAGGTTGATGTTCCTCCCCCACCACGATTCGTTCCGCAACTTGCAGCAAAGACTGTACTCTCTTCGTAAGCCGGCGTTGCGCAAGCCGGTTTACATAACGAGGAAGTCAATGTGAAGGATAACGTCAAAAAAACTGCCCACCGGATTCCCGCTCTCCACTTACTTTCGCAACCAATTATTCTCTTTATCAATATGTTCCTCCATCCTTTCTATACATATTCCTTCATACTTTCTATACATATTCCTCCGTCCTTCTACACACCGGGAGCCCACACATACAAACCCCAGAAATACAAAAACACAGAGCAAACGGCCGCAATCGTCCCCGCCGTTTTTATAAATATTCGAATATGGAATTCTCTTCGTAAAAATGATATGGAATGCAGCACTTGCTCCATTGAGGAGAACCGCTTATCGCGCTGTCTGCATATGCAATGCATTAGAAATGTGATCTCACCCCGCGAAAGGTTGGGGTTTGATCGAATCTGCCTATAAACTACGGATAAACATGAATCCGGCACATTTCCCGTTCGAAGCGCTAAGTACGTCATTCCAAACGCAAAAATGTCAGCACGTTTATCCAAGAACCTCTCTCCCTTCGGAAAATAACTCTCCGGAGGAGAATATCCGACCATATCTGTACTTACAGTCCCCACATTTATCTCCTCTTTCGGAAAATAATCAATAAGCACAGGTGTCCGGTCGCGTCCGATAATGATATTCTTGGGTTGTAATCCCATATGAACAATCGGCGGATCCGTATTATGAAGACACAGAACTGCCTGTCCTATTTTCTCCATAATATCCAATACCGTATTCTTACGAAGGCCCTCTCCCTTCATAAAAATATCTGCAGATACGCCCTCTACGTAATCGGAAACAATTGCCACGGCATCTTCTGTATGTATGTAATCCACAATCTTACATAAATAGTCCGATTCCGGAAATGAACTTATATCCACATCCTTCGGCAAAAAAGTAATCGTGCAGAGACAACCTTTATACTGATCATATGACAAATACGATTCACCGAAATCCTGATAGCCAAACTTACGCACAATACGATATCGTTCATTGATAACATCACCCATTTTCATTCGCTCTCACCTCCTTTCTTTGGAATGTAGAACAAACTATAGCATAACAAAATCCGATGTCAATAAACGCCGATACGATTCTACAGGTATAGAATCAGGTCTGTTATTTAATGACTTTTTCTTGAAAAATTTCATAAAAAACCGACAAAAAAACGGAGCCGTGCATCATCATACACAGCTCCGTTTTGTATATTTTTATATAGCCCTATCCAAACAGTTTCATTACATCGGAGAACATAACTGCCACAGCCAACATCAGAAGCAAAATGACACCGACAAAATTCACGGCATTTTCAATCTTAATGCTGACCGGTTTGCGACGAACAGCCTCAATAATCAAAAATATCAGACGCCCTCCGTCAAGAACCGGGAACGGCAATAAATTCATCACGCCAAGGTTAGCCGACAGCAAAAGTGTTATATTCAGCATACTTAAAATAATCGTTCCAACTCCCGTATCCGTTTTCTGGGCAGCATCATATTCATCGCTAACCAAATCCACAATACCAACAGGTCCGCTCAGATCCTGCAATCCGAACTGCCCTGTTACAAGCATCTTAACACCCGTAATTGTCATTTTGATCATATACCGAACATAGTGGAAACTGTCCCGAATCACCGTAATAGGCGTTCTCTCGGGCATCTCAGCGCCAAATGTAACTCCTATCATAAACTGACCGTACTCTTCATTCATTCTGGGAGTCATCATAACAGAATGCTTCTGGCCCTCATGTTCATATTCCACCTTAAGCGGTTTGCCGTACCCCATAGAAATAGCAAGGCTTACTTCGGGATACATATACGTCCTGGATCCGTTCACCTTCAGAATCGTATCACCGGCACGCATCCCTGCTTCATATGCAACACCCGCAGGATCAACATCAATCACCTGCGCCGAAGGAATATATGTTTTGGACATCATAAACAGTCCAAGAATGAATGCCAAAAGAAAATTGAAAATCGGGCCGGCCGCAATGGTAGCTATACGCGAACCGATCGGAGCTTTACGGAACTGGCTGTCCTCCGGATTAGGATTCTCCGGATCATCAAACATGCAGGCTCCTCCCAGCGGAATCAGACGAATACAATACAATGTACCGCCTTTCGTAAATCCGCACAATTTCGGGCCGAATCCAATCGTAAATTCGCGCACGGGTATACCCGACATTTTGGCAATCAGCAAATGTCCCGTCTCATGCGAAACAATTATCACAAATATAATCAGTATTCCAATTAATATCTTCATTTCACTACTCTCCCGCCCAGAAAATCATACGTATCCTGTTCTGCAAGAAGGATTTGGGATACATCGGGATTCTCTATAAGTGTATGGGCATTCATTGCAGAATCAATCATTTTGGGAATATCCAAAAATCCTATCTGCTTATTCAAAAACATAGCCACTGCCATCTCATTGGCCGCATTAAACACAGTGGGCATACTGCCGCCGCATTTCGCAGCTTCATAGGCAAGCTTAAGCCCCGTAAACGTTTCAATGTCCGGTTGTTCAAAAGTCATTGTACCCACTTTAAAGAAATCCAGTTTCTCTGCGCGAAGCAGACGTCTGTCCGGATAAAACAAAGCGTACTGAATAGGCAGTTTCATATCGGGAACACCCATCTGACCAATCACGGCACCATCTTCATATTCTACCATGGAATGAATAATGGATTGCGGATGAACAAGAACCGTAATCTGATCGAGATCTGCACCAAACAACCACTTTGCTTCCATTACTTCAAGGCCTTTATTTACAAGCGTCGACGAATCCACGGTAATCTTACGTCCCATCGACCAATTCGGATGCTTCAGGGCATCATCCACTGTCATGGATGCCAGTTCATCACGACTCTTTCCGCGAAACGGGCCGCCGGATGCCGTCAGCCATATTCGTTTCATACGCGCATGATTTTCCCCGTTAAGGGATTGGAAAATCGCACTGTGCTCGCTATCGACCGGCAATAAAGACACACCCATCTTCTCAACGAGCGGAATAATAATATGGCCCGCACACACAAGCGTTTCCTTATTTGCCAAAGCGATATTCTTGCCCGCTTCTATTGCTGCAATCGTCGGGCGTATTCCTATCATGCCGACCATGGCTGTCAATACAGTATCGGCCGACGAAAGCTTGGCCGCCTCAATCAAGCCATCCATACCTGTCAGAATCCGCACCGGACAATCCGCAACTCTTTTGGAAAGTTCGATTGCCGCCTGCTCATCATACATAACAGCAACTTCCGGTGCAAATTCACGAATCTGCTTCTCACACAAATCCACATTTTTGTTGGCTGCCAAAGCAACCACGGACAATGCATCGGGATTGTCCCGCACAATATCAAGTGTCTGAGTACCGATAGAACCGGTGGAACCCAATAAACAAATCTTTTTCATAACTATATGTACATCTCCATCTTCCATAAAAATGAAAACATAATACCCATCATAACAGAACAAGCATCAGAAAATAAATAATCGGTGCCGTAAAAATCACACTGTCAAAACGATCCAGTATACCGCCGTGACCCGGAATCAATTTGCCGTAATCCTTTATCTTTCGATTACGCTTAATGGCCGATGCCGCCAAATCTCCAATCTGAGAAACAACAGAACCGACAGCGGTCACAATACCGAATACAATCATCGGATCGATTCGCAAAGTCATATACGGCCGAACAATAATCCCAAAAACAGCCCCGGCAATTGCAGAGCAAACAACACCGCCGATTGCACCTTCTATCGATTTCTTGGGCGAAAGAACCGGCGCCAGACGATGCTTCCCAAACAACATACCGACACAGTATGCTCCCGTATCACATATCCACGAAGCCAGGAAAATCAACCATACAAAGTAAATCCCGTTCTCCAGATTACGTGTCATGTAAATATAATGAATCATCATCGGAACATAAATATATCCGAAAAACGCGTATACAATCTCGTTCACCGTGTACTTGGGGAATGAAAACACATACACGCCCAGAAGGACAATCAGCAAAAATGCAATAATTGCCGTCTCAATGCGAGCATCATTTAGCTGAAAATACATCAGCACATACAAAACGATCGTGGCAATATACCCCGGAATTGTCAGTGCATTCAACGGTTTGCCATCAGTGATGATACCAAGTGCACGATTAAGTTCAAACTGCCCGACAAGCGAGATAAACAGCAATACCAGTAACATATACGGACCGCCGAAATACAGCATGGAAGCCAGAATGATAACAAGAAAAACCGCACTCACAAGTCTTGTCTTAAACATCCTCTTCCTCCTTTATTCCACCGTATCTTCGATCTCGCTTATTATAGCTTTCGATTGCACGTTCAAGTTCTTCCTTGGAAAAGTCAGGCCAATGAACGGGTGTGAAATAGAATTCGGCATATGCAAGCTGCCATAATAAGAAATTGGAAAGTCGCTGCTCTCCGCTTGTACGAATAAGCAAATCCGGCATCGGAAGACCATCCGTATCCAGATATGATTCAAACATCTCCTTTGTAACCGGTCCCGTAATACGTCCTGCCTTCTCATCTTCCATAATTGCATTCATGGCACGAAGCATTTCATCCTGACTGCCGTAATTAAGAGCAACGGTAAAATGCAACCCGTCATTATCTTTGGTGGCTTCTTCCAGTTTCTGTATGCTCTCCTGCAAATCTTCGGCCAACCCCGTCTTATCACCGATTACACGTACGCACATGCGATTTTTGGCTGCCGTTTTCAAACACGTCTTCATATAGTTTCGCAAAAGACGCATCAGTTCATCAACCTCCGATTGAGGTCTCTGCCAGTTCTCCGTGGAAAAAGCATATACCGTAAGATACTGTATTCCCATTTTATAACTTTCTTCGCATATTACTTCCACATTCTTACTTCCTTGAACATGACCGTAATTACGGGGCATTCCTTTACTCTTTGCCCATCGTCCGTTACCGTCCAAAATGATTGCAACATGATTGGGAATCTTCATACGCACCTAATCTCCTTCACCTTTCTGCATCCTCTATATAAATCAATGCCGAATTTCCTGTTCTTATCTAATAGAAAGTTCTTTCCCATTACGTAAAAGAGAGGCCGGAAGCTTCGGCCTCTCCATTTCTATTTATACCTTCATAATGTCTTTGGACTTTTCATCAACCAGGACATCAACCTGTTTGATAAATTTGTCGGTAATCTTTTGAAGTTCATCCTCCAAATCCTTTACCTCATCCTCGGAAACGTCTTCGTTCTTCGTCAGTTTCTTGAAAGCATCATTTCCGTCACGACGAATATTACGAATAGCTACCTTAGCTTCTTCACCCTTTTTCTTGATATCCTTAACGAGGTCTTTTCTGCGTTCCTCGGTAAGTTCGGGGAATACCAGGCGGATAACTGTTCCGTCATTGGTAGGATTAATGCCGATATCGGATGCCTGAATCGCTTTCTCGATATTCTTGAGAAGTGATTTCTCCCACGGCTGAATCTGAATAATACGAGGATCCGGAACGGAAATATTACCAACCTGCTGAACCGGTGTCGGTGTTCCGTAATAATCCACGCGAATCTTATCTAAAACATGGGGATTGGCACGACCGGCACGGATAGCGGAAAAATCACTTTCCATATGGTCTATGGTTTTTTGCATTTTATCCTGATATTCAACTATTCTGTCACTCATTTTGTCATCTCCTATCTTAATCAAACGGTCACTTTCGTTCCGTGAAAATCACCCTTTATCGTATTCACGATACTGTTGGGTTCATTCAAGGAAAATACATACATCGGCATGTGATTTTCCATGGCCATAATAGATGCAGTGAGGTCAACAACCTGAAGTTTCTTATCAATTACTTCACCGATAGAAATCTCATCATATTTCTTGGCATCGGGATTCTTCTTGGGATCACTGTCATAAACACCGTCGATTGCTTTGGCTAACAAAATACCGTCGGCATCAACTTCTATCGCACGAAGAACGACTCCTGTATCGGTAGAAAAGTACGGATGTCCTGTTCCGCCCGCAAAGAAAACAACCATACCGCGAGCAAAATACTTATTTGCTCTGTCCTTGGAAAACAGCTTCGTAAAACTGCCTACCTCAAACGGCGTCAAAATATTGGTCATCATCCCGACAGAACGGAAAATCTCGGAAACATAAATACAATTCATAACCGTTGCAAGCATTCCGATTTGATCCGCCTTCGTACGGTCAATACTGTCGCTCTCTCTGCCACGCCAGAAATTACCGCCGCCGATTACAATTCCGACCTGAATACCGTCGTCAACAATCTGCTTAACCTGCAGAGCAACCATGCGAACGGTTTCTTCATCAAATCCGGTCTTCTTGTCACCGGCAAGAGCTTCTCCGCTTAACTTAAGCAATACTCTCTTCATATATCAAACTATGCCTCCGTAAAGAAGTTTGAAGGCTTAATCTCTGCATAGCACTGGCTGCACAGACCTTCGATTGCGGCACCATTATTAATCTGAATGGATTTGGACTTGATGTTACCCATGATAATTGCGGTAGAATCAAGAACAACCGGTCCGTTAACATCAATATCACCCTTGATGGCACCGGCCAAAACAGCTGATGTAGCTGTAATATTACCCTTGATGACAGAACTCTCACCAACTTTAACCGTTCCGTCTGTAACGATTTCACCGGTAATCTTGGCACCATCGGCAAATACCTCATCTGCCTTGGAATTACCTTCGATGGAACCGGATACATTCAACTTGCCGGCAACAGTGATATTACCTTTTACAACACCCATTACATCCAGAGATCCGTTGGACTCGATGTCGCCGACGATTGTCATGCCGACAGGAATAACACCAACTTCACGGGAAATATTATTAATTGTATTAATCGGAGCCGGACGCTCTTCCGATTCGGGAGCAAAGATCGGAGTAACAGGAGCTTTAACCTCGGGAGCGGGTGCCGGTGTCTCGGCAAATACAGGCTCAACGGGAACTTTAACGGGCTCTTCAACAGGTTCCGGTTCGGGAGCAAAGATCGGTTCAACAACCGGTTTCTCTTCAAATACAGGTACTGCAGGAGTTTCTTCAAATACAGGTACTACAGGTTCTGCCGCTGCCGGAGTTTCTTCAGCAACAGGTGCTACAGGCTCTTCAACAACAGGTGCTGCTACAGGTTCCTCAACAACAGGTGCTGCCACAGGTGCAACAGGCTCCGTAAATACGGGTACAGCTGCTTCTTCAAATACAGGTACTACAGGTTCCGTAAATACAGGTGCCACGGGCTCCTCAAATACAGGTGCTACAGGCTCCTCAAATACAGGTGCTACGGGCTCTGTAAATACAGGTGCTACAGGCTCTGCAAATACAGGTGCCACCGGCTCCTCAAATACAGGTGCTGCGGGCTCTTCAAATACAGGTGCCACGGGCTCTTCAAATACAGGCGCTGCAGGTTCTGCCGAAGCAGACATTGCTTCTTCATAACCTTTCAGTAAATCTGCAATATCATCATTTGCAAACGTTTCCTCAGCCGGAGCGGGGGCAGCCTTCTTGGGCTCCTCGGGCATAAGCTCATTTACCGCCTGAGACAAATCTTCCTTAAAATCCTTAAAAAAACTCATGTTGCGACCTCCGTTTATTCATTTATATTCTCTATGTGAACATGCTGAATCAATTCAGATGTTTCATCAATCGGTGCAATGACTATTCCTCGTTCGCATAGTCCTTCGATAATTCTCGGCAAAGCCTCGAGAGTCGCCGTCTTCTCGGGCAAATCATGCATCAAGATCATCACTTCGTCATACTTGTCCAGCCCGGACAAAGCATTCTCTACAATTTCATCGGCAGAAGGCGACGGAGACGATGCATCCCCCACAGAAACGTTCCAGTCATAATATTGGATGCCGTGTTTATCCAGAATATCAACATAATTCTGCAACGGCAACGGTGAAACCTTATTGCTCGACCCTCCCGGGAACCGGAAAATCACAGGTCGAAAGCCTGTTTCATCATAAATCATATCCTGTAATTTCAGAAGATCTGTTTCAAATGCCTCTTCCGATGCATACAACTGACTGTATTTGTGGGAAAACGAATGCATTCCCAATACATGTCCGCCCTGTAAAATCTTACTGTAAATTGCCCTTTGAGAATCACTCTTAGCGCCTACCACAAAGAAATTACCGACAACGTTGTACTTCGCCAATATATCAAGAATCGCTTCCGTATTGGAGTTCGGGCCGTCATCAAAAGTCAGATAAGCTTTCTTGGGCCATTTCGAACCTTCCGGAGGCGCTACAATCTCTTCCGGGGATAATGCAGATGCCTTCAACGTATTCACATCCGATTGTAAATGTCTGAGAACATCTTCGTTAGCACTCTGTCGCTCGGCCAGAATCTCAACATTTCTTTGCAATTCATCCTGCGACTGCTGAATCTGCGAAAGTCGCAAAGTCGCAGCATCTACCTGCCTCTCTGCTCCTCCGATCTGTATCAATGCCACAATACACAAAATAATCGATACAGCAGCAACGAAATACGGTCCGCCGATTAATATACGCTTAATGCTGCGTATACGAGCCATTCGATCTGCATCATGCAAATTCTGCCCATTATCCATAAGCTGTCCCCTAACTTTTCTTACGACCCCGATTTAAGCACGCAATAACTCCCCAGTAATTGCACACTTACGACTCTATTATAGATTTTTTTGCTTCCTTTCGCAATAAGAAAAACACGGCACAAGCCAAAATCACAAAAGGCAATCCGCCGATAATTCCTAAAGGCGACGGTCCGATAAACAAATCTCCGCCATGATCCGTAAAATAATTACCAAGTGCAGATATCGTATTCAGACTTCCGTGAGCGATAATCGCCGGTATCACACTGCCTGTGCGATACGTCAGATAACCGAAAATCATACCCGTTACGATACCGAACACAATCATGGCCGCAATCCCACCAAACGGATACGTCGCATATCTCTGTCCGTAATTGTAGCCCGCAATGGCAAGCGGTGCATTCCACACCCCCCAAGCCAATCCGGTAAGGAATATAGCCGTAACGGGTTTATACTTCTTAAGAAGAAGCGGTAACATATACCCGCGCCATCCCCATTCGTCGCCGAGAACGGAGGCACAGTTTAGTATGGGGCCCACAAAAACACATCCGATTGCCTGACCGATAAGTGTTTTGGACAATTCGGCAGCAGTAATTGTGATGCCGGCATCCTTATACAATCCGACACCATATGCCATATTTTCGTAATCCCAATGAGAGTGAAAAATCACAAAATATAAGAACGCTCCCAAAACAATAAGTATCGGTGTCAAAAACCAGGCTGCAAGATAATATTTACCTTTTCCGTGTTTGACATCAAAAATAATACCGTGTTTCGCTAACCCCTCTTTCGTAATAATACGAACAATAAATGCGGTAATGCCCGGAAAAAGCATCGTAAGTCCCGGAAGAATGCTAATCGGATAAATTGTCAGCATCGAGCTCTCATGTATATGCGGAATAATAAATGTAAGCTCCACCGCAAAAGTACCGACAAAACAAATTATCAAATATAACCATAAACGTTTACGATCTATTGTTTCCATAATAAATCCTCCCGAAATAATATCTCACAAATAATGAACCTTTTTAATATGTAGATTCGTCTTCTACTATGGATGTGCCAAACAGCTTTGGCACAATGAAACAAACAGATGCAATTTACCCGCATCTACATTATTATATTATACATATTCTTGGTAATATTACAATTTTTGCATATTTGCATGGCAACGGCAGCCGTTCTCACTGCTATAAGCGGGACGGAATGTCACAAATTTAAAAAATGTAACTTTTTTTAAAAAATGTCTTGCAATCTAAATTGGTCTGTGTAATAATAATGTTACAAAAGGTATCCTATGTGATATTTATTAGCTGGGAGGGTTGGCTATGAAGAAAAAAATTTTAGCAGGTGTTATAGCAGGAGTTGTTTTATTGGGTGGTGTGTTTGCCGTATCTCTCAATCTTTCCAAAACAGCAACTGAGTTGGATCCTGAGGCAGCATTCCGTCAGGTTTCAGAAATAGAAAATGCGGATGTTGTTTACCTCGATAACGAAGCAATTGCTCTTTCGGATGCATCCGGTGATAACACAGCATTAAGAAGCGAAGCATTAAGAGCATATAACTTAGTAAATGAACAACGTGCAGCAGCAGGATTACCTGCACTCGTATGGAATTCCAATTTGGAATCGGTAGCAGCGGTTCGTGCACAAGAGAACTCCATTCTCTTCTCTCACACTCGTCCGAACGGACAGCCTTGGTACACAGTAAACAGCGCTATCATGGGTGGTGAGAATTTAGCATTTGGTTTCAATGATGCAGATTCCGTTCTTTCCGGTTGGATGAACAGCCCTACACACAGAGAGAACATTCTTTGGGGTGAATTCACTTCCATAGCAATTTCGATTTACGTCGATGATGCAGGAACCTATTACTGGGCACAGGAATTCGGTTACTAAACCCTCACAAAAAGCCTTCCTTCGGGAAGGCTTTTTTATTGTCCAAAAATCCGCGTAAATGTTGAATCTACGCGATTTGTTACAATTTTTTTACAAAATTTTTTATTGAATTTCAATGCTCACTATGGTATTATTTTTTTCGGTTTTTTTATTGTCTTTTTGACAAAACTGTTGCACATTCTATTTCACATTCTTGAAAGAGAGGACACAAACAATGAGAATTATCAAAGCAAACAGTTATGATGACGCCAGCAGAGCAACCGCTGATTTGATTGCCGCACAAATGATTACAAAACCGAATAGTGTATTGGGATTAGCTACCGGCTCAACTCCCATCGGAACATATGACAATCTTGTTCGTCTGTACGAATCCGGAGATATTGATTTTTCAGACATCTCTACAGTAAACTTAGACGAATATCGTGGTCTTTCACCCGAAAATGACCAGAGTTATCGTTATTTCATGAATGAGCATCTGTTTTCCAGAGTCAACATCGACAAATCACGTACAAACGTACCCGACGGTCAGGACAAAGATGCCGATAAAGCTTGCCGAAACTACGAAGAAATCATTTGCAAGCTCGGTGGTATTGATCTCCAGTTATTAGGACTTGGTCCCAACGGACATATCGGGTTTAACGAGCCCTGCGACGAATTTGTCAAAGATACACATTGTGTTGATTTGACACAAAGTACCATTGAAGCTAACTCCAGATTCTTTGCTTCCATGGATGAAGTACCGAAGCAGGCATATACCATGGGAATCGCAACAATTATGAAAGCTCGCAAGGTTGTGTTGATTGCTACCGGTTCCAACAAAGCAGAAACCGTTAAGAAGGCATTCTTCGGACCGATCACACCGCAGGTTCCCGCTTCCATTTTGCAGTTGCATCCCGATTTCACACTTGTTCTCGATGCAGAGGCGGCTGCTCTTTTGTAAGAATCTATTAATCGACGTACTTTTCTTCAAAGCACTTCTCTCATCAGGGATTGTACGTCGCCGAACATAACGCTTAAAAAGGCGAATCCCGCGGGATTCGCCTTTTATTATTACTTTATGAACAGAATTAATCATTTTTCATAAATAACATGCACATATCATTCTAAAACCAATCCATGCAAGCATCACAAAATCTTTGCTATACCGATTGCCAGTGCATTGGGGCCGATATGACTTCCGACACTCAATGACAGCGGATTATAGAATACATGATATTCCGGGAAAGCTTCCTGCACCATATCTTTCCAAGCCTCAATTTCCTCTTGGCTCAACAAAGTTCCTGCCGCCCCGATCATCATCTTCGCGGGAGGCACATCCGCAAATCTGTTCTGCAAATCGGAACGAATGGCGTCAATAATCTTTGCTTCACATTTCTTACGACCTCTCACTACTGCAAATGCATCCAACTTTGCTCCCTGAATCGTAAGAATCGGCTTAATATTCAATACATTGCCCAAAGCAGCTACAGTAGCAGAAGCTCTGCCGCCCTTTTGTAAATATTCCAACGTATCTACAGAAATATAGATACTGGCATCATATGTATGTTCTTCAAGAATCTGCTTAATTTCAAGCGCACTTTTGCCGGCCTGTACCAAAGATATCGCATCCATTACAGATTGCCTCTGTGTAACGGAAATACGATGATTGTCAACAACACAAACTTTCCCGTCATAATCCTGTGCCAAAGCCGAAGAACACTCACATGACGTACTGAGGCCACTTGACATCGGAATATAAACAATCTCATCATATCCGTCATCCAAAAGAGCATCCCACATATCCAACACATCTCCGGGAGAAGGCTGTGATGTCTTCACATTCTTACCCTGCGATAAACTATCAAAGAATACCTCGGATGTCAGATTCTCACCTTCAAAATAATTATCATCATCTATTATTATCGGCATCTGGAGAACATAGATTCCCATCTCCTTTGCCTCTTTCATCTTAATTCCACTATTAAGATCCGTCATAATGGCGACTTTCATTTGCTTATTCTATCTCCTTTGAATTCTCAATTATCACGTTTCGTACCCCAGAAGAACAATGCAACCGTACCGGGGCCGGTATGACTGCCGATTGTTGTTCCGATCGGAAGAATCTCAACCTTATCTTTCAAAGCAGGGAATTTGGTTTCCACCGCATCTTTCAAAAGAATCGCATCCTCCATATCACCCGCATGACTGATAAAGCACGACTGGCTGTAATCCAACCCTCGTTCTGCAAATTTCTCCATTTGTTCAAGAGTAGCCTGAACAACCTTCTTACGGGTACGAATCTTGAATCGAGGAATTAATTTACCTTCATAATCCACATCCAACAAGGGACAAATATTTAACATATTTCCAACAAAACCTGCTGTTTTGGTGACACGTCCGCCTTTAATATAATATGTCAGATCCGTAGAGAAGAACCAATGATGCACGTAGAGTTTATTATTCTCAATAAAATCATATACCTCATCAATAGATTTACCTTCATCACGCAAATCGGCCGCCTTACACATTAGCAAACCATAGCCGCAAGAAGCGCCAAGGGAATCCACAACCAATATTTTACGGTCGGGATACTTCTCCTCCAAATTGCCTTTGGCAATCATAGCAGAATTAACAACGCCGGACAATCCACTGGACAGACTTACATGCAAAACATCCATTCCCTGAGATAAAAAGCCTTCAAAATACTCTTCGAATTCATCGGCGTTCACTTGAGAAGTCTTAGTCTCCGCGCCTTCCGCCATCATAGAATAAAAACGATCAAGAGGCATGCTGTCTCCGCCATCATCTCTATATTCCTCACCATTAATCTGAAAATGGAAAGGAATAAAAGAAATATTCCGTTTATTATATATTTCCTTTGATAAATCTGCCGTAGAGCAACAACTTAATACATAGCTCATCCGTTTTCCTCACTTTCACAAATCATTTATCTGCACAATATCTTGGCAATTTCTTCATACCCCGCACCCATTGGAATTGTATGCGTTCCTGCCGATATTCTGCGATCATATCCGTGCTGGCACAGATATGTATTAAAATCGGTAACATCGGAGATTAATCCTGCCTTCTTAAGAAGCGAACATACAGCCTCCGATCCGCTTCCGCTTGCAACGACAACATTTACAAGCGTACCATTCTCAACGGTTTGACCCGTTGCAGACTCACCCGTAGGAATCT
This sequence comes from Lachnospiraceae bacterium, assembly GCA_045617945.1. Lineage (GTDB taxonomy): Bacteria > Bacillota > Clostridia > Lachnospirales > Lachnospiraceae > UBA2868. The sequence continues at coordinate 99,242 of JAZLJS010000098.1, forward strand.
TCGTCGGTACAGGCGTAGGTGCCTTCGTCGGTACAGGCGTAGGTGCCTTCGTCGGTGTAGGCGTTGCCTCGGTTTCCTCTACAGGTTGCAAACTCGCTTCGGATGCTGCATTTTTACCGGCTTCAAGCGCCTCATTATTTGTTTCAACAATCTCCAACGATTCATTCTTCTGTTGAATCAATTCGTCGGATTCTGTTAATTCGGTTTCCGAATCAACATCGGATTCGACATTTTCTTCTTTTGCAACAGTAGCAGCTTCCTTTGCAGCAGTAGTATCCTCTTTGGAAACGGCAGTGTTTTCATTAGCTTCGGTAGCAGTTTCCTTGGCTTTGGAGTCATTATTAATCAATAATTTATCCTCATACACCATTCCCAATTCCTGCGCTCTGGCAACAATTTCTTCATCCGAAAGAGGCTGTTGCGCCATATTCTTCGTAGCCAGTCCCATCAGCAAAGCCGTTACAAAAACGCCAATACCGAGACCGCGTAAATACATCTTCAATTTCACACCAATTCTCCATTCCGTGCGACTTTTGCACGCAACTATTTATACAGGTCAATAACCAACTTGACTTCGCCGACACCAAGTTTCAATTCCTTGGCAATATCCACTTCTGTCATTCCTTTTTCGTACATCGCCAAAATACGTTGATTATTATTTTCACCGGATACAGGCTGTGCAGCCGGTTTGCTCGGCAAAGGTGCCGCTTCAGGCATCACAGGTGCCTTCGGAGCATTGTCAACGGTTCCCTTAAATACCTTTCCGGAAATGATATCCATCGCCATCGGCTGAGCCGGTTGCTTCTCTACGGGCATCTGAATCTCAATCGGTGCAACAATCGGGACAAAATCATCGGAAGCCTTCTTCGGTGTCTCCTTCACATCATCCCCGAAAATCGCTTTCTGCTCCGGTGTTAATCCACGTCGGGACGCACTGATAACATCCATCTGGTTCTGCAACTGTTCAATAGCCTTTTGCATATTTACGGAAACAGTAGATACATCTCTAACCGTTGCTTCCGCTTTGCGAACGGAATTTGCAAGATCAGTCTTCTTATCATTAATCATGTCATACAAAAACATAACTTCCTGATGACTCTTATTAATTCCATCCATAATTACTTCCGAATATTCATTAACGGCCATGATTTTCTCATTGGCTGTGCGTTCCAGAGAGCGCTCGGCACGTTCGGTAGCATAATCGACTGTATCATTAGCCGCTTCACTGACACGTAATTTCATATCCGCAAGTTCCTGTTCCATAAGCTTGCGAATATCCGCACGTTCTGCCTCCAATTCGGATTCACTCTTTCTGCCTGTATTCGGCAGCAAAAAACTGATGACAAAAATAATCACTCCCAATATAAGGAGTGCTATTTCCATAGGTACCATTATGAATTCTCCTATATCTTTAAATCAAAACCGCCCGGGCTCTTGGCAATCACTTTACCATCCTCGGGAACCTTCTTCTTGGCCGGCCCTTTACGAGCATTGAAATACTTATTACGTCCTTCCTCACGAGCATCATGATGCGTATCGGGACCTGCCGAATCATCGGCTGTATGCACAGTATGCACCTTCTGTTCGGAGCGCTGATCAAGCTGACCCTGCACCTGAACATGCACAACCTCACCCTTTGATACATCATTTTGATGCATCACGGAGACATCCTGCGTACGTATAAGCATTCCATTGTTTTCAATAGGACTGATCACAAGCGTTCCTCTCTTACCCTTAATCGGTCTTACTATGAATTACCGTTATCCAACAATCAAAACATTACAATGCCCTTATTCTGACATCCGCACCCTCTTTTACAAAACGGGAATGAGATATCGGTGTCGAAATATTGAGTATCGCATCACTTATAGTAATTTTGGTTCCGTTATATGCGAACTCGGAAACCTTTACTGCTGAAGCATTATCGCAATTTTCGAGTTCATCCTGCATATCCGTAAATGTATCGATATCACTATTCAACTGCTGTTTTACCGTCTGATATTGCACGGACAACTGTTTAAAATACTGCAACTGATCCGGTGTAACACGCTCACCCGCCTTAATCTTCTTGGTAAATGTAATAATAACCGGTTCAAGCTGCTCGACTTTCTTTTTATTGGCTGCAATATTCTGCTGCAATTCAACACTCTTGGCCTTTAATACCGGGTCAATACCTACTTCTATCTCGGTAGCCGCGCCCATGGACGAACCAATCGTCTTGGCAGATACAGTACCTTGCGAACGAATTACTCCGCCCGTAATAAAGCCCTTCTTACCGGTTACATCCACATCACCTTTACAGGAAATAGTGCTGTGCATAATAGCCTCGGAATGAACATAACCGCCGGCCGTAACCGTCGTATTCTCCAGGAATTTGGACACCACATTGCCACCGGCCTTCAACACACCTTTACCCATTCCGTTCATGCCACGCATAATGATAATATCACCCGTAGCTTCAATAATTGCACCCTCAACAACGCCGCGAACCTCAACGTTTCCATCTGCAACAACCGAAAATCCCGCTTTGACGTTGCCCATAACGGATACATTTCCTTTGTAATCGATATTACCGGTAGACGCATCAACATCAGTAACTTCATACACATCGGATACAAATACTTTATCATCCACCAAAGATGCATGACCGTCTACCAGAGATATAATAGACAAACCATCTTCGGTAAGTTCGATATTTCTACCGAACTTCAATATCATTCTACGCACATCGGGTGCTTTCATTACCTCGCCGACAACATTATATCCGGCTTCCCCGGGAACTTCCTTGGTAAGCGTCGCCAAAACCTGTCCCTTTGTGACTTTGCTTATATTACTCAAATTAAAGAAATCAACCGTTCCGTCATCATTAAGCTTCGGCTTCATGTTTGGATTGGTATTGAAGAAATACTCTATACTGGCATTGGTTCCTCGCACAGGAGGTTGGCCTTGCGCAATAACATAATCCGTGCAATATTGCTTGTCAGATAAAAAGTCACTGATTACGGACTCACAAATACCCTTCTTGATCCCGCGGAATTCAAGTTCCGAAACAATATTCTCCATGGTAAGCGCCGGAGCAGCAGTCGAAGGCGGATAAAATCTTGCAATAGCCTGCATTCTGTCTGCGGAAACACGCAGTGAAAATGTCTCACCGACCGGAAGCGTACGCTTGTCGGCCACCCTGTAATCCACTTGCTTGTCACCCATCGTCTCAATAACATTCTTCAGATCAAGAATGTCTACACGATAGCCTTTACCGGCCAAATAATCACGAATTTCATCTATCGAAATCGGTGCAGCACCATCTGTTGGCGGATACAATCGCACAAATGTAACCGTTTCACTCATAAGTAACTGAAAATACCCATTTTTACCCATACCCCGGTATGCCTCCATTTATTAACCCGGCCAATCTGTCATCAAGGGTTATTAATAAGAATCCCCATATAATTACCCAGTTTCTTCTTCATCTTTCCGAGGGCTTTCGTATGAAGCTGTGAAACTCTCGATTCAGACACTTCCAAAACATTACTGATTTCTTTCAATGTCAGGTCTTCATAATAATACAGAACCACTACCTTCTGCTCCTTCTCCGTAAGCGTCGATAATGCTTCCGCAAGCATCTTCTTAAGTTCTTCCTTTTCTATTGCCTCTTCAGGCCGTTCAGGATGAGACGATAAGCCATGATTATCGGCAATATCACTACCCTGTTCCACGAATTCATCCAAAGAAACAACATTGGTCACTTTCATTTGAGACTGCCAATCTTCGTATTCTTCATCGGAAATACCCAAAGCAAGCGCAACTTCTTCATCAGTTGCCGCCCTGCCCGTAGAAGATTCGATTTCCGTAATAGCATTGGTAATCTGTTTCTGTCTCTGACGGACCGTTCTGGGAATCCAGTCCATCTTTCTGATTTGATCAAGAATTGCTCCGCGAATTCGCAAGCTGGCATATGTTTCAAACTTAACTTCTTTTAATGAATCAAATTTATCAATAGCATCAATTAATCCGAAAATGCCATAACTTACCAGATCGTCGTACTCAACATTGTACCCCAAATACATAGAAAGACGCCCCGCTACAACTTTAACAAGCGGAGCATATTCCAATATTAACTTCTCCCTAATCTCTGCAGACGGATGCTTCGCATACTCGTTCCACAGTTTCTGTTTTCCTGCCTCGTCCATGATACCCTCCGTATTTCACAAGCCTCCCCTATAGGCTCATAAAATATTACTCCTCATTAAGGTTGGCATCCATGCCCTCCTCATTTTCACCTTCTTCATTTGCTGTATCGGTAACCTGCTTCTCTATCACATCACCATCATCACTGACGGCATCCTCCTGCGGAAGGTGAAAAGAATCCAGAATAATCTTGATTCCGGCTCCGATAAACAGAAAAATAAGTAAAACAATAATCAATGCAACCAACATATCCCGTAAACTGTAATGATTGAAATATGTTACAAGAACAGTGATTGCTCCGGCCAATAACATAACAAGCGCCGGTATTCTCTTTGTGTTCATAAATACTCCTAAATCGTCTTTTCTCCCTTACCAACAGCCTTGATGACATAATTTCCTGTCTCGGGGAAAAACTCAACCGTCCGTCCGAAATTCAGTCCGGTATCACTTGCAAGAATCGGAATATGCAATTCTGCAAGCACCTTCTTGACTGCAGCAACATTTCTGTCACCGACAGTTGTCAATTCATTCTTACTCTGAAAAGCAAACATCTGCGCACCACCGGCGATTTTGGCAACAAGTCTTGCCCGATTGGCTCCGGCTGCAACAATAATACGCACCAGTTCTTTTGCGCCTGTATCCGCATATTTCGCTATATGAGTACTATTTTGAAATATGGTACTGTCCGGCAACATAATATGTGCCAAGCCACCTATCTTCGTAACAGGATCTCTGATAGCAATCCCTACGCAGGATCCCAAGCCAAGCGTGGTAATCCCATCCGGGGCTTTACACAATTTAAGGTCGGCCATACCGACTTTAATCAATTCACTCATGCTTTTACATTCCCAAAGAAGTTAATATTTTATCGTATGATTCCAAATCCGGAACAAGAATAAAATAACCTCCAAGTTTCACGTCATCCGTAAACTCGGTTTCAATTAACAAAATCTTATCACCCAACGCACCGAACTCAATCGCCGGAACAGACAAAATCGCTCCGCACATATCGATGCTGATGTCCGGAATGGATGAAATAATCTTTAAATTTGTAAGCATTGATAACGAAGATAAATACGAGCCGGTAATAATATTACCGATTTCCTTTAATGCGGATATTTCCATCTCGGAGAAACTTCCGGGCTCGCCCACTTCGGTTCCCATCAATTTGGCCACAAGTGTCCGAGCAGACTCTTCTTCCAAAAGGAACATAATACTTCCGGATATATCACCTTCCACAACCTGGTATATTCCGGCCATAATCTGCTCTTCGCCGCCCATGGCACCGCCAACTTCCGAGAACTCCAAAAGTGCAACCTTCGGCACCAGCATATCAACTTTTGTATTCAAAAGCTGCGCCAATGCCGTAGTTGCGTTTCCGGCACCAATATTGCCTATCTCTTTCAGGACGTCAAAATAAACACCGTCCATATTATTAAGATCAACCTTAGCCATATCTGCCTCTTATAAAAACTAAAATGTCTATACTAACTTAATTCTTGTCTGATTCCTTCTCGGAAATAACCATATTCAGATCCAGCAGAGAAATCAAAGCATCCGTACACTTACCGATACCGTTGATATATGTGGAATCGGACTTGCTGTCACGATTCGGCTCGTCAATACTTCTCTCGTCAAGAGTAACAACTTCCTTAACTTCATCAACAATGATGCCGAGCGGAGCATTTGCTTCCAACTTAACAATAATGATTCTGGACTTATTGGTATACTCATCTTCCTCAAGACCCATCTTGGTACGAAGGCTCATGACAGGTACAACTTCACCACGAAGATTGATTACACCCTTAAAATAAGGCTGTACCTGAGGTACTCGTGTAATCTTCTGCATACGTACGATATTCTCAACATAACGAATGTCAATACCGTACTGTTCTTCGCCAATCTTAATTACAATAAACTGCGTAGTATTATATTCAACTGCAATATTTAAAGCATCCATCGTATCCCCTCCTAAATAAGAACGTTTGCATCAAGAATCAGAGCAACTTCGCCATCGCCAAGGATTGTTGCGCCACTGATCAAACGGCTGCTGCAATTAATGTATTTACCGAGAGACTTAATAACGATTTCCTGCTGTCCGATCAAATCATCAACAACAAGGCCGGCCTGCATATCGCCCTTTGTAACGATAATAACAACCATGTTTGAATCGGGGTTCTTCGTTGACTCAACACCGAGAACGGTATTCAAACGAATCAAAGGAATAACGGAGCCACGAAGATTGATTACTTCATGTGCTTCAACATATCTCACATCGGAAGGAGATACATCTTCGATTGTCTGAATAGAGCCAAGAGAAATAGCATACTTCTCGCCACCGATTACAACCATGAGTGCCTGGATAATAGCAAGTGTAAGCGGCAGACGAATGGTCCATGTTGAACCTTCACCCAATTTGGATTTAACGGATACATCACCGCCGAGAGCTTCAATCTTGGACTTAACAACATCCAGACCAACACCTCTTCCGGATACATCCGATACAACCTTCGCTGTTGAGAAACTCGGAAGGAATAACAAATCGATAATTTCCTTTTCAGACATACTCTCTGCCTGTTCGGGAGTAATCGTTCCGCGTTCAACTGCTTTCTTTCTGACTGCATCACAGTCAATACCGTTACCATCATCACGAACTTCGATGACTACGTTATTACCATCCTGATATGCATCCAGATAAATCTGACCCACATCGCTCTTTCCTCTTTCACGTCTGAGTTCAAGACTTTCCAAACCGTGATCGGCGGAATTACGAAGAAGGTGCATCAGAGGATCACCGATTTCATCAACAACGGTACGATCCAACTCTGTTTCTTCACCGGACATATGAAGTTCCATCTGCTTATCGAGTTTTTTGGACAGATCTCTGATCATTCTCGGGAACTTGGCAACAACGCTTTCGATAGGAACCATTCGAACTTTCATAACAGACTCATGAAGGTTCGTTGTAACGCTCTCCAAGTATTCAATCTGTTCATTAAAGCCTGTTCCGACAGAAGCACCGTTTTCACCGGCTGTACTGTATGAAACAAGACTGTTCTTAGCAATAATAAGTTCGCTCACAAGATTCATCAAAACATCAAGTTTTTCAATATCTACACGAACCGTACGGTTAACAACCGGCTTATTTGCTGTACCCTTCTTAGCGGGAGCTGCTGCTCCGGCTGCTGCGGCAGGTGCTGCAGCTTTCTTCTCTTCTTCCTTGGGAGCTGCTGCTTCTTCCTTGGGAGCTGCTGCTTCTGCAGGTGCGGGAGCAGGTTCTTCTTCCTCTTCCACGATCTTGGCAGCATCCATATCGATAGGCTCGCCGATTGCTTTCTCAATTTCGGATACGCTCAGAATAGCTTCCTGAACTTTTTCAATCGGAGCATCCGTCACGAAATACAACGAGAAATCAAAATCAAACTTCTCATCTTCAATATCCTGTACGCTGGGATCGGAAATCATAACTTCACCGAGTTCTTCCAATGCCTTAAATACAAGGAACGCTCTGGCTGCTTTCAAAATACATGTTTCCTGAACATATACGGTAAAACCGTATACATTCATATTATTCTTTAATGCCTCGGAAATCACATGCTGCTCAGGCTCATGCAACGGAATGGACAACCATTTCTTACCTTCCGTATTGCCTGCAGGTGCTTCTGCCTTGGCTTCTTTCTTCTCTTCTTTCTTCTCTGAAGCTGCCGGAGCTTCTTCTGCAGCTGCGCCGGTACCTTCATTCAATATTTTCTGGAGAGCCTTGATAATCGGTTCATTATCATCGGTTCCTTCGTCTTGGGTCTGCTGAATGTTATCCTTATATGCTTCCAATGCATCCAATGCTTTGAAAAGGATATCGATCAAATGACTGTTAACCTTCATCTTGCCATTACGAACTTCGGAAAATACATTTTCCATATCGTGAGTAAGCGCCTGCATACGCTTATAACCCATCGTTCCGGCCATACCCTTCAATGAATGCGCCGCACGGAAGATTTCATTAATGGTATCTTCGTTCTCAGGCTCATTCTCAAGGATCATCAGCTGATCGCTAAGGCTCTGCAAATGTTCATTTGTTTCATCAAGGAAAATCTCAAGGTATTGACTTACATCCATTTTAACGTACCCCCACGTTCTTAATGATTTGCTCGGTTATTTGTGTCAGAGGAACCACCTCATTGACAAGTCCCGAATTAGCAATGCTCTTTGGCATACCATATACTGTACAGGTTGCCTCATTCTGTGCGATAACATGTACCTTTTTCTTATGACTCAAATTGACAATCCCCTCTGTTCCGTCGGCACCCATTCCTGTCAGAACAACGCATACTATTTCGTCATATTTGGAATCGATAAGTGATTCGTACATATAATTGGCGCAAGGTTTCACGCCTTCTCTGGACGGTTCATCCGTGTAATGAATGACGTATCCGGCCGGCTTGGTGAGAATGTTCATATGTGCACCGCCGGCTGCGATGTATACATGACCGTTTTTGAGAAGCTCACCCTCTTTTGCTTCGGATACGGCAATGGGACTTAACTCATTCAGTCTCTCCGCAAGAGACTGGGTAAATCCCTTGGGCATATGCTGTACCAAAACAACCGGACACGGAAGATCGGCAGGCATTAACGGAATGACATCCTGAAGAGCTCTGGGACCGCCGGTGGAACTGGCAATCGCAACAATTTTGCGTCCTTTCACAGAAGAGACCGCATATTTGTTGGAAGAATCCGCTGCACTGACTACACCCTTTGCGGTATGAATATTGACATCATATCTGGTGGTAAATACAACACCCTTTCTATCTGCCGCGGAAGCTGCAACCACATTCCCGAATTTGGGCATCGGCGCATTTGCTACAACCCACAAAAGAGATAAGAAACGGTTACGGAATTCATCCAGTCTGGCATCCGCAACATTCTCGGGCTTCTTGATAAAGTCAATCGCACCCAGTTCCAACGCTTCCAATGTTTCTTTGGCGCCTTCCGCAGTTGTCGTACTGGCCATCATTACTCTGGCGGACACTTTGGAATTCTGCATTTCCCGAAGCATTGCAAGTCCTGTCATACGCGGCATATACACATCCAAAACAACCGCATCATAGGTCTTGGCGACAATAAACTTAAATCCTTCGGCACCGTCTGTTGCCATGTCTGTCACTTCGAATCTTTCGTCCGAATTGATTATATCACACAATACCCTTCTCATGAGTGCAGAGTCATCGACGATCAATATTTTTTTCTTCACAACTTCGTTTTCCTTCCATTTTTGTTAATATTTCACAATTTTATATATCCCCAATCAGAACCTTTCACGATGACGAAGTTTGCGTTCTTCTTCAAAAATATACTTAATAATGCTCTCTCGATCTTCATTTACCATATTTACAAACTGAATACGATGTTCAAACAATTTGTCGCGGTTTTCAACAGGTTCGGATAACAAGACTTTGCCGACCAAATTGTATTCGGTCATGCGTCCGTTTACAAACAGAGAAAATACGAAACGAATCAGAGAACCTTTCGCATACTTAGCAGTCGATACAAATCTTGCACCGCCGCCGCTGATATCAACCATCGTGCCGTTATCAAACGTAAGATCGGTATCAATAAACTCGACCTGGCTGTATCCGCCGTTTTCGCTCTCGGAAATCTGTCTGCACTTCATATCCAATACAGTGTTCAGACGATAATATTCACGTCGCTGATATTTCTGCAGATCTGTCGTTAGCTCCATCAACAGTACAAAAATATTGTCGCTCTTATAACGGTCAACCACTCTGGCCAGGCACTGATACAAACCCGATGCGGTATAAAAGCAAAGGCTGTACTCACCGTCTACCGGCAACAGAACCACCTTGGTCTGCTCCATGGGCATGGCAATCTTAATCTGATCTTCCGATACAATGTCATACAACTGGCTGCGATACGTCTTACGGATCTCTTCTCCGTTTCCATCCATAGTAATCGTCTCCAGTTCCAGTTTGTTACCCACTGTCAAATACTTTGAAATCATTTTGTTACCCTCCGTTATTATTTATCCTATCCTGTTTCCTCTGACCATATTGGCAAAAAATCCTGCCATTCCCCGTCTATGGCATATCGGATCGTTACTGCCGGACGTAAGTGTCATTGCCAGATCCTCGAAAGCTTTGGATGCCTTGGCATTCGGGTTGGAAATAGACACCGGTGATTGCTGCATAACTGCCTTGCGAAGCATCGGATCATCCGGAATAACTCCCGCAAACGTAAGAGGAATTTTTAAATACCTGTTCACAACGACATTCAATTTATTAAATAATTGTCTGCCTTCGTCAAAGTCAAACGCCTTATTGGCAACGACCTTGATCTGAGTCATTTCCTTATTAAAACGACTGTGTCGATTCAAAGCCTTTAATAATGAATACGAATCGGTAATTGATGTCGGTTCGGGAGTTGTCACCAACAAAACTTCGGGGCTGGCAACAAGAAATTCCAAAACCGCATCGGATATTCCCGCACCGGTATCGATAATAATTACATCTGCCAGAAGATCCAATTCAGCAAGATTCTGAATCAAATAGTTTATGTAATCACGACCGAGATTGGACATTCCCGCAATTCCGGAACCACCCGAAATAAAACCGATATCCATAGGACCTTTCGTAATGATTTCTTTAATATTCTTGCCCTGGTAAATCAAGTCGCCCAAATGATTTTGGGGAACCGCACCAAACATAACCTCGATATTGGCAAGACCAAAATCCGCGTCGAAAATGATAACCCGCTTTCCCATCTTACGAAACTGAACCGCCAGATTAATGGAAACGTTGGACTTGCCTACACCGCCCTTTCCGCTCGTTACCGTAAGTACACGGGCCGTTGGCGCGATAGGTTGGGCATTCCGTTTTATGATATTACGTAACTGTTCGGCCTGGTCCATAACTACTTACCTCCCAACAGCTGCTTAACCGTTCCCTGCGGGCTGAATACTTCAATATCATCCGGAACATTTTGTCCGCATGTCACATAAGACATCGGCGCTCCGGTATGCATACACAAATTGTAGAGATTACCGAATGTTGTCGTTTCATCCAGTTTGGTGAAGATCAACTTATAATCCGTGAATTCGGAATACGAATCGGCGATACTCAGCAAATCGCGATACTTCGTTGTAGCACTGACAACCAAATATACATCTTTATCAATCGATTCATCCACGCTATGCAAAAACTGAGCCATGGAATCTTTCTGCGTTTCGTTGTAATGCGAATGTCCGGCCGTATCAACCAAAATGTAATCATACGATGCAAAGTCATTAATTGCGGTCATTACTTCGTCGGTTGTATAGATTACTCTGAACGGTGCCTCCAAGATGCTTGCATACGTGCGAAGCTGTTCCGCTGCAGCAATTCGATATGTATCCGTTGTCAAAAGAGCAACCTTCTTCTTGTAATCCACGCACAGTTTGGATGCGATCTTGGCAATTGTGGTTGTCTTGCCGACGCCGGTGGGTCCAATAAAGAAAATCACACGTTTTCCGGCATCGGAAACCGGAATAATCGACGGTTGACCGAATTTAAGAATCATCTTCTGATAGATATTACCGAGAATAAAATCAAGACTCGTCTTGGGACCGTTGACTTTTCCGATTTCATCGATCAGTTCATTGGCATATTTCTCATCCACTTCATTATCAATAAGTGTGTTATAAATCAATTTCAATACAGCAACGCCGGAATCGGGGATATCTGAGAAATCCTCCTCTTTATCCTTCTCTTCTTCCTTGCTGAGCTGTTGCTCGATCAGCGTATGCAAACTCTCCAGTTTCTCCTCCAATACACTGTTCCCGACATTTGCCTTGGAAGTATAGGCAGGTTCGGGAATAATATTGGGATTCGTCTCTTTGGAAAGAGTATTGGAAAATGAATTAACCGGTCTTTTGGGACGTTCGCTTTCTTCTTCCAATGCAACGGTAACCTCAATCTGGGACTTTTTGAAAAAAGACAAAAATCCCTTCTTCTTGGCATTTTTAACATTCATAACTACTACGGATTCGCCCAATTCCTTCTTGGCCAAATCCACAGCTTCTTCTTCGGTTTTCCCTTGAAATTTCTTGATAATCACTACGCTGTCACCATCCCAACAGATTGAAGTTCAACATTACTGTCAATCTCATTATAAGATACAACTATCAAATCTCTAAAATAATCTTCCGTTAATTTCTTAAAATACATACGAACAATCGGCGAAGTAATAATAATCGGATTCTTTCCCAGATTCTCAAGCTTCGCCATCTCGGTTTCGACTGCCTTCATAATGGCCTTAATCCTGTCGGGATCCAGTGTCAGATAAGCTCCCTGCTCCGTCTGTTTCACACTGTTCATAATCTCCTGCTCCACCTTCGGATCAAGTGTTACAACGCTGGTTGCTTCATTTGCCGGGAAGTATTTGGCGGAAATGGCACGTTTCAGACTCTGTCGAACGTATTCTGTCAAAACATCCGTATCTCTTGTTACCACACTATGATCTGCAAGTGTTTCGAATATTGTCAGCAAATCTCGAATGGAAATACCTTCGCTTAACAAATTCTGCAATACCTTCTGAATCTCGCCAAGGCCCAACAGTTTCGGTGTCAACTCGTCGACCAACGATGGATTGCTCTCTTTGATATTGTTGATCAAATTCTGAACATCCTGTCTTGTCAACAGTTCCGAAATGTGCTGACGTATTACTTCTGTCAGATGCGTTGCAATAATGGAAGGCGGATCTACAACGGTATAACCCAGACTCTCGGCACGTTCTCTCTGTGACTCCGTAATCCATATAGCCGGCAGATGGAACGACGGTTCAAAAGTCGGAATACCGGAAATTTCCTCTTCCACAAATCCGGGATTCATCGCCATATAATGGTCGAAAAGGATTTCGCCTTCGCTGACCTGAATTCCCTTAATCTTGATAATATACTGGTTCGGGTTCAACTGAATATTGTCTCGCAAACGAATAATCGGAACAACCGTACCTAACTCAAGAGCAACCTGTCTACGAATCATAACAACACGATCCAAAAGGTCGCCGCCCTGATTGACATCTGCCAACGGAATAATACCGTAACCGAATTCCAACTCGATCGGATCGACATTCAATAAAGATACAACGCTCTCCGGTTTTCGCACCTCTTCCGCTTCGGCTTCGCCTTCCTCCACCTCACCGGTAATCTTGGATTCTTCCAGTGAATTGGCAATGATCCTGCCACCGATAATGAATGCAAGGCCAAGTGCCAGAAACAATACAGCCGACAACGGTGTAAACACACCAAGAAAACAAATTACGGCACCGACAATATACAACGTCTTAGGCATGCCGAATAGCTGTGACACAAGCACAGAACCAAAGTCGGATGACTTTGACCCTTTGGTAACCAAAATACCTGTGGACAATGAAATCAGCAGGGAAGGAATCTGTGAAACAAGGCCGTCACCGATTGTAAGAATCGTGTATTTGGACAAAGCAGCGGAGAATTCCATATTCTGGCGCAACATACCCATGGCAATACCACCGATAATATTAACCGCAGTAATCAAAAGACCCGCTATGGCATCTCCCTTTACGTATTTCACGGCACCATCCATGGAACCGAAGAAACTGGCTTCTTCCTGAATCTTCTCACGACGTTCCTTTGCCTGTTCATCCGTAATTGCGCCGGTGTTCAGATCAGCATCAATAGCCATCTGTTTACCGGGCATGGCATCCAATGTAAATCTGGCCGTTACTTCAGCTACTCGCTCGGAACCTTTATTGATAACCGCAAACTGAATAATCAACAAAATAACGAAAACGATGGTTCCCATAACAAGGTCGCCGCCGCCAACGAACTGGCCGAACGTTTCCACAACGTTTCCGGGAGAACCGGTTGTCAGAATCAGACGCGTGGAAGACACATTCAGCGCAATACGGAAAATAGTCGTAAACAACAGAAGTGTCGGGAAAAAGGACATGTCCAGCACTTCTTTGACAAACATGCAGTTAAACAGAACAACAAATGCAATGGAAATATTAATAGCCAGACAAACGTCTAACAAAAATGACGGAATAGGAACAATCAAAAAGATAAACGCGGCGAGCAGGTACATCGCTACGCCAATATCAGCTTTTGCAACCTTCATGATTTCCTCCTTTCCGACTTACTTCTTAAATTCTTAAATATAAGCATTCATGAATTCATTTACGAATTCTTTATTGATTTCTTTTATTGAATTCCTTTTTGAATTCATTTACGAAATCTTCTTTGCGTTATAAATTACTGCCAGTATTTCGGCAACGGTCTGATACAGTTCCGGAGGAATCGGCATTCCGAGTCCCACATCGTAATACAACATTCTGGCAAGCGGTTTGTTCTCAACAATATCAATGGAATTGTCGCGTGCAATCTCTTTTATTCGGGCCGCTATCAAATCAGCACCTTTTGCAAGAACATACGGTGCTTCCAAATAATCCGGATCATACTTGATTGCTACCGCAAAGTGCGTCGGGTTCGTGATAACCACATCCGCTTTCGGAACATCCTGCATCATTCTGCGTCGTGATGCTTCCTGCATACGTTGACGCTGCTTACCCTTAACGGCAGGATCTCCTTCTGTATTCTTCCATTCATCCTTAACTTCCTGCTTGGTCATCTTCATATCTTCGCCGAATTTCCAGCGCTGATACAAGTAATCCGCAAATCCGATAATCAGATACAGCGCACTGATCTTGATTCCCAAATCAATCACCAGTTCGCCTATCATACGAACGGCTGCCTTAAGCTCCATATCATACAACATAAACAACGTAGGAAGCTCATCTTTTAACGTGCTGTATGCCAGATACGCACACAATCCAAGTTTGATCAGGGACTTTAACAAATCCACCAGTTTCTCCTTGGAAAACATGCGTTTAAATCCGTTTACAGGGTTCAGCTTGCTAAATTTCGGCATAAGAGGCTTGGCTGTCGGTTTCCATTTGACCTGCACAATTTCGACAACGAAACCTGCTACCAGTCCGATACCAAAAAACGGTAAAAGCATCAACAGCATTTGAAGCAAAATATATCCGACAAATCCGGTCATGTCTTTCACCGAAATATCACCATCAACAAGAGTGGTCAAATCGGGAATTCTCGTGTACACGAACGAAAACAATTCCAAAAACTGCGTTCCGAGCGTACCAACCCAAATCTTCAAAATCAAAAAGAACGCCAAAAGTCCGACCGCTGCTCCAAGTTCACGGCTCTTGGCTACCTGTCCCTCTTTACGGGCATCCTCTAAACGCTTGGGCGTAGCGGCTTCCGTCTTCTCACCGCCGGGACCTTCCTTGGCAAAAAGCTGCAGATTAAGAACCAGTGATGAATTCTCTGCCGTCAATATGCCGTTCTGTTGTCCCCAAAAGGATATAGCCGCCAATTTATCCTCCTTACGTCATTGCTTCGACCATAGAAGTAATCATTACTTTCATTTCTTTGAATATATAATCCGATGCACCCGGAAGTACGCGTATTGACAGGAAAAACACTGCCAAACCCACAAGGATTTTGATCTGAATACCGACCGAAAACATATTAATCTGCGGTGCAGTCTTGGCAAGCACTCCCAACAGAGCGTTCGTCAAAAGCATCGCCGCCACAATCGGAAGGCACAATCGAAAAGCAATAAACACATAATCCGTCAGGAATGCAACCATTGTATTCACAATCTTATCGGAAGAAAAAGTCGCACCCCCGATCGGTATCAACACATATGTCTCGGAAAGTGCACGCAACAGGTAATGATGCATATCCGTCAAAATCAAAATAAGAGTAACCGCATATTGATATAACGTTCCGGAGAAACCGGATGATTCACGGTTCGTAGGGTCCATAATCTGCACCATGGACAAACCTATTTCCATATCAGCTATTCGTCCGGCAAACTGCACGATGGAAGTACACACATTTGCAGCAAGGCCTAACAGAAGTCCCGTTATTCCCTCTTTAAGAACAAGAACGGAATATCCCAGCACCGAATTATATTCCGGAACTTCATGCGAGGGCAGAACCGAATAAAGTAAATATGCAATAAATATGCTGATTCCCGCACGAACACGTCTGGGCGTATTGGACATTGAGAAAAAGGGTGCCACAAAAATGAAGCAGCTGATTCTCATGAATACAAGCAGGAAAAATTCCAAATCTTCAAAAGAAAACGTGTAATTTATCATAGCTACTTAAGGTATAATGCAAAATTCGACCACAACTGCTGTGTATAAGTGACCATATTATTCATCATCCAGTGTCCCAGCAGCATAATGCCGACAAAGATGGCCACTATCTTCGGAACAAATGTAAGTGTCTGCTCCTGAATGGATGTAACCGTCTGAAAAATACTGATAACCAGACCAACGACAAGCGATATCAGCAAAAGCGGTGCTGCTGTAATGATAATTGTATATAAAGCATCCGCAGTAAGTTCGGTTACGGTGTCAATTGTCATACGTTACTCCTTTACAATCGGGCAGTTTCTGCTGCAAACCAACGATCATACGGCTTGCATCCGTAAGTACAGTCAGTTTCTTAATGTCAATAAAAGGTTCTGACCAAATTACCGATAACAAGATTCCAACCATCTGCAAGAATAAACAGCAGAATCTTAAATGGCATGGAAATCGTTGTAGGCGGCAGCATCATCATACCCATGGACATAAGTGTCGATGCCACAACCATATCTATCACAATAAACGGGATATATATCAAAAATCCCATAATAAACGCCTGTCTCAATTCACCGATCATAAATGCCGGAACAAGAACCGATGTCGGAATACTCTCGACGGAGTCCACGCTTTCTATACCGGCAATATCCATAAACAAACGAACATCTTTTGTCTCTGTTTGCGATGACATAAATGTCCGAAGCGGGTCCATCGCCGTTTCCAGAAATTCTTCCTGACTGATTTCACCGGCCTCAAACGGTTTGACGGCATTCGTATTAATATCCGAAATTATAGGACTCATAATAAAAAAAGTCAGAAACAGTGTCAGTCCAATAAGCACCTGATTCGGAGGCGCTGTTTGGGTACCGAGAGCCGATCTGACGAAATGCAATACAACCAAAATTCGGGTAAAAGAAGTCATCATTATGACCAATATCGGTGCCAGGGCAACCAAGGTCAAAATGATAAGTATCCTGAGAGTTCCCGACAGATTACCTTGCGAATCCGTATACGTAACCGTCAGATTATTCGCAACGTTAAGCTCTCGAAGATCCGCAGAATCTTCCGCACTCCCCGGTTTGTTAATTACCGTATTATGTTCATTTACTTCATCTTCCGTAATACCCAGATCTTCCTGCGTCGCCATTGCATAAGCCTTTGTGCTGCCCGCACAGGAAAACCCGACTATATACACAAGAAAGCAAAAGATACATAGTACTCTTCTGCCTCCTCGTAAAAAACTATTTTTCATTCTTATCGCCTTTTTTGGAAATCTTCTCTTTGGCTTTATCAAGAACAGTGGAAAACAAATCTTTGGGACCTGTTTCACCTTCTTTAGCAAAAACTAATTCGTCTTCCGTCAATTCACAAACGGTAGTAATAGAATCCTTGGATATGCCGATAACAACATACCTCGCTCCTACTTTGACAATTTGCAGGAATTTGCCGTTGGCAATCCGCATCGTCTCAATGACCTCAAAGTTTCTGTTATTCATTTGTGTCTTCTGATATCCACCGATAAATCGTGTCGTCAAATAGCACAACACAAGCACAAAAATGAACACCAAAAGAACGGTCAGGAACTGAGCGATGCTTTCAATCCTGCCTGCCAAAAACACAGTATCCATAGTTAGCCTACTACTTTTTTCACTGCCTCGATTACACGGTCTGCCTGGAAGGGCTTAACGATAAAGTCCTTTGCGCCTGCCTGAATGGATTCAATAACCATTGCCTGCTGACCCATTGCAGAACACATAATAACAAGTGCAGAAGGATCACTTTCTTTAATTTTCTTGAGGGCCTGAATACCATCCATTTCGGGCATAGTGATATCCATAAGAACAAGATCCGGTTTAACTTCGGCATACTTTTCAACAGCCTTAGCACCGTTCTCAGCTTCGCCGGCTACATTGTAGCCATTCTTGGTCAGGATGTCCTTGATCATCATTCTCATGAATGCTGCATCATCACAGATCAAAATATTCTTTGCCATTTTTTCATTCTCCTATAATTTTAATTTACTATCTCGGTTACTCTTACACCAAAATTCTCTTCAATTACTACAACTTCACCTTTTGCCACAAGCTTACCGTTTACCAATACATCAACCGGTTCGCCGGCAATTTTATCCAGCTCAATAATGGTGCCGGGTGCAAATTCCAGAATATCGCTGATTGCCTTACTGGTTCGACCCAATTCCACCGTTACTTCCAGAGGAACATCTTTGATAAGTGCTATATTCTCCTGGCTCTGCATAGCATTTACATCCATAGAGAACGGTGAAAAGCTTGCAGGCTGAATATTCATATTGGATGTCGGCATACCACCCATCGGTTGCATCGGTTGCATCGGTTGCATACCCATACCGGGCATTCCGCCCATAGGTTGCATTCCCATGCCGGGCATTCCCATATTGCCCATTCCGCCCATTCCAAAGTCCATTGACGGAGCAGGCTGTCCCATAGGCATCGGTGCCGGTGCGGGAGAAGGAGCTGCCGGAGGCGGTGTAGCTGCCATGGAGGACATCGAAGACATCGGAGGTGCCTCCGGTTCCTGATTATCCATAAAGTAATCATATAGCGACTTGGCAAACTCAACAGGATACAACTGCATAATCTTACTGTCTACCAAATCTCCGATTTGCATCCTAAACGTAATCTTTACGAATGTACCGTTTAAGAACGAAGAAAGATCACTTTGGTCAAGTGTCTCCAGATCGATCAAATTTGCTTCCGGAGGGCTGATATCAATCATCTTTCCAAGCATGGAAGAAAGTGATGTAGCAGATGAACCCATCATTTGGTTCATCGCTTCGGAAATTGCACTCAAATGCAGTTCTCCGAGTTCTCCTTCCAGGTTTGTTCCGTCTCCGCCCATCATCAAATCCGTGATGATTTTAACATCGGTCTCCTTCAGGATCAAAATATTGGTTCCTTCAAGACCTTCCGTATATTTGATTTTGATGAACACACAAGGACGTTCATATTGTTCAACAACGCTTTCCCATGTAGATAATTCTACAACCGGCGTTGTGATATTAACCTTACGATTAACCAAGGAATACAGCGTCGTCGCCGAAGATCCCATACTAATATTGGCGACTTCACCAATGGCGTCTTTCTCGGTATCCGTCAATTCTTCCCCACCAACAGGGGGTGCCGGAGCCTCTTCGGCAGGTGCAGAATCATCACCGGAATCAAGCATTCCGCTCAATAGTGCGTTTATCTCGTCCTGGGATAAAGTTCCACCATCCATTGCCTATTCCTCCTCTCTCAATACTTGTGTAACTCTTACAGCATACGCATCTCTGGAAGTACCGGGAACAGCCCGGAATTTCTTGAGATTACCGACGAATACATCCAGTTCCGAATCAACTTTGGAACCAAGTTTGATAATATCGCCGCATTGAAGATTAACAAAATCATTTACCGTAATGGTTGACTTACCAAGAACTGTCTTGATTGGCATATCCACACGACGGATAATCGTTTCGATATGTTCTTCAAACTGTTCCTCGCTGTTATCTTTCATCGTTGAGAACCAGTACTTGGTATTCAATTTGTCCATAACAGATTCCAACGTGAAATATGGGAGACAGACATTCATCAAGCCTTCCACATCGCCGATCTTGAGGTTGATGGTTACGATGGCGATCATTTCACTTGGAGCAATAATCTGTGCAAACTGAGGATTTGTTTCAATTCTCTCCAGATAAGGATTGATATCTGTAACATTCTTCCACGGTTCGCGCAGCAACTGAACGCAAACGGAAACAATCTTATCTATAATCGAACGTTCAATCTCAGAAAAGTCTCTGCTCTTCTCAAGCGGATTCCCTTGACCTCCGAGCATTCTGTCAATAATAGCAAATCCCAGATTTGCAGCAATTTCCAACATGATATTGCCACCCAAAGGATCGAAATTGACAACCGCCAATAAAACGGGGTTCGCAAGGGCTGTGGAAAATTCCGAAAACGTACATGCTTCGGAGTTCACAACATTTACCTGTATATTCTTTCTAAGGTAAACCGGAAGATTCGTCGAAAGCAATCGACCGTAATGTTCAAAAATGATTTCCAGCGTTCTCAAATGTTCTTTGGAAAACTTGGCAGGACGTCTGAAATCATAATTCTTCGCAACACGCTCATCGGCATTGGATATATCATCCGCATCAAGTTCACCTGAGCTCAGGGCCTGGAGCAGACTGTCTATCTCATTTTGGGAGAGCACCTCGCCCACTTCGCTCACCTACCTTTACTGCAATACATCTAACTTACTGGAACTTAATATCTCTAAAGTATGCTTCGAAAATGAACTTTGAATCAAACATGGACTGTATTCTGGATAAAATAGCAGCTTCCATACCGTCTATATCATTCAGAGCTTCATCTTTCGTATAGGAACCGATCACATCAATAATCTCGCTCTTAATCTTACTCTCGTTCGTAGCAAGCATCGGCTGATATGTCTTGTAATCTTCATCCTTAATATTCAAAGAAAACGACACTTCAACAAGTGCATAATGATCCTTGTCATCATCACCGTGCTTCAGTGCGATCGTCATGGAATCGGCGATATTGTAAACTTCGGTATCGGCAATGGATACAGCCGTCTCACCTTCTGCTTCTTCGCCTTCCGCAGCCGGAAGTTCCAATTCCAAAACACCGGCAATGCTCTCGACAAGTGCAACCGTTTTCTTATTGGCTGATACGGTTGAAAACATGATGATACCGGTCATTGCAAGGTTAACAACCAGAAGCGCCAGAATAAGAATCGTCATTAAATTTCTCTTCATACATGACCCCCGTTACCGCATGCCCGTTAAATTTAGCACCAATGTGCTATGGGGTGCTTATTATTTGTAAGTATCTATCGTATGATAAATCTTAATTTCGACACGTCTGTTCTTGGCGCGTCCTTCCGGTGTGGAATTATCCGCAACCGGTACATATTCTCCCCTGCCGGAATGCTTTAACATTGCCGGTTCCAATGTGGTATTACCCACAAAATATTCAAATACGGAAAGTGCTCTGGCACTTGATAACTCATTGTTATCTTTGAAACGGGCCGTATGAATCGGAACATTATCCGTGTGACCTTCAATCTCTACAACACTATCCGCATATTTCTGCAAAATCACGCCGATCTTCTCAAGAACAGGAAGTGAATTCTCCTTAACTGTAGCACTTCCGGAATCAAACAATATCGCACCGTTTAAAGTAAGTGACACGTATTGAGAAGTAAAATCGACATCCACATCACCGTCAAGATTCTGCTCCGCAACCGCTTCTTCCACAAGTTCGGCGAGTTCTTCGTTCTGCGCAAGCATCTCGGCCTCCACCTCGGAAACCTTATCTTCAAACTCTGCCGTTTCATCCATTTCTTCTTCGGACTCTGCCGCTTTACCCATTGAACTCATATATACATCCAAATTCGAAAGCTGACTGACGCCGTTACTGACCAATAATCCTTCTCCTATGGACGAACCGCCGGCAGAAAAAATACTGAAACTTTCGGAAAAAGAAGCTGCGATCAATTCGAACTTCTGTGCATCAATTGTTGACATTGAGAACAGCAACACGAAGAAGCACAAAAGCAGGTTCATCAAATCGGCGAAGGTACCCAGCCATGCGGCTCCACCTTTCGGGGGGTCTTCCTTGCGCTTGGCCACTACTCTTCACCTCCCTCTTCCGACGAACTTCCGCGATCGGCGGGAGCGAGGAAGGATTTCAACTTTTCTTCAATAACACGAGGGTTCTCACCTGCCTGAATGGACAGGAGGCCTTCGATAATAATCTCTTTAACCTGCATTTCTCCGTCATTTATTGCCTTAAGTTTGGTGGCAAAAGGTGTACATACCCAGTTTGCAAGCAAAGAACCGTACATCGTCGTAATCAGGGCAACGGCCATAGCAGGACCGATGGTGGATGCATCCTCCATGTGATACAACATCATGATCAGACCGACCAGTGTACCGATCATACCCCAGGCAGGACCCATGGATGCAACGTTCTCCCAAAACGTAATATTTGTCTTATGTCTGTCATCAATGGAAACCAGTTCCGTCTCCATAATGCCTCTTACCAAATCAGGATCGGTACCGTCAACAATAAGCATAATGCCCTTTTGCAAGAAAGCATCATCCAGATCTGCGGCCGATTCTTCCAACGACAACAAGCCTTCCTTACGTGCTACGTTGGAAAGCTCGATTATTTTTGTAATAATCCCACCTGCATCAATTGACGGAACCTTGAAGGTGATGACACAGCTCTTCAAGCCCGTTAAGAACGGCTTGAGATGATAACTGGCCAAAATACACGCGAATGCTCCACCGAATGTAATCATGGCAGAAGGTGCATCCAGGAAATATTGTATTCCGGCAATACCATCCTGACCAAGTGCGATTGATATAATAATGAAAACTAAACAGGCAACTAAACCTATTACGGTTGCAATATCCAAAATGCCCACCTACCTAATTCGCATAGATATCCTTTCTATACGATTTTACTAAATTTTTGACCTCTTGTCTACGCTCTTTTACGATTATTTTTTTGCCGCTGGTGAGGGTTACAACGGTGTCGGGAGTTTCCTCAACCGTCTCAATCAGATTCACATTTATCAGAAGCGGTGTACCATTCATTCTGGTTAATTCAATCATCTTTTCCTCCACCGACGAATAAAGTACATAAACAGGAGCTTCACCTCCGTGTGAGCCCCCATTTATATAGCAGTTAGTATTACAAACTTATGTAATTATCTCTTCAGATTCGTAAGTTCTTCAAGCATGGAATCGGATACCGTAATAATACGGCTGTTTGCCTGGAAACCACGCTGGGTTGTGATCATATCCGTAAACTCTGCGGAAAGGTCTACGTTCGACATCTCCAATACACCTGTCGACATGCTTCCGCCGTCTGCAGTAATATCAGATCCGATACCGTCAAAGTTACCGGAGTTCTGTGTTACCTGATACAGATTATCACCGACTTTTTCAAGACCGGAAGGGTTCGCGAAATTAGCAACCGCGATCTGTCCCAAAAGCTTCGTGATACCGTTATCGTATGTTGCATAAATCTTACCGTCTGTCTGGATGGAAACACCTGACATATTACCGACTTTACGTCCGGCATAGTTGCCGTCGTAGTCACCGGATGTTCCGGCAATAGTACTTGTCTTATTATTATCGTACATTGTGGATGTCTTCATGCTGATACTCAGAACGCCGGATGTCTTGCCCTGTACATCACTTGCAAAGTTCGGATGATCACCTGTCTTAAAATTCATAAGAACCGGCTGATCAACGGTTTCCGTAATCTCATGGAAGTTATCGGTTGTTGTATAGCTCGGAGCTGATGCAGCATCCCAATAACCCAGGCAGGAACCGTTCTTAGTATCATACTTTAAGTACAATGTTTCGCCCGATGCGGAATTGCTGCTGATGGTTGCCCATGAATTCAGGGTGGAACCGTCCTTCGTAACAGTTTTACCGTCCGGTCCGAGAATATCGGACATTGTCATACGATATACACCGTCATCGAGTTTGTTGCCGGATTCGTCATAATTGAATACAGCATATTTGGCAATATAGTTATAACCAAGATTATCGTAGAATGACACATTAATGATTGCACCGTCATCAGAAGAAAGTGCTGTGGAGTTCTTATCGATAATACCGGAAATATATGCTTCGGTTGTTGCTTCCGGTTCAGCTGTCATATTCTCTGCAGACATGATCTTCAGGGAAGAAACAGTATCTTTCTTAATTGTTCCGGGCTTGGTAGTATCTTCCTGCCAACCCATTACGGTAAAACCATTACTTGTCATGGCCAGATTACCTGCACCGTCTACATAGAAAGCACCCGCACGTGTAAAGAAGTTCGAAGCGCCATCGGATACGATGAAGAAAGAATCACCCGTAATCTGAATATCAAACGGATTACCTGTTGACTGTGAAGCACCTGCAGTTGTTACGCTTGTATTGATAGCACCGGTCGTAACACCAAGACCGATCTGCTTTGCATTAACACCGGCACGACCTGTTTCGGCATTGGCGCCTGATGCATTCTGTGTTGTCTGATACATTAATTCGGAAAAAGTCACGGAACTTGACTTATAACCAACCGTATTAACGTTCGCAATATTATTACCAATTACATCCATTCTTGTCTGGTGTGTCTTAAGACCTGCTACACCAGCGAAAAGTGATCTCATCATAATTAAGTGACCTCCATTTTATTATTTGGTATGTTGCATCCCTTCTGTCAGTCCGGGATGAAAGCCTCCCTAAGGTCCGGCTTTATGCTATTACCGCTCCGTCGATATTTGTGAATACGTTTGCATCCGCATCTCTTTGATCCATCGCGGTTATTACGGTACTGTTTTTGACATTTACGATAAATGCCAACTGGTCGACCATTACCAGTGTTTCATTAATTCCCTTCTCTCGTGCCGCTTGCGTCCCTGCCGATAAGCGATTCATCAAAACATCCGAAATCTCAATATTTCTTTCGTTAAGTCTACCTGCCGCATGTTTGGAAAAATGTATGGGCGATTGACTTTGTGATCCGGGGAAAGATTTCTGTATCAATACATCCGCAAAACTCTTTCCTGTTCCCGATGAAGCAGCCTGTCTGCGACTTAAGTTGTCTGAAAACTGCCCTGCTGTCTGCTCGATGGAAGGAAACGCTCCATTATTAATGATCATGAGTTTCCTCCTTTCAAAAGCGGGGATTATGCTTCCGCTGTTTCTGCCGTTTCGTCTACCTTCTCTTCGGTTTCACCTTCGACAGTAAGTAAATCTTTCATCTTTGCTTCATAATCCTGAAGTGTTCTGATGCTCTCCGGATTAACGAATCCCTGCTGATAAGCTGTCATATCGGAATACACGTTTCTCAAATTCTCAAGTACGTCCTTATAGGATGTTGTTAATTCTCCGATCGGCGGAAGTTTTGCCATAGATCCGAGAAAATCTGCCGCGAGATTAAATGCATTCAAATATGTTTCATCTACTACGGAATCCAAATCATCGATGGAATAAGCACTTCCCTTGATGTTCAAATAAGCCTTGCCGCCTTCAACCGTAACGTAATCGACTTTGCCGCCGATCTGTGTCACCTCTCCGGTAACTTCGGATTTGACATTCATGGTAACGTACTGTCCGACAAGTCCCGATGCTCTCTGGATATCCATTGAATCGCCGAGATTCTGCATCTCTTCCAGTTCCGAGAATGTTGCGAACTGTGAAATATATTCGGTATTGGAAGTAGGTTCCAAAGGATCCTGGTATTTCATCTGTGCAACCAAAAGCTGGAGAAATGCTTCCTTATCCAGGGAAGATGAACTTTCGGCTTTCTTTGTTTCGGTATTCTCGGAAGCCTGTGTTGTTTTCTGAACAACGTTTCCGTTTACTACCGGTGCTGATAATGCCATATCGTATCTCCTTTTCTGCCTATGCTGTAAAATCTACGCTGTTTCCGTTTGCTTTCATCATCTCTGCACTGATCTGTTCCTCCTCGGTCATTTCCATTTCCTCGGAAAAGTCATTCAGATTGATGTTACGTCTGATGCCTCTGACGGAGTAGCCTCGTTCCTGTCCGTTCTGTCCGGAATTCTGCTGCATCTGTTGCTGCATCTGCTGTTGCATGTTGTCCATGTTGTAGTTGGCAACCGATACCTCAACCGCTTCGACTTTCTGACCTTGTGCAACAAATGTATCCTGCAGAGTAATCAGCTGTGTCTCAAGTGCTGCCTTCACTGCTTCGTTCTGTACCGTAAGGTGTGCCGTTACCACTCCGTTATTGGATGTAAGCTGAACATTTACGGTTCCGAGACTTGCGGGGTGAAGCATCAACTCCATGGAAGTTGTTTCGTTATTGAAATTAACTTTGACAAAGTCATTTACCTGGTTAGCAATGTCCGAAGGATCATAATTCATATCGGAAAAGTTCGCTACCGTTTCAACAACGTCCGCTACTGTCGGGAACGGATTATCGCTTGGTACTGTTTCGGAAACGCCGGCTCTTTCTGCAAAGAAAGCATCGTTTTGCTGTTTCTCGAAATGTTCTTTCGCTGCCTGCTGTGTAATTGTCTTGGCTGCCGGGGCGGATACTCTAACGGGATCTTCCTTGGTAACTTCTACGGAAACCTTGGAGAATGACTTTTCCTTCTCGGGAACATCTTCATCCTCTTTAACTTCCTTCCTGTCAGTAGCAAAAACAGGCACTTCGGTTTCGGTTGAAATACTTACCTGCGCTTCATTGTTTGCAACTGCTTCTGTTACTTCAGCTGCGAATCCTTCGTCCTGCAAAAGATTCATCAATTCCGCGTCATCGATGTTGATATCGTTCTGAAGATTTACTACTGTTTCCTGCGCAAATTCCATAACCTGCTTCATACCGTCATACAGCTCGGCATTTGTAAGAAGTGATAAGGAATCGGGCGCATCCGACACTTCCATAAGAAGTTGCTTTAAGCAGTCCGGATTCAGAAGATCAACCATGGTAAGTCCCAAAACTTCCATTGCCTCTGTAAGTTCTTCATCTGTGATGTCAAACTCTACACAAACCTTTTCGGCAATCTTTTCGGTCGCTGCAGCTGTCTTGTCAACAACGGTTTCATGATCCGCTGTTTCGGTCTTCTGCGTACTGATCTGATCACGACGATCCGAAATTTCATTCTTGTAAGAATCCACCTTAACAGGTTTGTCAGTCGGGGTATTCTCCTGCGCTTTTGTCGGCTCCACATTCTTCCCGGTCTGTGCATCCATGACATCCGTAAAGGAAGCTTGGCCCGACGTTTTCTTAATAGCCACATCGTTTACTGCACCCACCTTGGCACCCGTATACAATGAGTCAATCAAGTTTGCTGTCAAATGTTTATCTCCTTTCTCTGATATTGTGATGTTATGTAAACCATTTGTTTTACTTAACTTATCACTATTTTTTATATCGGAAAAAGAACTGTTTTTCTTAATGATTTTCTCAAAATTGTTTTTAAAAAAACGAGGCGAAAAAAGTCGCCCCGTTTGCATATTTTATTCGGGATCCATAATTTTGGTCAGCTGGGAAGCAACTTCAGAATCCATAACTCCCAAAATCTTTGCACGCGGTGCCGGATCCATTCTTCCGAGAATCGTTGCCACCAGATCAAGATTATCCGTCATCATTTCGAAGATAGCCGCCGCCTGCTTCGGTTTCATCTCACTGTAAGCCTTGACGTACTCATCCATCTCCTTATCGACTTCGATCTGCTGAATAACCTGCTTGTATAAATATTCCGCATTATCCGGATCTATTTCTTCATAGTACGCACGATATTCCTCGATATCCGGTGCATTCTCCGAGAATACAACTTCCTCGTAGAATTCCGTCTTGACCTTCTCAAACTCGATCTGACTGTCCTCAAACGTACGCAGTCTCGTGATTTCTTCCTTTAAGGTCTTGATTTCTTCGGAATCACCGCCACCTGACTTTTTCGCATCTTCTTCCAATTTCTTAATCTTGGCATTCAGGCGATTAATCTCATCGATTGCATCCGGAAGATTATCAAATTCGTATTGTGTAGCATCCTCTTCCGACAATTCCGGCAAAATCTTGTTAACCACCGGAACATCCTTAAGAATCGGATACAGCACACCCGAACCGAATCCGCCGATATCAAGCTTAATCAGCAAACCCAATATTGCCAGCCAAATCAGAATAATAAAAATCACAATCAAAAGAACGGAAGCGGAAAATCCTTCATCTTCATCCGCGTCCGTATACATTGCTCCACTGTCCGTGGCATATGCATCAAAAGAACCTTTTTTCTTCTTTTCTTTTTTCTTGGATTCGGCCTGTTCGCCGTCCGCATTCATTTCTTCTTTAGCCATCTTATCTCTCTGTATTTCCTACGTAATGTTCGTACGCACAACTACTCATCTTTACCATGACGAAAACTTACGAGTTCATCGATTTCTTTACTCTCTTTAGCAGCTTCGTCACGCAAAAACTGCTCAAACTGTTTCTCTTTCAAGCGCTCGTGCGTCTTGCGTTCCATGACTGCCTCCGTCAGACGCTCACGCATCCGTTCAAGCTTGATCTCCGCATCTTTCACACGAATGATCTGCATATTGATCTGATATTTCATCAGTTCAATGGCATCCTGCGTCTCTTTAATCTTTGGCAAATCCAAGACATCCGAATAAAGCTTTGCAAGAAGCGACTCATAATCATCCTTGCGCCCTTTCAAGGCCGCAAGCTTCTCCTCTTCCTCATTAAGCGCCGCCGCTGCCGCGGCAAAGTCATTCTTTGCCTGGGTTTCAAGCTTCTCCTTTATGCTTAGGATACTCTGCATCCGATAAACAAACTTTGCCATAATTTAGAAAATAGCCTCCAAAAGCGCGACTTCTTCTTCAAAAGAATACTTGGTATCCACATCCTGGCACAGGAAATCATTCACCTGTTCGATTTTGTCAATTGCATAATCTATATTCGGATTGGCGCCGGCCTTATATGCACCGATATTAATCAAATCCTCTGCTTCGGTATATGTGGCAAGCACCGTCTTCAGTTTCCCGGCCACGGCCTTATGCTCCTTTGTGGCAATCTGGCTCATACAACGGGAAATACTTTGCAACACGTCAATCGCAGGATAATGATTCTTGTGTGCAAGCTTACGGTCAAGCATTATATGTCCGTCCAAAATGCTTCGTGCCGTGTCCGTAATCGGCTCGTTAAAGTCATCACCGTCCACAAGAACCGTATACAAACCGGTGATGGAACCGACACTTCCGTTTCCGGCTCGTTCCAAAAGTTTCGGCATTTGTGCATATACACTGGGCGGATATCCTCTCGTTACGGGCGGCTCACCGCTTGCCAAACCAATCTCTCGCTGCGCCATGGAAAAACGGGTCAGTGAATCCATCATCAACAGAACATCACGTCCCTGATCGCGAAAATATTCGGCAATCGCCGTTGCTGTCTGTGCGGCTTTACGACGCATCAAAGCGGGTTTATCGGAGGTTGCCACAACAACAACCGACCTTCTCATACCTTCTTCACCAAGATCTCGCTCAATAAATTCACGAACTTCTCGACCACGCTCGCCGATTAAGGCGATTACGTTAATATCTGCCTTCGTATTACGGGCAAACATACCCAAAAGAGTACTCTTTCCGACACCGGAACCGGCGAATATACCGATTCTCTGGCCCTTTCCGATAGACATGATACCATCTACCGCTTTAACACCCAGAGGCAGAACCTCATTGATGATGACCCTCGAAAGCGGATCCGGTGCAGGTGCATCAATCGGATAACTCTCTTTAGTATTCAAAACGCTTCCGTCAATCGGACGTCCGATGCCGTCCAGACATTGTCCGAGAAGTTCCTCGCCGACACCGACCGATAACGGGTATCCCAAATTCTCGACAATGCATCCCGATCCGATTCCTTCGGTATTTTCAAAAGGCATCAGCAATGTTTTGCCGTTTTTGAATCCGATCACCTCGGCCATAACAGATTTGTCCGTTTCCTCATCCACAATAATCCGGCACAGATCATCCATCTTTGCATCCGGACCGTTGGATTCGATCGTTAAACCGACGACATTGGCAACCTTGCCCAAACGCTTATAATAAGTTTTATCGCAAACCTTTCGGTATTTATCCAAATTCATAATCTGATTTCCGACATAGTATAAGCTTCTGTCAAGCCGGACTGTTTACATCCGTATAGGACAATAACACCAGTTCCTTCTTCAGAAGCTCCAATTCCGTCCCGAGACTGCAATCAAAAATGCCACCCTCGGATTCCACAAAGCATTCACCCTTTGAAAGTGTAATATCTTCGATAATTTCCATGCTTGCCTGGCTCGAAAGGCCTTGCAACAGCACTTCCTTATGTTCACAAACATCCGTGTAATCATCTTTGGAAACATGAACCAGAAAGTCTCTGCCCGAATCTATTCCGCGGATCGCATCTTTCAAAAGATACAAAATAAGTTCCGTCTTGCCGGAAAGGTCCACATGAAATATGTGTGAATAAATATCCGTCAACACTTCCACGAAACGCGGCTCCAATTCCGATATCTGACGCTGATACATTTCTTCCATTGCTGCCGCACGTACATTCAATTCTTCTTCGGCAGCCGACATTTTCTGCATTCCGTCATTATAGCCGGCAGCAGAACCTTCTTCGTACCCCTTTTTCTGCGCATCGGAAAATGCTGCTTGGGCCTGCGCGTCCGCATTGGACAGGATCTCCTGTGCCTGTGCATTCGCATCTGCAAGAATTGCATCCGCATTTCTGCGCGCTTCCGACATGATATTCTCGGCTTCTTCTCTGGCACTTGAGAGCATTTCTTCGTTGGAAACCGAAGCATCTGCCACATCACCCATGGCGTCTCGATCCATCAACAACTGCTCCACATTTAACGCATCGAGCCCTTCGGAAAATCCCTCGGCAAAAGTTTGATCCGATGCGTCCTGCAGCATCTCCGAAAGTTTCTGAATGCGGTCCGAAACCATCTGATTGGAGTCAATTACACGCTTTTCATCATCTTTAACTGTAATATATGATGCTTTCAGTAAACCACTAGACAACGATCTCGTCTCCTCCACCACGTGAAATTACAATTTCCGAAGCATCCTCCAAACGTCTGATGACATTTACGATCTTCTGCTGTGCTTCTTCTACGTCCTTCATACGAACAGGACCCATAAATTCCATATCTTCCTTGATCATAACCGCCAAACGCTTTGACAGGTTATTAAAGATAGCATTCTGAACTTCTTCATTAGCACCTTTCAAGGCAACAGACAAATCACTCTGTTCAACATCACGCAGCACTCTCTGTATTGCACGGTCGTCCAACAGAAGAATATCTTCGAATACGAACATCTTCTTTCGAATCTCGTCTGCCAATTCGGGCTCGTCGATTTCGAGAGTCTCCATAATATGTTTCTCGGTACTACGGTCAACAGTATTGAGGATATCAACAACTGCATCGACACCACCGATAATGGTGTAATCCTGATTGACAAGAGATGACAATTTGGTCTCCAATATTTTCTCAACTTCTTTAATAACATCCGGCGATGTACGGTCCATCATCGCAATACGTTTAGCAACGTCCGACTGACGATCGGGCGGCAGTGCAGAAATAATAAGTGCCGCCTGGCTCGGTGCCAGATAAGACAAAATAAGGGCAATCGTCTGCGGATGTTCATCCTGTATAAAGTTCAACAACTGAGAAGCTTCTGTCTTACGAATAAATTCGAAGGGCTTAACCTGCAACGAAGCGGTAAGTTTGCCGATAACGTCCAGTGCTTTTTCGTTTCCGAGTGCTTTCTCCAGCAACTCCTTGGCATATCCGATACCGCCTTCGGCGATGTACTGCTGTGCCAGACAAACTTCATAGAATTCGTTAATTACGTCCTCTTTAACCTGCGGCGTAACACTTCGGGTATTGGCAATCTCCAATGTCAGATCTTCGATTTCTTCTTCCTTCAAATGCTGAAATATCAGCGCAGAACGTTCGGGTCCCAATGCAATTAACAGAATCGCGGCCTTCTGCAAACCGGTAATTTCAGGTTGTGAATTCTTTGCCATAATCAGCCCCACTCCTCATTCAGCCAGTTGCGCATCAAAGCTGCTGCGGCATCCGGATTATCATCAACAAACTTCTCGACCATAAGTCTGATTTCGGACTTGGTCTCCAGATCGATATCTTCTACAGTAGTATTCTCCTGCGTCTGAGACAACAGATCCGTAACGGACAGTTCTTCCTCGGGTGCTTCTTCTTCCTTCTTGTTGTGAAGTGTCGAGAATACAACAATACCAAGCAAAGCCAATACGAGAACGATCAACAGGATCTGTGCAATATCCGTAGCGGATAATCCCAATCCTTCGTCTGCCTGGAAGATAGGAACATCATACGCTACGATGGAAATGTTCTCACGAGGAATACCCGTTGCGTTCGCAACAAGCACATACATCTCTTCATCAACGGTCTTCTTAACCATTTCGGAATTCTGTTGTGTGAATTCATCAAAAGTTATACCGTCCAAAAGGCCCTGCGCCTTTACCTCTTCCTCTTTGTAGATTACAAAGTGCGATGCAGTAATGCCGACCGATGATGACGCGTACACAACCATTCCCGGGGGTGTGACTTTGTCAACAATCTTCTCACTGGGCAGATAATCTCTGGATTCCTCGGCAACGGAATAATTCGATTCATTGCCGTTCTCCATAACATACGTATTCTCTTCACCGTTCGTATCGGTTCCGGGAACTCCTCCCGCACCGCCGGTGCCTTCTGCTTCATACGTATCTTCATGTGCCAAAACATTCGTGCCATTGGCATCGGCCTGTGTATATGTATGCTCCGTCTCGTTCGTGGAAGAGAAATCCATCACAAGATTCGGAGAAACCTTAACGTCTTCAAAAAGATTGGAGCCCAATAAAACAGAGATAACTTCCTGTTTCATCAAGCGCTCGGCTTCTTGCTTGAGTTGAAGCTGATTGGTCGTATTCACAACCGAAGATGCGCCCTCCGCCGCCTCGGAACCTGAATAAAGAAGATTACCGTTTGTATCGATAATCGTAATATTCTCGGTTGTCTTGTTACCCAGAGCAGTGGCTATATTCTTCGCAAAGTTCTCGGCGATTCCGACGCCCAGTTCCTCACGAAGTTCCAGCATAACGGATGCGTATGCCTCTTCCTTCTGTGCCAAAAGCGTTCCGTCATCTTCCGGAATGGACAAAGTCACATACGCTTCACGTACCGCGCCGACCGCTTCCATAATATCTTCCAGATGTTGTTCCTGATACAGCTTGTAAGTCTTCTGTTTGTCAGATTCTGTTGTGGAGAAACCACCCGCAAGTGCAGCTTCCAAACTATAACTGTCCGCAGGATAGTCATTGGCACCCAGCAATAACGTTGCCGTGGAAATATCTTCTTTACGAACGGAAATAATAAGACCGTCATCCGTAATCTCATACGGAATGCTGTCTCCTTCCAGCAATTCGGTAATCTCCGATGCTTCCTTCGTTGTTTCACAGGTAATCAGTGTTTCATATCGCGGTCTTGTTAATATCGTAGCCAAAATAGCAAGTGCCAATATAACACCTGCCGTGATACTGATAATCACTGTCTTCTGTTTTGCCGTAAACTTATTCCACCAGTCCAATACCTTCTGGAGGAGTTCCTTTAATCTGTCAACCATGACTTACTCCCATGGAAATGTAATTAAAATATTTAAATCAATTTATTTAGATTTGTATCTGCATTAACTCTTTATAAGCCTCCAGGAATTTATCGCGCAGAGCAACCGTATAGCTTAATGCCGTAGATGCCTTGGCTGCCGCAATGGACAAATCATGCGTATTCTCGGAAATACCGAGCGCAAACTTGATTTCCTCTTCTTCCTGTTTGTTGAGTAATGTATTTGTTTCATTCAAATTGGACAATGCCGACTGAAACAACGAACCGAAACTTTCGTCCACCGCCTGCGATGTGTTGGTAGATGCTACAGATGCCGCATTGGAAATCGCAGGTGAAGAAATATTAAGAAATGTAGAAATATCCATCGTATTCTCCTTTACCTACTGTTATTTTCCGATTTCGAGGCCCTTCATAGCGATTGTTTTGCTGGCGGTAAATGCCGTCGCATTGGCCTCATATGCTCTGGATGCATCTATCATGTTCGTCATTTCCGTGACGATATTCACATTAGGATAATAAACATATCCGTTCTCATCCGCATCAGGATTGGAAGGATCGTATACCATCGTCAAATCGGAGCCGTCTTCAAATACTCCCGTGACTTTTACACCGTCGCCGGTGTCCATTCCGCGGGTTCTTCTGAAAATTGTTCCGAAGCTGCCGGGATTCGTGTTCTTCTCCTGGAAGGTAACGACTTTGCGACGGTACGGAGTTCCGTCTTCCGTGCGTGTAGTATTCGCATTGGCAACGTTCTGTGCAATGATATCCATACGATAACGTTCAGCCGTCATACCGGATGCATTGACACCAAAAGTCTTAAATACACTCATAATTTACCCCTTTGCTTACTTAATCACCGTCTTGAGATTCTGGAACTCGGAATCAATACTCTGTACAATTCCGTTATACACAATCTGGTTGGAAGCCAGTTCCACGTTCTCATTATCAATATCAACGTTATTACCGTCCAAACGATAAGAATATCCCGCGCTGTCCGTGTAAGTATGCGGCGTAATATGTGATAACTTGCCGTTCACAGCCGCAACCTTCTCGTCAAGTGTACGATATCTGGAATCGCCCATCGCCTGCTGCAATTCTGCCGCAAAAGAAACATCCTGCCGCTTATAATTCGGTGTGTCTACATTGGCAATATTATTGGCAATTGCCTGATTACGAAGCCACGAACCGTCTGCAGCTTTTCCTAAAACATTGATATAATCAAATACTCCTGTTGTGATCATATTCTTCTCCCCGTTTGGTTCATTAGGGCGCACTTCGAGCCCTACATACGAACCCTTCATATTGTATATTAAAATAGTAACAAGTGCAAGATATTGATGCAAAAGAGAATGCATAAGTTTGGAATAAACACAAAAACGGATTCTGCTTCGCAAAATCCGTTTTCATACTTCAATCCATTGATATGCAATTATTTATCGGGCAGTCCATCACATATGCTTGCTGCGTTCTGCTTCGAGTTCATCAAATACAAGAGGATTAAGGACTTTGATATAGGTTCCTTTCATTCCGGATGACTTGGATTCGATAACTCCGGCACTTTCAAACTTACGAAGAGCATTTACGATAACGGAACGGGTAATTCCAACACGATCCGCCACGCGGGATGCCACCAGTATTCCTTCGTTCCCCGACAATTCTTCAAACACATGCCATACAGCTTCCAGTTCCGAATAGGACAGTGTATTGATCGCCGAACGGACTATCTGCAATTTACGAACTTCTTCTTCGTTCTCTTCCGTAACGGCACGGGTCATTTCCAATCCGACCACCGTTGCACCGTACTCACATAATATTATATCGTCAATTGTGTACGAAGACTGAACATTATAAATGAATAAAGTTCCCAATCTTTCTCCGGCAATATCAATCGGAGTAACAATCGCCTTATATTCGCTGCCCAAAACTTCCTGGGAGAACCCCAAAGTCATCAAATCAACATTCTCTTTGGTCGATAACACATCAAGCAAACGACCGTTCAGCTTCGGATCAACAAAAGCACCAACCTTTACGGTAAGCAAATCTTCGATTGGTGTAATGGAACGAAGCGTTCCGCAGCCAAGAAGTTTACCCTTTTTGCTAATTACAAGAACATTCGATTTGAGAATATCCTTCAAGACCCCGCAGATATCATTAAATACTACCTTACTGCTGCTGTTATTATGTAACAGTTTGTTGATTTTGCGGGTTTTGTCCAACAGTTCTACGCTATTTCCACTCATTCAAATCGTCCCTCCGTCACTAAGTGATATTGTAGCACAATTTGAATAAATGTTCAATAATTTTCAGACATTTATACTTCTTTTTTCTTATCCTGTACATGTGCGCAATCAGGATTAGCGCACTGAAGTTTATTTCCCTTCTCAACCATCAGAGATCCGCACAGCTCACATTTTTCGGAAACCGGCTTGGTCCAGGACATAAACGTGCATTCCGATCCGCTTTCACAGCCGTAGAAACGACGGCCCTTTTTCGTTTTGCGTATAACAATATCTTTGCCGCAAACAGGACAGGCAATTCCGATTTTTTCCAGATAGGGCTTGGTGTTCCGACATTCCGGGAATCCCGGACACGCCAGAAACTTTCCGTGCGGTCCGTATTTAATTACCATCATCCGACCGCATACGTCGCAGGCAATATCAGACACTTCATCACGAATCTCAACCTTTGTAAGCTCGGCTTCCGCGACTTTTACCGATTCATCCAGATCAGGATAGAAATTCTTCACAATGGTCTTCCAACCGATGGTACCTTCTTCGATCTCGTCTAAAAGGAGTTCGAGATTCGCCGTAAATTTCACATCAACAATACTCGGGAACGCTTCCTTCATCATGGAATTAACCGCTTCACCGAGTTCCGTAACATACAGATTCTTGTCTTCCTTCAGCACATAATGACGCGCCTGAATCGTTGTAATGGTAGGTGCATATGTACTGGGACGTCCGATTCCCTGTTCTTCCATCGCCTTTACAAGGGAGCTCTCCGTAAAATGCGGTGCGCTCTGTGTAAAATGCTGCTTGGGAAGCAGTTCCTGCAAAGTCAGTTTCATTCCGGGTTTCACATCTGCCATAACAGAATTAGCAGGTTCTTCTTCCGCCTGATCGTTATATACGGACAGGAAGCCTTCGAAAACACACTTTCCCGCAGATGCCGTAAAAATGTATTTTCCGGCTGAAATCTTCACGGAAGTGGTCTCATATCTTGCAACAGCCATACGGCTGGCCGCAAAGCGATTCCAAATCAATGTATACAAACGCAATTCATCTCTGCTTAACGAATCCTTCAATTTCGCAGGAGTACGGGAAAGATCTGTAGGACGAATTGCTTCGTGCGCGTCCTGAATCTTCTTGTTGCTCTTGCCTTCCTCCGTCGCAGGGGACGTATTCACATATTCCTCTCCGAAACGCTCCTTTATATACTCACGCGCCATTGCATCCGCTTCCACGGAAACTCTGGTGGAATCCGTACGCAGATAAGTGATAATACCTACGGTACCCTCACCTTTAATGTCAACACCTTCATAAAGGCTCTGTGCCAAACGCATTGTTTTCTGAGTCGGGAAGTTCAGTACCTTACCGGCTTCCTGCTGCAATGTAGACGTTGTAAACGGTACGGGCGGTTTGCGCGTTCTCTCACCCTTTTTGACATCATCCACGAAAAATTCTGATTTCTTTAATTCCGTGCAAATCTTTTTCTGTGTCTTCTCATCGGGAAGCGCAATCTTACCGTTTTCATCCGCCGTAAGCTTGGCTTCTACGGGCTTCTTGGAACCCTTTGCCAAAAGGGTTGCGTCAATCGTCCAATATTCTTCGGGAATAAACGCGTTGATTTCTTCCTCACGATCACAAATCATACGGAGAGCCACCGACTGAACTCTTCCCGCTGACAGACCGCGTTTGATTTTGGCCCACAGAACAGGCGAAATGCGATAACCAACCATACGGTCCAGAATTCGTCTCGTCTGCTGCGCATCAACCAATCCCATTTCCAAAGGACGTGCGTGCTTGATGGATTCCTTAACTGCAGTCTTGGTAATCTCATTAAACGTAATACGGCTGAACTTTTGGGGATCCAACGACAAAGCATATGTCAAATGCCATGAAATTGCTTCTCCCTCACGGTCCGGGTCAGTTGCGAGATAAATCTTATCCGCCTTCTTGGCCTCTTTACGAAGTCCTGCCAAGAGATCACCTTTTCCGCGAATCGTTATATACTTCGGCTCATAATCATTCTCTACATCAATTCCGAGCGAACTCTTCGGCAAATCACGGACATGTCCCTGACACGCCATTACCTTATAATTGCTTCCCAGAAATTTCTGTACACTTTTTACTTTTGCGGGTGATTCCACAATAACCAAATATTTTGCCACTGTAATCCATTCCTTCTATATTATTATGCTATTAATCGTTTCAATATCTGCCCGCGTCTTGCGGGTATAAATCGACAACACTATACACTAAAATTTTGGGCCCTGCAAGAAAAATATAAAATACAATTTATTTTTTCTCATATACATATGCCTTATTTTGCACGAAATATCCCGGAGAAATTTCCTTTATTAATCCTGCCGCCTCCAGTTCCGACAGGTGCACAAGAAGTGTTGAAATATCCATGGATACACTGTCCGAAAGAGTCTGAATTCCGATGGGCATAAAATCGATTTTACGCATAATTGCCTTCTTGGCATCACCCAAGTCCGCCCACACGGGTTGCAACGCACCATGCTGTACTTCCCGGTTTGGCAGTCCTTCATTTGGCACATCCCCGGTTGGCAGTCCTTCATTTGGCACATCCCCCTTCGGAAAGTCAAACACTCCAAGATTACATAGTTCCTCCAGCACACACTCCGGCCCCAGCGCCGGAATGGCACCTTCCTTCATAAGATTCAGGCAACCAACACTCAACGGATCCGTTAATCGCCCCGGAACAATCATAATTGTTTTCCCCTGGTCCGTCGCCATATCCACCGTAATCAAAGTACCGCTCTGGGCCCTGGCTTCAACAACAAGGACAATGTCCGCAAGTCCGGAAATAATACGATTACGCGGTGGAAATTTTCTGCTGTCGGATGTTGTTTTTGGAGCATATTCCGAGATAACACCGTTTCCGTTTTCACACAACAAATGATAGAGTTGCTGATTTTTCCTTGGATAAATAATATCGCACCCACAACCCAAAATGCCGTAGGAATGGCCACCCTCCGAAATGGCCGACATCTGCGCCAACCCGTCGATCCCCCACGCCATACCGCTTATGATGTCCACGCCCTTTTTGCCCAGCCTGCTGCCAAAATACTCTGCCATCAAACGGCCGTACTCTGAGCACTCGCGTGCTCCGATAACCGCAACGGCCGCATTGCCTTCCTTCGGCAGTGAACCTTTAACGAACAATCCGTACGGCGGACTCGAAATTGTACGCAACCTTTTCGGAAAGTCACTGTCATTGTGGTTTACATAACGTATCTTTGACTGCATCATGCGCTCATATTCATACGCAAGATCCCGATCGCCTCGGTTATTTTCAATATGTCGAATCAGCCGGTCGGAAAGCCCAAGTTTCTCCTTCATTCCAAGCGCACTCATTTCATAGAATGCCCGCGCCCCACCCGCGCGTTCCACTATGGATAAAAGTTTCCCAATATACCCATCCTGCAGGGTAGCAACCCAATAATCATATAATCTGTCTTCCATCTCTATTTATGATCCTTTCTAATCTGTACACTACTTTTCCTTTATTGCATTATCTCTGCATCATTTACAAACATTTCTGTGTTATCTGCTGCTTTTGTTTGCAAGCAATGCCGTGTTATCTGCTGTTTTGTTTACAAACATTTCTGTGTTATCTGCTGCATTTATAGCGAATCGCTTCCGCCACATGCGCTGTTTCAATGCTCGTAGACGCCGCAAGATCCGCAATTGTTCTGGCAACCTTCAGCACACGAAAATACGTCCTCGCACTCATATCATATTGTCGTGCACATCTTGCAAGATATTCCTTCGCCTCCGAACTCATGCAGCAATATTTTTCTATTTCTTCATTATTTATTTGTGAATTAAATGTTTTACCGACAGCACTGTAACGTTCCTTCTG
This sequence comes from Lachnospiraceae bacterium, assembly GCA_045617945.1. Taxonomy (GTDB): domain Bacteria; phylum Bacillota; class Clostridia; order Lachnospirales; family Lachnospiraceae; genus UBA2868. The sequence goes on from JAZLJS010000098.1 coordinate 138,953, forward strand.
TATCTCGTGTGCACGAATCACTCTCTCACGAATCCGGGCCGAACTCTCCCCCACAAAACGTCCCGACAAATCGGTTGGCATGACTTTATCCACGGTAAGACATATGTCCATTCGATCCATCAGAGGACCCGATATCTTCGACGAATAGCGTTCTCTTGCGGCATCACTGCAGTGGCATTTTGTAAGATCGGGGTAATTTCCGCAAGGGCACGGATTCATCGCCGCCACAAGCATAAAGTCAGACGGATAACGACAGGATTCCTGATTTCTCTGAATAAATATCTCCCGATCCTCCAACGGTTGCCGCAGCACCTCAAGCGCATGACGCCTGAATTCGGGGAGTTCATCCAGAAACAGTATTCCCTTATGTGCCAGTGACACCGCTCCCGGACGCGGATATCCGCCTCCTCCCACAAGTGATGTCTCCGTTGCCGTATGATGCGGTGCCACAAACGGTCGCGAAGCTACAAGCGAACAATTCTTACGCAGCTTCCCCGCTACACTGTAAATCTCGGAAACTTCGAGACATTCTGCCATCGTCATCGGTGGCATTATGGATGGAAGCGCACGTGCCATCATCGTTTTTCCCGATCCGGGAGGGCCCACCATAATGACATTATGTAAACCTGCTGCCGCGATTTCCATCCCACGCTTTGCAAAACTTTGCCCACATATATATGCCATATCCGCACCTTCATTCTGTGCACGGGCAAGCATGGCATCGATATCTACCACAGTCTTTTCCACATCAAGCGATTCCCGCAGAAAGTCAATCACCTCTGTGATATCTGTCAAACCATAAACCTCAATTCCTCCGACCAACGCCGCCTCCTCGGCATTTTCAATCGGAACAATTGCACGTGCGACTCCCGCTTTTTGTGCTGCCATTACCATCGGCAGAATCCCTCCCACCGGTTCCAGTCGACCCGACAGAAGAAGTTCTCCCGCCATAAATGTATCCCGAACCATCCCGGCATTTAAGACACCCATGGAAATCAGTACACCGACAGCAAGCGGCAGGTCGTAATGCGTTCCGTACTTTCTGATTCCTGCCGGCGACAAATTCACCGTAATATGCTTGGGTGGCAACGGATACCCCAAATTTTTCAACGTAGTCCGCACTCTTTCTCTTGCCTCACGCACTTCCGGTGACAACATTCCCACCAAGTCAAATGACGGTAATCCGTCCGACATATCACTTTCAACATTTACAAGGTAACTGGATACACCTGATACCCCGCCCGAAATAACACTGCTTAACATTTTTCGCCTTTCCCGAACATGACCTGTTCGACATTTTTTAAGTGACTTTTCTTCGTTTTAACAACACGAAACCAAGGCAGAGAATACTCTGCCTTAGGTTACATATTTGCATGTTGGGAATTTGGTAAATAACTGACTTGATAAAATAAGTTATATCAGAATACGGTGTCTCGGATTACTCGCCGTCACCGTTCGGAACTGTCTCCATCACATAACGATTATCCAATGTTTTCATGACATCAACTATTTCAATATCACCATACATCATCATTTGTGCAAGATCAATCAACGTATTGGTACTGAACAGCAATACCATCGGACGAAGAATATTATTCGGATTGGATGATACGACCAAAGCACGCTCACCATTGGACAATTCAACGCAAACGCCCTCCGCCAGGAAATTAATACTGTCAACCAAAGCCTTTACCGCAACGGGATCGAAATATTGTTGATTGGCCATCATCAATTTCAAAACAGACAACTCGGACACCGGTTCATCATCCAAACTGATCGCTGTTAATCTGTCATATATTTCGGCAACAACAAGAGCTTTCGCTCCGTCAACCATCTTGCCGCCATCCGGCTCTTCTTCACTCTCATAGGCATGCAACATTCTGTTTGCCTGAAATACACTGCGCTTTATATTCGGTGCTGCGGCAAAAGCATCTTCTATCATCGCAATACCCGAATATTCACATGATTTGAGCTCTGCCTCTTCCTCATACGTCAAATCGCTTCGACCCAAAAGGTTCTTGTCGGCCTTCAATTTACCGATATCATGAAGAATCGCAGCAATTACAACTTCAATCTGCTCTTCGCTTCGCATATTCATCTTATGCGAAATCATCGCCACCAGAATAGCAACATTAAGGCAATGTTTATATACAAAATCTTCCTTACTTCGAAGGTTCTGAATAAAGTTGATTTTGTGTTCCAGTCTTCCGTAATTACGAATAATCGTCTCCGCAAAACCACGTAATTTCATCTGACGTCCCTGCGTCAAAATGGACTGCATTTCATCCTTTACGGTGAAAACAGAAACCATCTGGAACTTTTCGAATTCGATATCTTCCTCGGACATCGGAGGCAACGGCTCCGCCGGCTCCAAAATATAAATACCGATCAAATTAAAGTTTCTTACAGATTCGATACCCTGCTGGGTAAGTTTGGAATTACGGTCATACAACAATACCCCTTTATTGTTGTAAATGGGCTTAGCCAAACGCATTCCGATTCTCAAATCTTCCGTTTTAACAAACTTCATATTCCTCTGTGCCCCCACTTATCTGTATTTCTCAACAAATACTTCAAACTCTTGCCGCGCAATCGGTTTGGAATAATAATACCCCTGCGCTATATCTGTTCCGATTCCCTTTAAAAAGTCAAGCTGCTCCACGGTTTCCACACCCTCGGCAATAACAACAAGCCCCAGTTGCTTGGCCATGCGAACAGATGCTTCCACAATAATCTTTCCTCTTTCGGTAGACATGATTTCATCAAGGAAAAATCGATCAATCTTCAATGTATCGAGCGGTGCGTTACGCAACATATTCAGCGAAGAATAGCCGGAACCGAAATCATCCATATGAATTCTGAATCCGAGTGACTTTAGCTTCGCCATCTCGGCAAACAGTTCATCCACATCATCGATAAAGAGATTCTCCGTAATCTCCAACTCCAGAAATCTGGCTTCAATATTGTATTTATGAACAAGACGTATCAATATATCCGCCAAATCGGTCTTACCGATATGAACGCGCGAAATATTAACCGAAATCGGCAAATATATACCACGGCTCTGCAAATCGGCAAGGTACGCGCAAGCTTCTTCCCAAATGTACATATCCATCTTGGTAATAAAGCCGTTGCTCTCAAACAAGCCCAAAAACTGTGCCGGAACCATAACACCCTTCAACGGATGATTCCAACGGACAAGAGCTTCCGCACCTATGATTTTCTCTGTGGAAAGATCAATCTGCGGCTGCAAATACATGACAAATTCATGATTTGCAAGCGCTTTAAACATCTCCTCTTCAATCTCCGCCTGCTCGCGAAGTTTCAGACGAATGACATCGTCATATACGCCATAATTCGTAAGCGCATTGCCCTTAACCTGCTTCTTCACGGCACGCGCACGATCGCACATGAGACGGACCGGAACATTTTTATCGGTAATCTTGTAAATTCCGAAATAAGCTGATAGACTCATCGGCAACAACTTGGAATCCCTGATATTACCGGAGAGTTCCGTCATATAATTCACCAGATCCTGATCTGTATCATATTCAAGCAAAACCGAAAATTCATCTGCCTGATATCGTTTCGCGATGCTTCCCTTCGGAGAAACTTCGCGAATGATTTTGCCAACGGTAAAGAGGGCACGGTTACCGGTGTCGATACCGTAACGATCGTTAATCAAACGGAAACGGTCGATATCAAAAACAAGAATGGCAAAATTACTCTCATCTTTCATGCGAATCAGTTCACCGGCTTTGCGATAAAATGTCTCGCTATTATAGAGTCCGGTAAGGGAATCATAATCCGCTCGGTACTCCATCTCTGCCTTTATTTCCATTTCTGCATTGACATTCTGCAAAGTACCCAAAAAGCGAACAGGCTGGTTATTAATACCGCGCAGAACTTCCAACACAATGGTGTACCAGGTAGGTACGCCGAATTTGTTATATATACGCACCGTGACTTTTTGAATCATATTGCTCTCTTTGGCATTATTCAAAAACTTCTCATATATATCACGGTCTTCGGAAAATACGTTCAAATTCTCCAAAAGTGACCATTCATCCTTCAACATATCGTCGTTCAAGGTAAAAATGTCATCAAAATTGGAGCACAAATAATACGAAGCGTCAGCCACCGTATACTCAAATACGAGCATGCCGATCATATCATTCACGTTTTCATGACGTTCATACGAAAGAGCCATATCTTTCAAAATACTGCTCTTCTCGCGCATAATCTCGTGCTTAATCTTGGTCTCGACTTCTTCTATGGAATGTTTCTTGTATTCGTTCACATTGAGGCATACAACCATAACATGAACATCGTCGCGAACCTCTGCCTGTGCGGATATCTCCTGATTCTCCAAAGAAACTTCCTTTTGCGGATTCAGAAACATCGTATATACGCCGTACCACTCATATGAGCCGTCCAAAAGGCGCAGCCGAATCTCATTGCAAAACAGTCTCCTTCCGGACTTAAATGCCTGACGCAGATACTTCGGATCCGTTGCCTTAAAGAACAGATTACAATCCTCGGGATGTACCGCTTCTTCGGAAAATCGTGCAACCAGTTTACGGTAATTCTCAATACGCGTATCAATAATGCTGTTCACATTCTGCTCTTTGATCCGAACGCACAGATTCTTATCAAGATTAATGTCCCAAATAACATCCTGCATTGCAAACATTGCATTCTGTGTACGCTGTTCGCTCTCGTTCATAGTCGCGAGCTGATCTTCAATATTCTCATTTACGGACACCAGCAGATAAACACTCTTACCGTTTCGCATGATTATCCGCGTAACACGCATCGGAATCGCACTTCGCAGGGAAGTGGAATACACATTACAATCGTACGAGGAATATCTCTCGTCCATCTTCAGAATCGGGCAATCCGGACATGGCTCACCATAACCCTTATTCTGCAAATAACACAATCCGGAACAAGGATTGTTCATACGTTTATTCAATGCGGAATTACGATAAAGCAGTTGGAAATTCTCATCAACTGCGTATGCCCATGTGCAAACGGGATCAAGAATATTCCGAATCATCTCCATCTCTTTGGATGAGAGAATCGGGTTCGTATTGATGTCCAATCGTTCGTCATCACCGCTGTATAATACATAGTTATCTTTACCGGAGTTCTGTGCATCGGCAAGTGCCGCAAGTGCTCTGGCATGTAACAAATCAAACGTTGCCGTCTTATTGTTCATGGCAGAGATACCGATGGAAACCGTCAGCGCACCGTTATTGTCAAAATCACTCCATACCTCTTTCACCGTCTGGCGAATATATGCGGCTCGTTCCAAGAGAATATTGGTTGCATGAATTCCCTTCATCACAACCATAAAACGATCTTCCATAATACGCCCGATCAAGTCAGAGCCACGGAAAGCACGTTTCAAGATTCTGGCAATCTCTATCATCACACCTTCAGAAGATACTTCTGAATAAACAGACTTCCAGTCTTCAAAATCATCAAGATCGATTACCATCAATGACGGAACCACATCTGCCGGAATCTCATTAATATACTCCGTCGCAGCTGCAAAGAAAGATTCTTTGGACATAAGCTTGGTAAGCGCATCCTTGGCAATTGCCCGCTCTTCCTGCTCATGCTTGGTCTCATCATCTATATAAGCAAGGGTTCCGTACAAAAGGATCGGCACACCTTCACTATCAAACTCAAACTTACCCTTCAGTTGGTACCAACAAAAGTCCCCCGCAAAATCCAGGAAACGTATATACTCCATGCGAACCTTATCAACTTCATTTAAGGACGTGAAAAATGAAATTGCTTTTTCGACATCATCCGAATAAATCTTGCCGAGATAGTCCATCTTGTTGACAAAAGCAGACACACGAAGAGGCATGGGAATATACTTCTTAATATTTTCGGAAAAAGTAATAATATCCTCATGAAGATGATATTCGAACACAATCGTTTCATTCAGATCTATTGCGTTTTGGAAAAGGTTCTCACTGAACTTGTGCATACAACACTCCATTTTGCTATATAAATTCCGAGTTCACTATGCCGTGCACCCTTTGTGAGTGACACAAATAATGCAGTATTAATGATCAGCATTTTGACTCTTCATACGAACTCCATTTTGCTGTGAAAAATAAGCTTTATGATTCTTCATATGAAATTCATTTTTCCATAAAAAATCAACTTTATGATTCTTCATGCGAAATCCATCTTGCCAAAAAAATCAACTTTATGATTCTTCATGCGAAATCCATTTTGCCATAAAATATCAACTTTATGATTCTTCATATGAAATTCATTTTGCCATAAAAAATCAACTTTATGATTCCTCATGCGAAATCCATCTTACGAAGGATCAAAGACATACTTTATTACAGCGTCAGGGTACAAAAATACAGAATTAATTATACACAAAAATGTTGAATTGAACAAGATTTGGATTTATCTGCGATATATGTATTCTCATAAGGCTTCGTACCGATAAGATTTCCAAAAGTGTTTTTCTTATCGGTACTTTTTACCCTGATAATCAAGCTTCGTACCGATAGGATTTCCATAAGTGCTTTTCTTATCGGTACTTTTTACACTGATAATCAAGCTTCGTACCGATAAGATTTCCATAAATGCTTTTCTTATCGGTACTTTTTACACTGATAATCAAGCTTCGTACCGATAAGATTTCCATAAATGCGATTCTTATCTGTACGACCAGTTTAAAAATCGCCATTTTCATACCGATAAAATTTTCAAAAATACATTTCTTATCGGTACGACCGGCCCAAAACCGCCATTTTCATACCGATAAAATTTTCAAAAATACATTTCTTATCGGTACGACCGGTCTTAAACCGCCATTTTCATACCGATAAAATTTTCAAAAATACATTTCTTATCGGTACGACCGGCCTAAAACCGTCATTTTCATACAGATAGAATTTCCAAAAACGCAATCCTTATCTGCTCGGACGGCCTTAAACCGCCATTTTCATACAGATAGAGTTTTTAAAAGCGCGTTTCATATCGATGCAACGCCTAATATCCTTACTTGTGCTTGATTAATAAATAATCTGCCGGCTTGGATAGTCAAGGATGCGAAGCACCGCAAAAAAAATTTTGCGGCTACGTCCTTGACAATCCAAAGCAAGGCAGATTAAAAAATAGTCAAGCACAAGTAAGATTAAAAATGCAACTTCATACAAAAGACGCGAAAACATAATTCCCGTAATCAATGCCCTTATTGGTTAACATAATTTCCACATTATCGGAATTACTATCATTATCTTCATAAATAAGTTTCAGCATTCCTTCACGTTCAAGATGCTTTATTTCCTCACCATAAACACTGAAAAGCGGACACCTGAATCGCTTTTCAAATTCTGCTGATGATACTCCACACATCATGCGAAGTCCCAAAAACATATATTCCGACATCAAATCTTCGGTTGACATAATTTCATATTCTTCGAATAAACCTTGCGCCATCTCCGGCTGTTGTTTTGCATCACAATACATCTGTTTTGCGTCACAATTAACCCGTTTCTCTGCATCCTGCTCACATACAACAGAATTGATATAGCTGTTATTATAAAGAGCCGCAATCACTCTCTTATATTCCGTAATATCGGAAAGATTCTTCACACGACACAAAACACCATTTTCCGCATTATTAATGTTCACAATGCCAACACTATTCTGATCACTTATACCATTCACGACGCCATCTCTATTTTCGGCTACGTTACAGTTTTCTATGCTTCCGGTAGCAGCATTCAGGCATCGTTCCTTAGGAAGATACGATGACGCGCCCAATCCCAGTCCCATATATGAAACACCTGTCCAGTAACCGCTGTTATGACGACTTTCATATCCGGGATAGGCAAAATTGGAAATTTCATAGTGAACATAGCCGGCATCTGCAAGTCTGTTCACCATATGCCAATACAGTTTTCGCTCCATCTCCTCGCCGACAACCGGCCCATCACATTCCTTGAATTGCTCATAAAACGGAGTATTCTCTTCAATGATAAGTGAGTACGCGGAAATATGCTCGGGACGCATTTTCAGTCCCAGCACCGCATCAATAGACGCATTAAGCTTCGAAATATCCTGTCTGGGAAGTGCTGTCATCAAATCCACATTAACATTATCAAATCCGACTTGACGTACCATGTCATAACACTTTTGAAACTCCGCAAAGTCATGTATCCTTCCAAGCATGCGCAACTCTTCTTCATTAGCAGACTGGCAACCGATACTGATACGGTTTATCCCAGCCGCTTTGTATTCCTTTAGTTTACATAAATTTGTCGTCCCCGGATTTACTTCAATCGTAATCTCAGCATCTTTCGAGATGAAAAAGCAGTTCTTCAGTTTACATAATATCTCTGTGACTTTTCCGGGCACCAGCACGGATGGGGTACCACCACCTATATATATAGAAGAAACGGTGCAATCCTTCATTGCACCGCTTCTAATCTCTATTTCATTTAATAAAGCTGCAACATACTCATTCTGTGCTTTCTCATCAGCCGGAGCCGAGAGAAAGTCGCAATAATTACACTTTCTTACACAGAACGGAATATGCACATACAATTCCAACTCTTTCATTATTCTTCGCCTATGTCGTTCTATCACAACAGCATCTCATCTTGCGACAAAATATTTGTTATTCTTCGCCTATGTCGCTCTATCACAACAGCATCTCATCTTGCGACAAAATATTTGTTATTCTTCGCCAAAGTCGTTTTATCGCAACAGCATCTCATCTTGCGACAAAATATTTGTTATTCTTCGTCCAGTTTCAATACACTCATGAAGGCTTTCTGAGGGATTTCCACATTTCCGATTTGACGCATACGCTTCTTACCTTCCTTCTGCTTCTCCAGAAGTTTCTTCTTACGTGTAATATCACCACCGTAACACTTGGCAAGAACATCCTTCCGGACAGCCTTAACAGTCTCACGGGCAATGATTTTGCTGCCGATGGCAGCCTGAATCGGAATCTCAAACAAATGTCTGGGAATTTCGTCCTTCAGTTTCTCACACATCTTGCGACCGCGCTCATAAGCACTTTCCGCATGCACTATGAAGGACAATGCATCCACTTCCTCATGATTAATCAGAATATCCAACTTCACCAGATCTGATTGTTCATAGCCTTTCATCTCATAGTCAAACGATGCATAGCCTCGTGACTTTGACTTAAGTGCATCAAAGAAATCATAAATAATCTCATTCAGCGGAAGTTCGTACTTCAGCAGGGCACGCGTCTCCTCCATGTACTCCATGGAAAGATAACGTCCGCGTCTATTCTGACACAACTCCATAATGGCACCGACATAATCCTTCGTCACCATAATCTCTGCCGAAACAATCGGCTCTTCCATGTACTCAATCTGGGATGGATCGGGCAAATTAGTCGGATTGGTCAATTCAATAAGCGTTCCGTCGGTACAATAAACCTTGTAAACAACACCCGGTGCCGTCGTCACAAGATCCAAGTTATATTCACGCTCCAAACGCTCCTGAACAATTTCCAAATGCAACAGTCCCAAAAAGCCGCATCGGAAGCCAAATCCAAGTGCAATGGAAGTCTCAGGTTCATAATAAAGAGAAGCATCATTCAGCTGCAATTTCTCCAGTGCATCTCGCAAATCAGGGTACTTGGCGCCATCTGCCGGATACAGCCCGCAATATACCATAGACTGTACCTTCTTATAACCCGGAAGTGCTTCACTGCACGGTCTATCATTATCGGTAATAGTATCACCAACCATCGTGTCACGCACATTCTTAATGGACGCCGTCAGATATCCTACCATGCCGGCCGACAATTCATCGCATGGAATAAACTGTCCCGCCCCGAAATAACCAACCTCCACAACTTCACAAGTTGCGCCTGTAGCCATCATTCGCACGGTCATTCCTCGTTTAACGCATCCGTCCATCATACGGAAGAATACGATAACTCCCTTATAGGAATCATAAATGGAATCAAATATTAATGCTTTCAATGGGGCAGTTGAGTCGCCCTTCGGTGCCGGAATCTTATTAACAATTGCCTCTAGGACCGCTTCAATATTAATTCCGTTCTTTGCGGATATTTGCGGTGCATCCTGCGCCTCGATTCCAATCACATCTTCAATTTCATCAATAACTCGCTGTGGTTCTGCCGACGGCAAATCAATCTTATTAATAACCGGGAAAACATCCAGATCATGATCAAGTGCCATATACACATTAGCCAACGTCTGCGCTTCAATTCCCTGCGCAGCATCAACAACGAGTATCGCACCGTCACAAGCTGCCAATGAACGAGACACTTCATAATTAAAGTCAACATGCCCCGGGGTATCAATCAAATTGAAAGTATACTCCTCACCATTCTTCGCCTTATAAATCGTACGCACGGCCTGCGACTTAATTGTAATTCCACGTTCCCTCTCCAAATCCATATTATCAAGAACCTGGGCCTGCATCTCACGCGCCGTAAGCAAACCTGTCTTCTCGATAATTCGGTCCGCCAACGTGGATTTACCATGATCAATATGTGCAATTATGCAAAAATTACGAATATGATTCTGATCCATATATCATCCCATCTGTTTAAGTATCAATAAATCAGTTTCAATTTGTTAGTCTCAAGAAATCAATTTCAACTTGTCAATCTCAAGAAATCACTTTCAATTTGTTAATCTCAAGAAATCAGTTTCAATTTGTTAATCTCAAGAAATGATTACAATCATTAATCTTCAATTAATATCTACGACTAATTTATCTTCATTTACGATATCATAAAAACTGATCTTTGTTTATGCACGTTTTATTTTACAAATCAACCGAACACGTGTCAACCAACGCATGCAAAACGGCCTTGACTTTTGTTGGTTTTGATTGGTTTTGACAAGTTTGAATTTACTATTGATAGCACTGAATGGATTTGATTTGATTTGCTTTATGATAATAGTGAATAGTTTTGATTGTCTTTGTGTCTGATGACTCATATTACTGATTCCGGACGCAATTTGGTTGACATAATTTGTGTCGTTTTAAAAAGTCATAAAATTTTTGTGTCTAAAGATCAGAAAAACAAGCTTTAGACGCAAATCGGTTTACATAATTCGGCATTTAAATTTCGTATTACTCAACATTGTGTCTACATGCACCTAAAATTGAGTTCTAGACACAATGTTGGTTTACATAACGCATTTTGTTATTACTATTTTTTCGCTTTTGTGTCTGGATACTCAAAAATGCCTCTCCAGACACAATTTTTGTTTACATAACACATTCAAGCATTCCATTCATACGCAGAGAGCACGCTTGAAACCGAACAAACACAAAACACATAAAAGAAACATATAAATGAAACATATAAAACATATACAAAAGCATATAAAAAACTCTGCAGTTCTCGCTTTCTGTAATGAAATTCGCACCATTATGGTGTAAAATAAATTAACGCATTATGAAAATCCTGAGAATGCAAATATCAGGGCAAATCATCCTGAATGTGCAAGTATCAGGGCAATTCATCCTGAGACTGCAAATAAGTATCAGGGCAAAAACATGCGGAAATATATATGTATTATATTTCCGACAATAAGTAAGGGGTGTATGAAAATGAATCACATGAAAAAACTCTCAGTATTTCTTGTTCTTGCTGCTATGATGTCATTAGTTGCCTGCACAGCAAAAGATACAACGCCTAGTGTAAAGTGCTACAATGGTACATTTGTCGGTAAGACCGAAAACGGTATTTCATCCTTTAAAGGAATTCCTTATGCCAAACCGCCAATCGGCGAGTTGCGTTGGAAGGCACCGGAACCTGTTGAAGCTGATAATGGGACCTACGATGCTACACATTTCGGCAAATCCGCTATCCAATTAAAAGCATCCTCCGAACTGGCAAGTATGAATCCGGAAGGACAGAGCGAGGATTGTCTGACGCTGAATATTTGGACTGCCGATCTTAAAAAGAAAAACAAGCCCGTCATGTTCTGGATTCACGGAGGTGCGTATTCTTACGGCGGCACATCAGATCCTCTATATGACGGACAATATCTGGTGACAGAGCATCCTGATATTCTTCTTGTCAGCTGCAACTATCGTGTTGGACCGATGGGTTTTGTTGATTTTTCCAACGTTGAAGGCGGCGAGAATTTCCCTACATCCGGCTATAACGGATTACTTGATCAGATTCAGGCACTCAAATGGGTACAACAGAACATTGAAGCATTCGGCGGTGATCCTGCGAATGTGACAATTTTCGGCGAATCTGCAGGCGGTGGTTCCGTTACCGAGTTGCTGATTGCAGACGGAACGGAAGGTCTCTTCCATCGCGCCATTGCAGAAAGTGGTGCCGTCAACTTTACGATGACACATGAGCGTTTTGCCGAAATCGGAGTTGCACAAAAACTCCTTGAAAAAGCAAACGGCACCTGCATGGATGACCTGATGGCACTGTCCGAGGAAAAGCTTACGGAAATCTATTTGGATGAAAGCGATGGACAGGCAATCGGTGCGCTGAGTGTTCTTCCTCTGCGTGGTGAAGACAGCATTCTGCCGGTGGATCCCTATCAGGCACTTTTGGACGGTGCCGGCAAGGACGTCGATCTAATAATCGGTACAACGGCAGATGAGATGCGCTATTTTATTGACGATGTATGTGAACCGTCTCTTTCAGACACAAAAGGCGATGAATATGAACAGCTTTTGCAAACAAAGCTGGATCTTTTCGGAAAATACGTAACCGGTGCAAAGGTAGACCGCGTATTATCCATGTGCACTGAAGAAGAAAAAGATAATATAGATCGTTTTCTGGCACTTCATGCCGACGAGGAAGAAGTTTGGGCTAAGACAGCTTTGATGAATGAATACAGCTTCCGTTTACCCGCTATCATGACCGCATATAATCACGCAATGGCAGGTGGAAGCGGCAAGACCTATATGTATCATTTCCGCAAGAAGAATACAAATTTTGATTGGGTCGGAGCGTGTCACGCATGCGAACTTTCCTATGTATTCCACAATTTGGTTGACGAACAATTCAGTGGCACGGTTGTTCCGGAATTGGCAGACAACGTCTGCGATGCATGGACGAATTTTGCTATCAGTGGTGAGCCCGTCATTGAAGGCATCGAATGGCCGGAATACTCCCCCGATAATCGTGAGACACTGATTTTCAATGATGATTGCAGTATTACCGTTGAGAATGATCCCAACAGCGAAGAACGTCAGTTAATTGAAACAATTCTACACTATTATGTTGCAATGTAAATGTTGTCATACTAATGTTGCCATACAAATGTAGACAAGCTAATGTATACATACAGATGTAGATATACTATTGTAAATATACAAATGTAAACATGCAAATGTAGATATACAAATGTAGATATACAAAATTCACCCCCTAACCAATAGGGGGTGAATTCATTTTCTCTTTCTTTTCTTCAACTCAATCGCAGTAATTATTGCAAATTCCAAAAGTCCCTTGCTCTTCTCTTCATCACAACCATCTTAATTTTTGCCTTTGCAAAAGTCACTTGCTCTTCTCTTCATCACAACCAATTATTTCATTGCAAACTACTGAACTCACTTACTCTTTCTCTTCTTCAATGCCAGAACCACAGCGGCCGCACCCACAACCATCAATGCTGTGAATACGTAGATTTCCTTCGTATCGGAAGTCTTCGGAGATACGAACTTATAGCTGCCGCCAAATACCGGTACGATATTGGCTCCCGCTTTGTTCTTTAATGCCATCTGCAACATATATGAATCCGAAGGAAGCACCTTGCCTCCGTCTCCGCTTCCGCCGCCTGTAGGAGGCACCGGAATCAATCTGTCAATATACATAAGCGCATATTCGGAGAATTTGTTCGTTGCAAACGTAATCCTTCCGTTGTTGTATGATGCCGAAAGCTTCTCGTATGATGCATTGCCCGTAGAATCGACATGTCGACGAATTACTTCAAACTCTCTCGTATATCCCGAAGGTACCTCTGTAAGCTCTATAGGTACTTCTACAGTGATACTTACTGTTGTTCCGAGCTCCGTCAACTTCTCAGGTTCCGTAGGTGTACTTCCAAGAATTCTCTTATACAGTGACAAATCCAAAATGGTATCTTCATACATCGTCATACCTGCGGACTTGGCATTATTAAATTCATCCATTACACCGCTTGTCGTTTTTACTCTCTGAGTAGCATCCGAAAGATCCAGATAGATTAGCGCATCAGCACCGCTTTTTACCTTCTCTACATCATCTTCACCCAACACTTCTTCTGCCACTTCCGGGGTAAGGGAAGTAAGCTGAGCCTCCGGAAGATTCTCTTCCTTAATGGTTTCCGTATATATATCACCACACGAAGGATCGGTAGGATCCGGCTTTATAGGAGAACCGCTGTCGGTTACCGTCAGTGTTCCTGCCTCGGTTGAAATCGTATAGTTTGCAGGGGATACCGAACCTTTATCAATCAACAGATCATAAGTTCCCTTTGTATCATAAGGCGTATTACATACTACCTTTACAAGTGAAGCCTGGGTTCCGAGTGCCGATTCAAGACTTTCATTATTCACAAGATTCTTGGCTCTGATTACCGATATATCGGACAGAATCGTCTGACCGGCATGAATAACCTGGGCTGCGGGATACAGTATCAATTCAACCTTTTTAATGGAATAATCCTGCTGTTTATCCGCATCCTTCACTACATAGTTCGTATTATCGGAGGTTGCGGTCGCAGTATATTCACCCGCATTGATTTGCTTACCTGATACATCAAGAGAAACCGTATCCGTGGACTTAACCAGATCCTCTTCCTTGGCGGTAGCAACAGGACCCTGCTCAACACCGTTATAATTAAGTTCCGTATTTGTCCATGTCACGCCAATCGGTTTCGGATTTACCTTAAGCTCTGCCACCGGTGTTGTAAATGAAGCATAATTGTCGGTCTCTTCCGCGGTTGCAAAGAAATAGTAAGTTCCCGCATCAAGAATCGGCAGATTGGTCAAATCACATTCGGTTGCAGTTGTCGGATCGACAACACTTGAAGTACTGTAATAAACCTTCGTATTCGGTGTATCGGAAAGTGTATTTACAACCTGTAAATCAATCGGCTTCTGTCCGTAAATAATAGGGCTGGTAACCGAGATGTACATACTACCTGCAGGGCGCTGGCCTTTAGTAATCTCAAAAGAATCAATCGCAGTTGCAGTCTTGGTGGAATCCGTTTTATCGGTCACTGTGACTTTTACTATGTATGATCCAATATTAACAGGTGCCAATCCTTCACCAAGCGCACCACTGTTTGAAGAATTTGTAAGTGTCGTTCCATCAGGCAGGTAATACAACGCATCACCAATATTTGCGTTTGCAAATGTAGCTTTATCGGTTGTTGCACCACCATAAGGATTGCCTGTATAGGCAGCATCTTCCGCTGTTAATGTCAATTTATCAACAAGCCCCGGAAGATCACAATTTCCATCCGAATTACTGCATGTAGCGGTAATCACGTTCTCTGACGCACTATAGGAAAACGAATGTTTATGTCTATCCAATGTAGTTACAGACATAGCAAAAAGCGACCCTTGGGATGATCCTTCCGACCACTCTACAAAAAATCCGGGAAGCTTATATGAGCTGTTATCCACATCATTCCATCTTTTCTGGGCCATATTATGAAGCATCAGCAAATACTCTGCTTTCGAACTGCTAATCTGACCATTGGGTTCATTTATTTCCCAATTTGTAAAAGAAAACTCCTGACCCGCTTCCGGCCCGCAGACCCAATACCATTTAGTGCTTCCAACATATGGGCCAATAATATTTCCGTTTGGTGTAAACGTATCCCCATTAAGTGCTGCATCGGCCGGTTTTACGCGACCGCCGCCGCCCCAGCCCATATTCATTGTAATATTGTCCAGAATTTCGTCTTCGGCCTTACTGGTAATCGTAGCCAAATAACCCTTCTGACCATTATATATTAATTTCTTGGCAAGGGCATAAGCATCAGAAAATCTGATAGAATTCGCACCGTTATATCCATTTTCCGGATTTACCGTCACATATCCGTAATAATGCGGAACACCATCCACATTCTTTTGTGTAACCTTTATCGTCGCATAAGACGGTAATGCCGAAAAATCAGTCTGACCACCGGATACAGTAATTGTTACCGTCTGATTCTGCTTATCGGACGCAATCGAAAAATGCGTACTCCGAATAAGCGCCTGTGCTTCTTCCGCATTACTCACACTAAATGTTTTGGAAAGACCTTTTATATCCTGGCTGACAACCGTATAAGAAGAATCTGTTGAAAAAGAACCACTGTCAATAGTTATAACCACTTGATTAACAGCGCCTGTTACAACCGCATTGGGATACTGTTTGTCTGTCGCAGCACCGGACGAATCACCTACAGAAACAGTAATATCATCCGTTCCTGCGTAAACTTCACACGCAAATCCCGGCATTATCAAAAAAAATAACAGAAATAGCAAAATCAATGCCTTACAGTATCTTCCTATTCTTCTAAATTGAATCAAATCAAACATAAACATACTAAACTCACTTGCTCTTTCTTATCTTCAACGCAGCAAACTTAATTATTGCCTTTGCAAAAGTCACTTGCTCTTTCTCTTCTTCAACGCCATAACCACAGCGGCCGCACCCACAACCATCAATGCTGTGAATACGTAGATTTCCTTCGTATCGGAAGTCTTCGGAGATACGAACTTATAG
Organism: Lachnospiraceae bacterium; assembly: GCA_045617945.1. GTDB lineage: Bacteria > Bacillota > Clostridia > Lachnospirales > Lachnospiraceae > UBA2868. The sequence goes on from JAZLJS010000098.1 coordinate 155,700, forward strand.
CTGCCGCCAAATACCGGTACGATATTGGCTCCCGCTTTGTTCTTCAATGCCATCTGCAACATATATGAATCCGAAGGAAGCGGTTTATCATCTCCTCCGGGCGGTACCGGAACCGGTTTATCCCTGTCTGCATACAAGAGCGCATACGTTGAGAACAGGCTTGATGAAAATGCAATCTCAGGTGTATTGGATGTTGCAATGATCTGAGAATCTCCTTCATGTTCTCTGACAATGTAATACGTTCTCTCCTGATGCGATGCAACAGGCGGAAGATCTGACGGAGCCTTAATTACAATCGTCTCTACCTTCTCTCCCGTATCATGAATCGGCTGTTTGGTACGAACAACCTCTGTACCTGTACTCATATCTGTTACGGTATACAGAAGATATACGGATATATCGATGTATCGAATGTCTTCACTTACATTCGGAATGGTCTTAGCTTCACCAAGAATCGAAGCCTTCACATTGGTATCTACGTCTTCTTCCTCTTTCGCATCCATCTCCAGAGTAATCTGTGCATCATAAACGATATCATTCGGCTGGGTCTCAAGTTTTGTAATAATTGCAACAGCCTCACCCTGTCGGGAATCCGAAGCATCCGAAGCAATCTTTTCTATATCTTCATTTATAATGACTTTCGCATCACTGTATGATACCGGTTTCATTTCCGGCTCAAAAGTACTCTCTGCTTTCGGGGCAGCCTCCACACTGGAGATAATGACATCATTCGGATTCTTTCCCGGTGTTTCCTTCGGAACGGACAACTTCTTCGATTTCGTTCCCGTATAGTCATTCATAAAGGTATAATCAACCTTATATTCCGTATATTCTCCCTTATCAACAGAAGTTACCTGCTTCTCGTAATCCCTACCTTCAACAAGTATCGTTCCGTCATCATCCGTAATCGTCTCGGTTACAGCTCCCGTTTCGCTCACCTTAGCCTCAATTAAAGGATCAACAAGTTTCGGCGCTACATTTACTTTTGCCTGACACTCCTTTGGAAGGTAATTATCCGCATCATCACCGCTCGGAGTAAAAGTCATATCATATAGTGTAGAATCACTGTCCGATACATGCGGTTCAATTGCTCCAACCGTATCATCTTTCCAATCAAATGCTCCGGTAAGTGACGTTGCACTTCCCGATACATATGCTCTTCCTCCGTCAAGTGTTGCCCGCGAAAGATGCTGACGATATGTAAGGTTTCCGACAGGCGCTTCAACAATGTATTCCGATGTCTTCGCAATCGTAAACTCTACCGGATTGGTCGTATATTCCTGATAACTCGTCGTCGCGGAAACATTTGCATACATCCAGTAGGTTCCCGCCTTTAAAGAAGTGGATGTCATATCCTTCCACTCCGTACCGCCAACGTTACTATCCGATGTATTATAGAAGAAAGTCACATTCGGGTCTTCTTCAAATACAACATCATCCGTTCTGGCCGGATTGGTATCCGGTGCCGGAATTGCTGTTGTCTGTCCATATGTATAGCTCTGCATTGTTACGGCTATCTCAGATCGAGTAGTCTTTTCTATGCTGACAGTAATCGGCGCACCTGCAGGGATATCCTTATGATTGGAATCACCTACCACACGATAATAAACTGTATAATCACCCTTTTCTGTTCCCTTCGGAATCGTCGTGGAAAAGCTTCCTTCTGCACCTGTAAGGCTATATTCCATCGTACCTCCCGAAACAATACCTGCATTAACAAGATCCTGTGCAGTTCTTGTGTAAACGAGTGACTTTGCCGAAGGCGCAGTAACAGAACAGTCGGCCTTTTGGACAGTTACAGCGACTGTTTGCGGTGCTGTATCATTATGGTTATCATCACCTTTTATGTAATAATTAACGTTGTATTCGCCTGCATCCGTTCCGGTCGGTATAGCATCTGTATACGATGTTTCGGTATCCAACTTATACTGCATCGTTCCGCCGTATGCTTCGCCTTCATCTACAAGCGAAAGCGGTGAACCTGTATAAGTCAAGGTCTTGGAAGCAGGAGCCTTACTCAAAGTAGCATTTGCTTTTTTAATGGTCACCGTAACGCTGCCAACGGCACTATTGGTATGATTGGAATCTCCCACACCTTTGTAGTAAACCGTATAAGTCTCAGCCAATTCACGTGTGGGAATCGTCTCGGAATATTCCCCTACCTCTGTCATGCAATACTGCATCGTTCCTCCGTGAACTTCGCCGGCCGAAACAAGGAACTGCTCTGCTTCGTTATAAGTAAGATTTCTCGGAACAGGAGCCTGTGTAACCGTGCATGGTGTTGCGGATACAGAGAACGCACACGTAGACGTAGTATATTCATTGTAACTGTCTGTTGCCGAAACAACTGCATACATCCAGTAATCACCTACAGCCAACGAATCCGAAGTCATATCCTTCCACTCCGTACCGCCAACGTTACTGTTCGATGTATTATAGAAGAAAGTCACATCCGGATTTTCTTCAAACACAACCGCATCCGTTCTTGCCGGATTAGTACCCGGTGTCGGAAGTGCTGTTGTCTGTTCATATGTATAGTTCTGCATCGTCGGCGCAATCGTTAATCTGGTTGCCTTGCCGATACTGACTGTAATCGGACTGCCTGCAGGAATATCCTTATGGTTGGAATCACCCTTTACGTAATAATATATCTTCACTTCTCCGGTAGCCGTTCTCTGAGGAACAGTTGCAGAATATAATTGCAAGTCGGCCGGGTCAATCGAAGGATTATCCACACATAAATACATAAGTGTTCCACCCGATGCACTTCCCGGATTAATAAGTGTCTTGGGCGATCCGTCATATATCAAATTCGTAACAGCAGTAGGATATGTAGTAATACTGCTGTCAGCCTTCGTAATATCAAACTTGGATACTATCGATGCAACTTCGTTAGTTCCCTCCATTACAGCAAGCTTCGCATAATATGTTCCGACATTCTTCGGCGCACCACCTGCCGATGCTGCTCCGGCGCCGGATGATAGCGTATCGGTTTCTGTTGTGCACTCCGGATTTGTATAATATCTGATACTTGATTTACCAAGTGACTGCTCCGTCACGGTATTAAAATTTGTATCTCCCGTAAGAGTAATATTACTGTCCAAGTACATGCTTCCTGTATATGTTGCATTATTGGCAGACATAGTTATGTAAACCGAATCGCCATGCGATCCAGCATCACCGTAATAATCACATGGATTAGATGCATTCGTACAATATGCAACTATCTTCCCGCCTTCTGTCGTCGAAATGCTCTCATATTTCCATGCATGCTCATGCCATTTTGCGTAATACGTACAATCCTTGGTAATTGTTGTCGTATTGGAAAGATTCGCTGATGTAGAAAGAGTGGCATCAGTACACCAATCAAGGAAAATACATCCGGGTGCAGTCGGTGCAAGCGTACTGCTCCAAGTTGATCCAACCGCATTCATAAGTAATGAATCAACTTTGCCCATCACATCAAAATTCGTACCGTGTCCGCTATAATTAAAGGTAACCTTAAACAGGGTTTTCTCCGATACGGCAACGGAATAAGGTCCCGCTAATCCGGTTTCGGGATTCTTTGCCGCCACACGAATATAATATGTCGTACCGGCTGACAAACCACTAACCGTTTGCGACGTTGTAGATGACGAAGACGCAGGAATTAACTTCCCGTTATATCCTGCCAGGCAATTATTAAATGACTCATCTGTTGCAATGTATAATAAGTAATTCGCAACCGGTGAATTCCAAGTAATAGTCATGCTGTCATTCGTCACTGATGAAAGTGTAAGTCCGGTAGGTGCAATAGGAACAAAATGAGCGGTCAGATTAACTCCTTTTGCCCGGTCAGCTTCAACCACGGTTCTAAGATAAGGGTTTGTCGTCGAAATCTGCGTTCCGTTTGGATCAGTCCAGTTAAGAAACTGATACCCGGTTACAGGTGTTGCCGTAAATGTTGCCGTATCTCCGGCCTTCAAAGATTGTTTATCAACAAAAGCTGTTCCCATTTCTGAACACGCCGTCGAAGCAGAACAATCTATCGAATGAATACGATAATAATAGGTCGTCCCACCTATAGTTACCGGCGGATTAAGCGTTTCTGCATTAACACCGGCGTCTAAGTTGGCAGCCCAAGCCTTTTCACCATCGTTGGTATTAATTCCGGCCAAAGTATAATATCCACCGATAAAATGATAATAATTGGTTACAGTAGTATCGCCGCACCACAATCTTCCGTCATAATAACCACCATAAATCGTAATCATACCGCGACTGCCATTGGAATTAAATGAATCCGTACATCCGCCCCAAGACTTATTCGATGGATTCCAGTGAAACGTGCCATTATAAATATTGATCTTGCTGCATGTAACCAACATTGATAAAAGCGTCGCTTTTTCCGTATACATTGTTCCACCATAGAAATTCAATGTACCATATCTGATTACAATCATACGAGTATTGCTGGTTCCGCTTGTATTGGCATAAATATTCGCTCCGTCATAAATATTCACAACAGTAGATGCTGTCGTACATAGCCCATAATAATAATTTGTAAGACGGAGTTTTCCGTTATTACTACTGTCACCTACTATATCCAACGGAGTAGCAATGGACATAGCGCAATTTGCTTCATTATCGTTATTGCTGCCAATAATCTCCAGCGTATATATATTCAGATTCAATGTGATTTTCTTCTTGCTTGCATTATTAATCGAAAGACGGGAAGTAGATGAGCAATTCGCCAAAAGTTTGATCTCGCAATCTGACGATGCACTATTCGCTGCATTAAAAGCTTCCTTTATCGTTGTGTAATTATTTACCGTTCCGTTAATTGTAACAGAAGCAACGTATGGAGAAGATGCACCCAACAACATCCCCGAAGATTTCAGCATCGGCTTTACTGCTTTTATAGAAGCTGATTTCTCATCTTCCGATTCATCCGAATCAGCATCCGAACCCGGCTCTTTATCCAAATCTGTATCCAAGCCCTGTTCCTTCTTCAAGTCAATATCCGGGTCAGTAACCAAATCAGCATTCTCATCATCGGAATCAATTCCTAAATTCAAATCAGTATTCGCATCATCACCCTTATTGGAATCCAAATCTATATTCTTATCTGTATTCACATTAAGATTATTATCCGAAATACCGGCTGTTTCGTCGGAAATATTGGTTTTGGAGTCCAAACCTGACTGCATGTCATTACCGACAATCAAATCATCGCCGGAATTGCCGTCTATTACATTTTCAACAACAATAGCATCTTCAGGCGCAGCATAAACAACACTACTAATATCTGCCAGCAGAAATGCGGCAGTCATTAATAATGCGATAGCCTTTGTATGCTTTAATCCGAAATGATTCATGACTGACTCCAAACAAATAATCTATAAAATGAACACAGAAAACACCTGCAGAACCCTTATATTTTCTGCAAATGTCTCATATTTTTGCACAACAAAAAGACACAAAAAACCCATAATAGATTTTTGTGTCCCTTATTAATCACATTTTCCCCGCAAAGATTATATCATATTGAAGGCTTTCATCTCAACCCCCTACGCAGGAAAAGTCATATTATATAATGGTTTACAAATCATCTTTCCAAATTGACTTTCCATATAGGTTTAGCTATGATAAAAGGTGGTTGTTCAGACACAAACGAAGTGGAGATTAATATGGAAAAACAAATCAGTTGCCCAACCTGCGGCGCATCGTTTTCGGAAGAATTGCCACGTTGCCCGTACTGCGGGACAATGTATTATAAAGGTTCCGAAAAGGAATATCTGAATAAATTAAATGATGTAAAAGATGACCTGGAAGATTTGTCCGATATCGGTAAGTCCGAAGCCACAGCAGCCATCAGAAAGCGTTTCAAAGTCACCATGATTATATTGGCTGTGATTATTGTACTGCTTGGCGGCGCATTAGTTTTATACCGCATTATCGACAATCGAATGTACAACAGAAGTTATGAGAAAGATTATCTCTGGTTAAATGAACATACACCCGAGCTGGATGCGATGTATAACGAGAACCGCTACGAGGATCTTCTCGAATATTACTACAGTCTGCTGGAAGAAGATATCGATGCTCCGATTTATCTGTGGGAGCATTACAATATCCTTCGTGTAATGGCTACCATCAAACAAATTAACAACAGCTACGAATACTCTACGTATTTGCCCGATAAGAAGGATCCGTATGTCGGACTATTGGCAGGTGCATGCGAATTAACCGGTGAGCTGGAGGATAAATACATTCCGCTTACCAAGTCCGAACTTGCAATTATTTCACCCCTTGCGGAAAAAGCTTTTATAAAAGTCAAAGAAATCATACCTTACGACCATGATCTTTTTGAACAGATGCGCAACGAATATAATATCGTTGAGTACGATAATGTCAAAAAATACGTTGATGAACACTGGGAGGAAATACACCGATGAAATGCCCGAATTGTGGCGGCGAGATGTCGCTGGAACAAAGATTCTGTGCACACTGCGGTACCGAGAACACCGAAGCTCGACAGCATGCCGCAGCTATGGAAATGTACAATAACGAATTCAATCAGACCAAGGCCGAAGTATTCCGAACCGCCAAGGTACAAGGTTCGTTGTTGGCTCGTTTCATTATTATTTTTGTAATGCTGATTCTCATTGTAACCGAATGTATACTGTCAGCCAAATCATATTCCATTGTCAGCAGCCGCAAAGCGAAATATGCCAACAAGCACAGTGAAGAATACCTGGCAATCATGAATCAGTATTTCGAAGAGAAGAACTACCTGGATCTGGACAGTTTCATTTCGGAAAAAGGTATCAGATTCTACACCGATACTCCGTATGTGGAATACACCCATCTTCGTAATTTGATTAGTGATTACAGCTACTCTTTCCGTACATTTGAGGCGGCTCGATACCGTATAAACAATATCAGCAGGCAATACGAGAATCCGTACACACGGGTCGCATCTACCATAACAAGCTTTTACGAGCAATATGAACGATATACAACATCCGACTCGTACGCAGATTCTATATCTCAGGATGAATGGGCCAAAATGAAGATCATTTATGATGATTACAACAAAATGGTGCAATATTACTGTCAATTCACCGATGAAGAAATGGCCGATTTCCTGTCCACATCAAACGGCGGACGTCAACTTGCTATCGAGCAGAAATTTGTATGGGAGCAGGAGGACTAGATATGAATGATAAAACATTAACTTCACTTCGTAAAAAGAATATGTATTCCAAAGCGTTTCTTCGCTTCCTGGATGTTTTAATTGTTGTTATGGCAATCGTACTTATTATTATGCTGTTTAGTTGTCTACACGAATTCAGGGATATAACAACGCCTTCCGCAAGTGTAGAGCGATTTGCCGGTTCATTGACACAGAAGAACAACTATTATTCTCTGTGGGATATCGTTTCGCGAGATCGTCAGGAACGTAAATCTCCCTCCCCGCAAATAACATCTTTCTATGCGGTCTCCGATTACTATGTATTCAGTATCATGGAAAACATTTATACAAATGTCGGTGATACACAGACTGCTGCCGAATTTGCCAAACGCAAAGCAGAACTTCCGGCCAAAATGAAAAGCCCATATGACAAAGAGCCGGCGCAGATCGACGCATACTTATCAACGACATCACTAAATGCTCCGACAGTTAGCGAAGAAGCTCTCGACGTATTGGAGCAGTTGTACGAGATAGAAGGTATCGATCCCGCCACACTCTCTGAACTATATAACTCAGAAGATCTTGACCCCGCTGTATTGGAGCAGTTGCAGAGTTTGACAGAAGAATAGATAATAGAAACATCGATTACAGAAGCATAAAAAGCGCCGATGGGCGTACAATAAAAAGAGAGTGTGCATGACGGTACACACTCTCTTTTTATGTTTGAATAAGATAAACCTTACGCCATCTTGTTAACAGCAATGTTCATACGGGAAATCTTTCTGGATGCCATGTTCTTATGGTAAACACCCTTAGATGTTGCCTTATCAATCTTGCTTGTTGCTTCAAGAAGAGCTGCAGATGCAGCTGCCTTGTCGCCTGATTCGATTGCAGCGTAAACTTTCTTAATGTATGTCTTAACTTCAGACTTGATTGCTTTGTTGCGCTCAGTCTTCTTATTAATAACAAGAATTCTCTTCTTTGCTGATTTAATATTAGCCACGATTACACCTCCTATTACCGAATAGTAAGGAAAAATCATTCCTCCGATTACTGCCGACACCTCCGGACACGGACGGTATGCCAACAGCCTTATATAGTTTATGCAAAAACAATTATGATGTCAAGGGGAAATCTTGATATATCATCATTTTTGCGATTCCGCCTCTTTTGATTCACCGGATGTAGATTCTTCATCAGCAGATTCATTGTCTGCCAAATCTTTACTTTCAGATTCTTTAGCATCATCCTGTTCAGATTCCGATTCTTTGGAACTTTCGTCTTCACTTCCCGGACGTTGCGGACGTTCCCGCTTTACTTCGGGCATCACATGCTTCTCCGCTTCCTGACTTGCGGTATCTTCCTCTTCTTCCTCCAAAGCAGAATCCGAATCCAATTTCTCGACTGCATACGGGAACTGAATTCCCCATGCGGCACGGATACTGTCCATCAGACGCATCATTAACAAAGTCTCCATATGCGGCATTTCCGGACATTCAACTCTCTGATCCCAGATAGCCTGCATTGCGGATTGCACCTCATATTCATATCCGGTAACCTGCATGGGAGCCGCATATTGAGCAACAACCTTGCGTTCCAAATTATATACACGAATTGATTCAAAATTATTGATATTTTCAATCTCTATATATCCGTTTGTACCACTGATGATTCCGCGACGGTCCGTCTGTGCCAGCATCGTAACATACAGTGAAGCCATACGTCCATCCGCATAACTAAGCATAATCGTCTCTTGGGAATCCACGCCGGAAGAAAGCTTTGTACAGGAAGCAGACATGCTCTCTATATCATCTCCGAAAATCATGGAAGCGAAGTTCAATGCATATACGCCAAGATCCAGCAGTGCGCCGCCGCACAATTCCGGCTTAACCATACGTTCCACATGTTCCAAAGGATACCCCAGATTCGCCGAAAGTGTTGTCGGACGCCCGATGACGCCGCTATATACTACATCACGAATCATTTGACGCATCGGCATATATCGCGTCCAAATAGCCTCAGTAAGCAACAAGCCCTTTTCTTCGGCTTCACGCAATACTTCTTCGGCCTGACGTGCGTTGGCCGTAAATGCCTTTTCGCACAAAACATGTTTATTATATTTCAAACATAGTTTGATATGCTCATAATGATGCGAATGCGGTGTGGCAATATATACCAGTTCAACAGCCGGATCCTGCAGCATATCAACATATGAACCGTATGCCTTCGTAAACCCGTACTTATCCGCAAACACCTGCGCACGCTTCATATCTCTTGCCGCTACGGCATAGCATGTAACATTTTTAAGAGGCTGCAATGTAATAGCCATCGTCTGTGCGATATTACCGCAACCAAGAATCGCTATATTCATTTCTTCTCACCTTTCTTTGCGGATGAAGGACGCTTAGTCGCATCCTCTTTCTCACACAGCATCACACTGTTGTCGGCTACGGAAACCATATGCATATCTTCAACAAATCGTGAAAAACGCGAATACTGATAATTACGAATATTAAATCCCGGAATCTTTCTCTCTAACTGAGCCTTCAAAACAGAAAGATACATACCCTTCTTAGGAGCTTTCTTAAGCAATTCGTGTGTGATTTTCTCAACCTGTTCATAAGAAACATCACTCTTCTTTAAGTAAACATATATTGTATTGCTCTTCTGTACAAAGTCAAGATTCTGCATGCTCTCCAAAAACTTGGAAAGCTTGGAATAGCCATAGTTTCGAACATCGAAATCAGCGTGACGGTTACTGATTTTGCTTCCAATCTCACCGATAGAAGTTTCGCGATCATTCGCCTCATTATCCATGATAATCTTCACGATGGTTTCTTCGATATCCTCACGAGAAATATCCGCAGAGGAATCTTCTTCGGCCGCCAGCACTTCCAAATATTTAAACATTGTGCAGGATGTACGGAACGCCTCAACCGTCTTCTTCTCGCCCATGCCGATGACAAGCATCCCCGCTTCGCGCAAACGGGACGCTAATCGCGTAAAGTCACTGTCCGAGCTTACAATGCAGAAGCCATCCACTTTGCCGGAATACAGAATATCCATGGCGTCGATAATCATTGCCGAGTCCGTGGAATTCTTACCCTGTGTGTAACTGTACTGCTGCATGGGAGTGATGGAATTCTGCAATACCTCATCCTTCCAACTCTTAATTACAGGGGATGTCCAATCACCGTACGCACGCTTATAAGTTGCTATTCCGTAATTAGAAACCTCATCGAGTATGACTTTTATATATTTGGTTGAAATATTCTCGGCATCAATTAGTACCGCCAGTCGACGTTCGGAATCTGCCATATACCTCTCCATTTCGCTTGTGAAATCAGGAGCGAACTCCTTTTAGGCCATTACTTCTTCGGAATCAATACTTCCTTACCGCCCATATACGGACGAAGAACTTCGGGAATTCTAACGCTTCCATCTGCCTGCAGATTGTTCTCCAAGAAAGCAATCAACATACGAGGAGGAGCAACAACGGTATTATTAAGTGTATGCGCAAAGTACTTGCCGTCCTTGCCGTTTACACGAATCTTCAATCTTCTGGCCTGTGCATCACCAAGGTTACTGCAGCTGCCGACTTCGAAATACTTCTTCTGGCGGGGTGACCATGCTTCTACGTCAAATGACTTTACCTTCAGGTCAGCCAAATCGCCCGAACAACATTCCAATGTACGAACGGGAATATCCATGGAACGGAACAGATCAACCGTATTCTGCCACAGCTTGTCGAACCACATCGGCGAATCTTCGGGCTTGCAGACAACGATCATTTCCTGCTTCTCAAACTGGTGAATTCTGTATACACCACGTTCCTCAATACCATGCGCACCCTTTTCCTTACGGAAACAAGGTGAATAGCTGGTAAGTGTCTTGGGAAGTTCTTCTTCGGGAACGATTGTGTCGATAAATTTACCGATCATGGAATGTTCACTTGTACCGATCAGGAAGAGATCCTCGCCTTCAATCTTGTACATCATGGCATCCATCTCTGCGAAGCTCATAACACCCGTAACAACGTTCGAACGAATCATGAAAGGCGGAACGCAATAAGTAAATCCGCGATCGATCATAAAGTCACGCGCATAGGAAATCACTGCGGAATGCAGTCTTGCGATATCGCCCATCAGATAATAGAATCCGTTACCTGCTACCTTTCCTGCGGAATCAATATCAATACCATCAAAGCTTTCCATAATCTGTGTATGATACGGAATCTCATAATCGGGAACAACGGGTTCACCGTATTTGGTAACTTCAACGTTCTCGGAATCATCTTTACCGATTGGAACAGAAGGATCAATGATATTGGGGAGTGTCATCATAATCTTGGTAACACGTTCTGCAATTTCAGGCTCTTCCTTCTCAAGTTCGGAAAGTCTTGCCGCACTCTTTGCAACCTCAGCCTTAACTTCTTCTGCCTCAGTCTTCTTGCCTTCCTTCATCAGGGCGCCGATTTGCTTGGATAATTGATTCTTCTTGTTACGGAGATCATCCGCTTCCTGCTGCATACTGCGGCGCTTGGCATCGAGTTCGATTACTTCGTCTACCATCGGAAGCTTCTCATCCTGAAACTTATTCTTAATATTCTGCTTAACGATATCCGGATTCTCACGGACAAACTTCATATCTAACATGGTCAATCCTCCATTATATACATCAAAAATTCTATACCTACCTGTCTGTCGACTGCTGTCAGAATTTCAATTGCACTGCGATACAGCTTACAGATCTTCAATCTCACTGTGATATTGCTGCAGGCTCTTTACACTGCCTTCGCCCTTTTGCATTGCCGCAATACCCTTAATACTTGCCTTGGCTGCTGCCATCGTTGTAACGTAAGGGATTCTCTGCTTGATTACTCCCTTACGGATGTAACTGTCATCAAGCGCACCCTTCTTGTCATCCGGTGTGTTGATTACGATGCTCACCTCATTGTTGGTGATTACATCCATTACATTCGGGCGACCCTGCTGAAGCTTAAATACCTTTGTGGCCGGAATGCCTGCGCCGACAATCATATCGTATGTACCGCCTGTTGCAATGATTGCAAATCCGCAATCATGGAATCCCTGAGCCACTTCAACAAGTTCCGCTTTATCACGATCATTTACGGAAATGAGAACCGTACCCTCTTTCGGAAGAACGGTCTGCGTAGCTTCCTCAGCCTTGAAGAAGGCTTCGCCAAAGTCAGCCGCCATACCAAGTACTTCTCCGGTGGAACGCATCTCAGGTCCCAACAAAGGATCGACTTCCTGGAACATATTGAACGGGAATACCGCTTCTTTGACGCCGCAATGATTGAACTTCTTCTCACGAAGTGCGGGAACGGGGCTTGTCTTTCCCGTAAGAGGCATCGTAATAATCTCTGTTGCCAAAGGAACCATTCCGATGTTACAAACCTTGGAAACCAAAGGAACCGTACGGCTCGCTCTCGGATTGGCTTCGAGAACATATACAACATCCTTTTCGATGGCATACTGCATATTCATCAAACCGCGAACGCCCATTTCCTTGGCGATCTTACGTGTATAATCCTTGATGATCTCAACATTCTTGGCTGAAATATTCTTAGAAGGAAGCACACATGCGGAGTCACCGGAATGAATACCGGCAAGCTCGATATGCTCCATAACCGCCGGAACAAATACGTTCTCACCATCACTGATGGCATCAGCTTCACACTCCAACGCATTATTTAAGAATCTGTCAATCAGAATCGGACGGTCCGGTGTAACGCCAACGGCTGCTGCCATGTATACACGCATATGTTCATCATCATGAACCACTTCCATTCCACGTCCGCCAAGTACGTAGGAAGGACGAACCATTACGGGATAACCGATCTTGTTTGCAATAGCAATTGCTTCGTCAACATTTACCGCCATTCCCGACTCCGGCATCGGAATACCGAGCTTATCCATCATCGCGCGGAACAAATCACGGTCCTCAGCCATATCAATTGTCTCGGGTGATGTTCCGAGGATATTAACACCGTTCTTCTTAAGGTCTGCAGCCAGATTCAGCGGAGTCTGTCCACCGAACTGTGCGATTACGCCAAGCGGCTTCTCCTTATCGTGAATGCTCAATACATCTTCGAGTGTCAACGGTTCAAAGTAAAGTTTATCGGATGTATCGTAGTCCGTAGAAACGGTTTCGGGATTACAGTTTACGATGATTGTTTCGAATCCGAGCTTCTTAAGTGCCATAGCAGCATGAACACAGCAATAGTCGAATTCAATACCCTGACCGATTCTGTTGGGGCCTCCGCCCAAAATCATTATCTTATTGTTTGTACTCGTCTTGGAAGTATCCTGCTCAATATTATATGATGAATAATAATATGCGCTGTCCTGTGTACCGCTTACATGAACGCCGTCCCAAGCTTCGCGAATGTTTGCATCATATCTTGCATTTCGAATCTGCTCTTCCGTAACATCCAGAAGTCCTGCCAAATATCTGTCAGCAAATCCATCCTGTTTTGCTTTCTTAAGAACGTCTGCAGGAGGAACGCTTCCCTTATATTTCTTGATTTCTTCTTCCTCTTCCACCAGTTCTTTCATCTGATTTAAGAAGTAAGGCTTGATCTTGGTAATCTCGTACAGTTCATCAACCGATGCACCTTTACGAATTGCTTCATACATAATGAACTGTCTCTGGGATGAAGCAATATGCATCTTATCCATCAATTCTTTTAAGGAAAGTTCTGCATAATTCTTGGCACCGCCCAAACCGTAGCATCCGATCTCAAGAGAACGAATAGCCTTCTGGAAAGCTTCCTTGTATGTCTTACCGATACTCATTACTTCGCCTACGGCGCGCATCTGTGTACCCAGTTTATCTTCGGCACCTTTAAACTTCTCAAATGCCCAACGTGCAAACTTAATAACAATGTAATCTCCGCCGGGAACGTACTTATCAAGTGTTCCGTATTTACCGCACGGAATATCCGCAAGATCCAGTCCTGCTGCCAACATTGCCGAGACGAGAGCAATGGGGAAACCTGTTGCTTTGGAAGCAAGTGCGGAAGAACGGCTCGTACGAGGATTAATCTCGATAACAATGATTCTGCCGTCCTGCGTATTTCTGGCGAACTGTACGTTTGTTCCGCCGATAACTCCGATGGAGTCAACAATCAAATATGCCTGACGCTGCAATTCCTTCTGAACATCATCGGAAATGGTAAGCATCGGTGCACTACAGAAAGAGTCACCTGTATGAACACCCAAAGGATCGATGTTTTCAATAAAGCAAACTGTAATCATCTGTCCCTTGGCATCTCTTACTACTTCAAGTTCAAGTTCTTCCCAACCAAGAATCGACTCTTCAACAAGTACCTGGCCAACAAGACTTGCCTTAAGACCTCTTTCGCAAACAGTTGCAAGCTCTTCCTTGTTATATACAAGTCCGCCGCCGGCACCACCCATTGTATAGGCAGGACGAAGAACTACGGGATGACCAAGCTTATCGGCAATTGCAAGAGCTTCTTCTACTGAGTATGAAACTTCGCTTCTTGCCATCTCGATTCCAAGCTTATTCATTGTATTCTTGAACTCAATTCGGTCTTCACCTCTTTCGATTGCGTCAACCTGAACACCAATTACTTTTACGCCATACTTATCAAGTACGCCTGCTTTATTTAACTCTGAACACAAGTTAAGTCCTGACTGACCTCCAAGGTTAGGAAGTAACGCATCTGGACGTTCTTTTGCAATAATTTCCTCTAAACGTTCTACATTAAGAGGCTCGATGTATGTTACATCAGCTGTCTCAGGATCTGTCATAATTGTAGCAGGGTTAGAATTAACTAAAACTATT
>JAZLJS010000099.1:0-24398 GCA_045617945.1 Lachnospiraceae bacterium
AGTTTTCAATGTACAACCATGCTCTGAGAACTCAAGGGTGGAACCAAAATCCTCAAAATCACCATCAAAATGAAATGGGTGGGCGAGTTCGAAGAGCATTTCTTATAGCATCAGTTTTTCATAACTCATTTGACACTATCACGAAGAACAGCGTGTTGCTCTATCCACGCCTTTTCACCGGCAGAAAGTTGATAAGATGACAGCGCCTCATTCAAAAATTCCTGTTGTAAATCCGAAAGTAAAAACGGACTTACACTATCAATCATATCCAGCGAAAAATCAATATCCGAAAGAATATCGGATCGGCCACGTGCTATCGCAAAATATACCCCGCTTTCTCCTATCTCACAAAGTGATGTAAATCTCGGGCCGGGGGCAATATTATTAATATTCAGAATATAATCCGCTTCGGATAATTCCAGCAAATCCCACGCTTCATCAAATCCTTCACAATATACCTTTTCCATGGATATATCATGTTCATCTGCCCATTTGTCAAAGAGTACTCCTTCATAGGCATCCTTTACCACAGCCAGTCGCTTTCCATTCAACATAGATATATCCCACGAATCGAGATTCACTTCGGAACCAATCGCAGATATATAATAATGTTCTTCATTTAAACATAGATCATGAAATAAAAAACGGCTTTGACGCTCCTCGGTACGAATCACATTCGGAAGAATATCTATCGTTCCCTCTTCCAGTTGTTTAAGCAAATCACCAAATTCACCATACACGAACTCTACATTCCAATGGTTATATGTCGCAATTTCACATAAAAGTTCATACGTAAAGCCGGACTGTGGCAAACCATCCGCGCCGCCCTCCATAAAATTCTCCATAGTAAAATAGCCTACCCGCACTGTCTTTTGAAGCGCATCCGTTTGCGCAAAAACAGTACTGGGCAGACTGCACAGCAAAAAAAGGAGTGTAGAGATTAACACTAATACTCTTTTTATATAATTCATGAAGAACCTCATTTATATTTTAACAGTATATTGCGTATAAACACGCCATCCTTCCTATCATAACAGAAACGCAAAAGAAAGGACAGCATATTCGCATTCCGGGCAAGATTTGTAATTCAATTTCGGCCAGAGGCATTATGCCATTTTGCCAACCAGCGCCTCGGCTGCCAACACAGCAAGCACGCTCATAATCACACTCAGAATCATATACGTCCCGGCAATTCCCCACTGACCTTTACCAATCAGATCAGATGATTCTAGAGCGAACGTGGAAAAAGTCGTGAATCCGCCGCAAAAACCGGTCTTAATAAGTAGTGTCGTCTTCGGATCCATATCAGGGCGTTTCAGCGCAACAGCAACAATCAGCCCTATAATAAATGCGCCGATAACATTGGTGAAAAAGGTTTTTATCGGAAAAGAACACTTCTCACTCATCGGTATCAAACTTATCAAATATCTCAAAATTGAACCGACGCATCCGCCAATTCCGACTATCAAGCATTTTGCAAACATATATTACATTCTCCCGTATCGTATCCTATTATTCACCGTATTAATACTTTGTCGTATATATTCTTCCGTCTCCGTCATAATCGTTATACATATCAAAATCGACACTCATATTTCCATCAGGACGTAAAATAAGCATAGACGCCCAGTCATACTCCTCCCCGGCGAAATGATCTTCTTTCCGGATTGTATTTCCTTTCGGATCAATAACACAAAGGCTCCCGCCATAATAGCTGCAAATATACAGGTTCCCATTACTGTCAAAGGAATATGCACTCGGAAATCCTGTATCCTCATTCGACCAAATAGTATCCCCCGTCATAGCATCGAGAGCTATGACTTTCTGCTCATCATATGCAATTACCTTACCGAATCCATAAGTAAGGAACGCGCTTCCGCTAAGTTCCGTAAGCGGATTATGTGTCATATGCGACCAAACCATTTCGTCACCTTTATAAGCTTCGATAAGATAATCCGAAGAAGGTTTGTTACTCTCGACATTACGTTCATAGATCATCATATCGTTTGTCTGCTGCGAATAGAACGTAACTTCACTGATACACAAATCATTGTATTTCTTCCCGCTCACTGCATCTTCGATAACCATAATACAGTCTTTGGCAATAACCGGCTCAAAGTCAATTGTGAACTCGGAACCCATATCATAATCCTTGTCAAATTCTGCATATTCCACTCTTCCGTTTGAGAAATAGAAACCAAGCTTCAGCGGACGGGAATTATTGTAAAACGTATCCTGTGACTTTTGGTATCCCGGTCGAATGACTATTCTTGTTATTGCATAGCATGTTGCATCATAACCTTCACCGAACACAATCTTAACCATCTGGCCGATACCGTCATCGTCTGCTCCTTCGGCATAAGCCGTTAACGGATCATTATCGAAAAGATTCATGGAATAATATTTATTGTAATCGTCATCATCAACCAATTGCGACGATGCGTACGCATTCCATACAGGAACAATCTCATGATCACCGAAAACAGTTATCGTATCTACGGATTCAGGATTCAGGGATCCGTCAATATAATTCATTAATTCGGTACCTAAAGGCATAAATTTGTCATAAATCTCCGAATCCGCGGATGCTCCCGACATGGTATCCCCATCCTCAAATTCTATGTAGAAACAAAAATACGGAGTCTTCATATTCTCATCAGCAATATCCGAATAAGAATAATTGTTCTCGAAGTCCCTTATCTCCATTTCACTGATAATCTTGAATATTCCGTCAACAAATTCCTGATCCGAATCCAAATATGTATCATCAAGAATCTCTCCTAGATCAACATCATAAATACTTCTGTATATCTGGTTATTACCGTCCATTCCATACTGATAGAGCTTATTTTCCTTTTGAATCTCAATATCAAAACGGCTGATATCACCGGTAAACCGAGATGTCAGGTATTGATCGTCACCGTGCTCGGCAAAAATGTCCGCAAGATAATCAATCAATTCACGTCCCCACTCGGAAGACGGATCACTGTTCTCCGAGAAGCGAATACTTTCACCAGTGTCATATTCGGCGCAAAAGTCACACTCCTCAAATTCAGGCGGAAGTCCGGCAGTAATCTTATCTATACCGTTTAACTTCGCCAAATCATACTTTTTGATAATAGTCTGTACGCCATCCAACACAGATTGTGATACCTCAAATCCATCGACGCCGACACTGTCCTTCAGAATGATTGCTCCGTTAGAATCAGGTCCTAGTATAAACGTATAATATCTGCCTTTGGAACTGTCGAACTTGTCCTCATGATAAAAGCCTGCCGAAAAACGCACAAGATTGTCCGAATGAATCTCTTTGGGCGCATCGTAGTCCGTATTGTTGTCCGTAACGCCACCGTCTATCGGTTCCTCAGACGTTTTCGCACCTTTCTTTTCAAACAGTTCGCGCATTTCTCTCCCAAATTTGTCGTAATTCTTAGGGAAAGCGTTGCTGCCTGTTGCATGTATTACTCTTCCGTCCGAAAACTTGGCATAAAGAGTAAATCCCATTCCGTCCAGAACATCATTATCGGATTCATCAAAACCGTCCCATGAATAGACTTTAAGTCGTTCAAAAATATCCGAAATTTCGGAATTCAGTTCAGCATCGAGCTTACGCTTTTTCGTTTTGTCCTCGTCCCGATTCTCATATATCAATTTACCTTTTTCCAATCTGATAGCAAATCCGGCATTGTAACCGCTTTCACTAAACTCAAACGATTCCAGATTTGCAGCAATCTCATCATCTGTCTTCTTACAACCAAATAAATTCAACAGCATGGCAAATGTAAACAAAATCAATAACCCCTTCGATAATTTTATCCTATCCATATGCATTCTTCTCTCATTCTTCAGTCGGTGAATTATAAAGTTCCCAATCTGCCTTAACCTCATCTACTCTTGATGCCGGACCGGGTTCTATCTCAACAGAGCACTCACCGGACTTCGTTCTGTAAAACTCTGTTCCGTCAAGAGTCAGCGTGTCTTTATCGGCATTATATATAAATAATGCACCCTCAAAAGGCTGATTTGCATATCCAACCTTCTCACCATCGAATCGGATTTCATATTCGCCGTCTCTATACGTCTGCTCAACATTGTATATACCTATATTCAAATGAACCGGGTATGTCTCCTTCTTCACTACATAATTACCGGTTCCGTCTGCCATAAATTCAACATAGCTTTCGCTCTTATTATCAGCTTCCTCGCTTCTCCACGAACCGCAGAGATTCATGCACTCTTCATTATACACACGATAATCCTGTATGCTTTCATGTATTCTAATATCGTAAAACGGAGACAATTCAACCGTATCTTCCGAAAATGGTGTACCCTCCGACAATGAAACCATTCCGTTCTTATGAACGGCAAGAGTGCATTCATATCCTTCACCCTGAAAATCTCCCGAAAATGAGAAGCCGGAGAAATAATGAATTCTGATATTATATACAAATTCACCGCCGGATATTTCGGGTTTGTCGGATAGCAATTCAATCTCGCCGGCACCGTAATAGTTCTCACTCAAATATTCGATATAATATTTACCGTCAATTTCATATATCTCAATCAAATGCTTCGGCGAATCGGAAAGATCCTCTGTGGGAGCATTAACATAAAGATACGAACCGACAGCTGCCTCACCAAATTTGACATCGGTAATAACCGACGAATTGGTAAATGCAGAATACTTATAATTGGAATGAGCATTTATACTCGGAATTTCCACTGCACAAAGCTTATTTCCGCCTATCGATTCGCTATATGTCGGAATCAAATCTTCAAATTTGATTATATGAACATATTTCGTTTCATAATCCTCGAAATAAGCATAAATATAATTTCCGTCATTTTTATGAACGTAATACAATTCCCATCTAATAAACCAATTACCGGCAAAGTCATCATATACATTGCCGTCAACGCTTACAGTATATCCGCCGTAATCATTATAACCCTCATATTCCTGTGAAACAGTCGGTTCAAAAGTAATGACATTTATCTCTCCGTCATTATCAATATCCGCATATATCTCTTCATATGCGTTAAAAGGATAAACATAATCATCACTCTGTGACTTATATTTATCATTTAACACATCGGGATATTGATCAAAGCCAATACTAATAAACTTACCAAAATTATTACCCACATCCGGATTATCAGCGCCAATATATACATTGATACCAAGCGGCGTTAAGCAGCAATCCGTTAATTCCGGATTCTGAGGATCGAAAAGATTCAGTTCAATATTACTGTCATATTTCGATGAATAAACGGAATTAATTGCTGCATTGAATTTATTGGCATCAAGAACAACATCATTGATATCAACCGGTTTACCGGTTCTATTATCAAGATTTACACAATAATACTCATCAAACGGGTCCCCGTTTCCCCAGGAACTGTAGTGTCTCTTACAAAAGCACGTGTATTCCGTATCGGCGCGAACTACGGTTGTTTCATCAACATCCCAGCAATATGAGTCACTGTTCTTCTTGAAAACGTTCTTGGCATTGTCGCAGAAATCGGGAAACAAGGAGTCAAATTCACTCTTTGCGCCATCATTATATTCATCAAGTGCATCGGCAAGTGCAGGATATGCCGCTCTTGTTTCTTCATTTGGTTGAACATAGCTTCGCAAAAATCTTCCAACCGAATATTCATTATTCTCGTCATTTACATATTCGTATTCGGAAACAAGATCAAACACCGGCTGAAGCGAAACGATATTTTCTTCAATCTGTTCCGGTTCTTCATCAGCAGGAGTCGTAACTTCCTCCTGTACAAGTGCAGCATCCGTACTCTCTTCCTGTGCCTCTTCTACTGTTTCCGAAATAACGTTATCCGGCAAAACAAGTTCCTCTTTCTTTCCGCATCCGGAGAAAAGAAGCGCAAGTGATAAAATTAATAAAAGAGTTGCCTTTTTCATATTTACCTCACTTTTGTAATCGGGTATCAATAAATGTCATACACTTATAATAACAAAAGACCGAATGTTTCTCACCTGATTCCATACTTTTCTTTTACGGCTTCATCAGGTACGTAGTCTCCAAGCGTTTCATCAGCCAATTTCAACATATCGTTATATTCAATCCAAGGGATAATTATATACTCCCCGTCTCCCTTCTTCAGCACGAATCCTCCCTGATCAAATCCTTCCGCAAGACTCAGTTTGGTAATGTAGTCCAAATTCTCATCCAGCACATAGGAATACGGAGATGCATTAATTACATAAATATCCGCCTCCGGCACATATACAAATGATGATAAAGTCACATTTCCGACAGAATACAGAACCTTCAAAAGACTGTTTGATTCAGCATCATATATTCGCAAACTTCCATCACGCATCAATACAGCAATCAATGTCTCATCATATGAATAAACAGCCGAATATACATAATCTTCGTTTATACCTTCAATACCCGAAACTACCGATGAAGCATCTTTGGCGGTTGTGAACTCATTCTTATATTTGAAATCATCACCGATTGCCGCATCCGTTAATGTATCCGGGTTTCCATTTTCGCCGATAGTCACTCCTTCACCCTTCGTTTCATACATAGCCACATAATTTGCGCCCCTAAACTTGTAGAAAAGCTTATTATCTGCCGCCGCACAAACTTCGATTTTCTCGCACGGAATTAGTCCGAACAGATTAAGTGACATATCGAAGCCGAATACTCCGTCTGCCAATGAGTAAAGACGTCCGTCTGAATCAACAGCATAATATTGATCAAAAAGGCGAACTACCGACAAAATTGTGCCGGTATTGTCCAACTGATTAATAAGTTCTCCCGAAACGCAATCCAGAAGAACTGCACTGTTATTGTTTAGAACAAGGAGACCGTTTTGTAACATAACTTCGTCCTTGACATTACTGATTGGTACACTGACAGTATCCAGAAAATCGCCGGTATATCCATCTATAATATGTAAACGACTTGAAGTACTACGTCCATCATACTCCGTCATATACACATAATCTCCGTCGGATGTTACGCTCACTTCCACCTCATTTTCGGTTACTATAACCAAATCCGGAATACCGTTTTGGGTTTCGAGCATCATAGTCCACAACACGCCGTCGCTGTTCATAATATTACAAATAAAATACTTGCCGTCCACGGAGAATGAAGCATCATAATCCACTCCGTCACATTCCGAAAATGCCGGTTCTTTCGTTACACCATATTCCCGCAGATCAGCGGAATATGTACACTCTCCGTCCCGATATCCGCATATCAGATTATCCGTAAGCACAATAACCGTTCCCGCATCGGAATTACCTACTGTACTATATTTCAAAACAAATCCGGGAGTATCATGTAATTTACTGTCGGAAAAGTCAGAAAGACTAAGATAATGAATAGCGTCTGCATCAGAGTATATCAGCCCACTATCACCATCAAATCCATATACAGGTAATGTATTCAATGGTTGTGTGACTTTGAAAGAATAAATCTCCTCACCGCTTACGGTATCAAACAAACAGTAAGTTCCGTTGTCAGATGTCAGCAAAATATACTTTCCGGTATCAGATACGCACATATCCGCAACTTCCGACGGTACAGAAAACACCTTCGTAGGAATGAGGCTTTCGGAATCCTTAAAACATGCGAGAGCTTCCGTCATCATACGGTAACTTTCCGAGTTATAGGACACCTTCTTACCATTATCTGTTGTCTGCGGCAATACACTCCTTAAAGCATATATCGCATCATTACGCCGTCCCACATCAAGCATGTTCTGTGATGCCTGTGCTATGGTTCCTGCATACTTATCTTCTATCTCAACCTTCTGCCTATTGATTGTAGCCAGCAAAATCAGACACACCAATGCAAAAGCAAACACCGCTGCCGCAATTGAGCTCCATATGGTTACCATCTTCTTAAGATGCTGTTCTCTGTGTCTTTGACGAATATCATCATAATTCAGGCCAAACATAGCAGCCGCCAATTTCATAACTGCCATATCCATAGCCTTAAGTCGTTCCAAATTATTCTTGCCGCGTACATCCGCTGCCAAAGGTTCTCTGGAGACTCTCGTAATAACTGTATTGCCGTCGGAATCGGTAGTTTCCACCTCTTCATAAGTCATAATCTCCGGGAATGACTCAACAGGTTCACCTTCGGCAAGCACCAACAATACATGGTTTCGATCATGATACTTAATAAATGACTCTATTTCTTTTTGGCACCACATGGACGCTGAAAGTCTGGGCGTACATATAACCACCAGATATTCGGCATTTCGAAGTGCTCTGTCTATCGGATCGGATAAATTCTTTGCCAGCGGCAATTCATCCTCATCTCTGAAAACTCTCTCGATTGCGCCATTTCCGCGCGCAATAAGCGGCAAAGCAGACTTTGGCATCTTAAAATTCTCAAGTTTTCGATGCAAATTAACAGCCACAAATCTATCCAATTCACAATGTCTGTAACTTATAAACGCATCATAATGAAGATCTCTCGGTTCCATCTGTTGCCCCTTTCCATGTGACAATAGCTTTTCCTTTATGTAATAGCCTTTCCTTTATGATAATAGCCCTTCATTTATCATTTCATCAAGTATTTCCGACGCCGTACATAACCTAAAACAACTCAATTATTATATCGTCCGAATAAACATAAGCATCACGAAAATACCCTCGCGCAGAAAGGAGCTTCATAAAGTTTACCGTGCACAAAATAATTATACGATCTGCAGCCGCCTGCGCAATACTTGCCCATTTCACATGTACTGCATTTTCCTGTCAGCAAATCCGGAGAGAACTTTCGATTGTAGGCAAAATTATCTGGGTTCTCCCATATCTGTCGCAAAGACTCTTTTCGAATATTTCCCTCATTGAATCGCTCATCATACATGGATTCGCACCCACGTACGTTTCCCACACTGTCAATTCCTATAGAACATATTCCGGCAAGACATCCCTTAAAGTATGCTTCCCCACTCAGATTTCCTCGAATACTTCCTTCCGAAGGTGTAAAATATCCGATGTTATCTGCAACTCCCAAAGCGTAAGAAACCTTTCCTGCATGCTCATTTACAAAACTAATCACACTATTGGTATCAAAGGCATAATCTATTCCGCCATTTGCTGCGTTTCCCATCGGAGAACATGCTTGAAGTTGCCAAGCATAAATCGGGAAGGCATTAAGGATTCCCAAAAGTTCTTCCAAGCATTCAACATTTTCACGATTCAACGTAGTGATCACCGACACGGGAATTCCAGCCTCGCATAATACCCGAATCGCCATAATTGCACGCTCAAAGCTTCCGCTCTGACGATATTTATCATGAATCTCTTGCGGACCATCCAGAGAAACCGAAACAGATTCCACCATAGCCTCTTTCAGATCATCAATCAATTCATCTCGAAAGTAAAAACCGTTTGTAATAATATTTACTCTGATGCCCTGTGTTGTCAGACGCGAAACAATCTGTTTCCAATCCTTTCGCATGAATACTTCTCCGCCAATCATCGAAACACGTCTGCAGCCCAAATCGGCCAGTTGATCCGCAACATCCAGGCATTCTATCGTCGAAAGTTCATTTTCGCGTGCTTTTCCGCCTTTCGAACCACAGTATTTACACGAGAAACAGCAAGCCAGAGTAATTTCCCAAACACATCTTGTTAATTGATAATCCATTCCGATCATTCCAAACCTAATCCTCGAGCAAATTACCACAATTTATGCAAAACTTTGCTCGTGCTTGATTAGGGCATCCGCAAACCGAACACATCTTACCGCCGGGGCAGTCCTGTAAAGTAATGAAACCGTTATAAGGTCTGACTTTATTTCCGCTCATTTCCTCAGGACCGGCATACACCATCATTGTCTGATTCATCTGCTGCATCACTCGCGGATCGGGAGTTGGCATTGGAGTAGGACCTGCATATACCGGTGCCATGTTAAGATTATTTTCCGCCGCTCGTTTCGGATATACTTCACCCAAATTCAAATTGGGGTTTTCATCCCATACACGCCGATACTTCTTCGCAATAAAATGTGCACTTCCATCAAGCTTCTCATATTCGGTATCTTCCACAAAAGTCATTCCCAACTTTTCCATTACACGCTGACTCTTGTAATTGTCTACTGCAAATACACCTTCAATAGCTCTTATCTTTCGGGTCTTTCGGATTTCATCCATAATAGCACTTAATGCTTCCACCACATATCCGTTGCCCCAGGCATCTTTCCGCAAATTATACCCTACGACCCAAACATCATCGTCAGGTTGGTAAACCAATCCGCCTCCTCCGATAAGTTCCCCGGTTTCTTTTAATGCAAAACCAAGATCGTAATCATCCGGATCGTCAGCTTTCATCTCCCTGCTCTTTAGCCATTCAATACCATCCGCCTCTGAATTATACATTGGATATATCATATATTTTGCGACATCCGGATCGCCGGTCCAAGCATAAATTTCCTTTTCGTCTCCCGGTTTAAGATTCCTGATAATCAGTCTGTCTGTTTCTATTGTTACACGCATAGTACTAGTCCCCCCTACACAAATTTCATAATAATTGAGCAAATTTCCTGCCATTCCCATCCCACGTAACGTATTTATCATTCGGCAGAGTTCATTCAACCAAGCTCATACAGACAAGATTAATCGACAGAACTCATTCAGCCGAGGCAGCAAACATACTCTCTGCATATACTCCAATATCCATACCATCTATATTCTGACCGGACGCTGACAAACTATATGTGACTTTTGCATTTGCGTCATACCAATTAACAACTTGTACAAAATGCATATCATCAAGATATTCCGAATCTTCTGGCTGCTCGGAATATCCCATAAATTCTGCCTCCATACCCGATACTTTTCCCGGTGTATCACTAATCCAATCGCAATACATGCCGGATATATCTTCCAACGCATCCGTCGGTTGAATCCTGTATACCCAATCAGCGCCCTCATATACATATCTCAACTGAGCCATCTTCCCCTCGGCCATATAACTATATACAACATCAGTTGCGCCTTCCGGAGCTTCCATAGTAAATCCTAACGCCGCAAACACTCCCTGCTTATCTGATTCGGTCCAGGGATTCGCCAGACCGGCAAAAGACTCACCATTCACATCATTATTCTGATCTGCAGTTTTTCCGCATGCAGATATGCCAAGAAGCATAACTGCTATCATCAATACAGATAATATCTTCTTCATTTTCCTGTTACCTCCCGGATTAACTACTATTCTCACGTATATCATCAGTATATCATAGGACGTGAAAAAATCTCAAAATCTCGTTCAAAACTCGTCCAGTGTTTTACCGGCGATACGATAAACCGTCCATTCATCCATCGGCTCTGCACCCAACGACAGATAGAAATCAATACTTGGCTTATTCCAGTCAAGGCACCACCACTCCAGCCTTCCGCAGCCTCGTTCTTTTGCCATATTCGCCAAAGCTGTAATCAATCCTTTTCCATAACCGCGGCCCCGATACTCCGGAAGAACATACAAATCTTCCAAATATATTCCCGCGCACCCCAAAAATGTTGAAAAATTATGAAAAAACAATGCAAATCCAACTTCTTTTCCATCTTCCAACGCAAAAATAACTTCTGCCTTCTCTTTATCAAAAATCCAGTCCTCTAACAGTTCTTCGGTTGCGACCACCTCATTTAGCATCTTCTCGTAGGATGCAAGTTCCTTGATGAAATGAAGAATAAGCGCTGTATCCTCTCTCTTTGCAAATCTGTATTCCATAATATCCCCTCCTCGACTATATTTATCCAAACTTATGCTGCTTTATTCGGTCAAATTGTCCATCCAAACAATAATATACCATATTCTCATTTCTTGAATAAACAAAAGATACTCTGGTGGCCCAATGACCGGTTTGCTTTACGCTGCTTAAAATATTTAAACCGTCTTCCACAGAAAAGTCATCCGAACTGTTTCGTAAGTAATCCATCGCAATGTCGTAACGGTCTTTTCCATAATAACCATACTTACTCTCAGTAAAATCCTTCGGAAGTTCCAATATGGCAAAATTCGAAAGTGCCGCATACTTTTCCGTAATTATGCTAAAACCGTTTCCCGGTTCCAGTATCATTATTCTACCGGTACTGTCCGTGATCAAAGAATGAAAAGCAATTGTGGGAATGTCAACAATACCCGATGGCATCTGTGTAATTTCTTTCTTCTCCGCAATTTCTTTAAGCGTATCAAATGTATATTCACCGGATATGTAAGCATGAATCAACCGATCAAGAGATACCGCATTTTCTCCTTCTTGATAAGGTGCTTTATAAAAATCCATATTATTCAGTTGATTGCCAAAATTACCGTCTCGATTGACACCGTGAATACGAACAGTAAGATTCGTGTTGGATACCGTCATTCCGACATAGAAAGCGTCATCCTCAGCATATATCTCATACTGAAGCGCTTCAAGATTGATATCCATATTAAATCCGGAGATTACATCATTTCCTCTTCGAACAAAAGCTGTACACATTTCAGACCTCCTTCACAAATCTTCCATGATGGTTGCAATACGCATGAATAGTGCCATGTCCGCAAATAGCAAAGTGCGCTTCCGCAGGTCCTTCGGGATACAATTTCTTAACCTGAATTTCATTATCTGTCGTATAAGCAAGAAAGCAAATATAGTGACTTTTCTCCATCGGATGATTCACATGCACATAGTATTCACCTTCAATACGTTCCACACATATTTTGTGATTCTCATCCGATTCCTCATTTTCAACAAACGGAAGCGTAATGCCGCAACAACTTATCACGGCTTCCCCCATGGCATGAATCACATTTCCGCATATCGGGCAAATATACCATTTACCACGTCTGAAATTTGCAGGGATATTGTCATTCTTTATTTCATTTCCGGACAACAGTTCAATAACAGAAACCTTCAAAGCGTTCGCGAGCGGAACGATAAGTGATATGTCGGGAAGCCCCTTTTCATTCTCCCACTTTGATATTGTTTTATTGCTGACCATCAATTGATCTGCCAGCTGTAACTGTGTCATGCCTTCCTGCTCGCGGAATCTCTTAATTGTTTCTCCTGTAACATATCTGTTCATTTTATTCATCTCCTATACGTAATCGAGACTACGAAGAATCTCATTTGTAAAAGTCATATCTCGGCGCCTTTATTACAGTATAAAAACAGTGTGATATAAACTCAATCTACGAAACGTAGACATAGATGAAACACGCTTCGCGAGTCTCATCTATGATTAGCGGTCGTCAGATGTCATTGCATGCAAGCATGCATTCCATCTTCCTCGTCGCCATAACAAAAAGAACCTGCATAATGCAGGCTCCCTTTTACAACGTATCAATCTTTGAATTTGTTAAGTGCATCATTCATTATCCTTGCATCCTGCATTCCGGTTATTATAGATAATAATGTCGTGCATAGATAAACACCTGCCACACTCAATACCATATTCAGAATTCCTTTCGCATCGAGGGTTATCCATCCAAAAGAATTCCCGAAGAACAGCATAGTAACAAGCAAACATAAATAATGCAAAATTACAATCAATATCTGGACAAACTTTGAAATCACCTTTTGCGGATCTATGGAAAAAAACAAGGTCGTTATCAGGGAAGTTACGGCAGATACCGCGAATATCTCCCACAAATATACAGTTTGTATACAATCATACGACATCGTATTCAGAATAAATATCAACAATACTCCTGTATTGATAGTTATAAACCATTTAATAAATTCCTTAATAAATTTCATATTCTATCCCTGCTCCTATACCAATCAACCGATCTATTTGATTCCAAGTTTCTTCTTAAGACTCGGAACATATCCTCTTGATATTAATATCTTTTCTCCGTTTTGTAGTTTTGCCACAAATCTTCCGTTAAATTCAGGACTCAAATGTTCTATCTTCCGTATGTTTATTATGGTATTCTTTGACACCCGAATGAATGATGAAAAAGAAAAATCCTCTTCTATCTCATACAATTTCATCTTTATTTCGTAATTTCTGTCCCTTGTATAAACAAATACTCTGTTATCGACCGCATCAAAATAGAAAACATCTTTTGTTGGTATCATTAGAATGGTATCGCCGCTTACGGCAGCGACACTTTCCTTTGAATCCATATTTTTCAGTTTCTTGACAGTCTCTAGAATTTCTTCATTCATATCCGCAACACGGATGATTATTTCATCTTCCTGACCCGGAAGCGGCGTTTCAATTGTGATTTTCACGTAAATACTCCATTCTATCTGTCAGATTTCTTACTAAACTTTATATATACAAGACTAAACAGTGCAAACATAACACCCACACCTAACAGTATAACCACTTGTTCACTCATAGACAAAGATTTTTCAAAGAATGATAATTCAATACCCATCTCTTCATCAAAAATGGTCCTGACAAGCTCCGGACATCCTTCAAAGAATGACGTTTCAAGAGAATCCATCATTACCTTTCTGTAAAGTGACGTTCCGTATATCATAGGAAAACATTTTACGACATTTGCCACCGTATCCGAAAGCGAACCGATGGGGAAATAAATTCCCCCGAGAAAGCCGACAAGAGTTCCCACTACTATACCAAAACCGCTCCACGCGCCTTCTGTTTTAATTATCGATGCAAAGAAGTACATTACCGATGAATACACCAATGAATTAAGTAAAGTAATTAATATTATTTGCACAGTAGTTCCGATAGAAAAAAGTGCAATTCCATTCATTACTCCGATTATTACGATGACCGCAAATGCAATCAGCCCCATCACAAAGGAAATAACCCAGGCACTAACAATATATCCCGCTACAATAATTCCTCTTCCAATCGGCATAACCATTATGGAATTGAGCCTGTTTCCGTTTCGGTCTTTGATCATATTCGAATAGAATGCCAGTGAGACCGTTGCTCCGTTTATTGCAAGGATTCCTGCACAGGTCCACAGAAAAATTATGTTTTTGGCTGCCTCGAGATCATTATCAACATTACGCCCCGGTATTTGCTCCACCGCACTTAACACGCCATCAACTGTCGCATCCCCCAGGAATATCAACATCAATCCGATTACAATAAGCATTGACAGGAACGAAAAGAAAATGCTTCCCCGGTCTCTTAAATATATTTTCAAATTCCTTGAACAAATCGCCCCAAACTGTCTCATTATCATCTCTCCTTTGTAACATTTAAAAACACATCATCCATATTTCCGGCTATTACCTCGAACCCGGTTATAAGCGGTCTGATTTGACCAACTATATCTATCGATTCAAAGGAGTCGCGAATTGCTATGTCTGCGCCATATGACTTTGTCAAAAAGTCACACCCGGCAAGAATATTTCCAATCTGTTTTTCGTTCTTCTTGTCAAAATACAGTTTTAATCTGTCTCGTGCATACTTCTGTTTTAATTCAATAGGTGTACCTTCAGCCATTTTTACACCTTTATCAATTATTACAATCTTATCCGCCGCAGCTGCCTCTTCCATATAATGTGTAGTAAGAAACACTGTCATATTCTTATCTTCCCTTAAGGATTTAACCGCATTCCATACTTCTATTCTTGTGGCCGGATCAAGGCCTGTAGTCGGCTCATCGAGAAACAGAATCTTAGGAGCATGAATCAATGCCGCCGCAATTTCACATCTGCGTTTCTGCCCTCCGGAAAGTACCTTATATCTCTTATTAAGAATTTCATCCAGATCAAGTAACTTGCCCAGTTCTGTCAGACGTTTATCCAATATCATTTTGTCCACGCCTGCCAGCATTGCCCGTATTGTAAGATTTTCTTTGACAGAAAGTCGCTCATCAAGAACATTCTGCTGATATACCACACCGATTGTCTCGCGAATCTTCCTGTCGTCTTTACCCAGAACATATCCGTTTATAATTGCTTCTCCGCCATCATGTCTCAATATGGTTGAAAGCATGTTAATGGTTGTAGATTTTCCCGCACCGTTTACGCCGAGAAATCCAAGCATACTTCCGTCTTCAACCTCAAAACTCAAGTTGTTGACAGCCGTATAAGTTCCGTATTGCTTCGTCAAATTATTAATTTCAATCATTTTGTCTCCTTCGTGCAGCAACAGCACGTTTGTTCTTTGCCTTACGAAGGAGATAATAATATTAGTAAATCAAAAGGGAAACAGTTTGATATGTAAGTTGTAAATAATGAAGTGTAAGTTGCATATTAGGGGTATTAAACGGCGAAGTTTATATATGATGATTAACGTCAAATTGCAATAGATTATTGTGCTTCAATCATACTGTTAATCTCGGCAATGTTCTTCTTGGTAATGCTGTAAGCAATAACAGTCATAATAATTTCGACAACGATAAAGGCAATGATTGTGGAAATCAATGCACTCGTATATTTCTGAAGTTGCCAGATAAATATAATAATCGGCATCCATACGATAGCGGTACCCACGTAGTAAATGATGTTTTGTACAA
The DNA here is from genome assembly GCA_045617945.1 of Lachnospiraceae bacterium. Classification (GTDB taxonomy): domain Bacteria; phylum Bacillota; class Clostridia; order Lachnospirales; family Lachnospiraceae; genus UBA2868. The sequence continues at coordinate 16,439 of JAZLJS010000099.1, forward strand.
CAAATCCGAGTTTGTCATAATTGTAGATAAAGAGCATAAATGAAAAAATAAATCCAATTACACCGTACAAAAGCGCATCGGCAAAAACAGCCATTGTCACAGACGGAAAAAGTGCCTGAAATTCCGGTGTAATTGGTGAATAATCAAATCCACTTACAGCACGTACGATAAGTTCAATAATTAAGTTAATAAGAACACCGAAAAATGTTGAATATATAAATGCATTAAGACATTTTTTGATCATTCTGACCTTCTTTCTACAGATTAAGAACCTGTTTCAATTTAGCGACGTTTCTTCTTGATGTATAGCTTTCGGAATCATCTTTCATGATTACCTTTATAGTTCCGGTAATACTCATGTCAAGGCGACGTATTTTCTTTAAATTAATAATTTCCGATTTGGAAATTCTAAAAAACAGTTTAGAATCAAGACCTTCTTCAAGTTCATACAGTTTTTGCGGAATATTGTACTTTTGACCGTTTGCATCTGCCATGACTTTCGGACCGTCCGCATAAAACCTTACGATATCGAACCCCGAAATCATACATTTATCACCGTTTGATGCTATTGCCGCAATGTCGTCGTTAACTACCGAAGAGATACGTTCCACGAGAGATTCAACGGTTTCGTTCAGCGAGTTGTTCAATATATGTATTTCCGGAGTAGTGTATTTTTCATTAATCAATGTTTTGATTATCATAGCAAATGCTCCATTTCACACTAGAATCCTGTTTATTTCATTCCGAGTAAAAGCTTTCTAATGAAAGGTATCCGACGGATTACAAGATATAAAACCGTCGTTACGCCAATCATACCAAAAGTGCTGATAAGATAACAAGACCACATCGGAAGAGTCGGCAGTTTTTCAAGAGCAAAAACGATTATAACCAGTACAAAATAATGAAGTGCATAGTAACCGAAATTTGCCTTTGTCATGAATTCACTGAATTTATTCTTAAAGTTTAGTAAATCCTTGGCGACAGAAAATATTGCGAGCACTGCGATGTAAGCATAAAAATTGGTTAAGGGATTTCTTAAAACGCGAAGCGAACTGTAATTGACAGTAGTCAAAACATCGTTTGTGGCAAGCGGCTCTATTGCGAAAACGATGTATAATACATATCCGATTCCGGTAATAACAGCAGCAGGAACAAGAACGAATCTGGCTTTACGAAGCATCTCGATAACGCGGTCATTTGAAAACACATAATACCCAAGCAAAAAGCCGTTTATGTAAAAACCGTTTCTGTACACTTCGACAAGCGGAGTATTCAAAATATTGGCAAACAAAAGAAAACTTACATAAAGAATCAGGAAGCCCCACCATTCAAACTTTTCGCAAAGTGCATCCAGTTTCTTGTTCTTATCAATTTTTCTGATAAGAACAAGCACAAGACTTGCTATGAAAAGTTCTTGCGCGAACCACAAAGGGCCCTGACCCGACACAACATATATAATGTATTTGATAACTCCGGGAATTTTGTCGCCGTTCCCCATAAACATGTCATTTTCAAGATTCGTAATATATCCTACGGACCAGCCGATTACAACGGGGATCACGAACGAAGGAACAAGAAGCCTTAAGGCGCGATCTTTAATGAACTCCTTTGAACTTCTTTTTTGAAGCGAATACTTTGCACTAATTCCGGCCACGATAAACAAAAGCACCATGAACCACGGATATACGAAGTACATTCCTCTATCGAGTACGGGATACCCGCATGCTGCGGTATTCTTGATCACGCCCTGACTGTTATATGTATAAATAACATGATAAAACATTACCAAAATAACCGTAATCCATCTTATATTGTCGAGATAGTTTTTTCTTTCCATATGCTGTTCTCCTTTGCAATGAACTTTGAACATACATTATGCGAAATACGAAAAAACTTCTACAATTTATGAATGAACGGTATTAAATTTGAAATGAATGGATATTGGGATTATAAATCTCGCTATATCTGTTAACATCACATCAGTCCTGTGACGAATATTTCAATTCCGATACCAATTAAAATTACTCCGCCAAGAATATTTGCTTTACCGGCAAGTTTTGTTCCGACTTTTTTCCCGATAATAAGGCCGGCAATGCAAATAGCAAATGTCACAGCAGCAATAATCAAAGCACAAATGAGTGCCATAACAAAATTATAATCTGCAATTGTAAAGCCAACCGAAAGTGCATCAACCGAAGTGGCAACTCCCTGAATCATAAGTGCGCCAAACGAAAGCATTTTGGCATTATCAGATTCTTCATCGCCACCTTTTATTCCTTCAATCAACATTTTACCGCCGATATATAAAAGCAAAACAAGTGCAATCCACGGAATAAATTTTTCAAACGAAGAAAAATATTGAACAATTGTATGAACACAAGTCCATCCTATCATTGGCATTACAGCCTGAAAGACAGCAAATACACCGGCAATAATACACATTCTGGCTTTATTCATTTGCGAGTCATTCAGTCCGTTTGCAAGGGACACAGAAAACGCATCCATAGCCAGTCCTACGCCCAACAGAACGCTGTTCATAAGGAAAACAAATGTAATATTCATCATTCTACTTGGAAACCTCCCGCAATATTCTCTCTATATCCGAAAGAGTACGAGCAAAATATATACCCTTTTGACGGTCTTCGGATGAAAGTCCATAAGAAATCATTGTATTAAGTAGTTCCTTCAAACTATCATAATATCCGTCAAGAGTATACAAAATGCAAGGTGCATCAATTTGTTTTAATGAAACAAGTGACATTATCTCGGTAATCTCTTCCAGTGTTCCGGTCCCTCCCGGAAATGCTATAAATGCATCTCCCAGTTCAATCATCTTCGCTTTCCGCTCAGGCATATTCTTAGTAATAATCAGTTCAGAGATTGAATCATGCTGGAACTGTTGGTCTATAAACATCTGCGGTTCAACACCGATAACATACCCACCAGAAGCAAGTGCACTGTCGGCAAGAATTCCCATGAGTCCGGATTTGGAACCACCATAAACCAACGTATCCCCTCGTGATCCGATAAACGAACCCAGTTCTTCAATTGCGCACTTAAATTTATTATGGTTTCCTTGATTCGCGCCAAGATATACCGTTATATTCATTGTTCTCCACTTCTTTTCTATAATATCAATTTTGTGTCAGATCTATCAAAGCCGTTTTTTAATTATCGCACACGATATGATTTTCATCTACAATATTTATCCTGAAAGATTCGGCGAACTATAGACAATTATTGATAGAATTCGGAAATATTGATAAAATCATATAAAAATTCAATTAACGAAAAAGGATATAAAACAGCAATGCGAAATGACGAAGTATTGGCAAATGTTTCTCTGAATTCTCAATCAATAGATACGATAAGCGAAATTGTCGCCCAAAAATCAGCCGAGTTGGGAGCCGATCCCAAATCGGTGCTTCGTGTGCGATTAAGTGCCGAAGATGTTATGCGTGTATGGGCGGAACAATTAGGCGAAAATACACCCAGCAAACTTATTGCCGAAAAGCACCTGTTCAAAACATATCTCGCCATATATGCAGATGGGAAAAGCATCGATCCAACTCAATACAAGGACGAACTTCTTCTGTCCGTCAGTAATAATCCGAATATGGTAAGTGTCCTCGGATTGATTGGCGAATACCGATATACAAAAGGCAGTAATAAACTTGTTCTGTATTCCCCCAAGAAGAAGTCTTCTTCACTGCGTCCCATATTATTCGCAATTGTTGCAGCACTGATTCTGGGTAGTCTGTCGCACCTTTTAATTCCCGAGATATCCAAAACGATAAACCAATTCTTGCTGCAACCGTTACTGTCTACAATACTCAAATTGGTAAAACTTATCGCCTCACCGCTTGTATTCTTGTCAATTGTATGTGGAATAACCGGAATGGGTGATTTGTCATCCTTTGGCAAAATAGGCAAGCAGCTCATCAAACGTATCGTATTGATAACGTTCTCCATTGCAACTGTGTGTTGCCTCATTCTGTCCTTAGTCTTCCCGTTTTTCTTAACAACCGAAGCGGATCTTGGTGATTCCATAAGCAGCCTTATAGCCATGATTCTGGATATCATTCCCGGTGATTTGGTAAGTCCGCTTCAAACAGGCAATATTATGCAAATAATATTTATTGCCATCTGTTTCGGAATAGGCCTTCTTGTACTCTCTGAAGAATCTGCCGTAAGCATAAATATTCTCAATCAGCTCAATTCCATCATTCAACTGTTAATGACGGGAATTACGAAAATTCTTCCCGCGCTCATATTCCTGTGCATAACCAACATAATTATCGAAAGCGATGCCCAGACAATTATACATGTAAGTTTACCCCTGGTTACCTGCATTGTTCTGGATGTATGTCTTCCGATATTCTTCTCGTGCTATGCATCATTCAAGGCAAAGATTCCATTTAAAAAGCTTATCAAAACCCAGCTGCCGTGCTATCTGACTGCCCTCAGCACAGCCAGCTCGGCTGCCGCTTTCCATTCCAATATCGAATGCTGTGAGAAGTTAGGTATAGATCCCAAAATCGTGAAATTTGCGATTCCTTTCGGACAGGTATTGTATATGCCTGGGTCACTCATTGATATACTTACCGTTACTATGTTTGCGCTGAATTATTATCATATTGATATGTCATACATTGAGATAATCAGTATGATTCTGATATTATCAATCATTGCCATTGCCTCTTCACCAACTCCCGGTACAACAATAACCGGAGCAACCATTATGTTTACATCACTGATGCTTCCCATGGAAGCAATAGCATTAGTAACTACAGTACTTCTGTTGGCCGATTACTTTTCAACAGCATGTAATGTCATTTGCCTTCAAAACGAACTGCTTATCGAAGCTGCAAACACAGGCAAGGTCAATCTCGATTCTTTAAAGCATCTGTCATCGGAATCTTATTAACTGAGTAAACATGGAGCCGGTTGATGCCGAAATAAGCAACAATTCCCACAACCACTATTTCTATATATACCCATGCAGGTAAATAGAACGAAATATAGCCTTCAATCATACTTGAAAGAAACACAAGAATCCATTTAAAAATCTGAATTTCAAGCGGAATACATACTACCAAAGAAACAATAACTACTATTGCAGCAGTCGTCAAATACAGCATACGAATTTCCTTTGGCTTGTACCCGAATACCTTCATATACGAAATAGAAATGGCATTTTTCTCAATAACAACTTTCGTAATAATATAAAGAACAACCATATATACTATTACCGAAAAGATTTTCACAAAATCAATTACTGTAGAAAATGAACTAATCATCTGATTAGATGCTCCCAGCAGATCTTCTCTCACTATAACTTTGCTAATATAGCTCTCGTCTATATCTAACTTTTCGGTAGAAAGAATACAGTTATATGTATCTGTATCCATATCAAGAAAATCTGTCAGTTCGGATTTGTCTATGAATATAGCCATGGCCGCTTCGTAAGGATATATTTTTCCGACTGCAAAACTGTATTCTTTATCCGTATTTTTGTCGGTAAGACTAAGGATATCTCCCTCTTTAATATTCATTTTGTTTGCATAAGCAGATGATACAACCACCTCAGTTGTCTCACCGGAATCATTTTCCTCAGGCGAAATGTATGCTTCACCAAAAAACCTGCTGTCTGCTTCTATGCCGTACAAAGTAATTCCGATGTTCTTTTTACCAAGGTCAAACCAATCATCCAGTTCATACAAAAACACCTTTTCACCGTTATCGGTTTGTACAGGAGCTTTCAACAGATACTGGTAATCATATGGAAGAGAATTATCAATATCTTCCGTATAATGATTCATCAAAGGTTTCAGTCCGATACCGAACATCAGCATGAAACTTGCGAAGAATATACCGAAGAAAAGCAGAAAGAAACTGCCCTTGTTCCGAATCATTACCCTTAATCGGAATCTGTTTATGAAACTAAAATTCGGAAGCTTAAAGTTCTTTCTGTTTATATTCTTCTTAAGCTCTCTTCTCAAAAATTTGAGAGGTGAGAGAGAAAGCTTCCTTGCAAGCATCCAGCAGTTTATAACTATCATAATAACTACAGGTAAGACCGTTGTAATAATAAACATAGGAACGTCAAACTCTACCTTTAACGGGCCAACACTGTAAGTAGTGTAATAAATATTTAGAAAAGGCTTAATCATAACAGTATAGCCCAGAATATTACCCACTACACAGCCGAAAAATGCAACTATTATGGTAGGCTTTAGATAATGACGAACTATTTCCCATTTTGTAAATCCCATAGCCCTTAAGGTGCCGATTATTACAGATTCACGCTCAATTGTATTGCCGGTAAGAATTGCGAAAATAAACGCGATCATAGCAACCAGAATATATACAAAAACCGTCATAAACGGGCCATCGGTTCCAATATCCATTTCCAGAAAAGTAATGCTCTGATTCTGACTGCGGTCCAGCATATTGTCAATAATAACACCGTTCATATATAGATATTTGTAAGCTTCTTCGGCCTTTTCATTCTTTTGGGGCGTAGTCAGCTCCCTGTCTATATATCTGTAGCTGTATCTATATGTAATATTGTCTTTGCTTATCTTATCAAATCCGGATTCATCAAGAACAGAAACACAGAAATGCTGTGTGTTCATGACAAGGTCGGAATTATTCATAAAAAGTGATGAATAATCCGGTAAAGACACAGTTCCGCTAACAGTGTAGTCTTTATTTAAAAGCGAAATGGTATCTCCTATTTTTATATCTCTGTTCCTGGAAAACACATGATCAAGAGCTATTTCCCTGTCATTTTCAGGCATCCTGCCTTCAAACAATATTGGAATATCCATTTTGGTCCGCTCGTTAAACATATATACTTTTGTGGAATCGGGGAATTCTCTTTCAGAAGCATAGAAATTCTCTTCTATCCAAAGCCCCTCATCCTCAAGATGCGAAATCATTTCAGCTGTAAGAGGCTCTCTGACTTCTATTTGCCCATCTTCCTGAAAATTTTCATCCTTTATATCTTCAAGATAAGCTGAAGCTGCATTCATAGTGGACTGAAACGAGGAGCCGATGCAGATGGTAACGACAAGAATAATCATCATGCCAAAGTATTTTAAGAAATTTTTCTTAAAATCTCGGGGAATTCTTTTGTTCAGAGGATTACGCATATTTACTCCACCCCCTTTACCATTCAAGATCGTCTGCTGCAATTTTTTCGTGATTAAGCTTGTCGGAAACAATCTTTCCGTCATGCAGCTTAAGAATACGGTCAGCCATAAGGCTAATGGCCTGGTTATGAGTAACAATAATCATTGTATTGTGATATTGCTTGTTGATTTTTTCTATAAGCGCCAGTATTTCTTTTGAGGTAGAATAATCAAGAGCACCTGTAGGTTCGTCAAAAAGAATCAAAGGCGGATTCTTTATAAGTGCTCTGCCGATAGCGCATCTTTGCTGCTGTCCACCGGAAAGCTGATTCGGGAATTTGTTCTGATGCTCGGTTAATCCGAGAGTCTCTAGAAGTTCATCCATATCAAGAGGTTTTTCCGTAAGATATGCACATACTTCAATATTTTCCCTGATAGTAAGATCAGGTACCAGGTTATAAAACTGGAATACAAAGCCAAGATTGTTTCGTCTGTAATTTGCCAGTTCTTTTTCTTTCATTTCGTCTGTACAGAAATCACCGATATCGATGCAGCCTTCATCTGCGTTCTCAAGACCGCCGATAATGTTAAGAAGTGTGGATTTTCCGGATCCTGAGGGACCGAGTAATACACAGATTTCTCCATCACTTATTTCGCAGTCGATTCCTTTAAGTACCTGTACCCGTGATTCGTTGTCACCATAGAATTTTTTCACGTTGTTGATTTTTACATTCATGATAATCTCCTTTCCCTTCACAGATACTCACTTTATTTAATTACGGCCGTTTAAATAAAAAAAGCGAGTACAACATGCTGTACTCGCT
>JAZLJS010000100.1:0-70605 GCA_045617945.1 Lachnospiraceae bacterium
GCCGGAAGCTTTGAAAGCACGAAATTTCCGTTCTCATACAAGAAAGCTGTTGCTTCGCTCTTTGAATCAACAATTTCATCGGTATACTGTACGAAAACTATATCTTTGTATCCATCATTATTAATATCAATGGAATACGTCTTATATTTTTCTCCCCAAGCGTTCTTGGCCAACAGAATATTATTTCCATCTCCCATAAAGCAATAAACATCTGTTTCGCTTCTTGTTTCATCTATCTTTTCAAAATGTCTGAAAATTCTGTCATATATACCGTCATTATCATAATCGGCCATGGGATTATCATAAAGATACGAAGGATGCAAATCCAAATATCCGTTGTATTCCGATGTAAATTCATCGGATAATCTGTCCGGCGGAAGAATTCTCTTTTCCAATTCATCTTTGGAAACGACACCCATATAAAATTCAAAACATTCGGGACGTGTAATATTTTCGGGTCCAACCGTATCGACGGTAGCATAATAGTTAATAACATCCTTATATGCCATCTTAATATCATCCGTGATATAACCGTACTCAATAATTCCGCCTTCTTGGTCACTGTAGCCTTCGAACTTAAGATACTTACCGAAAACCTCTATAAAACCGGTTTCATCATCATAACCATCTCTTGTTTGATCCTCCAGCATATGATAAGAATTACCGTCAAATTCAATATAGTAATAAATGGGATCCAAATTGGCAGTAAATTGTGCCATTACCATCGTTCCCGGAATACCCAATCTGCAATTTGAAACAAAGTTATTAAGCGTATTAAGACCGTATTGTGCGGATCCGAATACAACACTGAATATATCGTCTCTTATGATTATGTCTTCCGAACTTGAAGGATATCCTTCCAGAATTTCTATGATTTCTTTTTTCGATTTAAACGAATAATCCGTTTCTTTGTCAAACAAATCCCTGAGCCATCGTAACAGATTGTCTCTTTGAGCTGCCGCATCCACATCTGATTTGTTTCTGTACTTATCAGTAAATTCCTTACCGACTTCTTTCGTTGTTTGTGTGAGAGCTTCCAGTTCTTTTGATTTGGTTCCCCGGGTACCAAAAGCGATGAACCCGAAAATAACAATAACAATAGCCGCAACAACCGCTGCGGCTATTAATAGCTTGCTACTTATCTTTAAACTCTTCAATCGCTGTTTCATACAAATTATTACCTTCGGAATCTATTATCACAATTGCCGGTAAGTTCCTCACTTCCAGCTTTCTTATAGCTTCCGTGCCCAAATCATCATACGCAATCACTGTGGAATTGACTATAGCTTTCGACAACAATGCGCCTGCACCGCCTATCGCAGCCATATACACAGCCTTGTTCCTTACAATTGCCTGCATGACCTCCTCGGTTCGTTTTCCCTTGCCTATCATACCTTTTAAGCCAAGATCTATCAACTCCGGAGTGTACTTATCCATTCTGCTTGCTGTTGTCGGACCTGCCGAACCTATAACTCGACCATCCCTTGCAGGAGAAGGTCCCATATAGTAAATTATACTGCCTTTGATATCAAAGGGAAGCTCTTCGCCTGCCCTCAAAGCATTGTACATCCTAAGATGCGCGGCATCTCTTGCCGTATATATTATTCCCGATATGTATACCATATCACCGGATTTCAAATCGGTTGTAGCCTGATCATTCAGAGGGGTCGTAATATATTTATCCATATCTATAACTCCCTGACACTATGTCTGTTAACATGGCAGCATATGTTAATTGCTACCGGTAATCCCGCAATGTGTGTAGGATATGTTTCAATATTAACTGCCAGAGCTGTAGTACTTCCGCCCAAACCTCCCGGTCCGATCCCCGTTTGATTTATTTTCTCAAGCATTTCCGTCTCCAGGTCTTTAACATATGGGATGTCCGAATGTATATTAATCGGCCTTGTCAATGCTTTCTTAGCCAATATGGCACATTTTTCGAATGTACCTCCGATCCCCACACCGATTACCATGGGTGGACATGCATTGGGACCTGCATCCTCTACTGCCGTAAGTATTGCTTTTTTAACGCCTTCTATACCATCTGCAGGTTTAAGCATAAAAATTCTGCTCATGTTCTCCGAACCGAAACCCTTGGGCGCTACTGTAAGTTTCAGCTTGTCGCCGGGAACGATTTCGTAATGTATTACTGCAGGAGTGTTATCTTTGGTATTCTCTCTGATAATTGGATCCTTAACAACCGATTTTCTAAGGAACCCTTCGGTATAACCTCTTCGTACGCCCTCATTGATTGCTTGCGTCAATGAGCCGCCCTCAATATGAACTTCCTGTCCCAATTCAACGAAAAATACTGCCATTCCCGTATCCTGACATATCGGAATCATATCTTCTTTAGCTATGGAAAGATTCTCCTCAAGCAAAGACAGAACTTTTCGTCCAAGCGAAGATTTCTCTTCGCCGGCTGCCTTTGAAAGACTCTCTTTCATGTCTTCTGTTAAATAATGGCTCGCCTCAATACACATATCCTTAACTGTGTCAATGATTTGAGATACGCAAATATTTTTCATTTATCCAACAAGAATGTCCTTAATTTCGTTTTGTTCTTCGGGTGTCACTTCCTTAGGTGTATATCCGAAAAGCTTTCTGTCACCTTTATATCGAGGAACCAGGTGCATATGGAAATGTGGAACGGTCTGTTCTCCCGCCTCATTATTGTTTTGGAATATATTGAATCCGTCGCAATTTAACTTCTGAGTCATGGATACCATAAGCTTCTTGGCAAGCTTATATGCATTTACCGCAACATCTTCGGGAATATCATAGAAATTTTTATAGTGATTCTTGGGTAATATCAGCGAGTGACCTTTAGAAATCGGACCTGCATCCAAAATCACCTTAAAGTCGTCATCCTCATATGTTGTATATGAAGAAATTTCACCCTTTATTATCTTACAAAAAATACAATTATCATCAAGCATATCTGTTCCTCCCGACTAAAAACTTATAACTAATCCATAAAAGTAAACAATTGATCCAATTCTCGAAGCATCTTGAAGTCACCCTTTATTTTTATCGCACCTGCCATGAATGCTCTTTGGAATGTCATTCTCGCATATGTTATCTCATCCAGTGTTTCTTTGGATATTGTAACCTCCACATCGGGATCCTCTATATTTGCATAAGAGTATTCATTTCTAAGTCCGCTGATTTCAATAGACAGAGGCTTCTTATTACCTTCAATGTTGAACTTATATCTGGCCTCAATTCCCGGCTGTGGAGTAAAGTGACTCTTAAATGCCTTAATATAACCATCATCTTCCGAAAATGCTTCGCCGGATGTTCCCATCATATCTCTGAACATGGACGTAAGTTCCTGCAAATCTTCCTTCTGACGCATCACATAACTGTCATCCGATGCATACATTGAAAGCTGCTCCGATTCCTGTGGTGTAAGGTCGGTATTGTTATTAATTGATACCATCTTTTTAACCGCCTGATTGGAAGCGGGCAGACTGTCAAGTCTCTGATTGATGGTTCTGTACATATTTTCGGCTTTCTTCTCTATGATAGTGTTATAATTCTCGCTTCTTTCGAAAATGGACGTATCGGCAATATAGCCGCATATTCCGCTGCAAGGTTGGCCTCCGAGAATTTCCCACGCAATCGAAAGATCAAGTTTGCCCTCTCTTTCACCGTATGTTGTAGACATTACGATAGGACACATATAAATCTTTGAAATTCGCTCTTTGTCGGCATATAACCAGCATGCATCCAAAAACTGAGTCATGTATCCGCCTATGCCGTGCCACTCAACGGTGGTTGCAAGAACAATACCGTCAGCATTTTTCAATGTCTGAGGCAGGGTAGTGATGCTGTTCTTTAATTCGTACAAATTGTATCTTTCAACTTCAACATGAAGTTCCTCAAGAACAGACTGAAACTTATTTATTACATATAATGTGGGATCATCTATCAATCCCCGTCCACCGTAATAGATATTAATCTTCATCGATTTACCTTCCTGAATGCACAAAATACCATATCTAGTATAAAGCCAATTGCCTTATCTGTAAATGAATTTCAGCTTACCTAGACCTATTTCATCCCCCGGTTCTATGAGTATCTGTTGATTGGGGTTCAGTCTCAAACCATTCCTGAATGTACCGTTCGTTGAGTTCATATCCTGCATAAAATACTTGGATGATTGTCGAAAAAACTTAGCATGCATACGAGAAACGGAATTGTCATTTATCACGATATCCACAACTCCTTGCAATTTGCCGACAGTGAACGGTGCCTTGGTCAAATCAATATGATATTTGTTTCCTTTCCCTACTCCATACAGTTTATTCTCACTGTTTTCTACCCACGGTATAAACACTGTTTCATCCGATTCTTCCTCTTTGATGTCATCGTTTTCACAAAGCATCTCTCCTGTTTCCTTAAAAGCCTCTTCCTCTTCATGAGCAAAGAATCTTCTTATAAGGCCCCTCCACCACGATTCAGCTTTCGTTTCGGACGGTTCCGTCATATCATCATATTCCACATATCCTTGATCTATGCTTTCATCTTCGACAATCTCCTCCGGAGTAAACTCGTTCAAAAAGAAGTCTACTGCTTCATCAACCGAAAAATGCTGTCGGTTAACCATATCCGCTAATTGATATATTGCTTCCGTCGCCTTTAGGTCATCATTGTCGATATGATCCATCAGAAATTCTATCAATGTCGAAAACGAAATATTCTCCTCTTCGTCCTGCGGATAAAACAGAAATGAAAACTCTTTGGATTCTATATTCAAAAATATATATTCGGGATTCAATATCAGATTGCTGCCGTACAATATATATTGCGCCAGATTGTCAAGTGCCTTGCCAAGATCTCGAAACAGGCACGAAATGTCTTCTATTCCTATAATTCCGTTATCGTAGACACTTTTAAAATTCTGCTTTCCGGTAACATCATAATAGAGAAGTCCCTCACCGTTAACCATTCTGTCCTTACAGTTAAGTATCTGCCTGATATTGTTCTTTACAATCATCTTGATTTGATAGTCATCGCTTAAAACTCTGTCATCCGTAATAACAAGATAATTATGCCTAAAGTCCTTTGAGTATGTAATATCCTTCATTTTCTTTCCTTCCTCACCCGACCGATAGGATTAATAAATATTTTCGTTTCTTTGGAATCAACACAGTTGTCATCAATTTCGTTATATATTACCTCACCGTAACTTTCCTCTTTGTAGGTCAGCCTGGCTTCTCGCAATTCGGAAACGTACATTTTGTTACCGTCGATACATCTGAAAAACAAAGTAATCGATGCCATAACGATGAGGTAATACAAAACTATTAATATCGAAAATACAAAACTTGATTCTATCGTCATATAAGCCTTAAAACTCTTATGCATTAACCATTCTCACCACCAATCCAATCAAAAGAAACGGAATAAAGGGTATTTCACTTTCCATATCTACTCTTTTGGTTTTGATTTTCATGATTAGCATAGAAGCCATAACATATATTTCAAGAAATGCCACACCGACAGTAACCAAAACAAGAGAGTTCTGCAGTCCCAGCCAAATTCCCAAAGCCGATACCACCAACACATCTCCGATTCCCATACCCTTTCCGGCTATGAAATAAAGCATTCCGAATGCGATTCCCGGTAAAAGAGACAATACAAAATCATCAATCGGATTATTTACCATCCCCACAAAAATCCCGGCCAACAGATAGACCGCTACAATTATCGCAGATATTTCCTTTTTAATAATGTCCTGTACCGAAAGTATCAACAGTACAAGAGCACTAACCACATTTTGAACATGGAGTATATCCATTACTTAACGCCTCCGACAACAATATTACATTGAGCGTTCTTTTTAATGATGAGCACGATGTCGTTGAATGATATCTGTCACCGTCATCGGTAATAAAAACCGTTCCGCTCTTTGACGGATGACACCTCTCACACGCATGATATTTTCCGCCGTATTTGTTTCTCATACTTCCTATAACCGTTCCGCTCACCGAATTCGGATGTATATTCAGATATGAACATTCCAAAGCTCTGTGATACTTACTGCCGGTTTCGGTAATATATACATATTCATCCTCTTCAAGTGTGCTGTCTGTCCTGTCTCGAAGTGAATATCCCGAAAACGCATGACCGTATACTCTGTCCGATATCGTTATATCGCCTATAGGAATCCACTTTGTAAATGAATCGTATGTTTTCTCGGAAGACAACTCAATAATTCCATCATCAATTTCATATCTTCCGCAATATTCCTGATGAAGAACTTCAAACTCTTCGGTTTGAAGTCTTACTATCTCTATGCTGTAGATGATAGTCATCAGGAACAGTAAAAAAATAGGAACCACCAGACTTGCTTCCAGTGACATGCTTCCTTTGAAGAAAGCAAAAATACTCTCTTTTTCCGGCTCTTTTTGGGGGGAGTCAATAATCCGTTTACTTTTTTTTGAGAGAGAGTCAAATAAACAGTTTTGATAGTTTACAACATTATTAACCTTCAAAGAGAGTACTTTTCCTTTCTTCATACATGTCCGAAACAATCAGGTTTCAAAAATATCCATAGGTTCTTTCAATATTCGGTTTATTGGGTCCTGTTCCGAATCCCGATATTTTGCATCTGATTCTTTCTATACACCAATCCATCGAAAAATGCGGATTGGAAGTAGCCCGTCTTATTTCTATTTCCATAGTATCCATGGCTCTTAAGTTGAGTGTTGAATCGCTTTTCATATGCATCATGGCAATCAGGTACTGAAGATATGTAATACCGAAATCACCCGTACCTCCCTGCAATATCGAGCGCATGTTTTTCAACGCCTCCACGAACGTATATGCATACAATATGCTTGTTGCCACCGGTTCAATAAATGATGAATCCAACGTGCATACCTCAAGTGCTTCGGCTTGTGCTTCGGCTCTGCTTACGTAGTAAGAATCACCGCTGACTTTTTCAAAACTTTTCGTGAGTACTGCTGTGTATATTCTATGCACAACCTCATGAAAATTTTCATAATCGCTCTCCTTTCCGCTAACGATGTATTCAAGTTCACAATTAAGAAGATGTCCTTTGATATGTCCGAAGTAACTCATTCTGTCGACAAGATACGTTATATACGGATTTCGGCTCATATCGTTATTCAATGCCATAACACATGCGTTGCTTACACCTTTATGAGAAATAAGTGATTCTGTATCGATGCATGCGCCCGATACTGTATTTTCGGTTCCCGTCAGTGCCAATATGTCCCCTGAGCTTTGCGCATAGTATGAATCTGCCGGATTGTTCAATTCTACTGTTACTTCGATTCCGCTTTCGGGATCTATCTTCCGTGGCAATTCTTTGGCTGCTATACCTGCCATCACATCGCTCCATTCTGCAAGTATATCTCTTTGCTCCAGACTGCTTATTTCCGAAGACTTACTCTCCATTGCAGATACTGTTTCCATCAAACCTCTCAATGACGGAGTATCTTCAACATACATATTGGCCTGCGAGCGCATGCTCATGCCATCCATCGCAGATGCCGTTTGATAATCGACCATTACAGCCTTGTCGGGAATAATCCTTCCCCACGGTCCGTTATCAACATTCATCACCTTTTCCGTGTTTTGAGAAAAATAGAAATCAATTCTTTCAGATAAGTTGGAAATGTCGGGAACTCCTGCCATATACGACGTATCCACATAATACAAATCATACCGTGTTTTCAGCTCTTGACTGAATTCTCCCAAAACGGAATTCAGTGCAATATCGTATGCCACTTCAAATCTCAGTCTTTCGGAGCTGATAATGCATGATTTGGCCAATACCTCCACCAGTATTATGAATGTACCCAGTGATAACGATAAAAATACAGTTACCGAAGCTTTCAATTTCATGATTTGCATCTGACTTAAGACAGTATACTGTTTGAATCAACGGATATCTTTTCAAAAACCGTCGTAGCCAATTCCATAATCTGTGTTTTGAATATCAATACCAACCCTATAAGGACAACAATTATCAAAATAATCTCGACCGTTCCCATTCCTTTGTTATTCAGCTTCATAAGATTAATTCCTCCTTCGATTTCAATTAAATTCCAGATATGCCGGAACCATTATCAGTATCATTACAACGATTAGCATCAGCATCATCGGAAACAACAATTTGATTCCCGCCTCATCCGAGAGTCTTTTGGCATTGTCTTTTCTTTGTACGTATGCTTTGGTCACTTCTTCATCAAGCAATGTAAGTAATCTGTCATTACCTTGTTTAAGATTCACTATCAAAAGAAAACATAGCTTTCTGTATTCGTTTTGGCAGGCATTTCCAATGCCTTCAAGTATGGTTTCTTCTCTGACACCGTTCCGATAATTGTTGATAGCCGTGCTTAAAGCCTTAACCAAACCTCCGTATTTCGACTGATTCAGATTCACCATTCCCTCGTATATTTTTTCCAAGGAACGCTTAACGGTAAGCCCCGATATCAGGTACAGCTTAAGTTTTTCAACGAAATCCGGATAACATTGCAAAAGATTCTTTTGAAATCTGTCTCTTTTCTTTTTTTCATCATGTTCATACGCAAATCCAACCAGCAAAGCAACTGCTATGCTTCCTAAAAATACAACCAAAAAGGAATAGTCCTTCGTCTCTTTCCATATTATGTTTTCTCCGTCAATTACCTGCGGCAATTCGATTACGCTTTCGGTAGTACTCAATTCCTTTTGCTTCTCAATCGCCTTATCCAAATTAAACATATATTTTTCATAATCGGATATCTTCTTATGAGAAAGCTTAACCAATATGGAAAACGGACACACATATTTTCGGTATATCAATTCGCCGCTCAATTCTATTTTGTGTTTCTCGTTACATCCGACATCGCAAAGCACATTTCCTTCCTTATCCAAATATTCGCTTTCGAAATTCCATCTTACCGAAAATGGATACCCGTTAATCCGATTAACGAGATTAAATTTTGATTTGCCGTTTTCAAAATCTATTCCCTGTCCCACAAGGCTTTGTTCGAGTGCTGCAACCATCTTACCGGCCAATTCATCGAGCTCACTTTCTGTGTATTCTCTTTCTTCTACAAGAATATCGAGGTTTCTCTCGCCCATAACCGTTTCGGCTTTCAGTTTTGAATGATAGTCTCCCGCTCCCTTATCCGGGCGTTCAATATATCTTCCGTCTTTCAATACACTTCCGTTAACGATTTCTACATATTTAATTGTTGCTGCTATGACACCGATCACAATAATTGCAATCATGAGTCCGTGCTTTTTGGAAATTTTCTTCATACTTCTATAGATACAATCCTGTTACTCCACCAATAGCTGAAAATATATATACCCAGGCATATCGTCATTATTGCCACCCCCATAACACTTTCATACATACCTTCAAAATATCCGGGATTGGTAAGCTTAATATATGTCATCAACAAAAACGGCATTATGCTCATTATCTTCATTTCAGTAACTTTTTCATTTAGCGACATACAAATATCGCTTTGTACTTCCATCTTGTCGATAAGTGTATTGGCACATTTATCCATTACCGCAGACATGTTGCCGCTGTGAGAATATGCTATCTGATATATGAATCCGAAATCTCGTATTTCTTCGATTCTGCATTTCGATCCGATTTCGATGAAAACATTGGCAATCGACCTGTTATTCTTTTTCGCCACAGATATTTTTCTTATCAAAATACAAATGAATGATTTATCGCCATACAATTTCTGCAAATCCTGATAACTGTTGATTAACGAATTCTCAACCGAATATCCGGCCCTTTGTCCCGTTCCCGAAAGAAGCATCAATTCCTTAAATTCTTCTCGGGCCTTTTGGCGTTTCTTCTCATACAGTTCACGCCTTTTGATAATGAAGAATCCTATGCCAACCAAAGCAAGCGGCAGCAAAGCAACATATGATTGAAAAAAATACTGATCAAGCAGAATCGTTACCGCCATACTTTCCGCTATTATCACTGCCGTTTCTTTCGGAAGCATCCTTATATACTCATTTCCTTGTGTTCTTTTCATTAACCATTTCTCCGACCATAGTAAGTCTTTCATTTTTGTATTCAAAAATCGTATTCATTCTGATTACTCCATCCGCAATATCCATCGGTTCTGCTATTTCCATTACCTTTCGACTGCCATCGGAACATCGCCCAAGATGCACCATTAAATCAAAGCCCGATGCAATTTGTCCCCTAATCGCACTTACGGGAATATCCATTCCCATTAAAACCATTGTTTCCAATCTTGATACAACATCCTTTACGGAATTGGCATGTACGGTTGTCATTGCGGAATGTCCCACATTAATCGATTGGAGCATGTCTATTGCTTCCTTGGATCTGACTTCACCTACAATGATTCTGTCCGGACGCATTCTTAAGGATGACTTGATTAAATCTCTTATCGTTATTTCCCTGCAGCCTTCGACATTGGCATTTCTGGTTTCCAATCTGACCAAATTCGGAAGATTTTGCAATTGCAACTCGGCACTGTCTTCTATCGTAATGACTCTTTCCTTTGAGGGAATGTAATTTGACAACACGTTCAAAAATGTTGTCTTACCTGTTCCTGTTCCGCCGCTTACCAAAATATTCAATCCCTTTTCAACCGCAGCTTTCAAAAAGTCAGCCGATGCTTTGGATAAAGATTTCATTTCTATTAAATCCTTCATTGTTATGGGTTCGGGTGGGAATCTTCTAATTGTCAGAATCGGTCCGTTCAATGCTATCGGATCCAAAACAACGTTAACACGGGCTCCGTCGGGTAATCGTGCATCTACTATGGGAGAAGATTCATTTACAACACGATTGCAATCTGCTGTGATCTGCCATATTACCTTCAACAATTTGTCCTTGGATTCGAACCGTTTATCGGATTTATAAAGAAGACCTTTCTTTTCGATGAATATCGCATCGGTACCGTTAACCATTATCTCTGTGATTTCCGGGTCATCCAAAAGCTCCTGAATTTGTCCGAATTTGCGAATGTTGTGAAACACGTCCTTACGAAGCTTTTCTCTGTCCGATATTGTGAGTATCCTTCCTTTACTCAACCGTTTAATTTGCTCATCAATCTCATCAATCATTTCGTCTTCCGTCATATTTACGGATAAATCCAATTGATTGACTATAATATCCTGTATGCTCTCATTCATTCCTTTCACCCAAATCCAATATCTCCGGTAAAATTCTGCTTTTTATATATCTTGCCAATTCGCCTTTGGTCAGTTCATCAAATTTTATTGATAGATCCTGGAAAATCGGGAATTTGCATTTATGTGTTTTCTTAAGTACCTCGTTGTATGCCGATTCTTTAATTGCCATTTCGTACTGTTCGATTTTGGCCAATGCTATAGGGTCTTTTCGTGATATTGTGTATATCACATCACAATTTTGCAACACATCCCACAAATCCAGCATACCGTCAGTCAGATCCAAAATAAGATATTCATACTCCGTACATTTCTCCATTTCACTAAACAGGTCCAACCATTGCCTTCCATGTATTCCTGCCAGATTCTGATAAATGCTTGCCGGAGGTATGTAATCAAGACCGTTAACATTCTCCACAATTGAATCAATCCTCAAGGACAGCTTCTCTTTAGCACATTCGAAATAGTAAAGAAGATCTGAAATATCAGAGTTAAATTGCTTCTTAAGCAAAGCAGACAGACCCGAATATCTTTCAAAATTCAAATACAAGGTCTTTGAAGACATGCTAAGAAGCTGTCCTAAACTAAAAGCAAAGGTTGTTTGTAAGCATCTTCCGATAGGTGTATAGACTCCGATAATCTTCATCTTCTTGCTTCCGGTACGAACAACCGGTACACCTTCACCGCCGAATTCCGTATAATATTTGATAACTTCTTTGTATATGTTTTCACAGGCTTGGAATTTATTGATATGGCGTAACGTTGTATTCAGAAGATTCCCGGATTCACTTAGTATTATTATGTGAGGAATTCCCGTATCTTCGAGATTTTCACTATACATTTTCTCCGATACCAGCATGCATTCGACTTCCTCTTTGCCCCCAAAAGATACGAATTTGTCAATATCGGTAAAAATATGAATTCTGAACGGCAGATTGGCTTTTTCGGAAAAGTAAGCCATAAGCCCGTACGCATATCGTTCCTCGCCGTCAAGAATAGCAAGGATACTTTTGTTCAAATACGACTCCTTTCTAAATCAATCTCTCTAAATTTGAAAATCGGAAGGACTTCTTCCAAAAAGATAATCACGAATGTGATTTAATAATGTTGTAATGCCGAGTATAGTCAAGTACAAAGATATTGTAAATACCTTTTTTACAAAAAAATGCATTTTGTTAAAAATGACGGAAAACAAAGAAAAGCATGCATATCGAAAACCCTCAAAGCCTTACCTGCACAGTGTTTCGTGCCTGTCAACGACCTTATGTTCGAAATGCATGCTTTCCTTAAGTTATATAAACACACTTACCTGAATGCAACTAATCTGAAATTGTCAAAATTTCCATCATGAATTTCAAGCGCCAATCCGCAATTAAGACCGCAATCCGAGACATCGGTATAACAATCTTCACTGCCGTCGGCATTTTTCACATAAACGAAATCTCTTCCGTTTATGGTTTTTACTTCACTGCAATTTGCCGTCCTTTCGGCATACATATCTTTATCAAGACATATACCGTACAGAACATCATTTCCGTCTTTATCCTTAATCTTAAAGCCTGCGGCTTCCTGTACCACTTCAAAGCTATGGCCTTCGGTTGTATCAACATACACCTTCATTTTTCCATAGTCCTTGTCAAGTTTAAACTCGTATCCCAAATTGCTTGTAGTATAGGTACCTGAATATGTTTTATCCGGGAACAGTTCCTCATGACCCTCGCTTTTATTGGGTGTTCCCACCGAAAAGCTACATCCTGTCAATCCAAGCAACAGCAATCCTGCAATCAACAATGAAACCGATTTTTTACGTTTAAACACCTTTCTACCTCACTTAATCCATTCTTTCATCTCGGCACTTGAAGAACCGAGAATTCCCACTTGCTTTTTAAATTATATACTATATCCTCTGTTAACATCCTGACTTAAATTCACGATTAAGGATTCCTTACCGTAAGTCAGCCCCGCATAAACAATCTGCGTGTTTTTCATAACCGGAGATGATGTATCTCTTTGTGCCAATTCAAGGTACGTCTTGTGCAGTTTTTGAATAATTATTTCTACATGATAAAGTTCTTCACCGCTGTTGTGCAAATTGGCCTTGGTCAATTCTTTCGTACAGAATACATACAAACTGAGTAGATTTCCCGACATTTCATTATCGAAATTGATTGATGAACTCAATTCTCTAAGGCAACAGATGCTATGAGTGACAGCGTCGTGAAAGCCTTGCATATTTCCGTTTCCCAAGCATTCTCTTGCTTCATTGATATACTCCATAAGAATTTCATAAAGAATTACTATCATTCTTGTGGCATTGGCCTGTGATACTCTTAATGTGAATTCCTGTTTCAATTCCTTGGTCATATCTCATTCCCCCTTTATTTCTTATCAGCACTGCTTATTGAAGAAGCTGCAATACCTGCGAAGGACGTTCATTAGCCTGCGCCAGCATTGAGGTGCTTGCCTGTGAAAGAATTTGTAACGTAGTATACTCCGTCATCTCTTCTGCCATATCAACATCCATGATTCTTGAATAAGCCGCTGTCATATTTTCACCTGTTATTTCCAATGTACTTGATGTATGTTCAAGACGATTTTGGTATGCACCAAGATTGGCTCTTGCGCCCGATACATACTTTATGGCTCTTTTAATCTTATCTATTGCATCATTGGAATTTTCCAAAGTGGTAACATCAATGTTAGCTATTTCCATATTCTCCAAAGACATTTTGGGAATTCTGATATTGAGCTGTTGGCCTTCATTGGCCCCTATTTGCATATCCATAGCCCCAAAACCGACAAGGTCCATCTTAACACCTTGATAGTTTCCTGCTGCCGATATTTCGAGTTTCAACTCAAAGCCATCATCGTTTTTAAGAACCGCCGTATTTCCCGAATATGTAACATCAAGATTAATCGGCGGGTTTGTTCCCAATGTAATCTGAGTGGTCGTACCGCTTCCCGGTGCATCAATAGTTCCGTCGGCATTGAGCGCAACATTCAAAGCTCCCGTTATCTCATACGATCCGTATACTACTTTTTCTCCGTAGTATGCTACCTTAACATCCAAATTATCGGTATAACCCTTAAGATCAAAAGAACCATCCAAAATCGGTTGAGCATTGAAGGATGTATCGGTTGAAATTCTGGTGATTTCTGTTTTAAGCTGCTGTACTTCTTTATCAATCATATCGCGGTCATCATCTGTCAGGGTACCGTTGGCAGCTTTGGTTGCAAGTTCGTTCATTCTTTGAAGCATATCGGAAATTTCATTCATCGTTCCGTCTGCTATCTCAATAATCGAGATACCGTCTCCGGCATTTGAGTTAGCCTGATTGGTACCTTCGATTTGTGCATTCATTCGCTTGGCCATAGCCAAACCCGATGGATTATCTTTAGGATTAACAACCTTCAATCCGGAAGATAATCTGGCAAGTGAATCCTGCAAATGTCTGTCCGTTTTATTAAGTGAATTATTGGCTATTACTGCGGATGCGTTGAAACTGATATACATTTTTCATCATTCCTTTCTGCTAGGCCGCGTCTTGAACGAATTCTATAAACGCTTTGGCCGCCTTGTATAAACCTTCTGTAGAAATGACATCCGTGTCTGATACTTTATCCAATGCACTGCTGAAAATTTCTTTTTTGTCATTCAGAATTTTCATACCTTCCGATGCAGTACACATAAATGTTCCGGATAATCCATTATCCTGTGAAACAATCAAACCTTTTACCTTCCCAAATCTTTCGTTCTCAAAGGTAATCTCTGCTTTTGATTCTTTCTCATCGTGCCGAATTCTGAGATTAATCGCTACTTCCTCATCATTAATCCGGGTGGGAATAATATAATTTTCCTTATCGGATTGTTGCTCCAAAAATTCCATATGCCGATATACTTTCCTTATTGAACGCACATCCGAAGATTCCAAAGTGAAATCCTCCATAGCATTTCCAAAGACTCTGTTTTCCAAA
Organism: Lachnospiraceae bacterium; assembly: GCA_045617945.1. Classification (GTDB taxonomy): domain Bacteria; phylum Bacillota; class Clostridia; order Lachnospirales; family Lachnospiraceae; genus UBA2868. The sequence continues at coordinate 15,142 of JAZLJS010000100.1, forward strand.
AAATCTTTAACCGAACCCGTGAATTCCTTAAATTCCTTTATCGTCTTTTCTTTTGATTCGAGTTCGGTTTTCAAGTCTTTCTTGAAACCAAAACTTCTTAATCTGTCAAATACCGATAACGGAGAATTGAACATCTCTCTCATATCTTCGATATTTTCGGCACTGATTGGAGTCTGTGTTTCACGGAGCATATCAAGAACCCATGTTTCCGTTTTGAAATTTTCTCTTATTTCATTCGCTTCATCTGCTTTCAACTGCTCTTCAATATCCGGATTCTTCGCACTCTCTATGATATCCTTCAAATTCTTTGAAACCGAACCCTTCAATCCTCCGAAGCTGTCATCCACCTTATAATTCATAGATTTGTGCTTGGATGACTTGATGGCGCTTGATAAATTGTCCAAGGTGAATTCGGAACCGACGCTTTCGATAACTCCCAAAGCACTGTAATCGCCCTTTTCAAGCTGATTGATAAGCTTATAAATTCCTATGTATGCTTCACGTTCTTCGGGATTGATATCCTTATTCTTCTCAAGTTGATATAGGAATCTGCTGTAGGTAAGCATATCTTCTTTGGCAGTATCCTGATTATCAAGATACATGTCAAGCTCTTCTATAGGCATCGTAACAGGATTCATATCAGATCTGATCATACCAAGCACCTTGGCCGGCGTCAGATTCTGAATCGTCTTCGTCAACAATCTGTCCTTTTCTCTGACAGCTTCTATATTCTCAATGTTAAGTTCAATTCCGTTATATCCAAGAATTCTTACCGCTCTTGCATTCTCTTCATTGACATCCAAATTCATTTCCAAAAGAATATCATCCACATTTCGAAATGCCTTCTGAATGCTGTCACCTAAATCTCTTCTGGGTGCGGTCATCAATGCTTCATAGTCGTCACTTGCAGCTTTGAATCTCAAAGTCAGCAGCTGTGCCTTATCAGCAACCATCGTAAGAGTATCTGTCTTTTCATATACCCACGAAACCGCTGCCGGAGATGCCTTAAGTTTTTCTACAAGTTCATTCGTCGAATCGTAAAGGTCTTTCTTCCTTACTGCCGTTATCTCATCTTCCTCATGTGTAAGATTTATGGAAAATTCCTTCTCCATTTCCTTAAGTCTTTTGACAAGTTCCTCCATCGGAGCCGTATCTATGGTATATCCCGAACGCAAAAGCTTATAATTGGCTTCTACTGTCATCGAAAGCCGAACTTCCTCCAAAACACGTCTTCCCTTTATTGTTCCCTTGGATTGAACCTCTTTGTATATGTTTACAGCTTCGCTTCTGAAAGATTCCTTTCTGGCCAAATTGTATTTTTCAATCGGAATGCCGTCCATAATCGCATCTGTTGCATGATTGACGAAATCGGAGTATTCCATGGGAAGCTTAACTCCGGTAATTTCCATATAACTTGAAAAACTGTCTTGCGTAAGAGGACAAAGACTCCATATATCGTCTTTGTCCCTCTGCATAAATCGTATCAAAGGCAAGTGATGATTTGCCGGATCCGGATAACCCCGTAAGTACAACCAACTCATTTCTGGGAATGTCTATATTTACACCTTTCAGGTTATGCTCATGTGCTCCCCGAATCCGTATCATTTGACTTAATTTCTTATCTTCCATATGTTACCTCCAGTGTATCCAGCAAATACTGTTCACCGGTATTTATATCTACAGCAATCAGCGAAAGGGTCTGCTGTGACATAAATCTCCTCTGAATATTTATAGAAAAGGTAGTGATGCACTGCGCATCAGCATCGCGATGTTGCTTGCAATAATCAGTTTCAATAATCTCATCCGCAGTCTTAATGTAGACCCAATAATCATCACAATGCATACACAACAACGCATTCACGCATGCTATTCCTTCACCGTCGAAAGGATTCACATACAGACAATGGTCATTCATATCCGGACGCACACCAACCGCATCAATCACGTCATAATACAGGCCAATCTCGGATGCTTCTTGTATCGACCCTTCTTCAAGGGCTTCTTGTAAAGCGTTCACATCCATTCCCGTTAGTTCCGTATAGGACGGTTCATACATATAATCCGTAAAATCACACAAAAGTGGAAATTCACTGGAAATACTACGTTCTGCCGTTTCAAAAATCACCATGTCCGGGAATACCAAATTCACAAAATATTGCAAATAATCATAGTTCTGGCGATGAACAAAATACACCTCACGAAATCGATTATTATAATACTTCTGATGTGCCTGAAAATAGCTGTCGGTGAACACCAATAGCACACGATTGTTCGGAACATTTTCATTGATGTAATGAGAATAAAAAGTCGTTGTATAGCAAATATTTTGCAAAAACGGTTCCAAGATACTTGTCGCATCGGAGGACGTATCATTCTTCAGGGAAATAAGCGGCACCTGTTCATGAATCGGGAATTTCGCTATATCCAGAGAATCCATCTCTACCATTTCTCTTGTATAATCATCCATGGAAAGAGGTTTCACATCGTCAAACCACTCCTGGACGTACGCATCTGCAAGAGTATGTCCCAGAAATGCACCGTCCTCATTCCAATGCGTCGCATCATACATCCGATTGTATACATACCCATTTTGTTTCGCTTCCAACAACTCTGCATCAGGCACAACATAATCAATATCCGTTTCGGCAAGTTTGTCCTTCAAGTAAAGCAGAACCGACGGACGCGTTGTATCCACGTTAATCGTTTCCGGGAAGTATTCTCCGTAAATCGTTTTCTTGTCAGGGCACAAGTAATAAAGGAATCGAATATCCTTCCCATCCAAATAGTCCTTTGTATCCTGCAGAAATCCGACAAATGAATCCAGATATTCTTCATCCGTATTAAGATGCTGATATGCCGTGACATAATCCTTATCCTTGTAAAAAATATGTCCATCCCGGCCATACATAAACAGCGGATGAATCATGACATCAAACAGCCAATCATGAAGACGTGTGTAAATCACAATTGCTTCCTCACGGAAACCGATTCTGTCATTCACATATTCCTCAAGTGCTGTATCCGTACTCATCGTCCACGAAAGTCCCGGCCACTCAGCCAATGTCTTATTCTCCATTTCGGAAACCTGAAACGGCTTGGTGTTAATAAAACATACCGGCAAAACAAGAATAAGAACAAAAATGACGATAAATGCAATATTCAGTTTTGTAAGAGAAGTTTGTTTTTTCATAATATTCCAAAAATGTGAAAAACCGCGCTGAGCTTGCGAATTCATAATTTGCTTCGCAAATTATTCATCGCATTTGCTTCGCAAATGTCTTGCAAGAGACTAGGCAAGACGGAAATGCTAGCATTTCCACTTTGCTTAGTCTCTTGCAAGTCGCAAGCTCAGCTAGAACCGGAAATATATAAACGGGTTATAACTACTGTTCATTATAAACATCATCGATAGAAGCAAGAGTATTATCAGCAAAGCTCTGCGGATAATGAAGGATGCGCCTTCCATGGAAGTATTAAAACGGGCTATAAAAGTCGCCGGATAACGTGGTAATACCTGTGCCCACGGAATGGCAGCCAACACTGCTACAATAAGGAAAAACACAAGTTTTCCATCCAAATAATATCCCAGATCAAATGCGTTATATGCATGCGTCTGTGTATGGAACATCACACCAAAATATGAAAACGCCAACCGAATATCTTCCAGTTTAAACAATACCCATCCCAAAAGAACAACCAGCATTGTATACAGCCACTTTACAGCGGTCGGAAGTTTCACTCGAATGCCCTTTGCCTTCAATACACGCTCCAGCAACATGAACAAGCCATGCCACAATCCCCATACAAGAAATCCCCATGCAGCGCCGTGCCAGATTCCCGTCGCCAAGAAGACAATCAATAAATTCACATATACATTTCCGCGTCTGTTGCCGCCCAAAGGAATATATAAATAATCCCTAAACCAACCGGAAAGAGACATATGCCATCTGCGCCAGAATTCCGTAATTGAACGTGAAATATACGGATAATTAAAGTTCTCCAAAAATCGGAATCCGAACATACGGCCCAGGCCTATGGCCATATCTGAATAACCCGAAAAATCATAATAGATCTGAATGGTGTAACAGATTGCACCTAACCAGGCAACAGATGTCGCCAACATGGAAACATCGGACGAAAAAATCGAATCGGCAATCTCACCGATTGTGTTGGCAAGCAAAGCTTTCTTCGCAAGGCCCACAATGAATCTCTCTAAGCCCTGCGTAAAATCAGACGTTGTAACTCTGCGCTTATTGATATCGTTTTTGATATCGGTATAACGTACAATCGGTCCGGCAATAAGTTGTGGAAACATTGCAATATACAATGCGAGCGAAATAGGATTGCGTTGCACAATGCTCTGCCTCGTACCATCCGGAAGTGCTGCATTTTCCATGCGATATACATCAATAACATAGGACATTCCCTGAAATGTATAGAAGGAAATACCAATTGGGAGCAAAATTTCGGGAATCGTCACCGATGAATTAATCAAATCATGTATCGTTGTACAAATCAAAACAAAATACTTGAAATAGAACAGAATTCCCAAATTATACAGAACTGACAGAAGCAATACGATTCGCTGAGATGCTTTATGCGATGATGTGCACAACAGATTCGAGATCTGATATGTATCATTGCCCTCTGTATCGGAAAATCGAGCAATCAAAAGGCCAAACAGATAATTCCCGACAATCGAAGCAAACATAATAAAAATATACTTCGGTTCACTCCAAGCATAGAAAAACAGACTTCCCAAAAGAAGGTATGCATTACGCGCCTTCTTGGGAAGCAAATAATATCCCAGTAACATTACCGGTAAAAATATGCATAGAAAAATAACTGAACTAAATACCATAAGTTAACGTTCCGCAGCCTTCATCTGCTCAGGGCTCCAACGTGTAACAGTCATATCTTTCTGTTTCTTGCCACGTTTCATCAAATCACGAATTTGCTGTAAATATTCCATTGTAACCTTGGAAGAAAGCTTGGACTCACCGGCAGGACGAGCCTGAAACTTATACGGAATCTCGATAACCGAAGAAAAAGTTCCCATTGCCAATACCTCTACCATAATCTTCCATCCAATCGGACGCATATCCGCACCATCTATTACTGCTCTTCTGAACATAAACAATCCACTCGTAGGATCGGTAATCTTACGAAGACAAGGAAGCAAAATCTTCCCAATATATCTGGCAACCCACGATACCAGTTTACGATACGGTCCCAAGCCACCGTCGCTTCCTCCCGGAATGAAACGACTCGGGATACACATATCACATCCGGATTCCAATGCAGAGTACATACTGCGCAATATCTTAGGTGGATGCTGCAAATCCGCATCCATGACCGCCACATAATCACCTTCTGCCATGGAGAATCCGGTAAGAACCGCAGTCGCAAGACCTTTCTCGGTATCACGATGTTTCATTCTTACATTCCGATTATCCTTCATCACTTCCGTGATTACCTCAGGTGTATCATCCGTAGAATCATCAACAAAAATCACTTCATACGCTAGTCCTCGAAGCGCATAATCAATCTGATTCACAAGATTTCCGACATTCTCGGATTCATTATATGTTGGTACAACAACAGATATTTTATTCATTTCTCTTTCCTACATATCCTGTAAATATTTCTTCAGTTCAATCATACGATCACGCAACATCGCAGCCGCTTCAAAATTAAGTTCCGCAGCTGCTTTACGCATACGTTTCTGAACGTTTTCAATCTCAGCATTAAGTTCTTTGGCATCCATTGATTCCGGATCCTTCTCAAGTTTCGCCTCAGACCTGGCAATTTCTTTGGAAATACTGATAAGATCGCGAACCGCTTTCTTGATTGTCGTAGGCGTGATGCCGTTTGCCTCGTTATATTCCTGCTGAATCTTGCGACGACGTTCCGTTTCTTCTATGGCCATGCACATGGAGTCCGTCATTGTATCCGCATACATAATAACATGGCCATCGACGTTTCGGGCTGCACGTCCAATCGTCTGAATCAACGAAGTGCGTGAACGCAGGAACCCTTCTTTGTCAGCATCCAAAATTGCAACCAGACTGATTTCCGGTATATCCAGTCCTTCTCGTAGCAGATTGATACCAACCAAAACGTCAAATACATCCAGACGCATATCGCGGATAATCTCAGCTCTTTCAAGCGTATCCACATCGGAATGAAGATATCTGACACGGATACCGACTTCACGAATGTAGTCGGTCAAATCTTCCGCCATACGTTTGGTCAGCGTAGTAATCATTACTTTATTATGATTCGCAACCTCTTTACGAATCTCGGAAAGCAAATCATCAATCTGCCCTTCTATCGGCCGTACATCCACCTGCGGATCCAACAATCCTGTCGGACGAATGATCTGCTCGGTACGCAGAAGTTCATGCTCTTCCTCATAATCGGACGGTGTTGCGGAAACGAACATCATCTGGTCTATTTTACCTTCAAACTCCTCAAAGTTCAAGGGACGATTATCCTTAGCGGAAGGCAGTCTGAAGCCGTAATCCACAAGGGTTGTCTTGCGCGATCTGTCTCCGAAATACATTCCTCGAATCTGAGGTATACTGATATGGGACTCATCCACAATAATTAAAAAGTCATCCGGAAAATAATCTATCAATGTATACGGAGGATCCCCCGGTGCCGCGCCGGTCAAATGTCTCGAATAGTTCTCTATTCCGGAACAGAATCCCGTTTCCAAAAGCATCTCCATATCAAATCGGGTTCTCTCGGAAATCCTCTGGGCCTCCAGCAGTTTCTCTTCCCCTTTGAAATATGCAACGCGCTCATTCAATTCCTCTTCGATCGAAGAAACGGCAGTTGCAAGTTTCTCTCGAGGTATAACATAATGTGAAGCCGGAAAGATCGCTATATGATTCAGAATCGCCTGAATATCTCCTGTAAGCGGATTAAGCTTCACAATGCGTTCCACTTCATCTCCGAAAAATTCAATACGAATAATACTTTCACTTTGATCAGCCGGAAATACCTCCAATACATCTCCCATCACACGGAAGCATCCTCGGTTGAAATCCATCTGATTCCGTTCATAACTGATATCTACCAGTTCGCGAATCACCTCATCTCGATCCTTCTGCATTCCCGGGCGCAATGATACAATCATGTTCTGGTAATCTGACGGAGAACCTATTCCGTAAATACAGGAAACACTGGCTACAACAATTACATCTCTCCGCTCCGAAAGTGCGGCCGTGGCTGATAATCTAAGTTTATCGATTTCATCATTTATGGATGAATCTTTCTCAATATATGTATCTGAAGACGGAACATATGCCTCAGGTTGATAATAATCATAATAGGATACGAAATATTCCACCGCATTCTCGGGAAAGAACTCCTTCATCTCCGAATACAGCTGTCCTGCCAACGTCTTGTTATGAGAAATAATCAATGTAGGTTTCTGCAATTGTTGAATAACATTCGCCATGGTAAAGGTCTTGCCGGAACCGGTAACACCAAGAAGTGTCTGAAACTGATTCCCTTCCCGAAATCCTTCCACCAAATCCTTGATTGCCTGTGGCTGATCGCCTGTTGGTTTATAATCTGAATGTAATTTAAACTCCATAATACCTTGGTGACCTCAAAACAAAAACGTCCTATTCGCGTCATTTTAGCCCATTTTACGAATTGGGCTCACCTAATCCTATTCCCCCGACTAGATGATATATAATAATATTACTCGTAAAAGCCGGACATATCGATCAAAATGGTCAAAATATACCTTGTAGACTATCATATTATCTTACCACGTTAGCATATTAATGTCTATAACATTTAGAACTTATGTTCGATTTTGAAAACAAAAAACAAGGCTGATATATCCCTACATCAGCCTTATCTATTTATGAAGCTTTTATATCTTTAAGAAAATCTGATGTGTCCACAACAATATCGGTCGGGAGTTTGACACCCGAAAAAACAACTATTATCTGACGCTCAAATCTTGACAAACTATTGGAAAAATGTCAGAATAGCTGAACTGACTTATTACAAAATTGACTAATTACAAAGAAGATTAATATAGGACTTGTATATTTGGGGTTTGACGAAATGAAGATTGTAAAAGAAATGAATAAAATAGCGTTGAAATTAGTTGGAATGGCTATGGTAATGCTGGCTGTGCTACAGGTTGGAGGAATAGAGGTTAAAGCGGATGAGGAACCAAATTATTTAACTTTTGAAGCGCTGGAGTCTTCGAGTGTAGGGTTCTATATATATATGAATGTAGATGGGAATAGGTATGTTCAGTATCAGAAATATGCTGAAAGCCGCTGGGAGGATTGGCACACAGTTGATTATACGATAGAGCCGGCAACTCCTGAAACAATAGATTTGAATGCTGGAGAAAAGGTGCGATTTAGATGAGAAGTTAAAGAAATATATTTTGGTGGAGAGGAAAGCGATGATACACCTGTTGGATTTATTACGGGAAAAGTAAAAGTGTCTGGTGACATAACAACTTTGACAAATGTAGTTGGTAACATTGATAGTTTGATAGATGAAGATGGAAATGTAATAGCGAGCTATAATGAGATTTTCAAAGGAGGTACGGGATTAGTAAGCGCTGAGGAACTAATATTACCGGGGAAAAAGCTGTCAGAGGGCTGTTATTCTCAGATGTTTGAGGGTTGTACATCATTAACAAGTGCACCGGAACTACCGGCAACAGCGCTTGCAAATAGTTGTTATCTTCAAATGTTTAAGGACTGTGCATCATTAACAAGTGCGCCAAAACTACCGGCAACAACATTAGTAGAAGGTTGTTATTCTCAGATGTTTGAGGGTTGTACATCATTAACAAATGCGCCAAAACTACCGGCAACAGCGCTTGCAAATAGTTGTTATCTTCAAATGTTTAAGGACTGTGCATCATTAACAAGTGCCTCAGAGCTACCGGCAACAGAATTGGCGATTGATTGTTATAATGAAATGTTTATAAACTGTGAATCATTACAGAGTGCACCGGAATTACCGGCAACAACATTAGAAGAAGGATGTTACAGTCATATGTTTGATGGCTGTAAAGCATTAACAAAAGCTCCGGAACTACCGGCAACAGAGTTGAAGCCTGGTTGTTATGATAAAATGTTTATAAACTGTGAAGCATTACAGAGTGCACCATCGAATTTACCGGCAATGGAATTGTTGGATAGTTGTTATTCTTGTATGTTTTCAGGCTGTACATCATTAACAAACGCGCCCAAACTACCAGCAACAAAGTTGGCTGTTAACTGTTATGCAAACATGTTTTCAGGATGTATATCGTTAAAGCGAGCACCAAATCTGCCGGCAAGGGAATTGAAAAGAAATTGTTATACTGCAATGTTTGAGAACTGTTCCGGCTTGGAAAAAGCTCCGGATCTGTTAAATTTAAATATGACAGGTATAGATACAGAGGACGCACCACCTAGTTGTTGCGAAAATATGTTTCGCAATTGTACAGCATTAAAATTGGTACCTAATATTACAGTAGAATCATTAACAAGGGGCTGTTTTTCATCAATGTTTGCTGGTTGTACAGGTCTTGTGGATATTCACCGGTTCTCTGTACCTAGTTCAACTTTGGAAGATGGCTGTTTCTATTATATGTTTTCTGGTTGTCGTAATCTTGCGTTACGAAGAGAGAGAAGTGAGGAATTTAATGCAGCATGGGATTTTAGCGCGCAAGAAGGGGGGAATCAGGATGCTTTTCTTAATGCAGTCTGGTATATGTTCGATGGTTGTGATGTTAACTTTGGTGATGCGCCAACCCCATGTACAACTTATTATTTAAAAATATCTCTATTTAATATAACGATAGAAGAATCTGGAAATGGAACAGCAAGCGCTACTTCGGCGATAGCAGGTGCAGGTGATGAGATACTTCTTACCGCAGATCCTGACGAAGGTTTTGTGTTTGACAGATGGGAAAGTGATGATGTTTATATAACAGATAATAAATTTATTATGCCGGATAAGGATGTAAACATTAAGGCTATATTTAGGCGTGTAGGGTCAGAGCCAAAACCTGCAGAACAGAAAACACAAACAGTATATGTTGATCTTGATACCTTCAAATCTGAGCTTCCGGGTGGAACTGTTCTCACAATGGATACAGACGATCTCAAAAAGATCAGGGATATGAAGGTACATTCTCTTGATAATAGAACTGTAGCTAATCAGAAGATAATAACTGATTTCTATGCAAGTCAGATGCAAAAGAAGGCAAAGATACTTCATACATATGGCATATATACAAGAAGTGAGGTTCCTATTCTAAATGTAGGAGAAAGAAAAGTCCTTGCATGGAATAATCTGTCTATTAAGACACCAGGATCTATTTATGCAGCATGCTATAACCAGAAGGATGGTGCATATATTATATGTGGTACAGTAAATGAAAGGGGAACAGCAGTATTTTTCGATTTTAAATTGCATGAAGCTACAAATGTAACTATATTTGTATTAGAATAAATATCTTTTAGAAAAAGACTTTGGCGAAATGATTGACATGTAATCATCGGACCGGAGTCTTTTTGAATAACAATATGGGTTCATTTCCAATAACAAGCCCCGAATGCATTATTACACATTCGGGGCCTGTTATGAGATATATTCAATCCATACCGTCAATTACTTCGCATTCTTGCGTCTCTTATTTCTCTTCACAATCTGTACAATAATCAATACAAGAAATACAAGTACGATAACGTTAAGAATCATAATAACCGCCAAAAGGACACGGTTAATATTACCGGCAATGGCTGCAGACCTTGTTCCGCCTTCACGCGCCACATTTGCATTGCTTCTGTATGCTACCGCATATGTAGAGAAGCAGTCTGTCGTAAAAGTAATTGTAGTGGGATCATTATCTTCATCACGAAGTTCTGTAAATACCTGTGTTCCATCATCTTCACGATGCAGTCTGAGGATATAGAACTCATCAATCCCTTCATCCAGTAAATAATCCGGGACATCCAGAACTACGGTAAGCGGCTTGGGAAGCGTCTTAACAAGTTCGGTATATCCATTGGCATCTTTCATCATAATGATATCAAGAATATCGGAAATGACTATATCGTCTTCTTTGTTCTTGTCAAGTAAACGCTGTGTAGCAAGAGGAATATTCTCTGTTACATTGGCAATATTAAGATTTACACCATAATGTGCACCTACAAGCATATCCAACTTATCTTCCGTTGTAAGAAGCGTATCTACCACTTCCGCAAAGTTCGGTGCATTATTCAGTTCATAATATCCCTTATCGGATGTCTCCTGATAATCTTTTGAATAATCATTACTGAATGTAACCTTCAAGTTACCGGTCTGAAGGGCCGCATACATGAAATCCTGATCATCGCCGCTACGAATAATGTCTGCAATTTCATTCATCGACCGACCCATAATGGACATAATATTCTGCACATCAGGTTCAACCGTCGTTTCTGCTTCATGCACTTCATCAATTACTTCGTTATCGATGGGCAGGTCAGTACTGATATCCTCAACTTCCGGTACAGGTTCCGGTTTCGCTACAGGTTTGGTCTCTGTTTTGGACGGTGTGGTATCTATTGTTACTTCCTGCTTCTCTGTTGTTGTTCCGGATCCTTCCTTCTTCTGGGAAATGGTTTCCTTCTTCTCAAATGCAACCGCAATCGTATGATTGGCATTTACGTTAGAAAATGTATAGGAATTCACCGCACCTACAAGAACATTGTCAACCGCAACGTTGGATATTCTGTATCCGCTCTTCGGTGTCATCTTATAAATTACACTCGTACCGCCTTGTATCTGTACACTTCCTGCAGGAGAAATAGAACCGCCTGCGCTTGCAGCGGAAGTAATAGTAAACTTATTCGCCTTCGGGTCAGTAAATACGGCAACCAGGCTGATATCTTTGTCAATTCCCTTAAGGGTAAACTTAGCATCCTTGGATACGATATCTCCGTTGATTGTCCAGCAGCTGAATACATATCCTGCTACAGGGGCTGCCGTAACCGTAATATTCGTTCCTTTGCGATATACACCGGTTCCCGTTGTTACGCCGGAATAATTGGGATATGCGCTTACAGCCAATTTAAAGTCAATCTGTTCAAATACTGCTGTAATATCTCGATTGCTTGTTACATTCTGTAATTCATAAACAGTACTGTTGGAAAGAACACGATCACCCTCGCGCCACTCTTTAAATACAAATCCACTGTTTGCCGTTGCACGCAAAGTCATATTGCTGCCATAATTAATCGTAGCCGTATCCGTTACCGAACCGGCACCACTATTATTCTTCTTAACATTTACGCGAACTTCATTCTTGGAAAAAGTCGCAACAAGCGCTATGTTCTTGTTAATATTGGTTACCGTATATGCAGCATCGGCGCATACTTTTGTATTGCCGTTATACCAACCGGCGAAACGATATCCATTGTTCGGCGAAGCATAAACCGTAAGGTTCTCGCCTCTTCCAACAGTACCGCCGCCCGTTACATAACCGCCTGCTGCGGGATTCGCTGACACGGAAAGAGTATATTTCTCATCCTCACGAACATAAACCTTGGCATAACCCTTGATATTGGGATTCTGATTGGATTGAGCCACTACCGTAAGTTCACGAGCCGACTCATTCTTCGCAATCGCAAGATTACCGGCACTGTCAATAACAGTATTTACGGCAACCGCACCGGCAACTGACCAAGTCACACCCAGATTGGCCCCATTTCCGCCCTCTACATGCGAATCAAAATGAAGAAACGCACCTGTTGTTGCTTCCGTGCTGCCCGGATATACAGTAACACTCGTCACATACGGAGCAGCCTTTTTAATTGTCATATACAGAGCACAGGATCTTGTTTCGCTATAACCGGAAATAGAAGAACCGGATATAGAAAGTGTTGCAATATGCTCACCCGGTTCAGCAGATGTATTCGGGGCTATATGGAATTCACATATACCTCCGGGAGCAAGAAACATACTCGAGGGAGCCTCAATCAGAAAGGCACCCGCATCTCCCGATATGGACCACGAAAGATCATGGTTCTGCACACCATAGTTTCCCACGCTGAGGCCTTCATAAGTGACGGCTTCACCTTTATCTCTCTCTCCGAAATCAATCGTTCCTCGTGAAGTCTGCAGCCATCCCGCATCATCCATATCTACGGGACCATCAATATCCTCGTATCCCTCCTCGGCCATAACTTCCGTAAGAAGCGGAGCAGCCGGCAGAGTCTGCATTATCAGAGCTCCGGCAAGTGTTGCAATAAAGAATTTTTTAATGAAATTCAATTTCTTCACAATAGACCTCCTTATTCATGTGAATTTCTTTCATCCATAAATAATATAATCAGTATATAATATATATCGTATCTTCAAACAAAATACTTAAGCCGCTCAAATCAAATTGCGCCAACCCTATTCTTCATCTTTGGGCATTTCCCCGGTAAGAAGATACTTACTCGCAGCTTGAATCTGATTATCATAACCTTCTTCCAGATATCGCTCGTAATCCAACTCATAGGTAATATCCGGCTCAATTCCGATACCATGAATATTTATTCCCTTCGGTGTAAAGTACTTGGATACCGTGATTTTGATTCCGGAGCCGTCTCCTAGCGGAATAATATTCTGCACAATTCCTTTACCGAAAGTCGTTGTTCCGATTACCGTTCCGACACCGTAATCTTTGAGAGAACCGGTTAATATTTCCGAAGCGCTTGCGCTGTTTCCGTTCACAAGAACAACCATCGGAATATCTATCTTATCATCATCTATCGCATCATAATCTTCACGGGTTCCGTTCTTGTCTTCTGTATACACGACAAGACCTTTCGGCAGGAATCTGTCAGCAATCTCTACTACGGAATCAACATTTCCACCCGGATTGTCTCGCAAATCCAGAATCAAATATTCCATACCCTCGTTAAGAAGGCTGGTATACGCATTATCAAACTGATCTACCGTCACGTCGTCAAATTCATAAATCCACAAATGACCAACGTGATCATCGAGCATTTCATAATCCACGGTAATGGTCTCAATAACATCGCGCTCAATGTCAAAGTAGAGAACATCCTCTTCGCCTTCACGTTGAACACCGATATTAACGGATGTTCCTTTCGGGCCCTTTACTTTGGATACAACAAGCGTCAAATCCTGACCGACAACATCTTCGCCATCTACACTGACAAATATATCCCCAGTCTTCATCCCGGCATTTTCACAAGGAGAATCAGGCATGGGACGTGACACCATAATTTCCATCGTCTCCATATTTTGCAACAGATATGCGCCGATTCCTTCGTAGGATCCTTCATAACCCTCTACAAGATCCTGATATTCATCCTGTGTATAATAAACGGAATATGGGTCACCAAGAGCATCCATGAAACCTTTATACATCCCGTCACGTAACTGTTCATTCGTTACCTCATCGGAATTCAAATACATATAATCCACGGCGGAATTGAGAGTGTTAATCTTCTCTTTTACCTCTTGGGTAACAACCTCCTCGGATAACTTGCCTGCCAAACCGGTAAGCATCGTACCCTTGACAAGGCGTTTTCCTATACTGATTCCGGCAACAACGACCAGACAGAACAAAACAACCAGACTACTAATTAATATACCTGTTCCAATTCCCTTTTTACGCGCCTTTTTGCACGCTTCCATAATCGTAATCTGAATATTCTCATTGAATGCGGTATTTGCTGCAGAACTGTTCTCTTCATTCGTTGAATTGCTTACGGTATCCATACTCTCTACAGGTTCTTCATTTCCCGCAGTCATCACTTCTTCACTCATATTTCCTACCCCAAATAATTCCACGGACTGACATATTCACCATTCTCACGAACACTGAAATGTAAATGCGGACCGGTACTTCTACCGGTAGACCCCACCAGTCCGATTTGTTCACCTCTGACAACCATCTGTCCCTTCTTCACACCAAGAGACGATGCATGCATATAAATCGTATATAATCCATCGCCATGATCAATCATTATATAATTACCCATCGACGAAGAATAATCCGCTGCCACAACCTCCCCGTCGTATGCCGCAAGAATCGGCGATCCCGAGGGGGCTGCCATATCTACACCATTATGAAACTGTTTCACACCAAGAATCGGATGCGTTCGCCAACCATATTCATCCGAAATTCTCTTATACGAAGGTGCAGGCCAGGCGAATTTGCCGCCATCGTAAACAATCGCTTTACGATTTGCTTCCAAGAGACGTTTCTTCTCAGCTAGAATCGTTGCTTCCAATTCTTTAATCAACGCATCCTGCGCCGCAATTTCTGCCTCGTATTGTTTAATAGCCGCCTCTTTATTCGAAATGTCATTCTCAAATACGTTTATTTCCTCTTCCTTGGCGGATATAAGTGTCTCCATCGAACTCTGCTCTATCGACAAATCGGAACGGGATTTCAACAGTTCATATTCTTCAATTTCCAGCTTGGCCTTTGCTTCTTCGACATTTCGTCTTGTCTCCCGATACGTCATAAGCTGATCCCGGTCATACTCGGACAATTTCTGAATATATCCGGCACGATTCAAAAAGTCGGAAAAACTTCCGGCTTCGAAGAGCATTTTCAAATAAGAATCATTTCCTTTTTCATACATGAAGCGGATTCTCTTCTTCATGGATTCATATTGATTCTTCTCGGTCTCCTCTGCCTCGGCAAGCACAACACGAGCCTCTTCCACCGCCTTGAGTTTCTTCTCAATCATATCCTCCAAAACGGCGATATTATCATTGATTGTCTGCAAATCGGAATCCAGTTCTTCGATATATGCCGACAAATCTTCCTTCGCATCTTCCAAACCGGCCAGCATCTTCTTAACATCGGTCAAACCACTCTTCAGGGCGTTCTTGGACTGCTCGGCTTCCTCTTTGGCAGCTTCACTTTGTTCAATTGTTTCGTTAGTCAGGCTTGTGGCATAAACCGTCTGCATTGGCAATAAACTAACTGCCGCAATCAGCGCTGTCGCCGCAAACAATCTTCGCTTCTTCATTTCTGCCCCTTACAAATATGCCTCTCCCCAAAGGCCTATTCCGACTACACCTTCAAATGCTTACGCACTGTAAAGAAACTGCCGACAAATCCGATTCCCACACCAAGAATGAGTGATACGGGAACAAGTGTATTAAACAATTCGCGCACTGACATAAATACAAGAATATCCGACAATACCGCAAACTTTTCAACGGCATATACCATTACTTCGGTATACAAATAGTAAATCGCCGCCAACGGAAACAACGAACCAATCAGTCCGAGCACAATACCTTCGATTACAAAAGGTGCACGAACAACGAAATCCTTGGCGCCGATCAAACGCATAATGCTGATTTCTTCACGACGAACGGAAATGCCGGTTGCAACCGTATTACTAATCAGGAATAAAGATACAGCAAACAGAATCACGATAATGGCAAGAGACAAATAACTGATTAAGGAATTGATATTTGTCAAAATATCCGCGACGACATCAGAACGATTAATCTCCCTGATTTCGGGAATCGTCTCCAAATAGGATACCAACTGCGTCTGCTTGGATACATCATTCATATAAATCTCATAATTCTCGGATCCGGCTAGTGGATTGTCTCCCTCAAAACCGTCTGCAAACTCACCCAGGTAATCCACCTTAAATGTCTCCCACGCTTCATCGGAAGAAACGAAAACCACTTTGGATACTTCTGCACGACTCTGAATCTGTTCACCAATCTGAACAATTCGAGCATCTGACACGTCTTCATTGAAGAAAATCGTCACAGCAACACCGGATTGTGCCGCTTTAACACTGTATTGAACATTCATCACTATGCAGAAAAACAAACCGAACAAAAACAGGCAGGCAGAAATGGTTGCCATCGTTGCCAAAGAGAACATTTTGTTGCGGAATATGTTCTTAATTCCCTGTTTGAAGGTATAAATCAAAGTACTAATCCTCATCTAAATACTCTCCCTTTTCTTCGTCACTGATGATAACACCCTTCTTCATCGTGATAACACGTTTACGCATCGCATTCACAATCTCACGATTATGCGTAACTACCAAGACGGTTGTTCCGCGACGATTAATCTCTTCCAACAGCTTCATAATTTCCCATGACGTCCTCGGATCCAAATTACCGGTAGGCTCATCTGCCAACAAAATAGGCGGATTATTCACAATTGCTCTTGCCAGAGCAACTCTTTGCTGCTCACCACCGGAAAGTTGCTTGGGTTTGGCCTTGTATTTCTCTGCCAACCCAACAAGGGAAAGAACTCTCGGAACATTTTTACGTATCTGTCTGGTAGGCACTTCAATAACACGTTGCGCAAACGCAACGTTTTCATATATATTTCTATCCAAAAGCAAACGGAAATCCTGGAACACAACGCCCAGATTACGACGGTACTTGGCAACCTTCCGGCGGCGCAGCTTGCCCAAATCATAATTATTTACGACAATTCGGCCGCTGGTAGGTGTCAATTCACGAAGCAGAAGCTTGATAATTGTAGATTTGCCCGATCCATTCTCACCGACAATGAATACGAATTCCCCTTTTTCGATATGCAGGCTGACATCATTTAATGCCGGCACACCCGTGGAGTATGCTTTGCTGACTGACTCCAATGTAATCATGTTTACTCTCCCTTATTAATTAAGCTATGCATTCCGGAAACCCCTCTGTAACCGGAAGCAACCATTACCATTAATATTCGAAATCTTCCATATAACGCATATATTTGACAACCATCAGTGCGATCTTAAATGTAATGGCATCTTCAAACACACGCAAATCCAACCCGGTTGTTTTCTGCAATTTATCCAAACGATAAACGAGCGTATTACGATGAATATATAACTGACGGCTCGTTTCGGATACATTCAGACTGTTCTCAAAAAACTTGTTGATTGTCATAAGAGTTTCTTCGTCAAACTCGTCAGGACTCTTGCCATCGAATATCTCTTTGATAAACATCTTGCAAAGAGGAATCGGAAGCTGATAAATCAATCTGCCAATTCCCAACGCGGAATAAGCTATGACGTCTCTGTCATCGAAGAAGATCCGACCGACATCCAAAGCCATCTTCGCTTCCTTATAAGAACGGCTGACCTCACGAATCTCACCGACAATCGTTCCGTAAGATACATGAATATTCTTTTCCCCCTGCTTGTTCAGAATATCCATAATCTGATGAGCGGCCTTGTCAATCTCTTCGTACCCTTCATTTGCTGCAAGTTCACGAACAATAATAATGCAATGCTCGTCAACAGCCGTAACAAAATCCTTCGTACGGGCTTTGTAAAATGTGCGCAAATTCTCCAAGGCGGACAAATCTTTTGTGCCCAGAGTCTCCGCCAGCAAAACAACACGTCTCGCCTCGGTATCGATATGTAACTTCTGCGACCTGGTATATATATCTACCAAAAGCAAATTGTCCAGCAAAAGATTCTTGATGAAATTATCCTTATCAAATCTCTCTTTGTAGGCAATCAACAGATTCTGCACCTGAAATGCGGCAATCTTGCCGACTGTATATGCATCCTCGGAATTCCCCTGCGAAACAAGGATGTATTCAATCTGAAGTTCATCGTATACCTTGAAAAACTGATACCCCGAAATCTCCTGTGAATCCGCCGGCGACTTGGTAAATCCTGCTGCCGCTTCAGCGTAATTGATGGTCTCCTTAAAGGTAGTGGCCAATACTTTGCCGTCTGTGTCGATAACAGCCAGATCAATACGTGTAATCCCTTTTAATCCCTCAATCGTACTTTGCAATATTTGATTAGAAATCATACAAATCCTCCATTCGCATAGACCTTGAACAAACAAACACTTATTCATGTCCTTGCGTCGTAACCTTCCCCGTATGAGATGCACTCATACATAGTTTATTCTAATACATAGACACAAAAAAATAAAGACGTATTTGGCAATTTTCACTAAATTGTTACAAACTTGTTACTTCATTCATGTAACTAATGCCACCGTCCTTATTATTTAACAGAATTCTTTATTCCGATGTCCTTATTTATTCACTTTACATTTATCGCTTTATATTTATCGCTCTCTATTTATCCACTTCTTATTTATTCACTTCCGTCAGGTTACATACGTATCGGTCGAATTGCAGTGTTTTCTGCTCTCCCAGCCGATATCCGGCCTTGGCAATAATGTCTCTGTCGTCCTTAGACAGCTCCTGCGAATCCATAACGGCAATCCACAATTTCCCTGCATTTCCGCTACCTTCCCACAATGTAATTGCCTCGGTAAGGTCCTCCACATTTATCCAGCCTTCGGCAAAGTCACCTGCATTCTTGCATGATACAAATTCCTCGTAATCACCGTAGAACGGCAAACACCATGCCAGTTCCTCCGACTCCTCAACCGTATAAATATAATTCAAATTCTTGGACTCGTTCTCTTCCAGATATGCTTTTGTTTGCGGAGCACCATCGGCATATTCAATCCGATATTCCACCAGGTAGGAACATGCAAACACAGCCGTAAACAAAACCCATGCAACATACTGACTGCGAATCGGTAACTGCTGTACCTGGATCGCCGCAAACAGCCACAGCAATCCGACCGAAAAGAACAGATATCGATCCACAAAAATGTTGGCGGTCATGACTTTGGATACGATCGTTCCAAACACAAGCACTCCGTAGAAAATTACGAAACACAGGAAGCTGTAAATATCATCAGATGTATGGTTTTGACGCTGAATAAACCGAACAAGAAATCGAAGCAAAAGAAAAGCTTCAACAGCAAGCAAAATCACGGTTACCGGAGTCACACCGACTATGAAAGGATACACCATGTACTTGATGAACACATAAAACGTTACATCCGGCATCGCAAAATAGCCGCTGACATTCTGAAGCTGTCGAAGCGTTACGACTGCGCACGGCGCATACAGAACAAGAGTTGCCAAAAGGCAGAAAAACCATCTGCGGATATGTGACTTTTCGAAGAAGATATAATAAAGAAGCAAAAACAGATATACAAAGCCAACCGTAACGAAGGCAAAATGATGCGAATACCCTGCCAGAACGGAAACGATAGTAAACAGAATCCAATTCTTCGTAGAAGATTCTCGGACAACTTCATACGCATATACGCCGGAAGCCGTCGCAAAGAAGAATCCAAGCGAATACATACGAATCTCCATGCCGTAATAAAGCATCAGCGGCATACCCGTCAACATCACAATCCATAAGCATGCCGTTTTGTCTCCGAAGCGTCTTCTGACAACCGTCGCTGCCAAAACGAGCGTTCCGATCATTGGCAGTACGGAAGTAAGTTTCATCACGGGAACACTGTAACCGAACACATCGGTCATGAATTTCAAGAGAAGATTGTAAAGCGGCGGCAACGTGTCGGATGCAGAGCGCGCCAAAACGCCGGCATAATCCGTCCGCACCAACGATGCGGTGAATGCCTCATCCAGCCAAACATTCTGATTAAAAATCAAAGAGATATATGCGCCCGCGCCGATAATTACAAACAGCCACGGAGCAAATCTACCGTCCTTTTGTTTCTCCATATAAATCTCCATTTCGCGTACCATGCGCGAAACCTCTCCGAACAGTTAACTACTGCTTATGCAATAACTTTACCGTAATTCCTGACTAATTCTACTCATCCATCGGGGCCAAAACAAAGTCATCCAGATTGCCCCAGGCTCCGCTGCCGGCTTTGACATGCGCGCCAATCGTAACCGTGCCGTCCGTAACTTCGATCCCATCGATTCGTGGGTAGCGATACTTGGTCCATCCTCCCATATCCGTATCGCATGTATATTCCTTACCGTCCGCCTCGGCATAAATATAGAGTTCCTGATTATTTCCGTCACCATGGAGTGCAAGCGTGAAATAATATGTACCGGGCGCCAGATCGGTAATTGTCTGTGACACATCCATCTCAACAGGTCCTTTGGAATAGAAATGCATCGACTTCGTGCCTGATACCGCGTCCACTTCTTTGTCTATAACAAACACTTCATCCGTGGCATTATCAACATTAACAATATTCCACATGGACAAATCATCGTCTTCAAAGCTGTAGTTCTCAACAAAATTAAGATCCTTCACATCCAGAACGGCCTTTGCGGAAAGTGTTGTTCCATCGGCATCCACACTACCGGACAGTTCATATTGCTTAATCACGGTATTGTCATAATCAGCTGCATTCTGATCCCATACTACATCCTTTAATTTCTCGGATCCGTCATTATATTCCACAAAAACCTGCTTGGGAAAGTCAATCTCCTCGCCTTTGCGAACCGTAATAACGGTATCGGCAACCTTTGTGGGAATCACCTCGGTAGTCGCACCGTTCTTAAGATATCGAAATACCGAAAGAGACGGTAAAGGTTTGCCCTCAAAGTCAAACAGCGCCTGGTTATCCCAGGAAGAACCGCCATAAAACTTGCCGGCATCCTCGGGATCATAACTGCCGGAAGCCTTTGATGCCCATCCCGAACCATATTTTTCCCACAGAACGCTTCGTTCTTCAAAGGAATTACCGGGAACAGGAATCCATGCAGGTTCCCAATAATAAACGCCCAAACCATGCTTACCGCACGCAGCAACCGCATTCGCCGCATCACGAATGCAATCTGCCTGCCCCTGCGGGGATATTGCATACGGAAAACTTGCAGAAGTATCTTCGGCAATCGTATTTCCGAAATTATCTCCGTCGTCATATGTGTATGCATAGCTGACCTCAACCACGCACACATCTTTATCATATGTATTCGCTATCTCTGCAAGAATTTCCGAAAGTTTCTCTGCTGTGCCGTGCCAGTACGGATACCACGACGAAGCAAATACATCGTAATCCACATTGAATTCGGCAAGTTTCTTGGCAAAATCACGATAATTATCCTGCGTTTCCGGATTGGTAAAATGCACTGCAACCTTCATATCCTGTCCGGTAGCAGCAGCTACATCACGTACGGCATTGGCTCCCGCACGATACAACTTCGCCATAAAAGGCCAACTCGTCTCACCACAAATTCCGGTCGTTGTCTCATTACCGATCTGCACCATCGTGACATTTACATGCTGTTCTATCATCTTCTGAAGAGAAGTATAGACATAATCATACAGTTCTTTTTCCTTGTCGGTTACGCCCATATCCCGCCAGGCCTTTGGTTCCATCTGTTTGGACGGATCTGCCCAGAAATCGGAACAATGAAAGTCGATCAAAACACTCATGCCGTATGCACTGGCACGACGTCCGATTGCTATAGCCGTATCCACATCATTATTACCGCCGCCGTATCCGTTTCCGTTCTCGTCATACGGATCGTTCCATACACGGATCCGCACCGAATTCACACCGTTTTCACGAAGTGTTTTCATAATATCCGCTTCGCTGCCATCCTCGGAATAATACACAACGCCGCTGTTTTCCTGCACCAGAAGTGTTGATATATCAACACCGTATAAAAAGTCATCCGGCAAAGACGGTATCGCTTCCACAAATATCTGTGATCCTTTCACCGAAAGCGGTGCAACGTCTATATATTCCAAAGCATACGGATCTGCCGGTGTATCGGATTCCTGTGAAACAACCGATGCGTCCTGCGCCGCAGTATCCCCAAGTCCCATTATATCCATGAGCCAACCCTTACCTATTATCATAAAAACAGCAAATGCTACCGCAAGGAGCGCCGGAGCATTTAACAGAATCTTTCCTTCACGCGATGAAGAATCATCTTCCGATTCCGTTTCAATACTCTTACGTCCGCGAATCATATCAATAAGCTGATCGGTGCGTCCTTCATGCTTTGCAATCCAGGCAATTACAGGCACAGCTATTGCCGTACACAAAACTGCGAGAAGCAGATAAACTGCAATCATATAATACAAAGCATCCGTAGAAACAAGCTGCTGTGCACTCTCGGTAAGAGATACGCCCGTCCCCTTGGTTACCGCATTCGAAATAAATAGCAAAACCATGTTATGTACATTTACCACAAGATGCATAATAAATCCGGTAAATATACTTCCACTTGCTTCGTTTACAAGCGCAAAAATGAATCCGAGAACAAATGCATAACAAAGCTGATTCAGATTCAGATGCATCAAACCGAAAAACAACGCCGATACAAGTCCCGCAAGCAACGGGCGTGTGACTTTCTTCATGCCCGTAAACATTATTCCGCGAAATACAAATTCTTCACAGAAAGGTCCGAATACGCCCACAATAAACGTAATGAACATCGGTGCCTGCGATGAAAAGGTATCTGACATCATCACTGCAGCGTTCGTTGTAAACAATTGAGAAATCAGATTTACAAGCACCGTTAGCGGCATAATCAGATAAGCCAGCAAAATGCTCATAAAAACCGTACCGACCTTAATCTTGTTAAATCCCAAGTCGCATTTGACATCGGAATGTCGAAGAAGCACAAACAGAACTCCGGGCAGCACAATCAAAAGTTCGCCCAAAACCAACAAGAAACCGTCATTTATATTGACGCCCATCGTTGTGACAAGACGGACCAAAAAGCTTGCCAATACGTTTAATATCAGCACTCCCAGAAACAGCCACCCAAAAGAACGTGCTTCTCGCGCTTTATTCATAGTAAGCTATTGCCTCCACTTCAATACCGACATCCTTAGGAAGACGCGATACTTCTACGCAACTTCTGGCCGGTGCAGCACCTGTAAAAAATGTTTCATATACACCGTTTACTTTGGAGAAATTATTCATATCACTGATAAATACGGTTGTCTTAACGACGTTTTCCATCGTAAGTCCGCGGCTCTCCAAAAGACCTTTTACATTCGTAAGTGCCTGACGTGTCTGCTCTTCGATACCCTCGGGAATATTGCCTGTTGCCGGATCTACCGGAATCTGACCGGAACAGAATACGATATTTCCCGCAACGATACCCTGCGAATAAGGGCCGATTGCAGCCGGTGCGTTATTTGTAGATATAATTTCTTTCTTCATGATTCATTATCTCCTTATCTGTATTATTAATCATTTATTGTACTTTTTCTTTGGTTTCTCTGCTTCGGTAACCATACGAATGCATTTCTCTTCAATAACAATCTTACGTTCCTTATACAGTCTGCCTACTGCACGCTTAAATGCCGCCTTCGACATATTCATCTCACGCTTAATCTGTTCGGGATCCGCATTATCCGAAAACGGCAATACGCCGTCAAACTCACGAATCACCTGCATAACATGCGCAGCATCCGTATCCATCTGAACATAAGCTTTCTCACGTACGGCAAGTGTAAGCTTACCGTCCTCGCGAACCTTGACAACGCGTCCGTCCACAATACGTCCGATGCGAACATCTCCAAACAATTCGTTCTGCGGAACAAGCGCGCTGTATGTATCATCGACTGCAACAAAAGCACCGAATTTGTTACTGACTTCATATACGCGTCCGCTGACTTTATCTCCTTCCTTATACGGAGAATCGCAACGCAGATAATCATATACATTCATTGTAAGGCACAAACGGTTGCTCTTATCCACATAAAGGGCTACAAGAACAGGCTCTCCAACCTTAACTTTATGCGTCTGCTCACGAAACGGTAACAGCAGATCTTTCGGCAATCCCCAATCGACGAATGCACCAATCTTGGCAACTGAAACAACCTTTAATACTTTTACCTCGCCTAATTTAATAAACGGTTGATCCGTTGTTGCAATCAAACGGTCCTGTGAATCTCTGTAAATAAAAACGGTAAGTTTGTCACCGATATGAGCATCCTCAGGAACCTGTGCCGTCGGAAGAAGAACCGTATCCTTCGCTCCTTTTGCTTCCTCGGCCAAATATATGCCATGCTCTGTTTTCTTAACAATCAAAAGGTCTTGTGACTTTCCGAGTTCAATCATAGTATCTCCATTCCACCTGTAGAATTGGGACCGATATCCTCTTTTCTACACAGTCATCGTATCTATTTTATTTCACCATGTCTGTTTTCACAAGCAGAAAAAGCATTCCCAAAACTGCACCAAAGAACTTGAGCACTAATAGCATTGAAATATGAAAAATAAAAGGATATTATATTTGAAAAAAGAATCTTTATAGGGGGGAAAAATGACAGAAAAGCAAATGACAGATTCCAAAAGAAATATTATTGCTATCATCAGCTATATAATGGCTGGATTAGCTGTAATATCAATAATCGTATTTTTAGTCCAAAAGTTCTCTTCCGCAACAAAGATTGCGGCTCTCAGAGAGAAAGGCAATTCATTCATCAACGCAGAAGACTATGAATCGGCAATCAAGACATACAACGAAGCGATTGCAATCGATCCGGACAACATGGATATAATCAGTCGAATTAAATATGCTGAGATGATGAATAAAAATATCTCGTTCACCGATGAGAAGCCTGATTCAACCAATACGCAGGATGCTGCAATTGGTTCTTCCAATACAAATGAAGGTACACAAGAAGAGCCAATTAACGATGCGGCAGAAGATGTTCCAGGAGACGATCCGCTAAAGCTTGGTGAGGAAGGCATGTTCGGACTTACTTGGAATGACATCTTAAGAGATGACGCAATGGAATATGTAAAAGAATATGCACTAAAAGATTTGAGCGTCTACGATGAATCCGGCACTTATGATAATACTGAAAATGTATATTATGTATCTGCTGCAGATAAGCCGGAGCGTTATTACCTATCCATAGAGAATCAGACAATACTTTGGTCATGGCAAGATAATTCCGATTATAACAAATCACAGTCTGGGAAAGATTTATCTATTTATCCTGATTCCACTTCCATGACTTTAAGAGGTTTATCCTCCGATGAATGCAGATTCTTCGGAATTACCCGTGAAGAATTCATAAATAATGAACTTACAGAAAAGGGAATCTATTATTCGGAATCACCAGTCACCCAAGAAGATGTGATAGTCGGATCAGCAATTAACATTTCTTTCAGCTCCATACAGGGGATATATACCACCGCTGCTTTTTGGTATGACACTGACGGTAAATTGGATCAACTAACATACACCGCGAAAAAGAAATAGATTAATTCTTTGAACGTATCGGAGGATAGAGCAATGGATAAAAAGAAGTTCTCAATTATTTTAATAATAATCTCAGCAATCATAATAGGTATATTTACCACATTAGCAATAATAAATACAGACAATTACAAAATCCGCAAATGTTTAAAAGTAGCAAACAGAGCATTAAACGACGGCGCATATGAAGATTCCATTGTTGCATTTTCCGCTCTACTGGATCTTGATATCAATTCAAAAGAAGCATATATCGGACTGGCAAAAGCAAACATCAAAAAAGGTGATTACGAGGAATCGAGAAAAATTGTCGAAATTGCCAAGACAATTCTTGGAGACAATTTTACGGAGGCGGATGAACAGCTTATACATGATATTCTCGTTTCATCCCATGAGCATATTTTTGAGAAAGCGACATGTCTTCAACCTGAAATCTGTTCCATATGTAACGAAATAGGGGGCGAAGCGCTTGGGCATGATTTTGTCGATGCAGATTGTGTTACTCCCAAAACCTGCTCTCGATGTGGCGAAATAGAAGGTGAGCCTTTAGGACATGATTTTGAGGAAGCAACATATTGGTCTGCCAAAACCTGTAAAATATGTAATGCCACGGAAGGTAATCCTCTTCCGGGAGCTTTTGAACAACACGGTCTCTCATATATAGACAACTTAGATACCACCGCTAAAGGTAACCTAAAGGATCATGATATTCCCTTCGATATAAAAATGATTGATTATCATTGCTTTGACAGTGATGAATCGCATGAAGCAAAAGACGGTTATGTGTGGCAACAGATAACGATGGATATAGTTTTATATCTCATTTCAGACGCCTGGTATTACAACTTTAAATATGGCGAGGAAGATTTTTATGATCCCGCACTGGCAGATGATACATCAGAAGCGATGGGCGGAGATTTACGAAAATACACTGTGAATTACATGGGAAAAACATATGAGGATTGTTTAAGAAATCTAGATTTCTTGCTCGATTATTATCATATGTATGATAAAGATGATACTATACCATATTCAACCCATCACATACAAATACAACATTCTTTCAGGGTTCCGAAAGGATATGACGGAAATATTGTTGATTTTTGCAATAACGCGAATCATTGGGCGCCGGGAACATATATATATGATAATGCCGAAGGATATACTTTCTTCAAACTTCCTGCTGCAAACCCCCAGTGATTAAATGTATCAAGGATATCATTACAATAGTTAATCCTCTGATAAAAGTCATTTTCATCAGTTAACGAGTACGTTGCATTTTGGCAATATAAATGTTAGAATGAGTACACCTATCGAAAGGACTCGAAAGGAGGTATTGTTTATGGATATTGCTGCTCTGTCAATGGCAATGGCACAATCCAAGGTT
Source organism: Lachnospiraceae bacterium (assembly GCA_045617945.1). Taxonomy (GTDB): domain Bacteria; phylum Bacillota; class Clostridia; order Lachnospirales; family Lachnospiraceae; genus UBA2868. The sequence goes on from JAZLJS010000100.1 coordinate 42,564, forward strand.
CTGACACAATTCGGAACCGAAATGCTGAGCATGACGCTCGAAGATGCAACCGATACCGGCGCTGAACTTACACAAATGATGGAATTATCGGTGAATCCGAATATCGGTGCAAATTTCGATGTTTCCGTATAGTGATGACCATCGAAATTATAACAAATAAAAACAGCCGCTTGCGCGGCTGTTTTTATTATTCCGTGACTAATTCGCCAATGTACACAATTCATCAAGCATCTTCGGCAAATCAGTCGCCATGTTCTCATCCGAAAACTGGCAGGTACCGACTTTCTTATGTCCGCCTCCGTTATACTTGAGCATCAGACTGCCTACATTTACATCGCATGTTCTGTTGATAATACTGTATCCGACAGCTGCGCTGCATCCATGTCCGCCACGTCCGTTAACGATCCATGCGGAAATATTCTGCTCGGGATACATACTGTAAATCATGAATCTGTTACCGGTATAGATCGGATCTACACCACGCAGATTGGTAATGATAACATTTCCTTCAACGCGTGTATGAGCAGTAACCATTTCCTTAAACTTCTCTGTCTGCTCATTGTATACTTCGATTCTCTCTTTAACGTCCGGCATGGCAAGAATTTCATCTGTAGTCTTGTCCTGGCAGGCAACCATCAGTTTCTCCATCAACTGATAATTGGAAACCGTAAACTGACGCCATCTTCCGAGACCGGTTCTGGGATCCATCAGAAATCCGACCAGAATCCATCCCGTAGGATTCATAACTTCGTCTACCGTCAGATTACCGGAGTCAACTTTATCAACAGCAACCATCATATCATCGGCATTCGGAAATTTATCCTTGCCACCGTAATACTCATAAATAATACGCGCACATGACGGCGTAATACGACTCTCACCTTTATATTTTCCTTCCAGTTCCAAACGCTCATGTTCACTGGAATGGTGGTCAAACCACAATCCGCAACCGGGCACATAAGGAACATTTGCCAAACAATCATTTTCATCAACCGGAACAAGTCCGTCCTGCAAATCCTTCGGATGAGCAAACTGCCAATGATCAATTACACCGGCCTGGAGAAGAAGTGCCCCGCATGCCAGTCCATCAAAATCCGATCGTGTAACCAATCTCATTGCCATAAGAAATACCTCCGTAACAAATACTTGAATTGATGTAATTATACCATAAGCACATTAATATAACATCAGAAAATTTCTTCCACACTTGGAAACCAGCTAATCAAAATCCTTCTCAAAAATCAATTCAAACGATTATTCTATAAACCTTGAAAATTATGAAAATCACTTGTAATTACAACATTTCTTTCACCCGATGATTCTTGATAATATCCATATCCGCTTTCCACTATCTCCAATTCACCGGACAAATATGATACCAATACATATCCTGACAATTTATCTATTTCCATAACATCTGAGTAATATCGGGCATCTTTTGTCCCTTCGTAATAAATATGCGTAAGAAACGAAGGTGAGTTAATGGTCGCAACATCAGATGCAATGCTGCCATATGTCAAACTCCAGTCCGCATCAATCGTATAATTTAAGGCAAAGAAACCCATTTCATTAAAAAGAACAGAATCCAATGACGCCTGACAATTTAATATGTCAAAATACGTATACGCCGCCAGATAAAGTGTGTCATTTCCTTCGAAAAAGGAAGAACTCTTTTCGAGTATTTCTTGTGCTCCTTGCAACTTCATAAACTCTTCCACATCAATTTCACATGAAGCACATTCACCTAATTCACCATTCAAGTAGAATATCGGATATGTGATAACTTCATACTTGGGACTTTCCAAATAGAATGGTTGATTCATCGGTGTATATACACGCATTTTATAATAATCTACTTCTTCAGCAATCCATCCATGTTCACTCGACAACCTTTCTATATCCAAAATGTGGGGTTCATCATTTTCAACCGAATAATATTGATCAGCATAATACCTATCCGCCAATGTACAATACGAAATGCATAGTAATTTTTGGGGGCCCATAACGTATTTTGCCATAACATCCATAGCAGAAATATCCACTTCTTCATATGTTAGTGCATAGGATTCATAAAAATCTTCCAGGAAAGACACGCTTCCGTCTTTTCCATAATATAGACCGGCATTAATAAAATCAAACGAGCCATTATTCTTTCGAGAGAAAACAGCCATAAAAATTTCTTTAATACCATCTCCGTCAAAATCATCATATTCTATTTCAAAAGCGCCTTGTTCCACATTAATCTTTTCACTTGCTACAATCTCATCAAACATCTCTTTCCATTTCACATATTCACTTTCATAAACAAAGCAATCCTCTTGGAGAAAGACATTTTTTCCTTCATACTCTATTTCAATACATCCTTCTAAATCTCTGTTTACCACATTGACCTTAGAAAAAATCGGAATTATTTCATTTTTATCACCATCAGCCATCTCTTCCGATTCATAAGCAACCGCATAATCAATAACATATCCACATGATTCTTCAACCGTCTCAGACAATTCCTCCTCCCTTTCATCACTCATTTCTTCAGTTTGAAACGTTTCATCTATTTCATCGCTCTCTTCAGCCATTGACTCTTCAGATTCTTTTGCAATCTCCTCTTCATTTATTCCTGCATCAGCCACATATTTCAGTTCAATAGCCGGTTTATTCTTTATAGCAACGCAAATACCTACAATACCTATCATCAGTACTGCTGCTATAATTCCGACTACCTTTATTCTCTTTGTTATCCATGTACTATTCTCTAGTTCTTTCCTGAACTCCGATACTGTCTTCGCTCGTCCCGATGCCTTTACCGCCAGTCCATGCCGTATCGCATCCGATATCTGTGTCGGTACTTCCTTCACTCTCTTCTGTATCGGTTCTACTTTATCTCCTCTTAGTACTCGATCCGTTGCTTCCTGCGGTACTATTCCTGTCATCATTCGATACATTGTTGCAGAAAGCGCATATACATCCGTCCATGAACCCAACTTACCATCCGGCTGATACTGTTCTTCCGGTGCATATCCATGCTTTAGGATAACTGTCATACTCTTTACATCTTCATTACCTACTGCTCTGGCTGCTCCGAAGTCTATCAGTTTGAGCTTCCCTTCTGACGTAATCATGATGTTATCCGGGCTGATATCTCTATGTACTATTCCTGCTTCATGTACCTTCTGCAGGGAATCCATTACAGGACTCATAAGTTCTAAAACTTTCTTATATGACAGTTTTCCCCCGTTGTCATTCAAATACTTTGACAGAGTTATTCCATCTATATATTCCATGACCATATAGGCGGTATTATTCTCATAAAAGAATTCCTTTACTGATACTATTCCTTCAAGATTATTAAACTTTGCAAGATTTGCTGCTTCTTTTACAAAGCGTTCTATTCCCTTTTTATATTCTTCTTCCTTACTTCCTGTTAATACACTTAATGATGTTTGCATTCCAGAGGAAGTATCTCTGGTTACCAATTCACTTGGAAAATATTCCTTGATAGCTACGCGATTATTCAAGAAAAGATCATACGCAATATAGGTAATACCGAAACCGCCTTCTCCGATTACCTTTCCTACAAGATATTTCCCATATAGAATTGTTTGAGGTTGAAGACCACGAGAAGAATTGGATGAGCCGAGTTTATATCCGCAAAACCGGCAAAACACCTCATCCCCATCAGATTCTCTCATGCAACCCATGCATAATTTATTGATATCCATTTAATGCCTCTCTTCTTTGGCAATTCTTACATGCCGTAAATCTCAATATCAGATATTGCCGTATCACGATACTTTGTACCCTGCTCAGCATCAATAATGGTACATTTCACGTACTCCGTTTCTACCGGTTCGTCCAGCTCAACCGTAGTTGGATTCAACTCCGAAACACTAAACTCAACTTCACTTTCTCCGGGATACATTACATTAAGGTCTTTTATAAGTGATGACCCATCACTAAATTCAAACTTCATTTTCAAAACTTTTCCATTTATGGAATATCTATATTTACTCTTTAAAAAACCATTATAAACGACAATCTTTGAAACCTTACACGTTCCGTTCAAATGGAGAATGACGTATTCTCCCTCGCCATCATCATCGCTTCCTTCTACCCAAGCAGTATGATAATCACCATCTGTCAAATGTTCTGCACCATATGTTGCGCCATCTTTTGACTTAACATTCAAACAAGAGGATGCCTCCTCGCGGCTTACGTATAACCTTACCTCAGAAAACTCATTTATATCCGAATCACTCTCCGTAAATTCATTCAATCCGATGTCATCTGCATCTGTTTCCATATCCTCTTCCATATATTCATCCATGGCAGATTCTTCTGCATCAAAATCGGTTCCCACATTACTTTCACCAGACTCCGATGCAGTTTCATCAATACTCGATTCCTGAACCTTCTCATTCTGCGTCATATTCACATATTCTTTTTTTTGCTTACGATATGAAGCAACAAGCATTACTATCACCACTAGTAAAATCGCAATAACCACAATTCCGCCAATAAAAATCCAACCTTCCGGACCGGCAGTTCTTATTCCTATTTTTTCATACCATTTCGAATTACTATCCGTACTTTCATTATGTACATCCTGCACATAGTAATCCTGCTTATTGTTCTGAAGGTTAGTCCCACAAAAAGAACAAAAAGATGAACCGATCTTCAATGTTCTCTTACAACTCGGGCATACATTCGCTATTATTTCCGTTTTAGCATTCTCTTCTACTAAAATCTCCGTTTTTGTTTCACTCATCGATTCCAATAAGGAACCACAATGAGCACAAAACTTACTCCCTTCAATATTCTGTTTTCCGCATTTACAAATTAATTTTCTTTCCATATTGTCCATAATGCATCCTTTTCACAGTTTATTTCCAGTCGCCTTAAACATGATACAAGTCAGTTATATGTATTTCCCTGCGCATCAATTATTTTTCCATTCTCCACATGGAACATCGTATTATTGCTTGATATATTTATATCCGTAAGACTCAAACAATTCTCAAACGCATTCATAGCAATTTCCGAAACACTGCTCGGAATATAAATCGATTCCAAATATACGGAATTCTTAAAAGCCGCTTTCTCAATACTGAGAAGTGAATCAGGAAGTACCAATCCTGTAATGTTATTTCCAACTCCACTAATTGATGTGACTTTCATCCCATCTATTTCTTCAGGAATAACAACATCTGTCAAGGATGAATCTGTTCCCGTAACAGTGACACCGTTGGCATTCTCTACATAATTAATCAAAGATTGATTCGTATACTTCAAACCATTCCTCAAAACATAATCCACTGCCGTATCATTAACCTCAATTTCATCTTCTCGGTTATCGGTTATTGTCCATTCTACGTTATCATCAATCTCCTTGTCTTCCAAGCCTTCCCCATGATGTACACTTGTTTCTTCACCGACGGCAGATTGTAATACATTATCCAATTCATAATCAGAAGATGCTTTTTCACCAGTCAACTTACTTAACAAAATCACACCCACTACAATAACAGTTACAGCAACCAAGGCAAGAATGATTTTCCTCCAGGGAATGATTTTTCTTCCCTTATACAAATGATCAAATAATTCACCCATATCATGAATTCGATATTTGATGTTCACATTAAGTCCTTGATTTATTGCCGCTTCTATTGTTTTCGGAATAGAGCCGTCGAACGATCGTAACGACGCAACATTGGTATTCTTATCAAATATTGCCATCGCCGATGGAAGTACTGTTCCAGATATCATATAATACAACGTTGCACAAAGTGCATATACATCTGTCCACGGACCCTGATTACCATTGGATTGATACTGTTCAGGCGGAGCATACCCATGTTTCAATGCTATCGTTTTGCTCCGTTCATCATTGTTTTCAAATTCTTTTGCTGCGCCGAAGTCAATCAAAGTGACTACACCATTTGAATCCCGCATAATATTATCTGGGCTGATATCCCTGTGAATAATTCCATTCTTGTGTAATACACTTAACGATTTCACCACCGGTTCGACAATGCTTATCGCTTCTTTCCAAGGAACTCGCTTCTTCCTCTGAACATATTCTTTCAGACTTTCCCCTTGAATATATTCCATCACCATATAGGAAGTATTATTCTCATAGAAAAAATTCATAACCTTAACAATACCGGGCAATGAATCCAATTTAACCAGGCGTTGAGCTTCCTTCTTATATCTCTCCATTCCTCTTTGATAATATTCTTCGGATGGCCCAGCTATAACCAAAATATCATTTGAATCACTCTCATATGAATTACGCGATGCTAACTGAATTGGAAAATATTCTTTTATTGCAACCCTTATTTGCAGATTCAAATCCAAACCCAAATATGTAATACCAAATCCGCCTTCCCCCAGTACTTTACCAAGTAAATATTTCCCATTCAACACCGTTAACGGACGAAGAACACGCTGGTTAACTTCATATTCTCCTTCAGTTTTTCCACAAATTGGACATTTTGTATCTTCTGAAGAAATCTTTGACATACAATTAATACAATATCGGTACTTACTACTATTCATAATCATCCTTACTATCAACATTAAACATAGATATATTACAACCCGAAATTTTCTTTCTGGATTTACCTTTCACTATTTCTTCCATTTCTCAATACTTCCTGCACTTTCCAAATAAATATATCATTAAATCATTCCACTTACATTCTTAAATTAAAATAGGATTGCAATTCCATATTTCTAAAATTTCTATTGAAAATAACATAAAACACTTGCTAAAATGTTAATAAAAATTTATATATTATCAAGCTCATAAATAGGAGAATACAAATTGGATACATCAAATGAAAATGCAATAATTGAACAAAAAATGAGTAAAGAACGCCGAATGTCTATCATCATTATTTCGGCCGTAACGCTTATTATTCTTGGATTAATTATTTTCTTTCTCTCCAAGTTTGTTTTTTCCGGTAATGACAAATCCAATAAGCATCTTGAACTCGGACGCAAGTATTTAGTCGATTTAGATTACGAACAAGCCTTGGTAGAATTCGACAAAGTATTAGAAATAGATGCCCGTTCAATGGAAGCATATTTAGGCAAATTAGAAGCATATAACAAATTAGGAGATACTACCGTATTATCATCTTTCTATAATGATACTTTATCATCAATAAAAACATGGGATGAGACTTATCGTTCTGCAAACAAAGCCAACATCGCAACCTTCATCAATGAAGCCGCTTTCATTTATCCCAATGATCTTAACAAGCAATTTGACCTTTATAAAGAAGGTGTAACACTAAGCTGCAATGACGGAAACATTCTCTTAAAATTTGAAGAATTAGGATTTTTACTCGCCAATGATTTCTACCAAAAAGGCGACTATAAAAACTGCTTAGCAATACAGGACAATATGCTTGATGTTGTTCCTCGCGAGTTAATCGACTTACCATTATCAAACTGTCTTGACACATACATTAATGAACTAATGGCCAATGGCGAATATGACAAAGTCAACGAATTGATAAATAAATATGCAAAATATGTCACTAATATAAATATGGGACAATATCAGGATCTAATTAAATCCGCCAAAGCCGAAAATGAACTAATGACATCTGTAAATGATATCCGTTCTCAAATTGAGGCAAGTAACGGATATGGATATTCCATCGGTCAATTGATGCCCGATTTTACAATGTATGATTTAGATGGAAATGAAGTTCATCTTTCTGACTTTTTAGGAAAACCACTGTATATAAATGCATTTACAACTTGGTGTCCTTACTGTTTCTATGAAATACCTGATATGATGAGTGTTCAAAATGCAAATGCCGACGACATCTCATTTATCATGATTGATCTGGCAGAAACAGCCTCCGATGCACGGTCATATGCCGCCGCATACGGAATTGACAATATTCCTATGTACACATATCCCGAATGGCAACTGGGAGAATACACCGTTGAAGGAGTTCCTACATCATTTGTTCTTAACAAATACGGTGCCATCGTAAACATGACAGAAGGAATGGCTGACAAGGAATGGATGGAATTCGCTGTTGAAAAAGCGTTGGAATAGGAACGTTTATTCTTCATTAAGCGCTTTTGCCCTCAAAAATTATATGCACATTTATTGTTTCAAATTAAAATATGAGTGCAATTCTGACATTGCCATATTTTTATCCGTGCATTTTGAAAATGCTTCCTTTCTTCCAGCATCTGTATTCGGGTAATATTTCGTTTTATATATCTGATACGGATCTCCTTCAATTAATGGAAAACGCGTCACCCGTCAATTACTTATTTCCAATTTCCGGTTGCCAATTACCATTCTGATGAATACTTGTATTTCAATTCAGTACTATTCTGTTCCCCAGTTTCACCATAAAGGACGGTTACCGGAACTGAAAATTCAGAGCCCTCTGTCGGGTTCTCAGGAAAACGATAATCACCAAACGAATATTCATTCGTATATGTATCAAGGATTGTATCGTTTTCTTCATTCCATTCATCATCATACAAATTGTATGAATATATCATTTTCTTCAAATACCCTTCTTCATCATATTCAAAAGAATAGGAATATTCATAATCATGTTTTCCGACAGATACTTTATTTATTTTTGTAACACAATTCAAATAATTGATTTCTTCATACTCATATGAATATGAATCACCGCTATTAAGCGAAAAGACACTTGTTAACAAGCCTTTTTCATCATATTCATATAAGCTGGATTGATTAGTTTCATCACTCCAAGTACCATCGAAAAATTGATATTCATGTTTTGTATCAGCAGATAGAATTCTTCCATCATCTCCCCGCGTATAGGTATTACAATATTGCTCTTTATCAGACACAAAAGATTCAGCTAACCCATCTTGCGCATAGCTCACATAACCGCTCGGGCTATATACATTAGAATTGCTCTCGAACGATGCCATAAAATCATAACGGAGTAAAGTAACTCCTGATAGTTTATTTCCGGAATACTCCGGTGAATAGTGGCAAATTATATTACCAAAAGATGCCGGAAAGCCCATTTCGTTATAATCGAAAACCGTATATCCGGTATCACCCAAAAAATCATAATCAGAAAATGGCTCCATAAAATGACTAACACATTTCCAGCCCTTATCTCTAACAGATACGCCTGTTAATGAATCTAAAGTAGGAACTTCAGTCCACCCTAGGGAATATGTGTATTCATAGACAGGTGCATATTTTTCGCGCATTTCAGCAGCAATTTTCTCTTCCTCTTCTCTTCTTCTCTTCTCTTCCTGCTCCTGAGAAACTTCGTCAATCCTCTTTGAAATGCTCTCATAAGATTGCTTGATTAATTCAGACTCAGTATTTTGCATTCCCTGTTCCAAAATATCCAAAGCCTTATTAAGATACTCCAAACAGCCATCCGCATTCCCATCACTATATGCTGCTTCAGCCATCGAACCATAGATTTCTGCTAAGCCAATATATGCTTCTTCAGAAGATTTATCAATACTAATCGCCACATTAAAAGCGGCAATTGCCTCTTCATAATTTTGTTCAAGCAAATATTTATTGGCCAATTCCAGTTGCTTTTTCAGTTTTGCTTCTGTACCAAAATATGCCTTATAAACGAAAAAGATTCCCGCACCAACCACAGCCAGGCAAACGGTTGCAGCAATAAATACCAAAAGTCTCCTGTTTTTCATACTAACTTATTCCCTTTGACTTTAGAATATCAATAAATACCGTTAATGCCGATTTTCTTTTTCAAAAATCGGCATTAACAAAAATTCTATTATGCTTTCTGTGCAAAATATTTCTCCAGTTTCTCAATGAATGCGTTTCTCTCATCATCTTCATATCCACGGAAAAATACCTGTTCAATACCATCATGGTTAAACAAAATCTGCGATTCACCGCCAAGATTCCCCTCCGGATACAGAACACCCAGATAATCGTACTCCGTATCCGTTCCACTATCTGTTTGCTTTATTCCAATAATCATAATCTTCTTTGTTGCCTCTTTCAGAATAACCACAGACCCAATCGGCAATAATTCATTAATTTGCATCATTTTTCCTCCTTTAACAATCCATTAATCTAAAATATATGCTTAAAAAATCCCTTTACAAAATTTGATGCGCCCTTAGCAATCTTTCCTACTCCATTCGATACTGCTTTCCCTAACCCGGTGGCTGCATCTGTCACGGCCTTCACTGCCCCGGAAGTTACATTCGAAACAACCTTACCTACCGTTCCGACCGCATCTATTACGGTCTCAGTTACCGCTCCGGCCACATCCGCTATAACCTCACCTGTATCAGCAAAGAATTCACCAACCGCTTTCGCACCATCAATTAATGCGTCGGATACTACTTCAGTTACTTTCTCTCCAAAGATAGACTCACTGACCCAGTCAACCGCCCAACCAACAGCAACCGCACCCGCACTCACTAAGAGCCCGGTTCCTCCCGTTGCTGCGGTAAGACCTGCCATAATAAGTGCGTCCTTACCGATATCCACTCCAGTTTCTACTAACGTTTCGGCGACAGCTCGGGTTCCTGATATCTCACCGGCCTTATATTCATCATAATTGCCAAATGCATTTGCAATACCACTAAGTACTACCCCCGTCGGAAATCCTGCTCCGCTACTTCCACATACTCCTTTCTTCAAATTCTCGCTCAATTCACTAACAAAGCCTTTGCTTGCTCGTTTTGTTGTCTTGAAAAAGCCTTCTGCCCATTTAGCTCCGGATTGTTTAACATTGTATGCAATTTTGTCCACTATTCCGCCAACATTTTTTATTGTTGAACCGATAGTTTTTGCTTTTGTCCAATCACCGGTAATCACATCAATAATGGTTTTGGCAATCGCACCGGCTCCACCGGCTTTTCCGATAATGCCTTTATCAAGATCAAATAATTTATCTATAATATCGGATACTACGTTCACTCCTGCATATGTCTCCTGAAAAACATTTTCCGTAGTACTAACCACTGATGCATCTATCCGCTCTACTGATTTACTGCAACTCTCCTTTTCTGCTTTCTCATAGCGTACAATAATATTTTCCAATGAAGTCTTCATTGTAGTAGATTTTACTGCACACTCTTCAATACGCTCACATGCACGGTCAATTCTCGCAAGTAATGGTTCACTCTTTAATTTTGCCAAAGATTTCTTCAAATATTTAAGAGATTCTTTTGATGTTTGAAGTTCCTTGTATATCTCAGCAAAATCTTCTTCCCGCTGCTGCAACAATCCCGGTTTAATATCAAATTGAGACATTCCTTCTCCTTTCACAAAAGTAATTTACAACTCTGTTCTTAAGAGTAATATATATGTATTTACTATAATATGTTCCCTTTGTTGACAGACGACATCTTATTTTGTTCAATAACCTCTATTCACCTGCTTGAACAATGATAATGGAAACATTATCCACAGCACCTTCATCATATACTTCCTTCTTCATATTCAAAGTAATCTGCTCCGGACTCTCTTTTCCTATACACTTCATGTGCTTTCGAATATTCCAATCACCAATCACCTTATACAAACCATCACTACACAACAGAAAATAATTTTTCTTTTTCAGTATATCAGTCTTTACATGCACTTCCAACTCTTCTTTTACACCGACAGCATTTACCAGTTTTCCATATGTGGAATATTTCTTTCTCTCACGCATACTGATTTTCAAACCCGGTTGATTCTCCCATACTTCATCCCGAGTCAGTTGCAGCAATCGATGTTTACCATCAAATCGATAGATTCTACTGTCGCCTGCAGAAATCAGAGCATAATATCTCTCCCATAGTAATAAAACAACCACTGTCGATCCGCAAACATGATTTTTCGGAGTAAACGTCCGTATATTTCGATTAGCAATTTGCAACGTTTCCACAACATAATCTACGCAACTCTGAAACGAAAAGACGTCTATTGGTTCTTGCATTTGATTCCAACAGTCTTTAAGACATAAAGTAATCTCTCCGCTGGCCTTCTCACCATCTTCATGTCCGCCCATTCCGTCTGCCACACAAAAAATGCCAAAATTGTCTTTCGCATTCATATATATAGAATCTTGATTAATGCTTCTCTTTAAACCGGTTTCGCAAATCCCCGAATAGTACATCTTCACCTCTTATCATATCGCAGCATTTACTTATTGTATTCATCCTGCAGTTCTTTTCGTACACGTTTGCCTGCCGTATTTCGGTATATAAGGCTAACTACAAATAATGCTATTGCTGCTATTGCAAATCCCACACCAATAATTATCAACGTCATACCTGTCATTTCCACTCTCCCGATGCATCATAATAAACCATTGTCATATATTTCCTGTACTAAATTCTTCAGCATTTCCATCTCCATATCTTGTATAGAATCAGAATATAACGCTAACGCTTCATTATAATATCGTTCCATTTCATGGTAATCGCGCTCCATAATTGATACATTTTGTTGACAATCCGCCTCATAAAGAGCCAATCTCTTATATACTTCATATCGATTAGGATACTCTTCAAGCATCTTCGTCAATATTTCACCGGTTGCATCCAATCGATTCATATTTTCATTCAGAATTGCCATATTCTCAAGTAGCCTAAATGATACATAACCGGAGTTCTGTATAGCACTATACAAATCCAACGCTTTATCATAATAAAATGACGAATTCTGTGAACTATAAGATGCTTTTCGAGCATAAGCACCGGCCAATCGTTCCATCAACGGCAAATTACCGGCCATTTCGCCGGATGCAGTATTTTTCTCCAACATTGAGATTTCATCATCAATCCCCAATTCCCCCATTGATTGATACATATCTGCACACAGAAGAACCGCACGTCTCCGAGTTACCTCATCATTCGTTGAATCGATACATTTTGCAAAATATGTAGATGCCTTTAAATAATCTCCTTCTGCCGCGCATATTTCTCCCTGCGCAAACAAAACGAAATCATCCGACATTTCCAGATTCTGAGCTTGCTCCAAACATCTTTTCGCTTCATCCACATTTCCGCTCTTGGCAAGAGCAATCGCATAATCTCTGTATATCAGTGCATTTTTTGAATCATATTCTATCGCCTTGCCAAGGCACTCCATCGCCATTTTGATATCATCTGACTCATAATATGCATTTCCAACAATATAGAACAAATCTCCATATGAAGAATTGTCTTCAACGGAAACCACAAGAAATGGTTTCGTATTAATATATTCTTCGCCCAGACGAATGCACTCAGAATAATCTCCCGCCTTATATAAAGCGTGAACTTCTTCTGTATACGCTGCTATTTTATCTCGATAATCACTTTGAAGTTTCTCCAATATTGCAAATGCATCGTTGAAATTTCCTTGTTCCACTAGTTCCTGTGCATTCTCTACTGATTCATAATAAGCAACATTCTTATCAACCTTGGTTCTGTATATACCAAATAATGCACATAAAGCACCTATTCCAAACAAAACAATAGAAACTGTTTGTAACAAGGTCTCAACACGATGCATACGAACATATCGCGCATCCAGCTTATAGCAATCCCTTATTGCTGCTAAAAACTCTTTTCCGTTACGATACCTGTCCTCGGGAGATATATGGATCATCTTATCCAATATCAATGCAAAACCTTCACTGGTCAGCATTTTCATTTCATTAAGATTAATCCGTCGGTTAAAGTCAGACGTCGGGGTCGAATTTGTCAATAAACACAATAACGTCATTCCCAAACTATATATATCTGACCTCGCATCAATACCGCGCCCAAAATGTCGTCCATAATCCGTAGCGGAGATATTATTAAGTACCTTTTGGGAAATACTATATGAAACAGATTCCTTCGGTTTATTATCAGGTATCGGTTCCAATATTTCTGTCTTGTCTTCTTCAAAGGAGTTTGAAGCAAGAAGGTTTTCTTCATCAGTTTGCGCCGAAACAGCACCTGCTTCATCCGATAATAAGATTTCGGTTTTCTCATCATCAGATAGGTCTGATTGTTTATCCCTCGCGTCTGCAACAACTTCCGCTCTTCTGATTGTATAATTTTTAGTTATTTTTGCATACATCAACAAATCGCGGAATTGCTCCGGTGGTGAGAATCCTGCGCTAATACCTACTGATGACTCAGCATCCTCACCCATTGCCAATGAAATGTTAAAGTCAATCAGGCAGATATCTCCATCGTCGGTGAGCATAATATTGGCAGGCTTAATATCACTATGAATAATCGGCGGATTCTGACTATGAAGATATGACAGAGCCTCTCCCAATTGCTCTGCCCATTTTCGAACCTGCTTTTCGGAAAACTTGCCATGCTTCTTTAAAGCCTCGTCAAGATTAATGCCATGTATATAATCTATAACTGTGTAGACTCCGTCTTCTGTTTCAATAAAATCAAATACACGCGGAAGATATGGATGTTTCAGTTTCTTTAATATATCTGCTTCCTGCCGAACATCAACTTTCCCTCGAATTTCATCCTTAATCTTTTTTACAACAACATCCGTTTGCAAACGTATATGTTTTGCATGATATACAATACCTCCGCCACCAGATCCAATCTCTTCAAGAATCTGGTAATTATCGGCAAGAATCATTCCGCTTGATAAAACAGCCATATAGCCAGCCTCTCTTCTACCTAAAATCTACTCGCATTTCCAAACGACCAAGCTTTAATACCGCCCCGGAAAAAATTTCTGTTTTGGACACTACCTCTTCCCCATTAACATATGTTTTATTAGAAGATCCCAAGTCTCGAACATAGAAACGTCCACCATTTTCACTTATTTCACAATGTTTTCCCGAAACCGATTTATCATAATCCAAAACAATAGTACATGAAGCACCACGTCCTATTACTATGGCGTCTCTAAGAGTAACGCGAAATGATTTAATAGGGGAATTAACATCCGTTAATACAAGTGCATAATTCTTTTTTTCATTCCAAATTCCTTGTGTATTGGAATCAGAAGCATCCTCAGGCACATCATCAAATATTAACTCGGTTGTTCCTTCATCACCTGTAATCTCTGTTCTTATCTCTCGATCTTCAATAAACTCTTCAAATACTTCCTTTTTCGATTGTCTTTTTTTTCTCATAAATACAAAAAGAACAATAGCTACTACAACAAGTACCGCCACAATTGCGATAATAATCGGAAGAATTGACGGAGCCGATACTTCATTAGGCGTTTCAATAGGGGTAGCCGTATTAGGAATCGGAACATCAACAGTTTTCGCCGCTGTCGGTTCGGGTGTCGGTTTAGGTTCCGTGGAAACTTCTTCCTTTTCTTTCTGAGGCATTTTCACTTCCACGGATATATCATTACCGCCAATTGTTATTTTCACTGCCTTACGACTTCCATCCAACATAGATGAACTTGGGGAAATAACAAATTTCGTTACATCCTTTTCCTCAGCAATTTGCGCAGAAACATCCAACATGTTCGAATAATCATCCAATGTAAATGACAACGCATTAGTCATTCGAGATAATGCATACATATTTTCCAATTCTGCATTATTATTTTTCTTCTTATTCAAACTTCCAATAGTATATATAGGATACGAATTATCCTTTAACAATGAATAAAGTTCATCCTTTGTATATCCGATATACTTATTATCCACACCATCAGAAATAACAATAATCCTCTGATATACATCTTCGGGGTTTTGAATCATTTCTTGTATCAGGTCATATAATACATCCGTCAAATATGTTTCCAAATTCTGGTGCGAAATACCGTCTATAGCACTTTTTAGAGTTGTATAATCATCAGAATAGTCACATGCATACCTTATTTCCTGATCAAATGTTGCAATAGCAATTTCCTCATTAGCAATTCTGTCTGATATTAAATTCTGAAGAAACTCCGCTATTTTTTTCCTATCGGAATCTTTAATGGAAAGAGAATTATCCACCATGACAAGGGTCTTTACGGGAATCTTCAAATCTGCAACAGATATAGATGAAATATCATCACATAATTCCGTCCCAATCAATGCATTTGCTTCAGCATTCTCGCCAACATTCTTGAAATATAATGAAATCGACTCGTCACCGGTATACGACTCCATAAGCTGAATAGTATCATCCGCATACACAATGGGAGAAGCAATCAGAAAAGCACCAATAAAAATTATTAATCCTGTCAAAAACACTTTTAGTTGTTTCATCTCAGCAAACCCTTTCAAAAAGCAATAAATTAATCCTCTCCATTTACCAAAACAGGAGTTGCTATTCAACATTGAACAGCAACCCCAAAATAAATATACTATTTATTCCGATCAGCCAATTGCATTTGTCGGAAGTGCATCCGATGTACCAAGATTCGTTTCTTCACCACTATCGTAATTCCGTGCAATTTGGGACAAATCATTTACATGCTCATTTATCATTCGATACATCTTGTCCATATCTTCACTAAGCTTATTAAATTTCGTTGAATAACCTGTTGCGGCATCACCCATCCAGGATGTTCCCAATGCTCGAATCATCTCTAACATATTCGTCGTAATCGTCTTTATCTGATTATTTGTATTTCTGAATTCTTCAGCGGCACTGATTATAGTCTGTGAATTTGCCTTAATCGTAACATCGCTGCCTACAATACTACCGATACTTCCAGCCTTACCAATTACATCTGCAACTCCTGTACCTAAATCCATCGTCTCATTTCCTCCTTCTCTTAATATGTTCTCGTTCTAGCAATACTGTCATTTTCTGATTCACGGCGAGTATATTCCGCAGATTCAGTTTCAAGAGCAGTACAATAATTTTCAACAAGAGCTACAAACTTATCAAACTGAGCCTTATCCGACTTGAAAACTTTATCGAACGAATCGCGTGCAGTACCTCCCCACAATCCAACCAAGTTCTGCTCCTGAGCCTCCAGATTCGTAATCTGCGTTTTAAGTGTCGCATTCAGATTTCTGATTTCACTCGCCTTACTCTTCATAACCGACGGTGTAACTGTAAAATTAGCCTGCATTTTTTTCCTCCTTAATATATCTGCTTTATTTCCGGATTTAACCACTCCGGATGTGGTTTTCTTTCTAATACCATTCTATCAAATCATATTATCAAAAGATTATTTTCTGACTAACAACACATTCCTCTGATAAATGACCCAACCAATTAATACGTTCTCTGCTCTGCGATTGCAAGGTTCGCCATTTCAATATCATACCAACGTTTCGCAATCGTTCGAATACTCTGTGCAATGGAATGCAGTTCTGCAGCGGTCGTTGTGACTTTGCTCTGAAGAGCTACTCCTTTTGCCAAATATGCAGAAGCGTTCTCTCCTTTCCAATTAGCATTTATACCGATAAGTGTATTTCCCATCTTCTCATTTGATAAGTTTTTCATCGAAGTAGCAATCATTTCGACCTCATCAGCCAACGACATAGACTGCTTGTAACTAAATTCAATATCACCTTTTGTCATATTTAGCCCCTTTTCTTACTGAATTGGATTAATCGCCAACGCATCCGTAGTAGAAATATTCTTCTGCTCACCGATATCATAATTTCCTGCAATTGCTTTAAGATCAGTAGGATGCTCCTTCAAGCGTCTAAACATCGTATTAATTGCATCCTTTTGACTATTATACATATTTCGGTGAAAATCACCGGCCTCTCCGATCCAGTATCCGGAAGTTCTGTCAATAATACGACTTAATTCATCACAACATGCCGAAGCCCGGTTTATTTTGATTAATAATGCATCCGCAGTATTAACTAACTCATCCGATTTTACTTTTATTGCTACATCTCCAGAAATCGCCATAACCTCACTCCTTTTCCAAAAAAACAATCAAATTTTAATTGCCTGAATATATCCGCTCACTTCATTTTCACACATCGTATAATGATTTTTGGCTTCCTCCATACTCGTGATCATTGATAACACAGTTTTCACCATTTCCATGCTGTCATTATAATCTATCAAGCATTGCTGTACGAATGCCGCATTCGCCGGACCGGCCCACATAGTATTCAATCTTTCTACATCGCTAAACATACTTTTCAATTCTGACTCCACATTCTTAATCTGATTTGTCAAATCCTCAATATCCCTTTGCATCGTCTGTGTGTCAGTTGCTATTTGTGTAAACTCTGCCATCAACTATTCCTCCTAATAAATATTTATTCCCGCAAGCATACCTGAATATTCTGATAAATCATTTGCAATAACATTTTTTCTCTGGTATCGAATAATACTTTGCTCTGCATTTCCCAATATCCAGTTTTCACATCCGGTGAACCCTGCTATTGTTTTCTCAAGAACATCTGTCATCTGTCGCATGGAAGTATTTTCTTCTTCCATAATAATCATCGTCCTTTTGATTTTGGAAACCGTCAAATCCATACCCGATTGCCTTGATAATTTTCGAACAATATAATCAAGGCTATCCCGATACTGTAATATCTCTTTTCCCTCATTATTCAGTTCAGTACCTTGCACAGCCAATCGCTGCACCCAAATGTCAAACAATACTCTTTCCTCATCTATTTCTTTGCTACGATATCATCTTATCAGATTTTTTCTCACACAAGCCCCAAAATGATAGAATGCAAAATCATCTGACGAACGACACATTTATACCAGCATTAAGCTATCCCCGGTTTGCACACCACAAGCTCGTAATGATAAATTCTTTGAAAGAACTTTATCATCTTTCATCTTGCATAGCATGAGTTCATCAATATTCCCCACAATTTCACTATGCTCTTTCTGACCAACTAATTCAGCGATTTCACCGATAATATCTACTACCATTGCATCTTCATCAAGTTGAAAATCATATTCAGTCGCAACGGAAGGAACTAAAATATCAACAAGAATCATTATTCCTCCATTCTGCCGTCCAATTCAACAGCTTCAAATACTATTTCTTTCAAACGATCTTTCTCATATACAAATATATTTCTTTCATACCGGCTTTCCGATACAATATAATCATTCAGTTCCTCCGAAACAAGCATAATGTACTTATCGGGGTCTGCAGTTCTGCAGTCATATATAATGATAAATTGATGAATTCTCTCTTCTTTTATCAATTCATCGGTAGATATCCCAAACACCTTCGGAAAATCAGTCAATTCTGATTCTTCGCGGTTTTCTGTAGTCGTACTCTCCACAAAAAAGCCTGCATCCTGTAGTAATTGTTCCAACTCGCTTCGAAGGAACCTACCAATTCTGTACATACGTCCTCGTTGAGACACCAACATTACCTGAGTTACATATCCATTATCTGGGTGAATATATACACACCTTTCGGGAACAGTATCATCCTTTCCCGAAATGAACATTACAAACTTTGCTTGCGCAATATCATCCAAACATAATTTTAATGATTCATCCAACTGTAATCCATCTTCGTTTGCGCACAATAATTCATCTTTCACAAGATGAAACAAAGACTCTCCCAATGCACCATTTTCTTTTAACCGTTCTGCTTGATCCAGCGGAAAACCAACATATTTCTTCATTCCTCTTCCTACCAGCAAAATGGTTAATTCTGCCTCATCGACACGAAATAATCGTTCCATGAACTATTCTTCCTTATCCGATTTGAGTAATAAGTTTCTTTCCAAATTCCTTAAATACAGGTTTATAACTACGAGATAAAGGCACATCATAATCATCTGCAAGAATCAAAAGATTCTGAGACAACAATACTTGGCGAACTTTATCCGTATTAACAATAAATCCTCGATGGCATCGCAAAAAATTGTCCGGAAGTGATTCCTCCATTTTTTCCAAAGAACCATAAAATCCATATTCTTCTCTTCCCGTGCAAACATATATTTTTTTATCCATTGCTTCAAAGTAATATATCTTTTCGTAAGGGACGCTGATTTTACCTTCTTCGGAATCCAGCACAAACACTTCCTTATTTGACTGAGCATGAAATGCGTCAAGGTATGCCGAAATAAACTCTGTTACGACTTCTTTTTCATTTTGCTCATTCCATGGGCGTTGAAGCAAAGAATTGGCTCGAATTCCCGGCTTCAAATAACGCATTGGGGATACAGAAGCATCTGCCATCAATAATATATATGACAAATCAAACTGTTCTCTGACATTCATAACAAGATTGAGCCCATTCTCTGATGAAACATCACACAAAAACATATCCAATAGAGACGTTTTCGATATCACATTCCATATCTCAGATGCTTTTCCGGATTTGTCAATTTGCCATTGCTCATCGGTCAATCGTGCCGCAACATCTCTTATCGTCCGAAGTAAAGATTCTAACTCTTGCTCATATTTATCATATGCCGCCAACGTAATCATTACTTCTGCACCTGTCCTTTTACCAACGGAACCACAACACTTCTAACCGGATCCTCTGCATCATATGACAATAATCCCAATCCCAGTTTCGTTGTTTTCTGTTGTTCAGTATAATTCAGATAACTAAAGTCCATAATTCCGGCTGTAGCTACATTACCGCCAAACCATATACCGGTGTTATAACGGCTAAATACTTCAAATGTACTCCGTCCCCTCACTTCGCTAATCGCGTCAGGATTAAATGCGGCAATCCAATAAACATTATGATAGCTACCCTTTTCTAATAAAGTCTTTAAGAAACTATCCATAGGATCAACGCCTTCATCCGGTCTGTGAATATGCGTTACAAATGTAGCCAAGTCTGCTATAAATATGAAGTTTTGACCAAATGATTTTGTTTCGGAATATATTTCAAATGAATCTGAACCATTTTGATCCATCTGTAATTTTACTTTATTTCTTGCGACAAAATCCGAAGTAAGATCATCTTTGAAATACCTAAACAGTTCCTGATCATTATGAATTACAGGAATATCTAAGCTTTCGGCAAAAACATTCAATTCACCACTATAATCAATAAGCGTAACTTTGCCTCGTTTATGGGCACTGCAAATCATTGCTTTTAACATATTTGTTTTTCCGCTACGACCACGCCCGGCAATCATATAACAATATGTACGGCTTAAATCAATTCCATATACATCAGCACTTACGGCATTATATCCTATAGGAAGATGTCGATCATCTTCAAGCATTGCACGAACTTCATCAAGCTGTTCAAAATCTGCCCATACAGGATTCTCAGGAATAACCGGAATAGCTTTTGCACATCTTCCAGTCCATGTATGTTTCATTTCTTTTGCCAATTTCTCGATAGCATCCATCCTCGAAAAATCATCTGCCGCTTCAAAAGCTAATGCTGTTTGATATTCAAGAATTCTTTCGCCCACATACGCGAGACCACGGCCCTTAATATTTACTTCCGGAACAGTATCAATGTGCATACAATGCATTACATCGCCATATTGAAATTTATCTTTCAATTCCAAACAAACAACAGTACGCAGATTTTCTCCAAATCTGCTCGGAATATCTGATGCGCCAAAGCCACCGCCTGTAATAACCAGGAAAATGCCATACGAAATACCTTCTTTCGCCAATTGCATCATAATTTCATCATACAAACCATTTGTTTTGGCAACAAAATTCGCATAATTATCGATACAAATAACAATAGAAGGAATGGTTACTCCGTTAACACGAACATATTGGCTATAATTTCCACCGGCAAACAGTGACTTTCTGTCATTAATAATTCCGGATATCATATTAAAGAATTTGCCAACCTTTTCATCTTCATTTTCAACAATCACACCACCAACATGTGGCATTTCTGCGAAAGAAGTAAGCATCTTGGCACTAAAATCCAATATATATATATTCACATAATCAGGCGTATACCGATTGGTTAATCCATAAATCAGTGTTTGAACAAATGTACTCTTTCCGCTTACTATTGTACCGATAACAGCGTGATGACCACCCTTTGAAAAATCTATAACAAATGTACTCTGCACCTGATTGACCGGATCATCATACATGCCCATAGGCACTTCCAGTTTCCAATCTTTTCCAAGTTTCGGCCACGAATTCCCATCATAGAAAGAACCTTCTTTATCATATCCCGCAAGTTGTTTCACATAAAGAAGAGAAGGAAGGACAGGAAGCCACAATTGCATATTATGATTATAGCCTTCTTCTTTTGCTACAGTTGCCAAATACTCAATAACAGCATCCAGCTGAGTCTTTTCTTTCTTTTCGGGAAGTTTCAATTTATTCTCATCCGCATATACAATAATGTCGGATGCATTATTTGATGTTGACCCTTCAATTGCACTAATCAAGTCTTTGATTCGCATAATTCCATACTCATTCAGTGCATAATCAATACCATCCTTTTCAAATATTGTGCCCAGTTGCGCAATGAAATCATCGCCTAATAAATCTGTTGAAAGATTTGAACCGAAATTTCTCAATAATTCATTTGTAAGTAACTGAATCCATGCAATCTTTGCATTTTCTTTCTGTCTAAATTTTAAGCGATTTCCAATAAGAGCCGCTTTTCCGGTTGTTGAGACCATCGTTGCAATATCCAATTTAGCACTACCCATTTCTTCATCATATGTAGCACCCGAATATCCTGATTGGAATAATTCAAACAATTCGTCATTACCAACCTGCATATAGCATCGCCCGGCCTGCGTAATATATGCAGCATCCGGTCTATGAAGCATGTCATTACTGTCTTGGCGATCTTGAACACGCAAACATAACCTAAATTTGGAATTGCTCCAGATGTTATCATCAACGGTTCCGCTTGGTTTCTGCGTAGCCAAAATCAAATGAACTCCTAAGCTTCGACCAACCTGAGCAACCGAAATAAGTTCTCTCATGAAATCGGGTTCTTCACGTTTCAACTCCGCGAACTCATCAATAATAATAAACATATGCGGAATAGGTATAGAAGCTTCATTGTTCTTATACAATCTCGTGTACAAATTAATATTATTTACACCATGTTCATTAAAAATACGCTGGCGACGTTTATTCTCACTCTTAATAGAAACCATGGCGCGCTTAACCTGATTGCCTGATAAATTGGATATCTGTCCAATCATATGCGGTAAACCGTTAAACAAATTCGCCATACCTCCGCCCTTATAGTCGATAATAAAAAAGCCTACATCATCAGGGCTAAAGTTTATAGCCAATGAAAGAATATATGTCTGCAAGGTTTCTGATTTTCCTGAACCTGTAGTACCTGCAATCAAACCGTGAGGGCCGTGATACTTCTCATGTATATCAAGAAACCAATCGACACCACCGGCCTTTTGACCTACCAAAGCCTTCATACTGTCATATGTGCGATTCTTAAGCCACTTATCAACAACCTTCAGTTCTTGAGGTTTTGATATTCCGTACATATCAAAGAATGTCAGTGAAGAAGGTATATCTCCTCCGTTTCCGGTCTCTTTTACTCGGATATCAGCAAGAGTTCTTGCCATTATCTCCAACTGTTCATCCGTAATATAATCAAATTCAATGGCGCTTCTATCTTCGTCATCATCAAATACGCTATACATTCCTTTATAATAATCATCATTCTCAATAATATAGGTACAAAGATTTGGAAGTTCTTCTACATTTTCAACCAAGAAAACTACTGTAATATCAGTATTTTTCTCATCATAAATATATTTATTTATCAATTCTCCTTCTAATAATTTTGCTCCTGAAACAAACAAAACAAACTGAGGTAAATCAAATTTCTTTTGCTCTGAATTACTACGCTCTTCATAGCGAACACGAAGAGCCTGCGTAATTTCATATAAAACATCACTCTTTTCTGCAGCATTTCTTGCCACAAAACGAGTTTTCCGATCCTCTGACCATACATGCGGGAACCATTTCATATAATCCCAACTATCGGTATCATCTTCTCCCGCATCATAAATGAATCCCATTTTAACGTCTGTGTAGCAGTTCGATGCAGCTATCTGCGCAACAAGTAAATGCATGACATCCACTGCCCCCTGCTTTTTCGAACCACCGACAATACCAATTATTCGATGTTCTTTCAGGTCAACACATAACGGAACATTATGAAGTGTTTTATAGCTTTCCTTTATCATGCGCGGCTTCTCAGCCAAAGAATCATTAATAAGTGTAAATCTCTCTTTTGGCACAACAACATTAACCTGAAACGGCATGTCACCCATTCCAAGACGATGAAAAAGAAAATCTTCATGTTTTACATTTCTGTTCCATAAAGCGCTCTGCTTCTCATTGTATCCACAGCATTCAAGTGCCGGCCGATACATTGTGTTCAAATTGCTTATATTCTTCTCATATTTTTGCTTAATAGTATTGGAACACTTAATCAGATATTCACCATATGCCTCAAATCGATGTAACTCTTCTTCGCGGTTACGCTTCTTCTCCTGAATCATGTTCACTACGGACCACACCGTTCCCACCACTGCAGAAGAAATAGCAGTAATAAGTCCCGTATACATAAATGCCCCGGCAGAAGAACCCGTTGAACGTGTTCCGTATATAGCCAATGCACCTCCCAAAACCATAGGCAATGCCATGGTCAAAGAAGGGCCAATTAATAAACCAACAGGCTTTCTGATAATCTCTTTGGGATTAGGAGGGCTCTCAATTTCTACAGAATCCGTATCAATTTTACATATTGTTCTGGGGGAACGTCGAAAAACAGGCTTATCGGGGGTTCGCTTCTTTTCTTGAGAAGTTTCATTAACCGGTTCTGAATGAATGGACAACTTGGCAGAATTTACATGTACATCTGAAATAAGTGACCCTACTGCAATCATGTCCTTCAAAAAAACAATAGTTAATCCAAAACAATTTATCACATCTCCAAAAGATAATTGTCTTGTTCCCACCAAACGTGACGAATTAATAAAAATACCATTCGAACTCTTATCTTCGATAATCCATTGATTATTGCTACGACGGATTAATGCATGGTGGCCTGAGATAATATTTCGATTATCATATTGAATGTCATTATCTTCGTTTTTACCTACTGAAATATCGGATATGCCTGTAATGTCATACTTATCGTATACTTGAAATGAATTTTCGTTTTCATCTACCATAACAGAAAGATTCGTTCCATTTGATAGAATAACGGAATAAAGATCTTGATTCTGAATAGCGCGCCCTATCGCATCCTGTTTTTCTTTTACATTCTGAATTTGATACTTATCAGACGAAGCAAAAAACCATTGATCACCAATAATCTCCATTTGAAGTTCTATATCACGTTCAAGGACAAACAGTTCTTTGCTAATAATAATGGAATATTCCGAATTATTAATGGACGGAAGTAGAAATGACTTAAATGCATGTTGACTATAGACAGATAAAACAATACTCATATTAACCCCCAAAACCTGATTGCTAATTTATCACATCCTAAACAAATGTCACTGAATACCGAACTGCTCCAGCTTCAATAATGTCTTCTGATTTCAGTTTGATTGGATTTTCTCCCACTATTGCACTATCCTTTTTTCTCCGTATTATGGTTTTTGCATTTGCAGACGCATTTTTAACGTATATCTGATTGTTAACAGAAAAAATAATGCAATGAAAAGGTTCGACACCCATACCTTGAACAGATATATCATTATCATACATATCACTGCCAATTCGAATATCCTTAAGAGCATTAAGCATGAATTTCCGCGAAGACAGTTCACTTTGTTCTACAACTCTAATCATAATACCAGAGTCATCTCCACCCGCAGGTTGATTCTTTTTTCCATCCTTTGAAGAAAAACCGCCGCCATAATCAACGTCATATGGCGTCAATATCTCACAACTCTCATCAGGACGCATATATTCATTCAAAATACGACTATTCAGATTTTCATCACGCTGTTTATCTGCCGACGCTTTTGACAACTCATCCCTCTTTGATTTTCTCGTAGCTATCAGTGAAATGAGCTTTTTGGCAATAATAATAACAGCAATGCCACACACTGCTGCTATTACAAACTTAATATTAAAACTAAACAGAACCACTCTCATTTCTATATTCCATTCCCCAAATTCCCATAAGATTCAAAACCCGATAATAGTGTATCAAAATCATACAATTTTGTCTATTTATTCATACATTTTGTATAAAAATGCATTAAGATTCGTATTCTGTCATCTTTTATCGATATCCCTCTATTCCATATTTTCTACTGAAAGAATCATTATCCATACATGCTGTCAGATCGTTATGGTATCTCGTTAAATGCGCATGATCATCAAAAACTAACTCTCCTGTAACATCATCTCTACGTATAGGTTGCAAATATCCATTAATATACTGATAATGTAGAGTAAAAACTTCCGAATCCGGATAGTAAATCGTTTCTGTAACGGTTCCATCCCACAGTCCATCAATAGCAACTCCTTCATATACATTCGGAGTACTCGAAAAACCTTATACATTTGTTTACCGTTAGGTTTATCATTTGCCCATTCGCCGTAATAGTATCCATAACCATCCGATATACCATATTCAAAGCCTATCCATTCCCCTGTCCCGGAACGAACATCTCCATCATAATCACCCTGACTGTATTTTTGGGAAACACCATTCAAATATTTGTCCAAATCAGCTTCAAATCGCTTCTCTTTGTCTATACGCGTTATATATTTATCAAAATCAAAATCCGGAAGATATTTCTTGTATTTATCAATAAGTGAAAGTATCTTGTCATATTCATGCTTTTGCATAAGAATTTTTATTTGTTTTCATAATTCCCTCTATAATTAAAAAGCATACTTATAAGTGAATAATCAATCATATCCCAAAACCACTCACTCCCCACTTTCGATGTATTAATGATTCGTCTACACTCCATGTATCATTATATGTTTCATCAACAACATAAGAGTTCCCATTTTCAATTCGTATATATTGAACATATCCATCAATAACTTGAATATTATGAACATATGACTTATCCAAATAGTAATTTGTTTCTGTAACAGTTCCATTCCATAATCCATCAACAACAAACCCCTCTGTATCTGTATAAGGCGATTTTGTTGACCATTTCTTTTTGAATTGTTTTCCATTTGGCTTATCATTTCTCCATTCACCAAGAGAATATGAATAGTAAACAATTCCATTTACATCCGATGGATAACTAATCCATTCTCCCGTACCGGAACGAATATCTCCTTCATAGTCACCACAATAAAACATGAAATAATTACCTGCTTTTCCATCATATTCATTAGAAATTAGATAGACTCCAACCTTTCCGTAAGCAGTATCATAAGCAACGATATCTCCGTTTTGATATATATAATCGAATATCTTACCATACATATCGATTGATCCGACATATGTAGCAGCTCCTTCATAGTCGCCAAGACTATATTTTTCAGAAATATCGGTCAAACATTTGTCCAAATCAACTGCAAATTGCTTCTCTGCATTTATGGGAGCTATGTATTTATCAAAATCATAATTCGGAAGATATTTCTTATATTTGTCAATAAACGAAAGAACCTTGTCGTATTCATGATTTTGCATAAGAATATCAAGATAGTTGTCTAGAATATTTGAAAGAGACTTAGCTACTTTATCGGATTGTGTGCATTTAAGAAGCCTGTCTATTGTGGCAAGTGCTTCTTCATACTTTTCATCATCACACTGTGAATCCGCGATAGAAATACCTGTCTCTTCGTATTGAGCAAATACATCAGCATTGTTATCTGTTAGGGCCAGTCCTTTTTCGAGTATATCAAATTGTGCATTTTTATCATCGGAAAGGATAAATTCCGATTCAAGGAAAATGGAAACAATATCATCCTGTACGGATGTCCTGTATGTATCATCCCATGTTTCAATAAGCTCAACCAGTTCAAGATAATAGGTCTTTAGTGACTCTTTATTGTCAAGACCTTTGTACGCAGATAACTTACCTAAGTAAGCAACCGTACAAAGGGGATCAATATTTATTGCTTTATCAAAGGCTGCAATAGCTTCATTATAATTCTGCTCCGACAGGTATTTTTGTCCGAGATCCAGAGCTCGCTTCATCTGTTGTGAATCGGAAAACAAAAATAATGAAACACCAATAGCACCGGCAAGCACAACAGCAGCAACAGCAGAAAGAATAATTATCTTCTTTTT
>JAZLJS010000101.1:0-77242 GCA_045617945.1 Lachnospiraceae bacterium
GATGTAAAAAGTGGCAAAAAAGCCTTTGTTTTCAAGGAGTTGCCATGATTTATATAAAACAGGATGCGGGTCGCTTGTTAGTAAGTGCATACCTAAAAAACGTTATTGTTGTGTTTAGTTAAGTATGTAAATATATTTCACGAAGTATGTAAATTCACGCTGTGAAGTATACATCTTTATGTTACGAAACATGTAAATCCTTGCTCTGGGGAGGGCATTGCATTTACAGGGGAAGCCGTACCGCATTAGGCGGTGGCGTATAGATGATAAATAAGGGAAGAGAAAACAATGGCAAAGGTATTAAGTATTGAAGTTGGTAATTCCATTACTCGTATTTGCGAGGTGGATTACAAAGTCAAGCATCCGCGTGTATATGCCAGCTTTGAGGTGGAGACACCCGAGGAGGCATACGAAGACGGATATATTCGTGATCCGGAAGGATTGGGTGCGATCATCAAGGAAGCTCTTGCGGGAAACGGTATTCATACAAAGCTTACCGTTTATTCGATTGTTTCACAGAAAATCGCTAACCGTGAAGCGTATTTGCCTTATGTAAAAGAGAATAAATTGGGAGATTTGGTCAGCGTCAGCGCAAAAGACTATTTCCCTGTAGATATATCGGATTGTAAAATTGCCTATCGGGTGCTCGATCAGATTGTAAATGAAGAGGGTAAGAAACAGTATAAGGTTTCGCTCTTGTCGGCGCCCAATGAATTATTGGAAACATATTTTGCATTGTCGGAAGCGGCCGGGCTTTCGGTAATGGCGCTCGATTATTCCGTAAACAGCATGGCGCAGGCGACCAAGGATGCCATGCCGGCCGGCAATTACATGCTCTTAAAGATTGATGAAGAATTGTCTTCGACAACCGTTTTTCGTGACGGCGTGCAGACGTTCCAGAGAATGATCCCGTACGGCGGTGATTCTCTGATCGATACGATCATCGATTTGCAGGAGGCCAAGACCGGCGAAAAAGTCACATATCGCCGTACTCTTGATTTGTTACGCAGTCGCTCATGTCTGTATACCGAAGGTACGCCCGAAGAATTTACGGCGGACGAAGGTGACGATTCGGATCTGCATCATTTGCGCATGGAAGTTACCGATGCGGCAGGAATGCTCAGTAACTCCTTATCGCGTGTCATCGATTTCTACAATTCCAGAAACAGTGACAGTCCGTTGGAGGCAATCCTGTTAACAGGTTATGCCGAGAACTTTGTGGGCCTGCCGGAATTCTTAACAAACGAGCTGGGAATAAACGTTACTCCGCTTTGCAAATTGCTTGAGGATTCGGCCTACGGCAAAATCAAGAATGCCGGAGATTACATCAGCTGTATCGGTGCTGTTGTAGATCCGCTTGATTTGATGCCGGAAGGCAGAGGCGATAATAGAAAGAAAAAGAAGAAAAAAGACATTTCGCCTGTTTCGGTCGGTAAAGATTATATTCCGATCGGCGTTGTCGTAATGCTTATGGGATTCATAATTGCCGGAGGTTTGGCGGCCTGGGCACTTCTGCCGTATAACGAGGCACAGAATGTGAATAAACGACTTTCCAAACGTGAAACGGAACTGGAACCTATAGAGAAGGTATATCACGATTATGTATATTCAACGGAATATTTGAATGAAGTCAAGACAATGTACCATGTAACCGAGACACAGAATGATAATATTCTTCAGTTTTTTGATGATATGGAACATGCTCTTCCGTCTGATGTAAATGTTTTGTCGTTGACGGTGGATTCCGATGCAATATCGGTGAATATGAATGTCAGTTCCAAAGAAGAAGTTGCAAATACAATTCAGGCTTTTCGAGAGTTTAAGAGTCTTGAATCCGTGTCCGTAACCGATATTACCGAAGATTTCAGCGAATTGGGAACAATAACGGTTAATTTCACGATCGATGCGGTTCCGGCACCTGTTCCGTTTGATGGGGAACAAGCGGAAGAGGTACAGAATACCGAGACAATTGAGGTGGAAGAGGACTCGGTAGAGGCAGATTTGCAATAACGGTTGAGTATACAATAAGGGGAGAAAATCATGAAAGTATCAAACAGAGACATTGCCCTTCTTTTGGGATTCTTGGGTATCGCGGCAGCTTTTTGCGTATACTATTTTATCTTCATGAAATATACGGCTGCAACGGAGGAACTTCAGGCTGTCAATCGTGATCTGAAGACTCGTGTGGATACGCTGCAGATGCTTGTTGATGAGCAAAGCGATATGGAGCAGGCGATTACCGCGAATAACCTGGAATCCAAACAAATCTTAGATCATTTTCCGATCGATGTTCGCGAAGAAGATATTGTTATGATGGCTGTTCATATGGAGAGAGAAGCACCGTTCTATTTGGTGAAAGGAATATCCATGGAAGAGCCCGAGCAGTTGTATACATTTCGGGATGTAGAAGTCCTTACTGACGAAGAAGTGAAGAAATACTTGCCCAAGAAGGCTCCGTTATCAGATGAAGCGGAAGGGGCAGAAATACCGGAACCCGCAGTACAGGCATCATTGGGGGAAACACCTATCCTGTACAAGAAACCCGGAAATATTGTAGCAATAACCGGTTATGAAGGTCTGAAGAATGCGTGCAAGTACATTCTGGACCGTTACGATCGAAGCGCAATATTTGTTGTGGCCGACTATGATGTTGAAACAGGTCTTTTGCAGGCGTCCTTAACGGTTGAACCTTGTTATGTAACAAGTACGGATAAGACGTATGTTGCACCTGATATCCCGTTTGTTTCGACAGGAACGGATGATATTTTCGGAACGATCAATGCTCCGATGTCAGTGGAAGGTTTTTATAATGTGATTCATGCTGCGGAGGATATATTGAATGCAGGTACCGATGAGAATGCAGAGGAATCGGCTGAATAAAACAGAAATGAATAACCGTGGTTTCTCTCTCGTGGAAATCCTGATTGCGCTTGCGATACTGGCGATTATTACTGTTCCGCTTCTGCATGCATTTGTTACTTCTGCGAAGGTAAACATGAATGCCAGACGAAAGCTTCGTGTTACCACCATTGCGCAGGATATTATGGAAGGTCTGAAGGCGGACAGTCTTGAAGAGATTCGATATCAGTTTGCCAATCCCGACGGAGATGCGGACCATGACGGATTTCATCTGATTGATAAACATATGATCAAAGGTACCGTGTATGAAGCACCTACAGGGGCCGATGGTGTATATCAGTTCAATTTGGAGAAGGTGTATGTCGAGAATACCGATGAAGCATCGTTTCCGGTAGACATTATTATTAACATTACCGCTTCGCCATATCGTGATGCTACCCTTGTCGATCGTGATACGCAGGAGACGGCTATTCCGGAGAAACATAATGATGTCTTTGTTGCGGATATTTCCGGAATTGATACTGCGGTGGACGGTTTCTATATTGAAGGATACGAACACAGTGCGACGGATAATAATCCGCTGGTGGAATGGGCGGTTTCAACCATTAACGGATATCGTTCGGCATCCGAGAAGATTACTGCGGCATCGATTCGACAGAAGATTACCATACGTATCGATAATACTGTAAACGGCGCTTTGTCGGGCAGCGCGGATCACACCGTTGTTAAAGTCAAGTACGAATATACGACTCTTCCCGAGAATGAGTCGAATCATGATCCCAAGAACTATTGTTCATGGGATGCCGTGATGTTTGATAATAAAGTCAGTGGTGAGCCGCTTCAGAGTATTTATCTGTTCTATCATCCCAATTACGGGGTTTCGGCAACCAAATACAATGATCTGATCGTGTATGAGAATCCCGGAAGCGTGCCGACGATGGCGGGTGCCGATCCGGTGATACTGCGACTTATTAAGCAGGAAATGAAGGATAATACGCATGAGAATGTGATGGAAGCCAATTATCGTTGCCGCGTCAATATTACGGACGGAGCGGGTGCTCATTCGAGGCTGCAGACCAATATCGATACGAATGCGTACAGTGTTTATAACAAATCCTATGCCATTAAGAAATACGCGCAGGGAACGTATTACTATAACGGAACCGCAAGCAGCAAATCGGCATTGTCTCCGGACAGTACATATACTTCGACGGATCCTGACTTTGTCGGCAAGAAAAAACTGGATCGAATATATAGCGTTTCTGTGGATGTTTATAAAGGCGGAAGCATTAACTTAAGCGGCGGAATGCCTGCGCTTTCGGATCGCTATGCGCATATTGAAGGAAGTAAGAACTGATAAAGGAGCCATTCATTGATATTTCGTGACTTTCTGAAAAAAGAGAATAAGGGAAGTTCAATTGTAATCGTTATTGTGGCGATGGCCGCGATAGGGATTCTTTCGGCTACCATAATGTGGCTGTCGATGCAGAACTATCAGATGAAAGTCACTGACCATAAGGCAAAAGAGAGTTTCTATTCCGCAGAAACCATTTTCGAACAGATCATTGCCGGATTGCAGGAAGACGCTTCCAAGGCGGCCTCGCAGTCTTACGACTATGTGATGCAGAACTACGGCAACTGGGACGAAGATAACAGAAATAACAAATTCATGAACGAGTATCTGAATAATTTACAGGAGATTCTCAATGACGGAGCAGCTCCCGGCCCCTCTTCGACGCAGTTTCAGCTGTCACATATTCAGAATTATCTTGTTACAGATACTGCCTCACCGTACTATGTGACGCTGTCGAGTGCTAAACCGGCCGCAGATCCTGTTCGCTGGCTTACACTGGATTATGATGAAGCAACGGATTCGGGAAGTACCGTCGGAACGATTATGCGTCCGCTTGATGAGGATTACCTCGTTCTGGAAGGTTTCCATTTGGAATATACAAATGTGAACGGATATACATCGATAATTGAAACGGATATGGTGATTTATGCGCCGACGTTGTCCTTTACACAGACTGCCACAGTTCCTGATGTGTTTGACTTTGCACTTGTGGCAAATTCCGGATTGGCAACGATGAAAGGCTCCGGCACGACTTCCGTTAACGGCAGCATTTATGCAGGTATTAACTCCGTCAAAGTCACGGACCCCGAAGGTGATGCTGTAGAAGCGGGAACCAGCGTGTTTGCAAAGCGTCCGTTGCAATTTAATAATGCGGATTTCGTTATTGCAAAGGGTGTGTTTGACCTGAAAGATTCGGCAGGTACGGTTTCTGTCGGCGGCTCAACAGCTACGGATGTTCCGCAATTCTGGGCCGGAAATATTCGCCTGGGCGGAAGCGACCGTTTGAATGTTACGGCCAATACATATGTTGCGGATGACCTGACAATGCAGGGAAACGGATCCGTGGCATCCATTAAGAATTCATATATCGGATACGGTAACGAGACGATCGCGGCCGAATTATCCAGTGCGATTGTTGTGAACGGCTCCAATTCGACGATTGATCTCTCCAATCTGGATACGCTTGTGGTTGCCGGAAATGCGTATGTATCCACTTCGCAGGCAGCCAAAGTCAAGACCTCGAGGCAACCGATTGGATTAGGGGATCAGACGGTACTGAATGCGTATAAAGATTACAACAAAGATATCATGATGGGTGAATCCATTGCCGTGAAGGGTAATCAGATTGCATATCTTGTACCCGATGTATGTATCGGTGTTCAGAACGTCGAGACGGTTGTCGGTAAGAATCCGCTTTCGGCAACCGAGTACGAGAAACTTCTGGCGGATATGACAACAACGTTTGGGTTGTCGGAAGTGTCTTTTGATATTCCGATTCCGATGTTGAATAATCAGCCGTTGTCTGCATATGCGGGTACCGTTAAGAAGATTTTTGTTCCCAGTAACGGTGAGACGCTTGTATATTATTACATCGTTTTGGCAGAAGAAAAGAGAGATGAATTCTTCCGGGATTATTATGGCGTCCGCAAGGATAAGATTGATGATTATTTCAATATTTACGCTAAGGGCGGTATTCATTTCAACAACAGCTTTTCGCGTGTCGTTATTAACGGCAATTATATGACTTCTGTTTCGGCAGGTGGAGTACAGCAGGTTACCTTACACGAGCCGACTACCGGCGTTGTGATCGATGATATAGACAAGGAATGCGGACAGTACAAGAACATCGCAAAGGCTTTGAATTCAAAGCTTATGACGGATTACAATTCCGTAACCGCTGCGGAACTTGCGCAGGATGTATTTGAGAATCTGATGAAAATGTCCGATCTGCAATCCTTTATACCGGACGGAATTACAAGAGAATTTCAGACAGATGCGGCAATGGGAGGCTATAAGGCAATCTTTACCGCAGAGGATAATTATGCATACAACGGAGACAATAAGGTTCGCCTGATTGTGGCCAGACATAATGTAACCGTTAACAATGACTTTAACGGCATTATTATCGCTGACGGAAGAGTCATCCTTAAGACAGGCGTTTCGGTTACTTCTGCCAAGATTAACCCTTCGATTATGTCGGATCTTCTGCAGGTATTGTCTGTGGAATACAGCACGGTAGATGCCAGAAGACCGATTGATTTCTTTAGAAACAGTACGGCGTATACTCTGTCGGGTTCTCCGATTATCAGCGATCCCGACAAGAAGGAATTTGAAGATGTTGATATTACTTCGCTTGTGCAGTATCGAAATTGGGTGAAGAAGTAATGAAGGATAACAAAGGATATACTTTAATCGAATTAATTATTGTTATCGCTATTATTGCGATTGTAGCGGGCTCGCTTGTATTTGGGATTTCCATGATCTTTACAACGGATGCCAAAGGATGCGCCAACAAACTCAAAACCGGCATCGGCAGAACCAAGATAGCTACAATGGGCAAGCAGGAGGCTTATCTGGAAGTATATAAGAGTGCTGCAGATGGGTTCTATTATTTGGTGCTGGTGGAGAACGGTGATACGGCGAATGCAATTCCGCAGCGTATTACGAAACGTTCCACTACGACCATCAAGTATATTGGCAAGACGACCTCGGGCGATTTGACAGGCGATATGGGAGCGGGTGTTCGCGTTACATTTAATCGTGAAAGCGGTAAGCGTTCCTGTGATGTTGAGAAGTTTACGGTAACAGGCGGTGGCAAAACTTACACGGTACATATTACGGTTACCGGTAAGGTTGTGTTGGAGTGATAAATGATATTGTTGCAGAATACAAAGCACGCACAATTGAATAACAAGGGTATGTCCCTTTTGGAAGTGCTGATTGCCATTGTGATCTGCTCTATTCTCGCCGCGTCCGTTTTTGGGTTCATTATTGCCGGCGTGCGATTTTTTAAGAACAATTCCGAAGAAGTGAATATGCAGTCCGATGCACAGATGGCATTTAATCAGGTGCAGGATCTGGTGATCGATACGGCTTACAGCGTGACATACGCATACTCGTCCGATCCCGATCCGGTGGGTGCCGTGGAAATTGTTTCGGACGATGAGGCGCCGTCTGACGCAGCATATAAGTTCCTGACACTCTATTCCAATGATGGTACGCAGGATGTGGCATTCCTTGTAACCTGGTCATCGGCGGAGCAGAAAATATATTACGATGAGTATCTTGCGCTTCCATCCACGGACCCGTTGGGCAATCCGATTTATGTGATGGATACGGTCTCTCTTTTGGGTACGGATGATACAGACAAAGTCATGGGCGAGCATATTTCAGGCTTTGCCGTAGATCTGTCCCGCGTTGAGTCTGACAAGATTGTGCGCATCGATATGACTTTTACCTATAAAGAGAGAGTACATGCTCTCGGACATAATATTACACTTCGTAATCAGCTGACGGTCGGAAATGCGATTCCGCCATTCACAACGCCGACCCCGTCCGATATGGCACATCATATTGACGGTCCGGATGAACTGTATGTTGAACCGGCGGATGTTGTATCTGTTCCGGCACATGCCTCATATACGGTGAAAGCATATGATCCGCTAAAGGCAGTCAGTCAGGATAAACTCTGGTTTATGGATGAAACGGTTCCTTATGCAACCGGTACGGGTATAAGCAGTGCCGGGGTATTGACGGTATCGAAGAATCAGACAGATGATTTCCGCATTATTGTACAGTCTGCAGACGGTAAAGCTTCCAAGACGGTTACGATAAAAGTGGTGCGTGTCACGGCGGTTTCCGTTGTGTGCGAAAGCATTTTACATACGAACAATACACCCGGAAATGCAACCAGGCTTGTAAAGGGCGACCGAATTACTCTTCGGGCGACGGCAACGGGCAACTATTTGAATCATGCACCCGACCTTCTTTCGGGAGCGAAGGATCCGTCGGTATTTCAGACGTTTGACTGGAGTACGGTACGCGGCGGTACACTTTTGAATTCCGGTGTAACGCAGACCAATAATACAATTTCATTTTCTCTTAAGGGATCGGATATCGAACTGACGGTAGGCGGCAAGAAGAGCCGTGAATATATTACGATTCGCGCAACAGACAGGTATACCAAGAACAATCCGGGCAAATATGCCGCTCCGATTTATGGTGAATGGGACGGAGCAACCGACGGAGATGACATCAGTGATTTCTGGCGTCGTTCGGAAGGCGTGTTCTCATTAAACTACAACGTTTCCACGAACGGTTCAGACAGTAAGGTATATATTCTGTATCGTGTTGACAGAACGGAAATTCATCACGCACAGGACCATGATGAAGAACCGGTTACGACGTATTTCTATAACAATTCCAAGAGTAATACGCGTGAATTGGTGATGAATCCGAATGAAAATAATTTCAAGATTATCTTTACGAAGGACATGAGCGCGAATTCGGACTACATCTATGAAGTTACGGCGTATGTATTTGAGAAGCGTGATGTCGGTTCCGTAAAGGGTGTTTTTGAGAATGACGGTTATATGAACTGTTATGTGGACGGTCATGGCAACAGGTTGCTGAAGACCTCCAATACATTGACTTTTACGATTTATCGTGTCGGATTAACGTACAACAATAATTATGAGTACAACGGCGGACCTTCTTCCGGTCGTATCAATACCGCCCTGATTTATGATGAGGGTGGCAAGATGAAGTGGGCACCGCGAATGTACGGATTGAACTTCAAGAATATGAACGGCGAAGTACAGATTACGATGCGTTATACGATTGACGCAACGAAGTTGGAGTCCGGTAAAACATTACAGTATGATCCATACAAAAAGGCGGCGAACGGAAGCTGGGTGAAGTACGAGAACAATCGATATACGTTCCCGGGCGGAAGCGACTGGTTGAGGATTGAAGGCCGAAGCGATTCGACGTTGAACATGAAACTAAATGATGAACGTTGGAATAATTCACTTCCTTCCAGACTGCGCCTGGTGCCGAAACTGGAATACTGTAATAACGAGCTCTTATATGAGAATTATATAGATGTATATTTGTGGAATATTCAGGTGGATACATCCAAGTGCGACACGGCATTTGGAGCCACACAGAACTGCTACTTCCCGGATCCTACGTGGGATCCGAATTTCCCCGGTGAGCGCTCCGGAACGTGGTATTATCCTTATTCACGTAAGACGATGAATTCGGCAGGAAGTGCGCGTAATCAGATCGAATACAAGATTGTTGCCACGAAGAATACGAACGGCGCAGGCGGTGCAGGATTGCCGACGTACGATATGAGATTGTGGGGATATCGAGGCGGCACAAAGGTGGACATCGGTGTTTACAGATATCGTTACGATGAAGAGATGTGGACGAAGATTAGGAATGATGAAATCATTCCGAATGCGTTGAGATAGAGAGTTTGACAGTAAATATTACTGATGCAATGAAACAGAGAGCTGGACAGAAATGATGCGTAGCAGTAAGAGAAGACACAATCGCATAGCCAAAAGAGTTACGGCAATTTGTGCCGGCGCGGCCGTTCTGGCGGGCGCTGTGGTTTGTACTGCGCATTTTATGCAACAAAACGCGCTTGCAAAGGATACACTTAACGCGATTGATAATGTCTGCAGCCAGATATCTGTTAATAAGCCCTATACGATTCTGGAAATTGTTCCGGATACGGTAACGGCGTCCGGATTTGTCGTGCAAACTGCCGAAGATTACAAGAGCGATCCCGACGGAAGTATCGCAACCTATGTGGTGGATGACTTTGTACAGACAATGGGAATGATGGGGTATTATGTGTCCGGGCAGGAGCCGGTGACGAAAGATATCGATGCGATGATCAGTGATATTACGAAGACGGATGCGGTGACCGGTGAGAAGACCGTAATAAATACTCCGATTAATGATGCGGTTGCCAGAAAGCAGTTCGCTGACAAACTTTTACAGGCTGTTGTCGACTCGGAACTTTCAATCGTTTCCGATACCAAGAACGCAGCTCCATTGTATGCTACCGAAGAGATGATGGATGCACACTCCTATTATACGGAGATCCGTGAGGGTGAAGAAGGTTTTGATGCTGCGCAGATGAGTAAGGATGTGGCAGCGGGCAAATACCATCTGCTTATCAAAGATTATACGGGATTACAGTATCGTCCGGATGATGATCCTCCGGTTCCTTACGAAGATATAACGTACGGTTATATGATGGAGGCCCTTGATGAGGACGATGCGCCGACACATGACGGCAATTTTGTCAAGAATACCGACGGTTCTTACGAATACAAGAAAGGTACGGGAGATTATCGCTTTATTTCGTATATGAATCCGCTTTTTGAAGATGTGGATGATACCAAATATGCTGCGGATGTTTACCGTATTCGCTTATCGAAGATTTACTATTCCATCGGTATTACAAACAATGACTGGTTTAAGAAGTATTCTCTTGATCGCGATGACGCAGCATGCGGCAATATTGCTGTAACCGTAAACAGTATTCCGGCACGAAAAGTCACAAAAAGCGACGTTGACAAGGCGCGCATGATCAGTGTTATGTCCGGAATCGACAAGCTTACTCTGGACACGGGGTATCGCCAATATGAGCGATATATTGATGCTGCAACCGAAGAGGAAGTAGTAAATGATATTTCCGTAAGTGTATATACCGAGATTGTGAAGAGACTTTCCGGCGAACATATTCCCGTAATGCTTGATTATGATATCGTAACGCAGGGAGAAGCTGTCGGCAATCATATTGCGGGCACACTTGTATATACTTTGATTAAGAATCTGAAGGTGGATGATCTTGATCTGTATTATCGTGTTATTTCCACAATAACGGATGTGGATGAATTAAAGGACATTGATCCTTCGGGAATCGGAACGATACGCAATAATAATGATGATCATTTTGTTGATAAGAGCCTGTATATTTATAACATGAAGACTCCCGATCAGAGCAGCGGTGATTATACATATATGCTCAATACGAAATATGATTCGCATGTCTTTGCCGATTCGGAAACGGAAGACGGATTTGCCGAAGTTGTGGAAAACATAGCAAATGAGAATGTATATCGTAAAGCAGCGGGCAAGACCGAGTTGTCGGATGATATAACAGAAGCCCGTGTTATTCGTTATATTATCGCATATGCCAATAACAGGAACTATGATAACGAAGGTACCATGCGCATTCTGGAGATTCAACCGTGTGCAAGCTTTGATCTGTCGCAGGATTCGACGGGTGACGGAACATTGTATGTTCGTAATCCTTCAGATGACAGCCGCACAAAGATAGTTGGACAATCCAAAACGCGTATTGAACTTACTCAGATTACGACAGCGGAATTTATCGGTCACATAGAGGATTTGAATGCACATTACGATATGATTTATATCGGCTTAAATACCGGTGCAGGAATGACCAATCCTGTCGGCCGTATGAATACGATTACCGAAACGGACGGAACCGTACGGACAGATTATAACGACAGTAATATGAATTCCCTCATTTATTCGCATATGGGTGATTCGGTGCAGTCAAGTAACGGAATGGGTCTATCAGGCGAATACCGTTACAGCGGAAATGATCTGACGGAAGAGAAGAAAAACGCATTGATTGAATATATCAAAGCGGGATTCCCGATATGCCTGGCGGATGACTTTATCATTACCGAAGAGAAGACGGACGGAAGTACTAAAGAGAAGGTTAATGAGAAAGTTATTGATAATTCGTCCAACATGTATGAATTTGTTGCGAATGTGCTTGTTTCGGATTACGCATCTGATATGTTTGTCGTTTCCAATCTTACTTCAGACTTGTTCAATCTGTACCTGAATGATACCAATCCGCTTCTTACGTTGGCGGATGATACACAGACCGCAACGGAAAACGTGATCCGCCTGACCAAGAAGGAAGACGGCAAGTACCACGCGATTATTGACTTTATCATTTACGAGAACGGTACGCAGGGATCATATGACTATGATTGCCGCCTGTATGCCGATACGAATATTGACGGCAAATTTGCCGATGCAAGCGGTGCCGGCGAGAAGATTGTAATTACTCCATCGAACTTTGCGATACATAATATGAGCTCGGAGGGAGCCTCCTATCGTGACGGAAGATTCCGCTTAACACCGAATACATGGTACAGAGCCGATTATATTTTACCGGACGATTATGAAGGCTTGTTCCCGTGGCGTTTGCAGATTGTGCAGAATCGTGATGATGAATACGATGACAGACGTCGTGCGGATGCGGACGGATATTTTGAGGTGTTCTCGGAAGAGAAAACGCCGATCAGCATTTTGCAGCTTACAGCCGACCAGGGTTCGACATGGAACATGGAAGATTCGTATGCGGATACGGGCAGCAAGTTCTATCGCTATATGTCGGATGAACGTGTGAATTATGATGCAAGTATTACAACGCTTACTTTATCGGAATTCTATACAAACGGTGGTGATGTACAGTCGATGCTTGCATATATGAATGGGTTTGATGTTGTTGTAATCGGATGTGCCAATGCCTACACCGGATTAACGGGTGAGGCCAAGTCGGCTATATACGAGTATATGCGTGCGGGTCGAAGCATTGTGTTTACGAATGATACGCTAGTGCCTGTAACTGCGGATATTCGTGACTTTCCGGGGGTGAACCGATTCTCGCATGACAAGACATATACGCCGCGCAGCAATCGGAATGAAACGTTGGAGGATGGCGCCGGTTACACGTACGGATATTTGAATTACGGTATTCATTCCTCCAAATATGCGAATCTTGCGGACATCAAGACCGGTAGTGCCGAGTATGACAGAATGTTTGCGGATAATGTGAACAAAGGTCAGCTTATGATGTATCCTTATACGATTTCCGAACGTATAGATATCAGTACGGTGCATCCCGGCATTTATCAGCTGGATTTCATGCGGGATGATGATGCAGACGGTAAAACGGACGTAACGGTCTGGTATACCATCGGCGGCTCTCAAAACACTGTGGAGAACGATGCATATAAGCGCAGTCCGAAGGATGCATCCAATAATTACTACATGTTCAATAAGAGCAATATCAGCTATATGAATATCGGAAGCCGTGATGTGAACCTGTGTACCGATATGGAAATGAAGCTCTTTATTAATACGTTGATTGATACATATCGTGCAGGTGTGCATCCGCCGAAAGTTTCCATCGTGGAAAGTTATCACGAAGATGCGAGAAAAATACAGAATTTATACGTTTCATATGATACAATTTATGCAACGTATACACAGAATATTCTGGATATTTCCGAGGATATGTATTTCAGAATCAAGGAAGTTCCTCTTACGGGCGTGAACGCAAAGTCACGCATCTCGTATTCTGCGA
Organism: Lachnospiraceae bacterium; assembly: GCA_045617945.1. Classification (GTDB taxonomy): domain Bacteria; phylum Bacillota; class Clostridia; order Lachnospirales; family Lachnospiraceae; genus UBA2868. Next base: position 13,650 of record JAZLJS010000101.1, read on the forward strand.
AGCTGTATGTGGAAGTTCCCGCCGGCACACCCGGTTGCGTCGTGCGCGGCTATCAGGGTAAGAACATTTATGCATTTCCGCTTGAAATAACAGAATTGTATTATCTGGCAGATGACGGCGTAACAGAGATTCCGGTTACGGATCTTAATAATCTTCTGCCCGAGAAGAATTACAAAACCAAGATTCCGATTCAGATTCTGGCTTCGGCCAATATGCTGTGGGATGAAACGGGCACGAATGCGATGACGCTCAATACCCGTCGTTTCTTTGTGGAAGCCATTGAAAAGGTGGAGAATGATTATACCCACGCCAGCTTCAATCTGACGGCGCTTGACGATGCGAATCTTGTTCGTGTACAGATGTTTGATTTGGATTAAAGGGATTGCTTTTGTAAGATTGTATTTGATTTGGATTAAAGGGATTGCTTTTGTATGATCGTGTTTCGTTTGCCTAAGGCATTAAGCCTTCAATATGAAAAGTCAATAGCAAGCTTTTACGACAATTTCGCCATGGACGGAACCTGCGTTATTATCGGAAACGAGCTGTTTGTTCTGGGTAATCCGCAAACTGTGCAGTTCCGTTTTAAACGACGCAAGGTGGATTATATGCATCCCGCAAGCGAGTGGGTATTTGATGCGAACCACAAGATTGGGCTTTTTGAGGAAGGCTCTATAAAGGAGCAGGTCCTGCAATGGATATTGATGCAGATTCGTATCTGGCAGCAGGTGGAACCGTTTGCGAACGAATATATGGCAGGAGCACTCCTTACGAAACTGAACAAAGCACTCAAACCGTATGGCATTACGGCGGAAGGCTATTACGATGCGGGCGAGGAGCAGAGTTATGTGGCGTTCTTGTTTTGCGGTCAGGCATTTACTCTTGAAGAAATATTGAATATACTTGATGCAACGGATTATGCGAAGATGACCATGTTGCGTCGTAAAGCGGATTTGATGGAAGGTGAGCATTTGGCTGCACTTGGCAGACATGAGGATGCTATTCCGTATTTCCGCAAAGTGACGGATTTCGAAGAAGACGATTCGATAATGTATACGCTTGCAAACTTTGATCTGGGGGATGCACTTTATTTTACGGATGATTGTGAGGGTGCTATTGCGGCATACAGAAAGTGTCGACTTCAGTACATTTCAGATCTGGATACATACTATATTCATATGGGACATGCATGTTTGGATGACCATATGAGAGAACATACGCAGATGGTAAAGGCGTATTGCCGTGGACAGTGGTGTGAGGCATACAGAAGTTCACATGTTGAGGATTACTGGCCTGCGAAACAGGAACTTGCGGATGATTGGGAAGACTATGAGAAGCAGTGTCTTACCATAGGAAAGTCAAAGGGGGCAAAGAGAGAAAATGGCAGATGACATTTTTTTACAGTTAGCGAATTTGGCCAAAACAAGTACATTTACAGTTGAAGAGTCTATCGAGGCGGCACATGATTATATTAGTACGGATGAAATGATTGTACCGGATATCAAGCCGAAGAAGGCAGAGAACGGACGCCCGACGATTCTTGTAATTGATGATGACTTTTCTACGATTGATTTGATGAAGATTTATTTGCAGCGCGATTACGAATATGTAGCGTATGCCAATCCGAAGGAAGCAATCTTCTATCTGAACAATCATATTCCCGACCTGATATTTATTGACAGTTACCTGACCATGATTAATACGCGCAAGGTTATGGATATTATTTGCAGCTATAAAGAATTGAGTGAGGTGCCGATATATTATCTGTGTGATTCGACGGAGATTGGTGCCATTACGACGAAGTTACCTTCCCGCGTGAAGGCATGTATTTCACGACCGGTGAATCGCGGAGAATTGCAGGCGATTCTAGATGTGGAAGTGAAAGTAAAATAGCGTCGGAAGCGTACATTTTTATTTTATTTTTACGGAGCGTATGATAGAATACACTTATAATTCTACACATTAATTCGTCAAAGTGATGAGGTGCCTTATGGATTTACATGAATTTTATAAGGCTGTTGACGGCAGTTACGATGAGGTAATGGGTCGTCTGGCCAAAGAAGATCGTATTAAGAAATATGTGAAGATGTTTGAATCAGCCGAAGATTATAAGGAAATGCTTGCTGCACTTGCAGAGCAGCGTTACGAGGATGCGTTTCGCAGCGTCCATAATCTAAAAGGCGTTTCTCTTAATCTTGGTTTGGGTTGTCTGCAGAGCGTTAGCAGTGAGCTGTGTGAGCAACTGCGTCATGGTGCGCCTTCTTGCGATATTACCGCTATGGTAGATGCTGTTTCGGCTGCATATGAGAAGGTTATTGCGAATATTCAGAATTTGGATGTATAGACATGAATACCGGTAGGCTTTCCTACCGGCATTTTTGGATAACAATAATAGGAGATTACATTAGTGGAAAAGATTCTTGTAATTGACGATATGGAAATCAATTTGGAGATTCTGGAAGGGATTCTGGAGGATTATTATTGTGTCCTTAAGGCGCATGACGGATTGGAAGCAGTACAGTTGTTAGATGAGAATCCGGATATTTCTTTGATGCTTTTGGATTTGTGCATGCCCAGAATGGATGGCTTTGGTGTGATGAATGCCATGAAGGAAAGCGGTATGTTGGGACGTATTCCCATCATCGTCATCACGGGTGATGACTCTCTTGACAATGAGAGGCGATGCTATGACTATGGTGTGAGTGACTTTATACGTAAGCCGTTTAACAGTACGATTGTACGTCTCAGAGTCGGAAATATCGTCAAACTGTATTCTTACAAGAACAGTTTGGAGGATACGGTTGCGGAACAGACCGAAGATCTGAAGAAACAGTATCTGTTGGTAAAGGAACAGGCTACAAAGCTTGTCGAATCCAATCAGAAGATTATCGATATTCTCGGTACTGTCGTTGAATCTCGTAATTTAGAGAGCGGACAGCATATTCAGCGTGTGAAGAATTATACTGAGATTCTTGCGAAACAGGTGATGGCGGATTGTCCGGAATATGGGATTACACAGCATGCGATTGATGTAATGGTTCCTGCGAGTGCACTTCACGATGTCGGTAAGATTGCGATTCCCGACAATATTCTTTTGAAGCCGGGTCGATTAACTTCCGAGGAATTCGATGTTATGAAAAGTCATACAATCAGGGGTTGTGAGATACTGGATAATATTAAAGGTGCCTGGGATAAAGAGTACGCCAGAATGAGTTATGAGATTTGTCGCTATCATCACGAGAAATACGACGGCAAGGGTTATCCTGACGGTTTGGTAGGGGACGATATTCCCATTGCGGCACAGATTGTATCTGTTGCAGATATATATGATGCTCTCGTGAATGAACGTTGCTATAAGGATGCTTTTTCCAAAGAAAAAGCTTTTGAAATGATAACGCAGGGAGAGTGCGGTGCATTTTCAGATAAACTTATGAATGCGTTTTCAAAGGTGCGCGAAGAGTTTGAAAAGGTTACGGTCGGATAGAATGATTGGTGCTTTTGGTGACTTTCTGACGGGGGATAGGGAATAATGGTAAATGTTGGTGTGTTATATGCAATCACAGCCGGTGTGGCTGCTATGGTGGTTGCAGTAATTTATAATCGTTTGAATGCAACAGGGTTTAAGGATCAGATTGATCAGAAACTGAGTTATTTGATCCGTTTTGTTCTTATATTCTGTATGGTTGATATGCTTTGGGGACTGTTGACGGCCAGATTGCATCCTGTTCTGATTAATCAATTCCTTTATTCGATATTTACGTATGCGTTTCATTGCGGTGCAGCTTTATCCTCATTTTTATGGTTCGGATATGTTATCCATTATTTGGATGAAGAACGTGCTGCTTCCATGAAAGTGTTGAATATTATTCGCGGAACGCTTTTGACAGTTCAGTTCTTGATTTTGATCAGTAATTTGTGGAATCACAAGTTCTTTTCCATTGATGCGGATGCACAGTACCATTCATATGTTTTGCGCAATACTATGTTTTATCTTCAGTTTGCGTATTATATCGGACTTATTCTCAACGGAATCATTAAATGGATTTATTATGGCCGTAAGGGCAGAGTAGATCGTGTGTCGAAATACAAGACATCTATACTTTATTCCTGCGTTCCGTTGGCATTTGGTGTCGGCCAGATGTTATGGCCGGATGCAAGTATGTATTCGTTGGGATTTATGCTTACCTGTACGTTAATCTATTCGTTTAGTATTACTTCCGAAAGAGAAGGATATTTGCGTGACTTTTACAAGAAAGAAAACAGTAAGCTGATGGAACTGGCAGCAGGTCTTTCCGACGATAGTGAAGCGGTATATTTCGTGAATCTGGAAACAAATGAATACGAGACATATATCAACAGCCGAAATTACCAGGATGGGGTTAATGCCAAGATTAATCACGGTAAGGATTTCTTCGAAGACCTGAAGAGTAATATCGGTATGGTTATTGCTCCCGAAGATCGGGATATGGTCACGAAAATGCTTATGAAGGAGTATGTTTTGGAAGAACTTTCGACCAAGCCTTCTTTTAGTTTTAACTACAAAATTGATGTGAATGGGCAGGAAAGGTATTATCTGATGAAGATAGTCAAGCCTGTCGAAATGTCCGGTAAAAATATTGTTATCGGTGTATTTGATGATGATGAACGTGTCAGAAGCGAGATAGAACAACGCAGTCGTCTGCAGGAGGCGATGGAGCAGGCGGAACGTGCCAACCAGGCCAAGACGAACTTCCTGTTTAATATGAGCCATGATATTCGTACACCCATGAATGCGATTTTGGGATTTACGGATCTTGCCAAGAAGCATATGGATGATCCGAAGTATTTATTGGATTGCCTGGATAAAGTGTCTGTATCCGGCAATCATCTGCTGGCATTGATTAATGATGTTCTTGATATGTCCCGTATTGAATCCGGTAAGCTTGTGATTAATTCCAAGAATGAGAATATTCGGGAACAAAGTGAAGAAATCGTCTCCATTATGAAAGAGCTGGCGATTGCCAAGAGCATTGCGTTTAATCCGATTTATAAGGATTTGACGACGGAGTATGTTGTATGTGATGCGCTCCATTTGAATAAGATTTTGATGAATATTCTTTCCAATGCAATAAAGTATACGCCGATGGGTGGACGTGTGGATTATATTATGGAGCAGATGCCAAATGATAATCCCGATAAGGCAACGTTTAGGTTTGTTGTGCAGGATACCGGCGTAGGAATGAGTAAGGAATTTCTGGAACATGTTTTTGATGAATTCGAGCGCGAGTATTCTGCCACATTAAGCGGCGTGGAAGGAACAGGTCTCGGAATGTCTATTGTTAAACAGCTGGTGGATATGATGCAGGGTACTATCAATATTCAGAGTATCCGTGGTATCGGTACAACAGTTGAGTGTATATTGACTTTCCCGAAGGGTGAGGTAATTGCTTCACAAGAGGATCAACACCGTGAAGATGAATCTGTTGATTTCACGGGTAAGCGTATTCTCCTTGTAGATGATAATATTCTGAATCGTGAAATTGCGAATGATATTTTGCAGGATATGGGGGTTGAAGTTGAAACGGCCGATGACGGTGTAGATGCATGTGAGATGGTAGAGGCTGCTGCTCCCGGTTATTATAACCTGATTCTGATGGATGTTCAGATGCCTCGTATGGACGGTTATCAGGCAACTCGGAATATTCGTGCATTATCGAATCCGGAGCTGGCAAACATTCCTATCGTAGCCATGACCGCTAACGCATTTGAAGAGGACAAGAAGAATGCCTTCGATTCCGGTATGAATGCCCACCTTGCGAAGCCAATTCATGTTGATCGATTGACTGAAGTGCTGAAAAGATATTTGTAAGGGTTGTGGATGGTGAAAGGCATACAGATGTTGCAAGGGTTGTGAATGGTGAAGGCATACAGATGTTGCGAGGGTTGTGAATGGTGAAAGGACCATAGTGTTGTAGGACTTCGCAATTGAGTTGAAATAAATTAAAAGGAGATGCAAAATGCATCTCCTTTTATAGCGTGTGCTAGAGGATTCGAACCCCCGACCTTTTGGTCCGTAGCCAAACGCTCTATCCAGCTGAGCTAAGCACACACGTTACTCATCAGCAACGTTGTTATATTAGCACAGAGACATTCGTTCGTCAAGGATGAATTACATTCGACATATCTAAATCAAATGGTGGATTCTTTTTTTCAGAGAGATGAATCTATGCGGTTTCAAAGGATGGATTTATGCGGTTTTCAATGATGGATTTATGTGGTTTCAAAAGATGGATTTATGCGGTTTCAAAGGATGGATTTATGCGGTTAAATGTTGCGCTGTGTTTTGATTATTTAGTGCTGTCTGTTGTATTACTTCAGCCTGGTGTGCATCTGGCGAGTATCTGGTGAGCGTCTGGTGAGTATCTGGTGAGCGTCTGATGAGTATTTGGTTATTTTGTTAAGGTTATGGTAAGATTATATTCAAGACACAGAAAGAATCTTTATCCATAATTTAACAGTAAGAAGAAAAGAAAGGACGATTTATATGAAAAAAGAATTAAACGGAATAAAATTCTTTATGCCACTTATAGCTATTATTTGTGGATTAGGTGGTGCATTTATTGCAGCAATTCCTCTGAAGTCTGATAATTTTGTTCTTTCCGAAAATCTGTTATCAATACTTCTGGAATCTGTTATTGTTGCCGTTACTATTTTTATAGCAATAAAATTTATACCTAAACTGTTTTCAAACTGCAGTAATTATTCAGTTAAAAAACCACAAGTTCCCATTATACTGGCTATACTTCTCGTAATACCATTTATAAAAATACTTGAATATGATTTTATATATAAAATATCGTACGCAGAATCATCGAATATTGAAATACTACCGTTCATCGCTGACTCTTTTCCGGAGACGCTTTTCGAGAGCATATCGGCTGTTTTATTAGCACCGGTATTGGAAGAACTTACCTTCAGATATATGGCATTAAGTCCATTCAAAAAACGCAGTTCCAGAATAATTGTACTAATCGTTGTTTCCTTAATATTTGGTCTTGTTCACAGTAGAAATTATATTGCAGTCACAATCGATGCCATTGTATATGGTATTATATTCCTCTCATCAAAGAACATAATCTATCCTATTATTTGCCATTCATTTTTCAATCTGACCAGTACAATATTTGGTATATTATCAACATTCAACATCACAAAAATAACATATACAAATGGTAGACCAATAGCTTTACTTTTTACTACAAATGCTCACATTTGCTTTGGTATATTGTTCTTTATTGGCATAATTGTGTTGTGCTTATCCAACAAACGTAAATATTATATCTGAATGCAGTACATTCTGGAGTATCTCACCGGAAACGCTCGACTCGTAGAAATAGGATTCGGAGAATCACTCGTAGAAACACACTTTATACCGATAAGATTTGCAAAAACGCGATTTTTATCGGTACGTTTTTACTCGAAAATTGAGCTGCGTACCGATAAGATTTGCAAAAACGCGATTTTTATCGGTACGTTTTTACTAAAAAAACGGGTTGCGTACCGATAAGATTTTTAAAAACTCAATTTTTATCGGTACAATCAGTCTATAAATGACGTTTTTCATACCGATAAGATTCTTACAAACGCAATTCTTATCGGTACGTGCGTTCTAAAATGTCATATTTTATACTGATAAGATTTCCCAAAACCCATTTCTTATCGGTACTTGCACCTCAGAACGACAAATTTCATACCGATAAAATTCCCCAAACCGCGATTCTTATCGGTACAAGCCGGCCGAATCCTCCTCGGCATTCCGCAAAGACCGAAATTTATGACATAATTCATGATGAATTATGTTTCATTTCATATCGTGATTGTATTATTATGAAGTTGATGTGTGAGCACAGAACCGACAAAGCAGAAGTGACAGTAAAGAAGCAGCAGTACAGAAGCAACAATATAGAGCCACAATTCAATAGCAATAGCACAGAAGCAACAGTGCAGAAGCAACAATACAGAGCCACAATACAAATAGCAACAGTTAGGATATTACAGAGTTATGCATAATTTATGTATCAGCCTTTTGGGTCATGTGGATGCCGGCAAAACGACTTTGACGGAGTCCTTATTGTATATAAGCGGTGCGATTCGCAAGCAGGGTCGTGTTGATAATAAAGATGCTTTTTTGGATACTTACGCGGTGGAGAAACAGCGCGGTATTACGGTGTTTTCAAAATGTGCCAGATTGATAGCTCCGAATGAGCGACAGTTAATTCTACTGGATACTCCGGGGCACGTTGACTTCTCGGCGGAAGCCGAGCGTACGGCGGCTGTACTGGACGCAGCTGTGCTTATTTTGGGTGGAATGGATATGGTGACGGGCCATGCGATTCGATTATGGAAGTTGCTTCGCCAAAGTCATGTTCCCACGTTCATTTTCGTTAACAAATCGGATTTGGCAGGATTTGACTATGACGAAATCATGGACAGCATACACAGAAATTTGTCCGATGCGGCGGTGGATTTCGGCGGATGCTTGCGTTCGCCAAATCAGAATATAAGTATTCAGAATGAAAATGGTCGCAATATCGATGCGCAACGTTTGGCGCAGCGTGATGAAGATGCGGCATCCTGCGACGAGACGTTAATGGAGATTTTCCTGGAAAAAGGGATGCTTTCTGATGAGGATTTGGCGGATGCGATACATCGGGAAGCGATTTTTCCGTGCTTTTGCGGAAGCGCTTTGAATAATGTCGGAACCGAAGAATTGCTGGAGGCATTACAAAGGTATGTTTCTCCACGCAATACGCAGCTTCCCGGAGATATTGTCGGGGATGGATTTACGGGGCGTGTTGTGAAGATTTCATATGATGATAAGGGGAATCGTGAAACACATCTGAAGGTGATTTCGGGAACTCTTAAGGTGAAGAGCCTTCTTATGGGAGAGAAAGTCAATGAAGTCCGGTTATACAACGGAGCGAAGTATACGAATTGCGATACCGTTTGCAGCGGAGATTTCTGTGCGATACTGGGGCCGACGATGACCAAGGCTTTTACGGATGGATTCTTTGCGCCCGTTATGTCGTACAGCGTGCATTCTTCTTCCTGCGCCGATCCGATGAAGCTGTTGGCGATTATGCGTCGTATTGAGGATATGCAGCCAGAAATTGCTCTTTCTTATAACAGTACAACAAAGGATATGCAGGTGATGCTGATGGGTGTGATGCAAACGGAAGTTTTGCAGCATCTGGTGGCAGATTTGTATCATGAAAGCATTGAATTTGATGATCCGCGTATTGCGTACAGAGAAACAATTGCGCAGACTACGTTTGGCATCGGCCATTATGAGCCGCTTCGCCATTTTGCGGATGTGCATCTTCGCATGGATCCGATGCCGGTTGGAAGCGGCTTATCCTACGCGACGGAGATTTCCGAAGATGATTTGGCGGGTAATTGGCAACGATTGATTCTGACACATTTGAAGGAGAAGGAGCATGTCGGTGTGCTGACCGGCAGTCCGATTACCGATATGCAAATTACGCTGATTGACGGAAAGGCGCATTTAAAGCATACGGAGGGCGGCGACTTTCGCGAAGCGACGTACCGTGCTGTGCGACAGGGCTTAATGAAGGCGGAAAGTCACTTGCTTGAGCCGATTTATGAGTATACACTTACTGTTCCAACGGAGTGCGTCGGGCGTGCAATTACAGACCTGCAATTGATGAAGGCAGAACATGATGTAACGGCTGATGCGCAGGGCAACAGTATAATCACAGGAAAATGTCCTGTTTCCGAAATGAATGGATATGAGATTACAATGCAGTCCTATACAAAAGGCAGGGGACGGTTGGAGCTTGCGGTTGCGGGATATGCGCTGTGCCATAATGAAGAGGAAGTGATTGCGCAATTCGGGTACGATCCTGAGAGAGATACACAGAACCCGGTTGATTCCGTATTTTGCTCGCACGGAGCCGGGCATATTGTGAAGTGGAATGAACTGTGAAACTTGCGCAAATTGCGATACACTCTTTAAAACAACGAAAAAGCGTGAGCCAATGAGAATAATTATAAAAATTTGCTTAAATGCGTTTTGATGGTCTCGAATGTTTCGTCGGAAATGTCGTGCTCGATCTTACAGGCGTCTTTTTGCGCGATATCCTCGCTGACGCCAATTCGTATAAGGGCTTCGGTAAGCAGTTTGTGACGCTCATACATTTTCTCGGCTATATCCAGACCTTTATTGGTTAATAAAAGATACCCGTTTGCGTCGGTTTCAATGCAACCGTCGTTTTTGAGGATGCTGACCGCACGCGAAACAGAGGGCTTGGAAAAGCCCATATATTCAGCCACATCTATGGATCGCACATCACCCTTCTGGGATAGAATGTGAATCGTTTCGAGATACATTTCACCGGATTCTTTCATATATGTTTGTCTGCCTTCTATTATGCACGTTTTGGCGCCGGCGATAATTCCGGCATAGAATATCCTTTCTTCACCTGCGAAATTTGGAGTGCAATAATTACTCCTTACGCTGGTACTGCAGCCGACGCTGCTTTGGCGTGATATTGCGGAATTTCTTGTATGTTTTGATAAAATGGGAACTGTCGGTAAATCCCATTTCCTGACTGATATAATCAAGCGGGTAGTCTGTAAACAGGAGCATGTCGTCCGCCTTGCAGATGCGGATAAACTCTATATATTCTTTACATGTCTTGCCGTATATTTCGCGGAAACGTTTCGCAAAGTAGGAATAACTCATATTACACATCACGGCCAGATCTTCTACCAGAATATTATCGCCGGAGTGCGCATCGATATATTCCGTAATGTTATCGATGTCGGCATCGGTATCTTTGGTGACCGGAGCAGTTTTGGGAGAAAATCCTTTGGCAGCCCAGACGCGCAACAAATGAACGATGATTGCGCAAATAAGCGAATGCACCTGTATATCGTAGCCGTACTCCTTGGAATTCAGTTCATTAATGCAGGCATTGAAGAAATAATCTATCGGTATTCCGGCAAGCTCGTCTGCATGGAAAATGGGGGATACCGCTGAAGAAGTACGAACGGTTTCCAAAATGGATGCAATTCTCGGCGTATAACTGCTGTTTACGGTAAGCATGTTGGCATCAAACTTAATTACATCATATTTGAGTGCAACATGTGTTGTTGCATATACGGAATGAACCACCTTCGGTGGAAAAATCAGGAGATCGCCTGTTTCTACAGAGTAACTGCGATCGTCATATTCCATCATTCCGCATCCTTCCGTTACATATATAATTTCTGCAAAGTAGTGCCAATGCGGCTTGATCGGTGCGCCAAGCATACGTATGTCCTGTTTGAACGCTTCGTACGGATTGTTAATCGCATCGCTGTTTTCAAAAAGAAAATGCATTGTCTTATACCTCAGCTAATAGATTTTTACGATTTTTCCATATGAACATTATAGCACTAATTACGGCATAGTGATACATTAATGTTGTTTTTGAAGATAAATGTTATAAAAGTTGGTATTGACAGCGTAAGAAACAGTATATGAAGTTTCGTAAGAAACAGTGTTTGAAACAGTATATGAAGTTTCATAAGAAACAGTGTTTGAAATCGTATATGAAATTGCGTTGGAAATAGTGTATGAAATTGTCTTAGATACAGCGGGAGAGCTATATGAGCAGATTATTGAATCATCCTATACATGCTGTAACATTTGGTGCGTTTTGCCCGAATTCGAAATTGTCGTCAGAGGAAGCTCGTGAAAGTTTCCTGAAGTTAACGGCGAAAACAGGATGTAATACGATTACACTTGTTCCTAATGGATTGCAGGAACGTGCGCAGAGTGAAACAATTCGATATGATATGAATGCTACATGCTCGGATGAGGAACTGGGGGCATTTATTGACTTTGCACATGAAAACGGTGTGAGTGTTATCTTGAAACCAACCGTGAATTGCATGGACGGAACATGGAGAGCACATATTTGCTTTTTTGAAAGGGATGTGCCGTGCGAACCGAAGTGGAGCAACTGGTTTGCTTCCTATACGGAATTTCAGATGCATTATGCGCGTATTGCCGAAGAACATGGATGCGAGATGTTTATCCCGGGCTGTGAGATGGTGCAATCCGAGCATCGCGAGGCAGAGTGGCGTAAGCTTATTACGGATTTGAGGACGGTTTATTCCGGACCTATCGCATATAATACGGATAAATATCAGGAAGATATGGTTACCTGGTGGGATGCGGTGGACTATATTGCTTCCAGCGGATATTATCCGATCGATGATTGGGATGAACAGCTTGCAAGAATTAAGGGTGTTGTCGAAAAGTTTAAGAAGCCGTTTTTCTTTGCTGAGATGGGATGTATGTCTACAGTCGGTTCTTCGAAGGTGCCGAATGATTGGAGTATGCAGGGCAAAGTTGATTTGCAGGAACAGAAACGGTGGTACGAAACCGCATTTTCGGCTATAGCAAAGGAAGAATGGATTGTCGGTACATGTTTGTGGGATTGGCCGATTCATCTTTATATGGCAGCAGAGGGTATGAGTGATAAATCATATTCCGTATATGCAAAACCGGCATGTGATGTTGTCGCGAAATACTATAAGAAATGAAGAGAATAGAATAACTCACACGTGCAGATTGAAGCTCACAGGATATTTCTTGTGAGCTTTTATTTTTTTCCACAAATTTTTCACACATTTTTTTTCTATTCGTGGTATAGTATATTACGTGTGGCCAAGACACAAGATGTTGTGATTAGGATACATATAGCGAGATAGCGATCTCGCATTCCATATTTCCCCTATATTAATTAAGAATGAGGTTCCCCCATGCAGCAAGATGAGAAAAAATTGAAGAAAAATGAGAAGCTTTCGAAGGATGTGGTTGCAGAAACGGAAGCATCTTTAGTGGAAAATGCAGTTTCGGAAGACAATGATATTTCGGAAAACGATATTATTTCCGAAAATGATGCAATTCCTGAGAATGATGCAGTTTCGGAAGATAAAGCAGCTCTCCCGGTTTCGGAGAATAGAAAAGTTCGAAAAGAAAAGAGTGCAGAGCAGATTGAAAAAGATCGGAAGACCAAAGAACGTGAACGGGGTGTTAAAGCACAGAAACGTGCTTCCAAGTTTGTTCGTTTCCTAAAAAGGAGAAAAGGGCTTCTGATTTTTCTTGTGATAGTCCTTCTACTGTTCCTGGGGTATAAGTATGTGAATCGTAAATCACAGGAAGCGCTTGCGGCATTGACAACTCCCACGCAGGAAGTGGATTCGGTGCAGAAGATGGACCTTTCAAGTAGAATTGCGACAACGGGAACCATTATCAGCCCGGAGACCAGAACGCTTACGTCGGTACTGAACGGCAAAACAATCACTGCCGTAAATGCGGAAGTAGGCGACAAGGTGTATGCGGGTGATATTCTTGTGACTTTTTCTACGGATGACATTAACCGTTCCATCAAGGAACTCGAGGAAGATATTGTAAAGAGTGCACAGCGCGATACGATTGACTCGCAGGATTACTCACGTGATTATGTTTATTCATACGGTACGCAGGCATATAATCTGTCCAAGGCAGCGGAGAGAGTGGACCAGGCGTTGAAGGATCTGTACAATGCGTGCGACGGATACGGCGATGCCAGAAGAGCCAAAGAGAAGTATCTGAATGAGGGCGGCGCCGATCAGATGACAATTGATAATCTGGATGCGCAGATTTCGGCAGCATATGTGAAGGAAGAAGCGGCACAGACGGCATATGATTCGGCGGTTGCGGAACAGGCGGAAGCACTTCGTAATGCAACCAACAGTATGTCGATGGCAGATTCTACTTTCCAGAAGAATACATTGAACGCGGGATCTTCAACAGAAGATTTGCAGCGTAAACTTGAAGAATATCAGGATTCTCTTGCCGATTATGTTGTGACTTCTCCGATAGACGGTATTGTTACGGCAGTAAATGTGCAGGCTGAGAATGGTTTTGCCGGCGGCCAGCTGATGACGATTCAGAACGTTGATTCATATGTGGTTACAACGGAAATTGATGAATATGATATTCCCGACGTGCAGGTGGGGCAGCAGGTAATTATCAAGACAGATGCGACGCGTGATGATGAACTTGCCGGTACGGTATCGTTTGTATCGCCTACGGCAACCGTAGCGCAGGGAAGTAATGCTACTACATATCAGGTAAAGATTGATATCGATACGATGGACAATCGTATTAAGCTCGGTATGTCGGCGAAGCTGAATATTATTACGGAACAGCATTTTGGCGTATTGGCGGTTCGCTATGACGCACTTGGTGAAGATCAGGATGGTAATCCGGTGATTTATATTCGCGATGAAAGCGCTGTTGATGCGACTGCTCCTCAGGCGGACGGACGTGGTGAATCCATTTCTGTTGTCAGTGTGGACGGACAGCAGGTAGGTGGTAAGAAACCGAAGAAGGATGCGACTGTGGATCCGTTAACACAGAAGATCCCTACCAAAGAGGTTCCGGTTCGTATCGGTGTAGTTGGTGATTATTATACTGAAGTTATTTCACCGGATATTTACGACGGGATGGAGATTATCGTTCCTGAGTCAGAGAAGACCAAGAGCCCGCTTGAACAGCTGATGGAGAGCCTTGGCGGCCCGGTTAGGTAATAAAGGAGCGGGAACATGTCAGAAGGCAGAGTTATTATAGATATGCATAATATCGTGAAACGCTACTTTATCGGGCAACCGAATGAGCTTGAGGTGCTTCACGGAATAGATTTGAAAGTGCGCGAGGGCGAGTTTGTTGCAATTGTTGGGCAGTCCGGTTCCGGTAAATCAACACTTATGAATATGATTGGGGCACTGGACCTTCCGACGGAAGGCTCATATACGCTGGACGGTGTGGATATGTTTGATGCGAATCAGGACGAACTTTCGGCGATTCGTTGTCGTAAGATTGGATTTGTATTTCAAACATATAATCTGGTGGCGCGTACATCGGCACTTCGGAACGTTGAACTTCCCATGCTGTATGCCAAGATGTCGAGACATCAGCGTAACATTCGTGCCAAACAACTTCTGGATATGATGGGTATGGGCGACCGTATGTATCATAAGTCGGACGAGCTTTCGGGTGGACAGAAACAACGAGTTGCCATTGCACGTGCGATGGCTAATGATCCGGCTATTATTCTTGCGGATGAGCCGACAGGTGCGCTGGACTCCGCTACAGGCAGATTGATTATGGATATCTTTCATAAACTTAACAAAGAACAGGGCAAGACGATTGTTCTGATCACACATTCCCCGGAATTGGCTGAGGAATGTGAGCGTATTCTGACGCTGAAAGACGGCATGATCACCGGAGAGAGAAAGGGGAGTGGTAAGCGTGTTACTTCTTGAGAATATTGCACTGGCTATTTCATCTCTCCTGTCAAACAAGATGCGTGCTTTGCTGACGATGCTTGGAATTATTATCGGTATCGCTTCGGTTATTGCAATAGAAACGGTCGGTAATTCTCTGACCAATTCCTTTACATCAGAGATGGATTCCATGGGCGCCAACAATATTACTGTCGGCATACAATACAAACCTACAGAGGAAGAAACAACCGACTCGGGTATGACTTTTAGGGGACCCGAGAGGCAACGTGCAGCAACGGAAGATGATTTGGTAACGGATGAAATGCTGATGGACTACATTACGGAATTCCGTGACGATATACAGGACGTTTCCATATCGTCGAATTTGGGAAACGGCGAGGTTACGGTAGGCAATCATTCTGCCAAGGTCAGCGTAGTCGGCGGCAATCAGGGGTATTTTGCCGATGCCGATCTTACGATACTTGCAGGACACGAATTGGATGAAAAGGCATTTCGTGAGGGTAAAGGTGTATGCCTTGTGTCGGATTATCTGGTTGATAAGCTTTACAAAGGTGAGAAAGAGAAGGCCTTGGGCGAAACCGTGGAAGCGGTTATCGGCAACAAATTCTATTCTTATACGATCGTCGGAGTCTATGAGTATGTAAGCAATGGGTTTAGTATGGAGTCGAGCGACAACAGAACGACAGATTTGTATACAGCCGTGAAATCAATTCAGAACAAGACACATGTGAAGGGCTATGCTTCTTTTACCGTTATGATAGAAAACGGCGTGGATACGGATGATTTTATGAAGCGTACAGAGACATTCTTTGATAAATATTATCATCAGAATGACTATTTTAAGATTTCCTGTTCTTCAATGAAGTCCCTAATCGGTTCGCTAACGGACATGCTGGATAAGATTTCTCTCGCGATTTCTATTATTGCAGGAATTTCGCTTTTGGTAGGCGGTATCGGTGTAATGAACATTATGCTGGTGTCCATTTCCGAGCGTACCCGTGAGATTGGTACCCGAAAAGCGCTTGGAGCAACAAACGCATCCATCCGCACGCAGTTTATCGTTGAATCCGTTGTGATGTGTTTAATTGGTGGCGTTTTCGGAATTATCGTAGGAGTGTTGGGCGGTTCATTTGGCGCGGAGAAGCTGGGTTATGCGGCAGCACCTTCCGTAAAGTCAATCGTAGTGTCGGTTCTGTTCTCCCTGTTTATCGGTGTATTCTTTGGGTTCTATCCGGCGAATAAGGCCGCTAAGATGAATCCGATTGATGCATTGAGATATGAGTAGGCTTAGAGGTTCATTAAATAATTGCATATAAATAGAATGAGGCCCGACGTTATGTCGGACCTCTTTTGCCTTTCGGCGCACATTGTGATCAAAAAGGGCGGAGATTACCCCATGATTACTTCAACATTATATTGTTTCTTGCCGGCTTCGTAAGGAATAACCGTTCCGGAAACTTCCTTGCCATCAACGATCAACTTCGCAACACCCTTTTCAACATCGCTCGGGTTCTTAACATTGATGTTGTAGATAGCATCACGATATTCACGTGTGATGGTAAAGTCACCAAATCCCTTAGGTGTACAAGGATTGATGGACAGACCCTTATGTGTGGGATAAACACCCAGAATGTATTGGAAGATGTTTACAAATGTCCATGCTGCACAACCGGTTAACCAGGAGTTCTTGCCTTCACCGTGGAACTTCGCATCGCATCCTGCAACCATCTGGCAGTAGATGTAAGGCTCAGTACGATGAATCTCACTGATTTCTTCTGTGTAAGCGGGGCAGGTCTCCTTGTAAATCTGGAATGCTCTGTCACCACGTCCGACAACTGTTTCTGCGATGGATACCCAAGGGTTGTTATGACAGAAGATACCGGCATTCTCTTTATATCCGGGCGGATATGAGGAAACTTCACCGAGTTCTTCGTGATATCTTGTATAAGCGGGCTGTAAAAGAACGATACCGTATTTGGTTTCCAGTCTGTTCTTGACGGAATCAAGAGCCTTTACTGCTTCACCTGTTTCAACACCGACACCTGCGAGTACGCAGAAGCCTTGCGGCTCGATATAAATCTGACCTTCTTCACATTCCTTGGAACCGACTTTGTTACCGTAGGAATCATATGCACGGATGAACCATTCACCGTCCCAGCCTGCATCTGTAAGAAGCAAATCCTTCATTGCTGCGGATTCTTTCTCGGCACGAACTGCTTCGTCTTCATTACCTACGAGACGGCACAGGTCTGCATATTCCTGACCGTATTTAACGAACATACCTGCGATGAATACGGATTCGGCAACAGGTCCTTCGGAAGGACCGAATGTCTGGAAGGATTCGCCGGGCTGTGTGCTGTGGCAGTTTAAGTTCAGGCAATCGTTCCAGTCTGCACGACCAATCAAAGGAAGTTTATGAGGTCCTCTGTGTGTATTGATATACTCGAAAGATCTTCTCAAATGTTCCATCAAAGGCTGGGCAAGTTCTTCGTTATTATCAAAAGGAACCTTTTCATCCAAAACTGTGAGGTCACCTGTTTCACGAACATATGCGGAAACAGCGGCAATCAACCACAACGGATCATCGTTAAATCCGGAACCGATGTCTGAGTTACCTCTCTTTGTAAGGGGCTGGTACTGATGGTATGCACGACCGTCTTCGAACTGAGTTGCAGCGATATCGAGAATACGCTGACGAGCTCTGTCGGGGATCAGATGCATGAATCCAAGAAGATCCTGACAGGAATCTCTGAAGCCCATACCACGTCCGATTCCGGATTCATAATAAGAAGCGGAACGGGACATATTGAATGTAACCATGCACTGGTACTGGTTCCAAATATTAACCATACGATTGACTTTGTCATTAGCGCTTTCTACATGGCACTTGGACAACAGTTTCTTCCAGTATTCGTTAAGTTCTGCAAAAGCCTTATCAACATCAGCATCACTCTTGTAGCGATTGAGCATATCGAAAGCTTTTGTCTTGTTGATGATACCGTAGCTTTCCCATTTGTCATCTTCGGCGTTTTCGATATAACCGAGAACAAATACGAATGTCTTGCTCTCACCGGGTTGTAAGGAAACGTTGATCTGATGAGAAGCAATGGGATACCAGCCGGATGCAATACTGTTGTTGCATTTGCCGTTCTTGATAGCTTCCGGTGCATCGGGTCCGTTGTATACGCCAAGGAATTCGTCACGGCTTGTGTCGAATCCGTCAATCGGTGTATTAACGGAGTAGATTGCGTAGTGATTACGACGCTCTCTGTATTCTGTCTTATGGAAAATCGTGGAGTCGACAACTTCTACTTCGCCTGTAGACAAATTACGCTGGAAGTTCTTCATGTCGTCATCAGCATTCCACAAACACCATTCTACATAAGAAAAGAGCTGCAGATTCTTGGCTGCTTTTGAATTATTGGTAATCGTCAGCTTGGAAACTTCACAATTATCATTCATGGGAACAAATGTCAGAACTGTGGCCTGAACATCATTCTTCTGTGAAGTGAATTTGCTGTAGCCGATACCGTGACGGCATTCATATGCATCAAGTTCTGTCTTAACGGGCTGCCAACCGGGATTCCATACGGTATCACCATCTTTGATATAGAAGTATTTACCGTTTGTGTCGGTAGGACAGGAATTGTAGCGGTAACGGGTAAGTCTTAATAATTTAGCGTCTTTGTAAAAAGTATAACCGCCGCATGTGTTGGAGATTAAGCTGAAGAACTCATTGCATCCGAGGTAGTTAATCCAGGGAAGGGGAGTTCTGGGTGTTGTGATGACGTATTCAGCATTCGCATCATCAAAATAACCGAATTTCATATTTGTCACTCCATTCTGTAGGTTAATATAGTAGGTTGCAAGGTTGATTTTACTATCAAGTAAACGATTAAGTAAGTTGATAAAAAAAATAACCCCCGATGGCATAAGTATATCGAATCATATGTTGTAAATCAACATCAAAATGTGAAAAAAGAGTACTTTTTTGCAAAATCAACAATTTTGCATTATGAAAATGTCACAAAAAAACAAATAGTTAGTTGAAAAAAATAGGAAAAAGTGTTATTTTTTAGTAAACGAAAACGATTAAGAAATTTTTTGATATAAACAAATTGTCTATTACGAACCGGAAGAGGATAACGTATGGTATCAATGAAAGATATTGCCCAAAAGTGTGGTGTTTCTGTTGCTACAGTCAGCAAGGCATTAAATGACCACAGTGATATTGGGGAAGAAACCAAGAATCAGATTCGACAGATGGCGCAGGAAATGGGATATTTTCCGAACAGTTTTGCCAGAGCATTGAAGACGAAGCGTACCTATAATTTGGGTGTGCTGTTTGTTGATGACTCTTCCAGTGGTTTGACGCATGACTATTTTGCTCACGTTTTGGATTCGTTTAAGCGTTATGCCGAGAATAATGGGTATGATATTACATTTATTAACGGTCAGATTCGCAATAATATGAATTATTTGGAACACAGCCGTTATCGTGGCGTTGATGGCGTTGTTATCGCCTGTGTCGACTTCGATGATTCGAATGTTTTGGAGTTGATTCGAAGCGATCTACCGGTAGTTACGATTGACCATGTTTTTGATGATCGTATTTCCGTTGTCAGTGATAACGCCGGCGGCATGCAGGAATTGACGGAATATGTATGTGCCTGCGGACACCGTCGAATCGCATATATTCACGGTGATGATACGGCTCCGACCAGAAACCGTGTGGCAAGTTTCTATAAGGTCCTTGCGGGTTACGGTGTTACACCGCCTGATGAATATGTATGTCCTTCTACATACCGTAATTCATCGATGGCATGGCGTTATACCAAGAAACTGTTACAGCTTCCCGAGCGCCCGACATGTATTCTGTATCCGGATGACTTTTCCTGTATAGGAGGAATCAATGCTATTACAGAGGAAGGCCTTCGAATTCCGGAGGATATTTCCGTAGCCGGATACGACGGCAGCTATGTATCCAGAATTTTCAGCCCTAAGATTACGACAATGGTGCAGGACACCGGTGAGATCGGTCGTATCGCGGCGGAGAAGCTGATTTCGATGATTGAGAGTCCGAAGAGTACGATTATAGAGAAGATAGTTGTTCCGGGAACATTGTATGTAGGCGCATCGGTCGGACCGGTGTAGATAAGGAGGGGTTATGTACAAATTATTTGTTAATCCGGCAGTGAAAAAGGGGCATATTAATCCTGAATTGCAGGGACATTTTTCCGAACATTTGGGACGTTGTATTTACGGCGGTTTGTATGTTGGAGAGAATTCGGATATTCCCAATACAAATGGCATACGAAATGATGTTGTGGAAGCTCTTCGCGAAATGAAGATTCCGGTTCTGCGTTGGCCGGGCGGATGCTTTGCAGATGAGTATCACTGGAAGGACGGAATCGGTCCGAAAGAGAATCGCAAGAAGATGATAAATACGCATTGGGGCGGTGTCGTTGAGGACAACAGCTTTGGTACGCATGAGTATATGGAATTGTGCCGCCAGCTCGGATGTAAGAGCTATGTGAACGGAAACGTCGGCAGCGGAACTGTTCAGGAGATGAGCGAATGGGTGGAATATATGACTTTTGAAGGCGTTTCTCCCATGGCGGATATGAGAGCGCAGAATGGTCATAAGGATTCCTGGGATTTGAATTATTTCTGCGTAGGAAACGAGAACTGGGGTTGCGGCGGCAATATGCTTCCGGAATATTATGCGAACTTGTACAGACGTTATCAGACTTATGTGCGCAATTATGATAGTAACAAACATATTTTCAAGATTTGTTGCGGTCCGAATGCCGATGATTACGATTGGACGGATACAGTTATGAAACAATGTTTCAAAAAGTCACCCGATTCCGTTCACGGCTTTATGGATGGACTGTCGCTTCACTATTATACGGTGCCGAAAACATGGGAAACCAAGGGCGGAGCTACGGGATTTGACGAGGAAACGTATTATCAGACGCTTAAGAAGACATTGTATATGGAAGAATTAGTTTCGCGTCATACGGCAATCATGGATAAGTATGATAAGGAACATAAGGTGGCTCTTGTTGTGGACGAATGGGGTACCTGGTACGATGTTGAGCCCGGAACGAATCCCGGATTCTTATATCAGCAGAATACGATGCGTGATGCGATTGTTGCGGGCATTAACCTGAATATCTTCAACAAGCATTGTGATCGCGTGAAGATGGCGAATATTGCGCAGCTTGTCAATGTTTTGCAGTCAGTGATCCTGACCGAAGGCGACAAGATGGTGAAAACTCCGACGTATTATGCATTTAAGATGTACAGCTGCCATCAGGATGCAGAGCTTTTGGACAGCTTTATCCAAACCGATATGATTGGAACCGATGAGACCAAGGTTCCCAATCTTTGTGAATCGGTTTCTGTTTCGGAAGACGGAACGATCAATATGACGATTGTGAATCTGTCGAATCGTGATTTGTATGAAGTGGAAAGTGTATTTGCGGATGCAAAAGTCACAGGCGTGAAGGGTGATATTCTTACGGCCGAGATGGGTGCGCACAATACTTTTGATTGTCCGGATGCAGTGGGAACAAAAGAGTTTTCCGATTATTCGTTTGATGGAAACAGGATTATGATGAAGATACCGGCATGCTCAATTGTTGCATTGAATGTGAAGGTTGCTGAATAGGAGGCGCCGGGATAATATTGAAATAATGGCAAACTTGGAATGATCATGGAACAAGAAGGAAAAACAGCAGATTCGTTGAGGGTATGCTATCGGTGCCTGATTCGTGAGATGATGGATTCTACAAACTATTATGAACGAATCGGTAAATATATCGATGCAATTTCCACAGATGAGAAGGCTTCAAAGGAATTGTACGAGGAAAGATTGAATATATGCAGGCAATGTGCAGACCTTTTGGAAGGAACATGTAATTCTTGCGGGTGTTATGTGGAACTTCGGGCAGCTTCCGATAAATCCTATTGCCCCAATAAAAAATGGTAGCGAAAATTCGCTACCATTTTTGTATGTATGCAATTACAGGCAAGTCATGTCACTTTTATAGACAAGTCATACCACTTCTATAGGCGAGCCATACCACTTCTACAGGCGAGCTACGCCGCTTTTACGGGCAGCTTCTGCAACTGCCTCTGCAACTGCTTTTGTAACGTTCGCATTAAAACTGTCGGGAATGATGTAATCGGCACGAAGCTCTTTTTCGGATACATTTCCGGCGATGGCATAAGCTGCGGCAAGCTTCATTTCATCATTGATATCTTTTGCACGAACATCCAATGCACCGCGGAATATTCCGGGGAATGCCAATACGTTATTAATCTGATTCGGATAATCACTTCGGCCTGTCGCCATGATTGCAACACCTGCAGCTTTGGCAATGTCGGGCATAATCTCGGGAACGGGATTGGCCATTGCAAAAACAATCGGATCTTTGGCCATTTTCTTAACCATTTCTTCTGTCAAAACTCCGGGAGCAGATACGCCGATAAATACATCCGCGCCTTCGATAACGTCAGCAAGCAAACCTTTCTTCATGCTGCGGTTGGAGATGGCAGCCATCTCGGCTTTGATCGGATTCAGATGATCGCGGCCTTCGTAAATGGCACCCTTCTTATCGCACAGAATTACATTCTTTAATCCTGTCTTCATCAGAAGCTTTGTAATGGCGATGCCGGCAGCACCGGAACCATTGACAACGACTTCGATATCTTCAATATTCTTATGAACGAGCTTTAACGCATTGATCAGTCCTGCCAGAACAACAACGGCTGTTCCGTGCTGATCATCGTGGAAAATGGGAATATCGCAACGTTCTTTTAGTTTCTTCTCAATCTCAAAACATCTCGGAGCAGCAATATCTTCGAGATTGACACCACCGAATGAGCCGGCAAGAAGTGCAACCGTGTTGACGATTTCATCAACATCCTTGGAACGGATACATAACGGAAACGCGTCAACATTTCCGAAACGTTTGAATAATACACATTTGCCTTCCATGACGGGCATTCCCGCCTCCGGTCCGATGTCGCCCAATCCCAAAACGGCTGTGCCGTCGGTTACTACGGCAACGAGATTGGCACGTCTTGTGTACGTGTATGATAATTCGGTGTCTTTTTGAATCTCCAGGCAGGGCTGCGCAACACCGGGTGTGTAAGCAACTGCCAGATCGGCCATAGTATCAACCTTGGCGCGATAATTAACTTCGATTTTTCCTTGCCATTCTTTGTGCTTTTCTAAAGCCAGTTCTTTGACGTCCATAGTAATCTCCGTTTCACCTGTGAAATCAGGACTGTTTATCCTTTTTGTTTTTAGACAGTACAGTAGCCCGATGGGGGAACCAACGGGCTACGATGAGGGGAGTATAAATAATTAATAAGGGGTCGTAATTGAGAATCGTTTGAAGGGGAGATTCTCGCTTACAGGTGTTATTATATTATATGATTTTGGAAAAAACAACCGATTTTGGAAAATAGTATGTAAGAATTTTTCAGTAACAAGATGTTGTAGAATTATGGTATGATAAGGCTTATGAGAATCTTATTAGTGGCAATAAACAGCAAATATATTCATTCCAACCCTGCCGTATATGACCTCAGGGCTTATACTATAGCACACTTTTTTGAGGATTGCGATACTACATATCCCGCTGACGCGAAAGTCACTCGTTCCGAGAATATGCCCGACATCCTGATTCGTGAATATACTATTAATCAGCCGCTAATGGATATTGCACGTGACATTTACAGGAATAAGCCGGATGTTTTGGCGTTCTCCTGTTATATTTGGAATATCGAAACCGTATCGCAGCTTTTGGGAATCCTTCATAAGATAATGCCTGATGTACCGATTTGGCTGGGCGGTCCCGAAGTAAGCTATGATGTTGCGAAAGACTCCGAAGTTGCAAGAAATTCTGCGAAGCATCCTTTGAACTTTGATGGAAATTCTGTGGAGCGTTCTATGAACTCTGACGGATATTCAGATGTAAGGGGAATTATCTGCGGCGAAGGCGAGAAGAGTTTTTGCAGACTTGTAAGAGCATATGCCTGCGGACAGCAGGATGACCTGCCGCACGTTCTTTATCCTGACAGTGAACTGTCTATGGATGATCTTCCGTTTCCTTATGAAGATACCGAACCGTTTCGCAACCGTATTATATATTACGAAACCAGTCGCGGCTGCCCATACGCATGTAGCTACTGCCTTTCCGCAGGCGAGCGACTTTTGGGGACAGGACAACAAACTGCAGGTGAGCGACTTTTGGGGATAGGACAACAAACTGCGGGCGAGCGACTTTCGCCCTTGGGCGGGGACTGCAACAGTCGTATAAAGTTTCGCAGCCTGTCGCTTGTTTATAAGGAATTGCAACATTTTCTGGATGCGCGTGTGCCGCTTGTAAAGTTTGTGGATCGTACGTTTAACTGTAATCATGCGCATGCCATGGGCATCTGGGAATATTTGAGCGATCATGATAATGGGGTAACGACGTTTCATTTTGAGATTGCGGGTGAGATCCTGACGGAGGAAGAGATAGCGTTGCTGTCAACGCTTCGAAAAGGGCTGGTGCAGTTGGAAATCGGCGTGCAGACTGTTAATTCCGAGACTTTGCGTGCTATTTGCAGAGCATCCGATCCCGGGAAATTGCGCAGAATTGTGGCAAAACTCCTCGCGCCGGCGAACATACATATTCATCTTGACCTGATTGCCGGGTTGCCGTTTGAGAATCTGGCATCGTTCCGTCATTCCTTTGACGAAGTGTATTCGATGGGCGGGCATGATTTGCAGCTTGGATTTTTGAAACTTTTGAAGGGGTCGCCGTTATATGAGCGGGCCCAAGAGTATGGAATTGTCTGCTCGGACTGCGCACCGTATGAGGTGCTGTATACAAAGTGGCTGTCGTTTGATGACATCCTTTTGCTTAAGAGCGTAGAGGAAATGGTGGAAGTATACCATAACAGTCTGCAGTTTATGAATACGATGGCCTATTTGGAGAGCCGATTCGATTCACCGTTTTGTATATATGAAGAACTGGCGGTATATTATAGAGGAAACGGACTGGATGAACGCTCGCATAATCGGTTTGCCAGATATGAAATATTGCGGGATTGGTGGCTTGATAAGCATCCCGAAGATGATGCGGTATTTACGGAGATTCTTCTTACGGATATGTATCTTCGTGAGAATGTGAAGAACCGTCCTGCATATGGAAAGAACGGTGAGGTTGTTGCGCGGGAGTATCGGATGTTTTTTGAAAACCGCGGTTACGAAGAGTTCCTGCATGATTACGCTGATTATTCGCCGACCCAGGTGTCCCATATGGTACATATAGAGAAGGTCGGTGCGGCGGGCCATATTTTGTTTGATTACAGAGAACGCAATCCCATTACGGGGAATGCTACGACATATTATATAGAAGAGAAGGATTGGAGAAGGTTATGCAATACAAATTGATTGCTCCCTGTCATTTCGGCATGGAGGCGGTATTAAAGAAAGAGATTGCCGATCTCGGATATGAAATTGTTGAAGTACAGGATGGGCGTGTGACTTTTGCGGCCGATGAGGCCGGAATTGCCAGATCCAATATATTTCTGCGCACCGCGGAGCGAATCCTTATGCAGACGGCGGATTTTGTGGCGACAACATATGATGAACTGTTTGAAGGGATAAAGTCAGTCGACTGGTCACAGTTTATTCCGGAAGACGGCAGATTCTGGGTGGCGAAGGCGGCCAGCGTGAAGAGCAAACTGTTTTCTCCGTCCGATATCCAGTCGATTATTAAGAAAGCGATGGTCGAAAGCATGAAGCGCTCGTACCATACGGACTGGTTTCCCGAGGATGGGAATGACTTTCCCTTCAGGGTGTTCCTTAATAAGGACAGAGTAACGGTCGGGCTGGATACTTCCGGAGAATCTCTGCATAAGCGCGGATATCGAAAGCTTGTCAGTAAAGCGCCTGTGGCGGAAAACCTTGCGGCGGCGATGATTGCGCTTACCCCGTGGAATAGGGACCGAATTCTGGTGGACCCGTTTTGCGGTTGCGGAACGATTCCGATTGAGGCGGCGATGATTGCGGCAAATATCGCACCGGGTGCCAATCGCGAATTTACTGCGGAGAAATGGACGAACATTATTCCGAGAAAGTGTTGGTATGCGGCAGTGGAAGAGGCGAATGATCTTATGGATTTGTCTGTTCGCCCGGATATTCAGGGATATGACATCGACGGTGAGATGATAAAGGCCGCGAAGCAGAATGCGGCGCTTGCGGGCGTTGACGAAATGATTCATTTCCAGAAACGTCCGGTGGCGGAACTGTCGCATCCGAAGAAATACGGTTTCCTGATTACGAATCCGCCATACGGCGAACGAATCGGTGAAACAGCAGAACTGATTCAACTTTATAAAGAATTGGGACAGGCATTTAATGAGCGGCTGGATTGCTGGTCCGCGTATATCATCAGTGGTTATGCGGATGTTGAGAAGTATATGGGCAGAAAGGCCGACAAGAATCGCAAGATTTACAACGGCATGATGAAGACATATTATTATCAGTTTCTTGGCCCATACAAGAGTAAGAGGAAATGAAGATGGATGTGATTTTTGCTACGGGAAATGAAAACAAATTAAAGGAGATCAAAGCAGTTCTGGAGGGAACGGGACTTTCGGTGATATCCATGAAAGAAGCGGGTGTGTTCCGGGACATCGACGAGACCGGGACGACCTTTGAAGAGAATGCATTAATCAAAGCTGAAACTATACGAAACGCAACAGGCAAACTGACGCTGGCGGATGATTCGGGATTGGTTATTGATGCTTTGGGTGGCGAACCGGGCATATATTCATCGAGATATTTGGGTGAAGATACACCGTATGATGTTAAAAACGGCATTATTTTGGAGAGAATGGCTGATGTTCCCGAAGAAAAGCGCAGCGCTCGATTTGTTTGTGCGATAGCGATTGCGTATCCCGATGGAACAAGCGAAGTGGTTCGCGGCGTTATGGAAGGCCGCATTGCCTATGAAATCGCAGGCGAGAATGGATTCGGTTACGACCCGATTTTCTTCCTTCCCAAGATGGGATGCACTTCGGCCGAGATTCCGATGGAAGAGAAGAACGCCATAAGTCACAGAGGAAAAGGTCTGCGACTTATGAAGGAGAGATTGGCTGCGCGTGGATTGATTTGATTCGGGATGTAAAAGTAGGGATTGTTCTTATGGTTGATGGATTGCTTATATGCATGGTGGATTGTTTCTGTGCCTGAAGTATTGAGATGTATGAGGAATTCGGTAAGATGAAGGTTTTAATTGTCAGTGATACACATGGATATGACAGTAATATGTACGAAGTCATTCAGCGGGAAGAACCGTTTGACATGATGGTACATTGCGGAGATATTGAATCCGGTTATTCGCGACTTCGCTCCGTGGTGGATTGTTCGCTCCATGTGGTGGCCGGAAATAATGATTTTTGTGCCGAACTTTTGCGGACGGATGTTTTTCGAATGATGAATCATAAGGTTCTTTTGGTGCATGGACACAGGCAACGCGTGCATTATGGCCTTTTGGATCTGTCGTATATGGCACGGGAGAATGATGCGGATATTGTTATGTTCGGACATACGCACGTGCCGCTTATTGAAACGGTTGACGGTATTCTTTTTCTTAATCCCGGGTCGCTTACCTACCCGAGACAGTCGGGTAATCGTTACAGCTACATTGTTCTGCAGGGCAATCAGACAGATATTACAGATGCGCAGATTAAGTATCTCTAATATAAAGTCATAGAAGCGAAATTATCATTGCAAAATTTTGTTGACATAGTAAATTGCCTATAATATAATGATTTGTGCGTCGCGAGCGGGTAGCGGCAAGCAGGCAGCACTCTTTCGGGGTGTGGCTCAGCTTGGCTAGAGCGCCTGGTTTGGGACCAGGAGGTCGCAGGTTCGAATCCTGTCACCCCGATGTATATGTGTCCGTAGCTCAGCTGGATAGAGCAACGGCCTTCTAAGCCGTGGGTCGGGGGTTCGAATCCCTTCGGGCACATTTGATTTGCAGAACATGAACAAATGCGACGTAGTCAGTTATTTCTGTTTGCAAATCGTGTTTGTTATGTATATGGTGGGTATGGCGCAGTTGGCTAGCGCGCCAGATTGTGGCTCTGGAGGCCGTGGGTTCGAGTCCCACTATCCACCCTGCCAATAAGAATAATTGTTGGCGCCTTTGATTGGACGCATTTCCGATTCAATCGCGTACGGCTATCGCCAAGCGGTAAGGCACAGGGTTTTGATCCCTGCATTCGCTGGTTCGAATCCAGCTAGCCGTGTTGGCACAAGCCAGAATGGGATACTAGCTCAGTCGGTAGAGCACCTGACTTTTAATCAGGTTGTCGGGGGTTCGAATCCCCCGTGTCTCACGAACGAAAAACCCTTGAATTTACTGCGGTAGACAGTTGTTCAAGGGCTTTTTTATACCGATTTTTACTTAACGCATTAATTTATTTTTCTTTCTTTATGACGAATAAGATTTGAATCCGAGAGTATGGTATAATTGTTATGTTTCAATGATGTACGCTTGAACGAATGTAAATCAATTGCAAGTAATACGTATTCGTGTGCGTTGTGTGTTTTTATTGTTAGAGGTGCGATCATGGACAAATACTTTAAACTTACTGAGAACGGTAGTAATATTCGGACCGAGATTTTTGCCGGACTTACGACTTTTATGACAATGGCATATGTGCTTGTATTGAATCCTACATTCCTGTCAGCAACCGGAATGGATTGGAATAAAGCATTTTCTGCAACGGTTATTTCTTCGTTATTTGCGTGTTTGGTGATGGGATTGTATGCAAATCTTCCGTTTGCATTGGGACCGGGTGTCGGAATCAGCGCTTTCTTTTCTTATACCGTTTGCATTGGCATGGGATATTCCTGGAAGTTTGGGCTGACCGCGGTTTTTATAGAAGGAATCATATTCTTACTGATGTCGGTTTTCAAAATCCGTGAAGCAATTGTGGACAGTGTTCCGTTGTTTCTGAAGAAAGCAATCAGCGTCGGAATAGGTTTTTTTGTTGCATTTATTGGACTAAAGAATGCAGGGATTGTTGTGGCAGATGAAAGCAATTTTGTTAAGCTCTCACCAAACTGGTTGTCGGGGAGTTCGTTAGTTGCACTTATAGGACTTCTATTGACAGGCACATTATTGATCCGAAAGGTAAAAGGCGCATTACTGTTGGGAATGTTTATTACGACAATCATTGGCATTCCGTTTGGTGTCACTACTTACGCAGGTGGCAGTTATTGGCCAACTTCTCCGTATTTTTTCGATTTTGCATTTGACGAGATTATGGCGAATGGTAAATCTATTATAGATTTTCTGGTTATTACGTTCGTCTTTCTGTTCAATGATATGTTTGATACGGTAGGAACCTTAATAGGTTGTGCAGGCAAGTCAGGAATGGTCCGTGAAGATGGAAGTATTCCCAACTGCGGGAAAGCGTTGTTTGCAGATGCTGTCGGTACAACGGTGGGTTCGATTTTGGGAACATCAACGATTTCCACATTTGTTGAATCATCGGCCGGTGTTGTTGCCGGAGGGCGTACCGGTCTTACTGCATTTGTAACGGCGGTTTTGTTCGGCTTGTCACTGTTTCTGTCCCCGATTTTTGCATCAATTCCGTCGGCAGCAACAGCTCCCATTCTGGTAATTGTCGGTGTGATGATGGCTGAGCCGGTGCGGGATATTGATTTTACTCAGGATATGGCTGAAGCGATTTCTGCATTTTTGACAATCATTATTATGGTGTGTACTTCGAACATTTCTAATGGAATAATGTTCGGAATCATCGGCTATGTTATTTTGAAAATTCTTAGCGGTCGCGTTCGTGAGATCAGTAAAATGGTTTGGGTATCATTCGGTATGTTCGTGTTTAATGCTGTAATGACGATTTTATCGTTCTAATAGCAGCAGAAAGTCGAGGTACAACAGGTTCTTTTTTATAGAAAAGAGGAGTGCTTTCTGGGTTTTGCGAGGTAGTATGCAGCATTCCTGTGAAATGGAGCGTTAGTATGATTAATTTGCTTATTATTCAAAATTTATCTGAAATTCAGAATAATTCATATTGTGATACGTCGGGTTTGTGGAATCGTTTTGACAAAAAGTGTGTGTTTATTACCCGCGATAATTTGGATATATTATCTCAATCAATTGATGATAGCCAGTGCATTGTGTTTGCTTCGAACTGTCTTCGAGATGAGCAGATTTTGAAGGCATTTATGTCCGATGAGATTCGGAAAAAAATGGCAGATTTCGTCAAAAGAGGGAACAGCTGTCTGTTTCTTCATCAATTGATGCCTGATGGAACCGAATTGAATTTGTTTGATGGAATTGACGAACTTAGCTTCACAATTAAGAAGAATGCGGATAAAAACGGTAATGGTTTGCTGGAGTTTTCTTCTTCTTTGTATTTGGCATATCAATGCTTCCCTAATGAACTTGATTTGAAAGAAATATATAACCGTTCGAGAGAATTTGTGTTTGTGCCAGGGATATTTTGGCATACGTATTACTCTCCGTCAATGATGTTTAATGCGATTCTTGAAGACTCAGATCATAATATTTTGATTAGCGTAGCCAAGAATTATCCTGTGATTTATGCCAGCATGATTCTTGATTGGCAGCTTCAAAAGGAACTTTTGGAGAATTTGATTACGAATCTTTATAGTGGTGGGAAATGCATAGGTATTGTACATGATAAAGAGAATAAGGATATTTCCTATATGGAACTTACCAATTCCCTAAATGAGAGAAAGGTATGTTTCTATGTATATGATGCTTCTTCAGAAGCGGATCTTTTGCTTATGCGAAAAAGAATTGATTCCAAATGCCATTCGATGATTCTTTTAGATACGGATGTATTGGATTTGAATGGTGAGATTTATGAAAAGTGTTATAAACAAGGTATTAATTGTATCCGTATAAATGCAGATTCATTACATGAATATGATAAAACGTTGGTTTGGCATGATAATTATCAGGCCAGTTATCAGATGCTTACCCAACTGGAAATAGAAGTTCAAAAAGTACTTGGTAATATGCTAATAGAGAATAGTTTTTCCACTACAATACAAGTGCTTAAGTTATTGCTTGATAGTGGGAAACCTTCCGGTAATTATGAAATTGAAAAACTTCAAATCGTGATGGATTATATTGAAAAACATCTTATGAGTGATGGGTCATATGATTATACATTTGGCGCAACGTGTAGAATGCTATGGTTTTTTAAACGTATTTGTAAGCAAAACAATCCGATTGTAGCAAAGCGGATTGCTGCGGCTAAAGCGTGGTTGAAGAATATGAATACGGATTTGTTCAGACCTCGAGAACTGATTGAATTAGCGTATGCTTGTGATGAGGATTTGAATAGTGCGCTTGAAAAATGTTTTCAATATGATTTAGATGCGGAAGCCACGGTTTATGATCTTATTGAAATGGGATCCTTGGCGCAAAAACAACAGCGATATGATTTGGAACGAATATGTATAGAAAAACTGGTTGCACGTAAGGAGTCAATTGGGTATTCCGAAGATGAACTGATGAAGTTCTGTATGATTTTGACCCGCTTTATCGCGAAAGGCAGATTTATCAATGCAGAAGAAAAGGATAAATATTCAGCGCTCTTGGTTTCAGGAATAAGTGATTTGCAGAGCTGGGATCCGATAGGTAAAAACATTGCGAAGAATATTGAAAAGTGCCTCTTGTTTATTGAATATGAGAAATTGATTCATCATCCGATTGATACAATATTAAAGCTGCATGAAGTGGGCGATGGAAGCATTTCGGCCAAATTACATGATCATGTCAGTATGATTGAAGATTATCGTGTTGATGTTTATGTTCAAGGAAAGCAAATTGAAAATTTGCGAAATAAGAACAGGAATCTTTCTGTATTTAAGAATGCATTTTGGATTGCAGTGATTTGCATGATCCCGATAATATATCTTAGTATCTGGTTATTGGTTTGGTTAGGGGAAAATGCTAAACTGGGCGAGATGTTTCGTGATATAATTGTTTCCTACTGGCAATATCATACGGTCCTTGTGTCAGCATTGGTAGCGGCTACATCCGGAATTGTCAGCCGGATTATCAAGAAGAACTCTGAAAAGCATTTGGACGAATTGGAGAAATAAATGTTTATTGTTTTAGGCGTAATTTTTGGTGTTTTTGTGGCAATAACAAAAGGAATAGATACTTCAATCAATAAGTCTCTTATGGGAACCACTTCAGCGATTGATCATTCGCTGTATCGTATTCTTTTTGTTACACCTGTTTTGTTTATTGCAGCTCTTTTTCATTGGCAGATTTCAGTGGCATCTATAGGATGGTTATTGGCATATGGGGGCTTGGAAACTGTTAATATATTAACCCATCAGCTTGCGATTAAATCATTGAATTCTGTACATGCTGAGATTTTGTCCAAATCCAAGTCACTTACAACTTACATATTGAGTTTGATTTTGGTTGTTGAAAGCGTATCGGTAAAAGGTGTCCTGGGCATTGTTATATTTACGGCCGGTATGCTGATTACTATTGATTTTAAGGAATTGGACTGGAAGAAATTCAGTTCTTTTCAGGGATATTTGTTTGAGATAATTTCTGTTCTGGCGAGGACCATAAAGCCGTTTATTCTTTATAAATTGTTATCAGAGGGCTCTATTAGTAATGAAGTGCTGGCCTTTTTGAGTATGCCGATTGCCTTTGTGTTTATTTGGATTATTTTCAGACCTAAACTTAGTTTCAAATCAATTAACGTGAAGGGATATGTTGCACAGGCAATAATTGTAGGCCTTTCTATGATTGCGTCCGGATATGCCATTTTATACGCCGGTGCTGTGATAACTTCAATGGTTGAAAATCTGTCGATATTTGTGGTTTGCATTATTTCATATTTCATGGTAAAGAAAAAACCCGAATATACGGTATGGATTGGCGCGACATTGGCGATTATCGGTGTGATTTTGGTATCGGTCTAGTTTCTTTTTGAAAATATGATTGATTTGAATAGAGAAAAGTTTTTGTTAGTTGAATTGATTGGGGAAGTTCTTGTTTTTCAAATTCATTTATGATACTATTCTCTTGCAATAAGCTTTAAGGAGGTATATTACTATGGCATTTGTTGTTGATGATAGCGCATGTGTAGGTTGCGGTGCTTGTGAAGGCGCTTGCCCTACAGGAGCAATTAAAGTAGAAGGAACAGCATCTATCAATCCTGATGATTGTGTAAGCTGTGGCGCTTGTGCAGGAACATGCCCTTGTGGCGCTATTAACGAAGGTTAATATTTAAATTTCCTGAAATTTTTGAAAGGGAATCGGCGATGCCGGTTCCCTTTTTTGTTATGGCGACGAAGAGAATAGACTTCGTGCTTGCACGAAAGGATATTCGACGACCGCTAATCATAGATGCTGCTCGCGAAGCGGATTCCGAATGATAAGGAATTCGGAGAGTTCCGATAACAAAAATATAATTTGCAAGCGACGCATGCCTGTTTGCATCACTCATTGTGGCCGGAATATGTTGTGGATGAATGGAATATGTTGTGGATTAACGGAATATGCGCGTTTGGTTTACATAAAGTCACATGTGCTTTCGTGTCCTGTGTCTGGAGAAAGAAATCTGAGTTCATAGACACAAAATGGTTTACATAATTCCGCACCACCAAACGATTCAGGTCGCTTTTGTGTCTGAAATGATAAAAAACGGAATCTAGACACAAAATTAGTAAAACATCAAGTTTACATAAAATCACCCATTTCATTTTTGTGTCTACGCAGCTTTAAAATCTGTTATAGACACAATTATAGTTTACATAACGCAAACCTGCATTACAATCCGAGTGAAATTACGATAATATGGATCGAAATTACGATAATATGGATTGAAATTCAATAATCGGCTTGACATATTGTGTATTGATGATATCATATTGATATCAAAAATAATCATTGTGTTCCAAACATATATCAGAAACGCCGCAAACATAGCATCGCTACGCAGCAAATAGATGCTTTGGAACATTTTGAGTAGATCGGTATGAGACGTGAAAGGAGTTTTATTATGGAAGAGAAAATGTTAAACGGTAAAAAGAACGGAATGGCAATGCTTTTATTACTTATTTTATTGATGGCAGGATCAATTGCAGGAATGATATTCGGCGGCGTGAATGGATGGGGATGGCTGGTCGCTCTGTCGATAATCATATTGATTACATCATTTATTTTGTTGGCCGGTTTGACGGTATTGAAGCCGCAGGAGGCGGTTGTCCTTACTTTGTTCGGTAATTATGTCGGAACATTGAAAGGTGAAGGTTTCTACTATGTAAATCCTTTTTGCAGTGCTGTGAATCCTGCAGCGAGAACGCGTCTTTCTCAAAGCGGCGATGTAAGAGATAATTCTGCGGCAACAGCTGCTGCAGAAGGATCTTCCAAGAAACTTTCATTGAAGATAATGACCTTGAATAATTCCCGGCAGAAAATCAACGATTGCCTCGGTAATCCTGTTGAAATCGGTATTGCGGTTACATGGAGAATTGTTGATACGGCTAAAGCAGTATTTAACGTAGAGAATTACAAAGAATTCTTATCATTGCAGTGCGATACCGCACTTCGTAACATTGTTCGTATTTATCCTTATGATGTTGCTGAAAATGTGGATACAACAGGTGACGGAATTGCAGATGAAGGTTCTCTTCGCGGATCCAGTGAAGTAGTTGCGGCCAGAATTAAGGAAGAGATTCAGAAACGTGTTGAGGAAGCCGGTATTGAAATTGTAGAGTCCAGAATTACTTATCTTGCATATGCACCTGAAATTGCTGCTGTTATGTTGCAGCGCCAGCAGGCTTCCGCTATTATTGATGCCAGAAAGATGATTGTTGATGGTGCCGTTGGTATGGTGGAGATGGCAATCGATCGATTGAATGAAGGCGGTCGCGTAGATCTTGATGAAGAACGTAAGGCTGCGATGGTATCGAATCTGCTGGTTGTTCTGTGCGGCAATCATGATGCTCAACCTATTGTGAATTCCGGAAGCTTATATTAATGTAATGCGGGAGCAATCTCTTGTATATTACAGCTTGTATATTACAGACTTAGATAAGCATTACTAATTCGGAGAATTGCAGATTCTGCGAATAAAATGAGCATGAATTTGCAATAAACATAGTTTGCAATAAACACAGTTTGCAATAAACACAGTTTGCAATAACCACAGTTTGCAATAATCAGAAATGGAGAAACTGTTATGCCCGAAAAGAACAGTGAAAATGGCAAAAAACAGATACCGCTCAGACTCAGCGCGAAGTTGTATGATGCAATCGCGGCGTGGGCAGAAGATGATTTTCGGTCCGTGAATGGTCAAATCGAATATTTGCTGTCAGAATGTGTGCGACAGCGCAAGAAGAACGGTAAATATGTGTCAGACGAACTCGATGTTCCGCCTGAACTTGATATTCATTGAATGAGGAGAGTTTCCCTTTTTTATAAGTAAGCTGGAGCTTATTACGCGAAATTGAAAGGAGAGTTTCCTTTTTCCATAAGTAAAATGGAACTTATTGCGCGAAATTGAAAAGAGAGTAAGGAGAGAAAGTTATGGATGCGAATGCTACTGTCTCAAGTATTGCTGTTGCGGCAATGATATTTACGTTGGTTGTATCAATCGGTGTTCCGATTGTATTGATGATTGTTTGGAAAGTCAAAACAAAAGCATCGTTGGTTCCTTTTGTAATCGGTGCCGGAACTTTTATTGTATTTGCATTAATTCTTGAATCTATTATGCATCAGATTGTCCTGGGGGCAACGGGTGATTCCATAACCGGTAATGTTTGGCTGTATGCACTGTACGGCGGCCTTGCGGCAGGTGTTTTTGAAGAGACCGGACGGTTGGTGTCAATGAAATTTCTGATGAAGAAAAGCCTGAGCAAGGAAAACGGCATCATGTACGGTATCGGACATGGCGGAATAGAGGCCATTATTATTATCGGATTATCGTATATCAGTAATCTTGCCATGACCTTTGTCATTAACTCAGGTATGGTTGATACGATCAAAACAGGAATTCCTGAGGCGGATCAGGCGGTGATGCAGGCGGTGGATGCGCTGGTTACGACGCCTGCTTGGCAGTTCGCATGTGCCGGAATAGAGCGAGTGAGTGCGATTACGTTGCACATTTGCCTTTCCTATTTCGTATATCGTGCGGTTAAGGATTCCAAATGGATTTATTATATATTGGCAGTTGCCATTCATGCATTTGTTGATGCCGGAACTGTTTTGCTGTTAGGAACGAGTGCGGGTGTCCTTCTGGTTGAAGTACTGCTTATTGTTTTTGATGTGATCCTGGTTGTAATTGTGGTTCGTATCTATCGTGCAGAGAAAGTCATATCCCCAGAGGGATCGCCTTACGATATTATTGAAGGCATTTCCGAGGAAACGCTTCAAAATGGTAAAGAAAATATTGATGCAGACAATTCGGAGGAATAGCCTCAAATTAATAACGAAAATATGAATGACGATATTAATGAATAGTAACCAACGTAAAGAAATTGATGTGAAGTGGTGTGCTGAGACAGGTTGCGTTAATTTCTGAATTAGATTTGAAAAATCCCCCAAAGTTTATTACAATATATGTAGTGTACCTTGGGGGTTTTCTATGGCTATTTTTTTGTGGATGTTAACAGCAATTACGGTCTGCCTGGCAGGTATGGAAGTGCTGTATGTATACAAACAGAGTCCGACTCGCGAGTCGAAACTTTTACAGTTGGTGTGCTTTTGTAACCTTATTCAGGCTACAGGAAACATGGAAGCGGTCATAGGACAGACTTCGGAAGCATGTTATACCGGCTTGATAATCACATATTTCGGCGGATCGCATGTTGCGTTGTTTTTCCTTCTTCTGATGTGTGAGATTGTTCATGTTAACTTGCCGAAGTGGTTTATAACGCTGTCTACTGCAATTGATGTTATCTTCATCGGACTGGCAGTTTTCGAGGATAAGCTTCATTTCTATTACAGAAGCATTTCTTACGATACAAGCGGATTGATCAGCTCCCGTACGGTTGATTTTGCGCCGGGGTTCTATGTATATCTTGGCTTTCTTGTATCTTATTTTATTGTTATTTTGGCAATTATTATTAAAGCCCGTGCAAGAAACGCGACGGAATTCGCGCGTGTGTTCAAAGCTGTTCGAGGTTTTATGTTTGCGGCGTTTTTTTCATACGGTGGGTCGCTTGTTTCTACGATATTCAAACTACGGTATGATTTTACGGCAGCAGGTCTTTCCATCGGTTTGCTGCTCTTGATTTTGCTTGTTTATAAGTATCGTGTATATCCGATGCGTCAGGATGCCGAGGATACAATACTGAATCAGATAAACGATGTGCTCCTTTCCTATGACAAGGATGGTCACCTTATATATTGCAACAAGCGTGCGCAGGATGTTCTTCATATTGAGACGGAATTTATGTACGGAATGCCGGTGGATGATGTCAGTGATGATCTGAGCCGGGTATTGATGCTTGCTCCGGAAGAGCAGATTACGCTTGATAATCACATTTATTCCTGTTCATTGTTCAAATTTGATACGGAAGATGGCGGCACGGGTATTATTCGCTGGCTAAGGGATATTACTTTGGAGCAAAGTCAGGTAAACGAAATGATACGACTGAAGGAGGAAGCTGATCATGCCAATGAGGCCAAGTCGGTGTTCCTGGCCAGAATGTCGCATGAGATTCGTACACCGATTAATGCCATCATTGGAATGGATGAGTTGATTCTTCGAGAAGCACAGGAAGAGTCGATTAAGAACTACGGCGTTAATATTATGAGAGCCGGCAAAACGCTTCTGTCATTAATCAGTGATGTACTTGACTTTTCCAAAATGGAAGCAGGCAAGATGTCAATTGTTGAAGATGAGTACAGCTTGTCCGCAATGTTGCGTGATTTGTCACTGATGATTCGCATGCGCGCAGAGAAGAAGGGACTTACGTATCATTTGAACGCACCACAGGATTTGCCGGAGAAACTGTTCGGTGATGAATTGCGAGTTCGACAGATTATTACGAATGTTCTTACAAATGCCGTGAAATATACGCAGAGCGGCAGCATTATGATGAGCGTGGAAGCGCTTCCGACAGGAAGCGACAAGATAGAGATGCTTGTTTCAATAAAGGATACGGGTGTTGGAATCAAGGAAGAAGATATACCGAAACTGTTCACGTCATTTGACCGCATTGAAAATGCGGAGACTCATAAGACGGAAGGCAGCGGTCTGGGCCTTAACATTACCGATAATTTGATTCGGTTAATGGGCGGCCGGATGACGGTTAAGAGTAAATACGGAGAAGGCAGTGAATTTATATTGATTATTCCGCAGCATGTGCATGGTACGGAAACGGTTGGCGTAATTAGTGATCAGATCAGTGAATCCGAGATGAACCGTGATAAGAATCGAATTAAGTTCAGGGCTCCCGAAGCGCATATTCTGGTGGTGGATGATAATCGTGTGAACAGAACATTGTCTAAAGCATTTTTGAAAGGTACCGATATTCTTGTTGACGAAGCGGATTGCGGTCAGAAATGTTTGGATATGATTCGCGACACAGCATATGATTTGATATTGATGGATCACAGAATGCCGGGATTATCCGGTGTTGAGACACTTCAGATGATGCGTATGAATACCGACCATAAATGCGTGGGTGTTCCGGTGATTATTATGACGGCCGATGTTGGAGAAGATCGGCAATCGTATTTCTTAAGAATGGGATTTGCGGCATATATCGGTAAGCCGATGAACGCGGTGGAGTATGAGAATCTTGTCAGAACATATTTGCCGCAGGAGAGGGTTATTTTGTTGTAATTCATTACAATACGGGGGTAGTGTTAATGAAGAATAAGAAAATTGCAGTATTTGCCAATGGATGGAGTGGAGAATTTCTTAAATATGTATTGGAAGGTATCCGCAAAGAAGCTGCCAAGGACGGAGTGGATATTTTCGTATATATGACATATATATTCTTCATGGATGATCCTTTGCAGAGCAAATGCCAGTTGAATATATTCCATCTTCCGAATCCGAAAGATTATGACGGTGCAATCATGTTGACCAATACATTTAATCTTTCTGATGAGCAGGAACGAATCCGCGCCCTTTTTCAACGAGCGGGTGTTCCGATGATTTCTACCGAAGTGAAGGTGCCTGGTATGGCATACATGGGAACCGGTAATTATCAGGGCGTTTATGAACTGGCCGAGCATTTGATTACTGTCCATAATGTGAAGAACGTCGTATACTTAAGCGGGATTAAAGGAAATGAGGAATGTGCAATCCGTAAGCGTGCGCTTTGCGATGCGTTGAAGGCACACGGACTTACGTTGACGGATACGTTACAGGGCGATTTTGGATTCTATACGGGTTATATACTGACCAAGCAGTGGGTTCAAAGCGGTAAGGAGATTCCCGATGCATTTGTTTGTGCAAACGATCACTCGGCGATCGGGGTTTCTGCAGCGTTGTATGAAATGGGAATCAAGGTTCCCGAACAGGTTATTGTTACGGGATTTGACCGTATTACGGAAGCGATTTCTTCATTCCCGATGATTGCTTCGGTAACGAGACGATGGGATAAATTCGGCGAGAATGTATACCATGAATTATGCAAGCAGATGGAGAATCTGAATCCGGAATTTGAGCTGGTAACTGATTCGGAGTTTGTTCCGGCAGAAAGCTGTGGCTGTAAACCGTCTGAGGAAGCAATTCATGCCCGTTATGAAATTGTACGAAATGCATATTCTTCGAGAATTTATTCGGAGAGATTGGATATTTTCTTTCAGAGCATGCGTCTGGAACTTGCTAAGGTTGAATCCAAAGAGGAGTTTCATGAAGTGGCTACGAAACTGTTTGGCGCGAATGACTTTCTCGGAGATGATTTTGCGATTTGCGTGGAACCGGCATTTTTCGAGTTGGACGACGAGAGCTATCCTCAGCGAATTCGAGGTTACAGCAATGTGATGGATGTGTTGTATGAGAAACGCGCCGGAAAAGCAATGCCTCTTCGTCAGTTCCATACCAAGGAGATTATACCGAATTATCATAAAGCTCCGAATGACTCCAATATTTATTTCCTCGTTCCGTTGAACAATC
Organism: Lachnospiraceae bacterium; assembly: GCA_045617945.1. GTDB lineage: Bacteria > Bacillota > Clostridia > Lachnospirales > Lachnospiraceae > UBA2868. The sequence goes on from JAZLJS010000101.1 coordinate 54,186, forward strand.
TGCAATATATTATCGGATATGTGGTTGTTAAGAACGACGCGGGAATGATTTATGACCAGACTTTCCGTAACTGGATTATGAATATGAACACGACGTTTATTAACGTTCGACAGTATATTTTTGCGCAGGAGAGCAATCGTAAGTTGAAAGAGATTTACATGATGGATTTCCTGTCAAATATGTATAATCGTACGGGTTGCGAGAAGGTGATTTTCCAGCATGTAGAGGATGAGAAGGCTGAGGGTCGAAGCGTTCTCCTGTTATTTGCGGATATTAACTGCATGAAGAAGATTAATGATGAACATGGCCATTTAATGGGAGATCTCGCAATAAAGATTACAGCTGATGCAATGCGAAAGTCATTGCCGGACGGTTGGTTATTGGGGCGCTACGGTGGTGATGAATTTGTGGCTGTCGGACCGTGCCTGGATGAGGAAACAACTATTGCACAGAAAAATGCCCTGGATGTTTCCATGAAGCGATATATTGAGAAACTATCATTAAGTTTTCCGTTGTCGGCAAGCGTCGGATTCTCTGTTGCGAGACCGGATGAAGAAAAGAGCATTGAAGAATATATCAGTGAAGCAGATGAGTCCATGTATGATGAGAAACAGAAAGCCCATCAGCAAATGGGATTTTCGGAATAGGATGTGATGTAATGCTTGAATTTGATGAATTTACCCAGAAGGATTTGCAAACGGTAACATCTGCCATCGAAGAATATATGGAAAGCATGGGGGCTCCGATGCGGGCGACTTCACAGGTGATGATTGCATTGGATGAAATACTTAGTAATATTGTGAAGTTTGCATATCCGGGAACTGTTGGATACGCGTCGGTTGATTATGAACCATTGCCCGATTCGAATGGTATTCGAATTGTGTTTACCGATTATGGCGTGCCGTATAATCCGCTTTTGCAGGAAGATCCTGATATTACTCTTTCGGCTCGGGAACGCGAAGCTGGTGGATTGGGAATATTCATGGTTAAGAAAACCATGAGCGATATAACATATAGGTATGAGGATAATAAAAATATTCTTACTATAATAAAGTTATTTGCATAAAGGAGAGGAAAAATGAACATTACTCAGAACAAGGAAGAAACCAAGTTAACAATTGCATTGGAAGGTCGTTTGGATACGACAACAGCGCCTTCACTTGAGGAAGTGACGAGTTCTGCACTTGTCGATGTAAAGGAATTGATTTTTGATTTTTCGCAGCTTGAGTACATTTCTTCTGCAGGACTTCGTGTTATTCTTGCCGCTCAGAAGACAATGAACAAACAGGGCGAGATGAAAGTTGTAAAGGCAAACGAGAACATTAAGGAAATCTTCGATATTACGGGATTTTCGGATATTATTACATTGGAAGACTGATTGAGAGAACAGTTACGTGAGTAAGAAAAGAGTTCGAAAGATAAAACGGTTGAGAAGACGGCACGTTTGGCCGCATTTATTTCTTTCACTGCTTGTGTTGATTGTTTTTAACGGTGCTTTCGTTGCGTCGGCATATCTCTTTTTTGAGAATACTTTGGAGAATAAGGTTATTTCGGGATATCAACGTATCGCGATGATCGCCGATGTTTTGAATCGTCAAAACAGTGATGAGTACATTACACAGAACCTTTTCAGCATCCGGTCAATTATTCCGGAGATTGCATCGCTATGCGTGGTTGATGCGAATAATAAGTGTACACAGCATATCGGAACACAATTTCCGAACCTTAATGAGGCCCAGAATTTGTTGGCGTCCGGGCAGGAAATGACTTTGATTCCGTTAACGGAGGAATTGTTTATTGTTACAGACTCCGGTTCGCTGGTGATTAATCCTGCAACCGTGCAAGAGAATGTTCGTGATGTCCATGTACAGTTTGAGCGTCTTTCTTATCAGGAGGAATCGGCAACATGGAAGGCCGAAAGCTGTTGGTTTATTGTTCCTTACGGGGAAAAGGGCGAGAAATTATGCGTTTTGTGTGATGTCGCCGTTACAAATTATGAGATAAACAGCATTGCGGTGGCATCCTTGATTGCCCTTACCCTGGCCGGATTGCTATGTCTGCATCAGATATGGGAAGTTGTAAAGATTCTGAATGATCGCCGCAAGATTCGTAAGCTTGTATACACCGATTTTTCGACCGGGGCGATGAACAGAATCTTTTTCCGTGATACGGGAGATAAACTGCTTCGGAGAAGACTCTACAGACAATATGCTGTTGTGCAGCTGCAGATGGAGAAGTACAGAAATTATTGCATGTACTATTCCGAGGAAAAGGGCGAGGATTTGCTGGAGAGAATCCAGGAATACCTTGTGAAGTTTATTAATCACAGAGAGTGCGTTGCGCATATTGAGGCGGCTGATTTTGCACTTCTTTTGATGTACACGAATGAGACGGAATTGAATCAGCGGATAAACGGCCTGATGCAGTCCTTAAAGGGTCTGATACCGACCAATAAGGATTGCTTTTTGGCGGGTGTATCTGCCTGCGGTCACGAAAATGATGTAATGCATTATTATATAGAAGCAGGTGTTGCACGCCATTCCATCAGGGATGATTCCGAAACCCGGATCTTGTGGTTTAATGAAGACCTGAAGGCTACACAGATATGGGAACGCAAGGTGGAAGACGATATGGAAGGCGCGTTATCAAGACACGAATTCCAATTGTTCATTCAGCCGAAGTACAGTGCCAAGGAAGAGAAAATTGCAGGCGGCGAGGCACTTATTCGTTGGATGCATCCGACAGAAGGTTTTGTGTCACCCGGCCGTTTTATTCCTATATTTGAGAATAACGGATTTATTACCAAAATAGATGATTATATGATTAGCGCACTTGCTGCGGCACAGGCCAAATGGTTGTCGGAAGGCAAGCCGATTGTCCCGATTTCCGTAAATGTATCGCGCGTTCATTTTATGCGCGATGATCTTGCGGAGCATATCTGTTCGCTTGTGGATGCATATAATGTTCCACATGAATATATTGAACTGGAACTTACCGAGAGCGCATTCTTCGATGACAAAGATGTTTTGTTACGTATTGTAAAGAAAATGCAATCGTACGGCTTCCACGTATCGATGGATGACTTTGGCTCGGGATATTCATCTCTGAATTCATTAAAGGAATTGCCGCTGAATGTAATCAAACTCGATGCCGAATTCTTCAGAGGTTCGGATGATTTGATTGAGAGATCCAAAGTCATTGTGCGCAATACGATTGAACTGGCGAAGGAACTGGGAATGACGATTGTCGCCGAGGGCGTTGAATACCGTGAGCAGGTTGACTTTTTGGCATCCATTGATTGCGATTTGATTCAAGGTTTCTATTTTGACAAGCCGATGCCGGCACAGGAATTTGCCAAGAAAGCGTTCGGAGAATAAGGATTATATGTGCAAAAAGTACATAAAAGTAAAATTTGTGCGTATAAATGTAAAAGAATTGTATTCTCATTGATATGGGGAATGATTAAAATGACACTAGTATTTGTGCAAGTTGTTGGATGAAGGAAGATAAAATGAAGAAATTTAGTCTTTATTCGATAATAGGCGCGATCCTCATGATGGGCACACTGCTGGTGGGCTGCGGATCACAGAAAGTGGAATCTCCCGTAGTTGGTAAGTGGGCATACATCCACGATGAGACGACAGAAATTTTGAATGTTTCCGCGAACGGAACGGCTGTATATAAAGGTGATAAGTACAAAGTTGCCGATGAAAACGGATTTCTGATTTTATCCGGAACGGGCAAAGATAAGCTGAAACTTCGGTACGAGATATCCGGTGAAGATTTATATTTATACGAACCGGCCTTCTATACATTCGAAGGCAGCGAGGATCCGGAAGGCTTAATTGGAAAGTGGTCCAATCCCACAACCAAATGGAGCTTTGAGTTCTATGATGACGGTACATTCCGTGAGGACGGATATTTCCCCGGTTATTATATGCTCGATGAAGCAACATCATCTTTTAAGCTGGCATACGAAGATCATTTTGAGGATACGACCTGTTATTACAATATAGAAGGCAGAGAACTTACAGTCGAATATCCTTGGCGCATGATTCGAATGAAATAGGTGCCGAATGAATAAGTGTGATTGCGCAAAGCGCTTCACGGGGCAATGCAAGGGCGTTGCTCAAATATATTTTTTTATTTTCATAGGAGGGATAATATGAAAAAGAAAGTACTTGCAACTCTTATGGCAGTTTGCATGGTAGCATCTTTGGCAGCATGTGGCGAAGCAGCAGCTCCCGCACCTGCAGCTGAGGCTCCCGCTGCTGTAGAAGAAACAAAAGAAGAAGCTCCCGCAGCTGAAGAAGCTCCCGCAGCTGAAGAAGAAGTAGTAGAAGAAGCTGCTGCTGAATCTTTCGATCTTACAATGTGGTGTATCGCTACTGAGTCTGACTCTAACCGTCATTCTTATGAAGCAGCTATCGCTGATGTAACAGCTAACCATCCTGAAATCAACTTCTCATGGGAAGCAATCGAAAACGAAGCTTACAAGACAAAGATTAAAGCAGCTGTTGCAGCTGATGATATGCCGGACATCTTCTTTACATGGTCTTGCGCATTCCTTGGTGATTTCGTTGACGCTGGTCGTGTTTACTGCCTCGATGATGAATATGCTAACTGGGCATCTTCTCTTCCTGAAGTTATGACAGGTAACACAACTTACAACGGAAGCCATTATGGTGTTCCCCTTACAATGAACATCGTTGGTTTGTTCGCTAACATGGATCTTCTTGGCCAGGTTGGTTATGATGAAGTTCCCGGAACATACGAAGAGTTCATCGCTTGCTGTGACGCTCTTAAGGCTGCTGACATTATGCCTTTCGGTTGTGCTGGTAAGGAAACATGGTGTGTAACTGAGTATCTTGAGTCTGTTATTGAGAAATCCGTTGGTGCTGATGCCCTTAACGATATCTTCCTTGGCAGAGCTACATGGGCTAACCCCGATGTTGCAGCTGCTGTTGATACATTCCAGGGTATGGTAAACGATGGTTACTTTGATCCTTCAGGTGCTGCTCTTTCTAACGACGAAGTTAAGCAGAACTTCATCGATGGCAAGTATGCATTCTACATGAACGGAACATGGAACTGTGCAGACTTCGCTAATGCTGGTATCAATTGTAAGGTTGCTGAATTCCCTGTAATCAATGCTGATGCAGCTTCTTTGGGACAGCTTATCGGTGGACCTTCAGATACATTGGCAGTTGCAGCTTCCTCTGAGCATGCAGCAGAAGCAGCAGCATTCACATTCGAACTTGGTAAGGAAATCTGCCACTATGGTTACCTTGATGGTTGTGGTCTTCCCGCTTGGACACCTGACTACGACACAAGCTCTATCAATCCTTTGACAAATGCAGTTTCTGATATCTGTGCTAACGCTAAGAGCTATGTTCTCTTTGGTGATACAGCTCAGAACGCTGACGATGCAGCTACATACCTTGATTATGTTTCACAGGTTTACACATGCGACATCGACGGTCAGGGCTTTATTGATGGACTTGCTGCTGATATCAGATAATTTCACCTAATATTAGTTGCAATTTTAATTGACTAATTTGGTGGCTTCCCGATTCTCCGTTGGGAGTCGGGCGGCCACCATTTTTTTTTGGAAGGATCAGTTATGCGTAAAAAGAAATTGACCACTGCAAGAGACGTATTCTTATTTTTACTTCCCGCTATTATTTTGTTCGGCGGAATTCTGATCGCGCCTATTGTCATGTCATGCTATTACAGCTTTTTTGACTGGCATTTGGTTAAGGGTAATCAAGGATTTGTAGGTCTTGAGAACTACAAAGAATTGTTTACCAGTAATTCGATTGCTTTTTCAAAAGCAATAGGTAATTCGCTTTTGTTGGCATTCCTTTCGGTTTTCATTCAGTTACCTATCTCTCTTGGATTAGCGCTTTTGCTCGGTAGAAAGATTAAAGGTGAAAGAGTATTCCTTTCCATTTTCTTCTTACCGGTACTTATTTCAACAGTTGTTATCGGCCAGTTGTGGTTAAAGATCTATAACCCGAACTATGGCCTTTTGAATGTAGCCTTGGTTGGCTTGGGATTTGACAAATTTACCGACTTCACATGGTTGACGGATAAGACTGCAATATGGGCATGTTTCATTCCGACCTTGTGGCAATATGTCGGTTATCATATGTTATTGATGTATGCAGGCGTTAAATCGGTTCCGACCGATTATCGTGAAGCTGCTAAGATTGATGGTGCCACTGAGAGCCAGGTTAACAGATATATCGTTATTCCTTACATTAAGGGTATCCTTAAGGTTAGCGTTATTTTCGCTGTTACCGGTTCCCTCAAGTCTTACGATATGATTAAGGTTTTGTTAGGTGGCCAGAAACACAGTCCTGTAGAAGTTCCTACAACACGATTGATCAATCAGATTATTGAACGAAACAAAGTCGGAACAGGTAGTTCTATCGCAGTAATGCTGATTATTCTTTGCTTTGCATTTGCGTTGATTATTGGCAGAGTATTTAGGGAGGATGATTAACAATGGCGAAAGACAGAAATAGCGAAATGGAATATACCATTAAGAAAACCAGTAAAGCCCGTATTGTTATTACTTACATTTTCCTTGTAATCTGGGCTGTTATTAACTTGTTCCCCATTTACTGGATGTTCACATTCTCTTTGAAAGATAATTCCGAAATTTTCGGTGCGAATGTTGCAGGTCTTCCTACAAAATGGTTGTGGAGCAACTATGCTTCTGCTTGGAATACCGGTGATATGCCGAGATTCTTTGTAAACAGTATCGTTATTACGATTGTAACGATTGCACTTACATTGATTGCTTCTATTATGGCAACGTATGCAATCACGCGAATCAACTGGAGAGGCTCCAAACTTACAAACAGTTTCTTTATGTTGGGACTTACAATTCCGGTTCACTCGGCATTGATTCCTATTTATAAGGTACTCATTAAGACGAATCTTACCAACAGTTATGCTGCTTTGATTTTGCCGTATGCGGCATTTTCACTTGCAATGGGTATCTTAATTTGTACAGGATTTATGCAGGAGATTCCCAAAGATATTGATGAAGCTGCTTATATCGATGGTTCCGGTCGATGGGGCACCTTCTTCAAGATTATTGTACCGCTTATGAAACCGGCTGTTGCAACGGTATCCATTTATACATTCCTTCAGAGTTGGAATGAATTTATGTTTGCCAGCATCTTCAACACCAAGAGTGTCTATATGACGATTCCTGCCGGTGTTCAGCAGTTGTTCGGTTCCTATACGACAGACTGGGGCCCGATCGGTGCGGCACTTTCAATTGCAACATTCCCGACGATTTTTGCTTACATCTTCCTGAACAGAAAGATTCAGGACAGCTTTATTGCCGGTGCTGTAAAGGGTTGATGTATATGTGCTCAATAGTGTGAGTATGTTGAATTTACAAGTGAATAGTTCGATAGAATTATTGAAAACCTGCCCAACTTTTTGGGCGGGTTTTTTTATTTGCTATAATGCCGCCAAGGAATTACAATAAACGTATGAATATTTTGCGAATCAGAGATATGAAACAGAATATGAAATCAACAGAAAGTCACACGACCATTGTTAAGCTCGTAGGGATAATATTTGGAACTGTGTGTGCTCTTTTTCTGTTGGCATTTATCATCTCTGCATTTCTTATTAAATCCAGAACAGATATGGATTACGAGATCCGAACAGCAGAAACCAGATTGAATAATATCGGCGCGAATATAGAGGCGACATTGGACAATTACAAGGACTTATCACGTCTGGTAATGTTAAACGAGGTCGTCATGAAGTTTTTCCGTGCATTAAGCGTAGATGCCGGAATGATTAACGATGCCCGCTTTGGCGTTATGGATATTATGAATGTTTCCGATAACCTTGATTCGGTTATTCTTATACGAAATGATTATTCGTATATGAATAATGGACGTAGTATATACTTGTTTGATACAGATATGATGCGTACCGATGAGTGGCGCAATATTTATCTCGACAAGAGGGGCGGCGCGGTTGTATCAATTAATGCGAGCAATGCTGTTGCCAGACAAGACGGGGCTCCGCTTATTACAATCGGTCGAGCGGTATATGATATCAATTCGCAGAAGCAAAAGGGAATGATGCTTCTTGACTTTACAACGGGAATGCTCGATCGAATTATTAAGTCGCAAGGGAATTCGGATGTTTGTATTATGACTGTGGACGGTAAATATTTGTCGGGCAAGAAGGATCTTGTGCAATATTTTTCACCGGAATATGCATCGGAGGATATTGTTCATGAAGAACATGGATACATATTTAAGAAGCGCATGATTAGTGCAATGTCTGTAAAGGATACTCCATTTGTAATTATTTGTGAAACAAGTGCGGACAGTGATACTGTACCGAAGGAAATTCTTTTAAGCTTTGTACTGTTAATAGTCGCATTTCTTATTTCCGTTGGAATAACAGCTCTGTCTGTTATGCGTAATTTTACAAGACCTATATTGAATCTGACCAAAGCGATGGAAGAAACCAAGAAGTCCGGCTGGCTGAAGAAGGTTGATGTATCGATGCCGAACAATGAAATCGGTATTTTGGCAGACAGTTATAACGGCATGATAGAATATCTGAATGATATGTTTAACCGCCTTTTGGAGAATGAGAAGGAGATTCAAAAGGCAGAAATGCGTGTCCTGCAGGAACAAATCAAGCCCCATTTTTTGTATAATTCATTGGAGTGCATTAATTGCATGGCGCTGGAAGAGGGTGCAGAGAGCGTTCAAAAGGCTATAGAGACGCTGGGAAGCTTTTATCGCAATTCATTAAGTAAAGGAAATCGCGAGATTCCCATGAAACGTGAAATCAGTATAATAAAGGATTATTTGTATTTGCAGCGACTTCGTTACGGTGACGATTTGGCGGATAGCTATGATGTGGCCGAGGATACAGTTGAGTTGTATGTTCCGAAGCTCATTTTACAGCCGCTTGTTGAGAATAGTATATATCATGGAATTCGCTTAAAGGGTGAAGAAGGCATTATTCGTGTTTCTTCACGGATTGAAGACGGAGAATTGCATCTTTATGTGTATGATACCGGTGTGGGAATGAGCGAGGAAGCTATAGCGGAGGCGCTTGCGCCGTCTGTTAAGCCGGATTCACGTAAGGACGAAGCATTGCACGGTTTCGGATTGCGCGGAACGATTGAACGTGTAAGATATTACAGTAACCGAGAAGATGCTGTACAAATCCGAAGTGAGTTGGGAGAATATACCGAGATTGAAATGATTTTGCCTATAATGCGAAAGGAGAGCTACTGACCATGCATCGTGTAATGATTATTGATGATGAGCCTACCGCAAGAAAATTGTTGATTAAGTCGATAGACTGGGCAGCATATGACCTTGAAATTGTGGGTGAGGCAGCAAACGGAATAGAAGCAATCAATGTAATTGATGAGATGAAGCCGGATTTGGCTTTTGTGGATATTTCGATGCCGTTTATGGATGGAATATCGTTTACGGAGATTGCAACGGAACGTTATCCGAACTTGATTATTATTATTCTGACAGCATTTGATGAGTTTGAAAATGCAAGGAAATGTGTTCGACTGCCGGTTTTGGATTATCTTTTGAAACCGATTGTCCGTGAAGAAGTAGAGGATGCTCTGCGTGCGGCTAATAAGAAGCTTTCTGCCATGGAAGACAGGAAAGGACGTGAGTCCCGCGATGATGCACCGCCCACAGAGTCCTCTTCCATGGATCAGATAGAGAAGTATCTGATTAGTAATTATACGGATTCCACGATTAATCTTGCTTCGGTTTCCTTGAAATTTGGGTTTAACCCCAGCTATCTCAGCCGTAAGTTTAAACAGGATATAGGAAAAAGTTTTGTTGAGTACTTGACGGAAAAGCGTATGGAAAAGGCTGTTGAGCTGGCGGAAAACAATGTGAAAATGTTCTGTGCGGCCGAGGAAGTCGGTATTCCCGATCCGAATTATTTCGGACGATGTTTCAAGAAATATACCGGGGTCAGTTACTCGGAGTATGCAGCCAAGAATAAAAAGTGATGATTTGTGGGGTGAATGATGAACGACGGTTTTAAGCGTTTCGATATGAAAAAGCCGCCTATTATGTGCAGATGGTTTTTAAAGCCGATTGCGTGGGCAATTGTATTTCCGGGTATTTGGAAGCATCATACCCATATTACAAAGATTGGCATGGAAGGCATTAAGCCGCCTTATATTCTGTTGGGCAATCATAATGCGTTCTTTGATATGAATGTTTCATCGGCTGCGACTTTCCCGCATTTTGGGAATTATGTGGTAGCCATAGACGGATATATCGGACGCGAATGGCTGCTGCGAAATATAGGGTGTATCTGCAAGCGTAAATTTACAAATGATGTAATGATACTTCGACATATCAAGACGGTTTTGCATCGGAAGGGAATTGCGGCGATTTATCCCGAGGCGCGCTATTCCCTGTGCGGAACGACAGCACCGCTTCCGGAGTCTTTGGGTAAATTGTGTAAGATGATGGATGTTCCGGTGGTTACGCTGATATGCCACGGACATCATATTAATCATCCGTTTTGGAATACGCGCCACGAGCGCAAAGTCACACCGACCGAGGCTACAATGAAGATGTTTTTGACGCGCGATGAAGTGCGTAGTTTGACGGTTGATGAGATAAACGCGCGGTTGGTTGAAGAATTTCAGTATGATGACTTTGCCTGGCAGGCAGATAATAAGGTGAAAGTGGATTGCAAGGACCGTGCGGAGGGGCTGGAGAAGATATTGTACCAGTGCCCGCATTGTCTGAAGGAATTCCAAATGCGTACGGCGAAACATTTGTTGTCCTGCATTTCCTGCGGCAAGTCTTGGGCCATGAATGAGTATGGCAAATTGCAGGCACTAGAGGGAGATACGGAATTTGATCATATTCCCGACTGGTACGAGTGGGAACGTAAGAATGTACGTCGCGAAGTAGAGGAAGGACGTTATTCGTCGGGTGAACTGCCTGTTTATGTGAAGAGTCTTCCCAATGCAAAAGGGTACATAAAGCTGGGAAACGGAACGATGATTCACGATATGAACGGATTCCACGTTAAGGTAAAGGATGAGAATGGTCATGAATACGAGATGGAAAAGAGCGTTTCCTCACAGTATTCCTGTCATGTGGAATATGAATATCTGTTTAAGGACGGTGACTGTGTTGACCTGAACACATTGACGGATACATGGTATACCTATCCGTATGACAAGCCGTTTTCCGTTACGAAGATGGCTCTCGCAACTGAGGAGCTGTATTACGATTACAGAAAGAAATCCGGCCGGCCGTGTAAACCGGGGCTGGCATAATTATTTACGAAAGAGGATTGGTGTATGAAAGACATACATATTACACGAGACCAGGTAAAGACAATATATGATGCGAAATTCTTAAAGATGTTTGATCTGCAGTATGCCGAGGGACGTCATTATTATAATGCCACACGTCGGAGCGCGGAGAATCTGGTTGCGCTTAAATCGGAAGAAGAATTTCAAAAGATGCTTCCGGATGCGGTTACTATTGCGGTTATCGTAACACTTCCGAATGATGAACCGAAGCTTCTGTTATCATACGAATACAGATATCCCGTGAGTCAGTTTTTACTTAGCCCTGTGGCGGGATTGATTGATGAGGAAGATATCGCTGCACCCAATCCGCTTGTTTCGGCAGCAATTCGTGAGATTAAGGAAGAATGCGGTCTGACGGTTAAAGAGTCTGATTCGGTGGAAGTAATTAATCCGTGCGCATTTTCTTCGCCGGGAATGACGGATGAGAGCAATGCATTTTTGTGTGCCCGGATCACCGTTTCTGACCTTAGTGAGATGAATCAGGATGGTGCTGTCGGCGGCGAAGTCTTTGATGGATTCGAACTTTTGACGAAGGATGAAGCGAAGAAATTGTTTGCTGCCGGCAGAGATAAGAACGGTAATTTCTTCTCGCTGGCAACGTGGGCTGTTTTGGCATATTTTGCGAATTGTTGATTTGGTGTATCTGCGAAGTTTGTTTTTGCAAATTGTTGATGTATTTGTGAAGAATATTTTGCGAATTGTTGATTTGGTGTATCCGTGAAGAATATTTGGAAATTGATTGGAAAGTGCATATTGGTTCTTGTCCCGGTGCTTCTGATTGCGCTTTATGCCGCGGCTAATTTCATGGCATACGCAGATTCGGAAGCTCCTTATTATGTGTGGAATCGTGAGGTTACCACATCTGTACAGGATGGCCCTGTTGATGTGATGATTCTGGGAGATTCTGCGGCAAATGCTGCATTTATGCCGGAACTTCTGTCTGAATCCACAGTGAATCTGGCCCTTGGCGGAACCACACCGTTGGAAAATTACTATGTGTTCACCGAGTGGCTTGCGCATAATGCTCCTCCGAAAGATTTGTTTATTGCATTTTCCGATTTGCATATGCGTAAAGCAAATTGTTTCTGGGAGCGAACGATGTATTCGCATCGATTTACGCCTTCGGAGAATTATCGGATGATTCGCGAAGCGGCCAAGTATCATGATGAAACGATTGCGCATCGCGGATGGCCGGCAGATTATCTGGCGTATGAATTGTACATGCCGGGGAAGTATATCACTTCGCTAACGGCAGCAGGTTTCAATAAGCGATTGGAGGACAATCGGTTCTATAAAGAAGAGATAGAGGTGTGCGGCGGTCGCTATATTGCACGTGGAAACACGGAGTGGGCAGCCGAGGCGCAAACGCTCGATGAATATGTTGTTTCCGATTTGATGGATTGTTATTATCGTCGAATTATTGACCTTGCGATTACGAACGGATGTCGTGTGCATGTAATCAAGCTTCCGTCACCGAATTGTGTGTTTACCGCATATACGTACATCGAACAGTGTAATGCATATTATGACGGCTTAAAGGAGAGTTACCCTGATATTACGGTGGATTGGTGGGGCGCATATGAGCCGTTTAGATTTTTTGATGATGTTCATATGAATACACATGGTGCGAGACTCTTTTCCACAGAACTTCGTGCCAAATATCAGGAATGTTTTACAGCTTCGGGTGATTCATCAGAAAGTGTCGCTGTGAACGCTTTATCTGAAAGTACAGCTTCGAACGATTCATCAGAAAGTGTCGCTGTGGCGGTTTCGGCGAATTTCGGTGCGCAGGGCGGTCGTAGTCTTGTTGCACGAAATAATGACATTTCTGCCGAAAATTACAAGGAGGAAATGGTGTATTGGATTGACGGGCAGGACTACAGTCTGGTAGTTATGGATCCGACCGGGGAGATGGGAGAAGTGTTTTCCACATCAATTGCGGTATTGCAGGATCTTGATATGAAGAGTTACGCGCAGAATTCGGTATACATTGCACCACCGCATGCTGTGGCACGAGGCCTTGATATTGACGGAATGGCTGTGCCGGGTGCTTATATAATCGATGGATTTGAGGGCGCATCCGAGAATTTTGCTGTGACTTTTGACGGGCAGTCCGTAACGATCATGTGCCCGGACGGAAGCAGTGAATTGTTGGATATGTATGGTGAATATACGTTGTCAATGTGCGTTGTAGATAATTGCAGCGGCAAGATCTTATGCCGCAAGGATTTCTGATTATTGAAACAGAAAATTGTGTTCTGTTATATTCGGAGCACTTGTGATTAAGTAAGTGAAATGGAGGATAGTGATTTATATGAGAAAAGTCATTGTATGTTGTCTTTCGTTAGCCATTGCGGCATCTTTATGTGCCTGCACGGTTGATGTGCATGTGAGCGAAGCCCCACAGGCCGGAATGAATGAAGAGACAGATGCCGGGATGAGTGAAGAGAAGGATGCCGGAACAGGTGCTGAATCGTCGGTCGGAATGAATGAAGAGCAGGCTACGGAGGTATTGGAAACAGAGCCTATGTCTATCGAATACGAGGATAAGTTTGGAAGTGTATACGGACAGGATACGATTGAAGAATTTATCGCGCGCGGCTTTGAATTCGGCGACAGTCTTGATGTGGAATTCAGTAACGGCAAGCATTTTGAGGATATTCCGTTTTACAGCGGATATTTTACGAGAAACGGAGAAATGCTTTTGGTTGGATATCAGGGATATCCGCATATTTGCTTTGCAAGTAATAATGGCGATGGTATGCGCGAGATCTTAAATGCCGATGAAGATACAGATACGATGGTTGTGCGGTTACACGAGAAGGCAAAGTATATTGATATTCAAAACGCGATGGCGATGACATATTCCTCTGAGCGGAGTGACTTTTCTTCGGATGCAGAATTCGCAAACTTCCGTGAAGTGAAAGTTGGTGGTTTGGCATCGGGCAGAATGTATCGATCTGCATCGCCGTGTGATGACAGTTATCATCGTGCACCGTATGTGAATGACTTGTGTGAGGAGAATGGTATTTCATTCATCATGGACTTGGCGGATAATGAGGATGACATTCAAGCACATTTGCAAAATGATACACTAAACAATACGTATTGGCGAAACCTGTATGAGCAGGGCTCTGTATGTGCAATGGGCATGTCTACGGCTTATTACACGGATAAAAATAAGCAGAAGCTGGCCGATGGGATTCGCGCATTGCTGGCATCCGACGGCCCGTTTTTGGTGCATTGTACCGAGGGAAAGGACAGGACCGGATTTATCTGTCTTTTGCTTGAATCGCTTGCCGGTGCATCACTAGATGAACTTGAAGCAGATTATATGGAGACCTATGATAATTATTTTGGCATCACAGAGGAAACGAATCCTGTATCATACGATGCATATTTATCGTTAAAATTGGGAGATATGTATCGTCTTTTGTTGCAGCAGGATGACATTTCGGATGTGACGGGCGAAGAACTGACACAGGGTGTAAGAGATTATCTGATGAGCACGGGACTTTCGGAAGACGAGGTAGATAAACTTAAGGAACGGTTGTGTGATTAGGATGAGCAAGAACTATAAACAGACATTAACCGCGTGTTATTTGGGGTTTGTGACCCAGGCAATTTGTGCCAATTTTGCCCCGTTGTTGTTTCTTACTTTTCATAGTGAGTATGGGATAAGCTTTGCATCGTTGGCATTGATTTCTACTGTGTTTTTCTTTACGCAGCTTCTGGTTGATCTGGTATGCACAAAACTTGTGGATATTATCGGGTACAGAACCTGCGTGGTAGCCGCGGAAGTCACATCGGCACTTGGACTTGCGGGTTTTGCATTCATTCCGAATTTATTGCCGACTCCTTTTTCCGGAATTATTTTATGCGTGATCATATATGCTATCGGAAGCGGACTTACCGAAGTCTTGGTAAGCCCGATTGTGGAGGCATGTCCATTTGATAATAAAGAAGCGACCATGAGTTTGTTGCACTCATTCTATTGCTGGGGAAGCGTGGGCGTAATCCTCGGGTCAACCGTTTTCTTCGCATTGTTCGGGGTAGAGAATTGGAAGATCCTGGCAGTTTTATGGGCGCTTGTTCCTATGGTTAATATATATAATTTTGCTGTTTGTCCTATCGAACGCCTTGTTGAAGACGGAGAGGGTATGACGGTTCGAGAGCTTTTCTCGACGAAGATTTTTTGGGTGTTTATCATCTTAATGATATGTGCCGGTTCATCCGAACTGGCCATGGCACAGTGGGCTTCTGCATTTGCGGAGTCTGCACTTGGCGTTTCCAAAACAATCGGTGACTTGGCGGGACCATGTGGATTTGCGATATGCATGGGAATCAGTCGTGCGTTGTACGGAAAGTATGGTGAACGGATTGATTTGACGACATTTATGGTATTTTCCGGTCTGCTGTGTCTGGGCTGTTATTTACTGGCGGCGTTGGCACAGATTCCGATATTGGGACTTGTGGGATGCGCGCTTTGCGGATTCTCCGTAGGCATTATGTGGCCGGGCTCCATTAGCATTTCTTCGCGTATCCTCAAAAAGGGCGGGACTGCATTGTTTGCGCTTTTGGCACTTGCGGGCGATCTGGGAGGTTCTCTCGGACCGGCAATTGTAGGATTGTTTTCGCAGAGGGCGGGAGAAAATCTGCAGGCCGGGGTGCTATATGGTATCGGATTTCCGATAGTGCTGGTATTGTGTGTTTTGTATATTCGAAGACAAAAGAAAGCGGAGTCCTAAGACAGCGCTTTCTTGACTTTCTCTATCAGTTGTGCAGGATTAATCGGCTTGGAAATGTAGTCGCTAAATCCCATATTTATATATTGTTCGACAGCACCGAGCATAGCATTTGCGGTTTGTACGATTACCGGAGTATCGATATTCATGCCATCTTGCTGTGCTCGAATTCTTTGCAGTGTTTCTTCACCATCCATTTCAGGCATCATATGATCCATGAGGATTAAGTCATATTTGGTCTTGGCTGTGTATTCCAGTGCTTCGGCACCGCTTGTTGCAAGATCCAGATTGACTTCGGTCTTTTTCAAAAGTCCCTTCAGTACGCGCAAATTGACGGAAGTATCATCAACTGCAAGGATGTGAGCATTCGGAGCCTTGAAGACTTCGGGTTCTTCCTTCTTGATCTCGACTTTCTGCTCAACATATTCCAGATCATCGGTTGTTTCGCTGCCACACATTTTCTGTGTAATGTAAGCGGTAAAGGTGGAGCCTTCGCCATATGTGCTCTTAACATCAATATCGCCGTTCATTAATTCCGTCAGCATTTTGGACAGCGGAAGCCCTAGCCCTGTTCCTTGTACAGTGCGATTGACTTTCTCATTCAGACGACGGAAAGTTGTAAACAGATGCGGAATATCTTCGGGTTTGATGCCTTGACCGCTGTCTTCGACGGACATATACAGACAAATGTTATCGTCGGCAAGATCCTTCCAATCAATCAAAACGTGAATGAAGCCCTTCTCCGTATATTTGATGGAATTGGAGATTAAGTTGTTCAGAATCTGGCGGACACGTGCCTCGTCACCGAACAGTTTGCAGGGAATCGGCTTGGCAAAGTTCACGGAAAAATCGAGATTCTTCTGATGTGCAGAATTCGAATTTATCATGAAACATTCACGAATGATGGAAACAAGATTATACTCTGCTTCGTTCAAATCCAATTTGCCGGATTCGATCTTGGACAAATCAAGAATATTATTAATAATTGAAAGCAAAATATGGCCGGTAGTGTCGATATCCTCGGCATATTTGAGGATGGCCGGCTCGGTACATTCTTTGAGAATAATGGAATTCATGCCCAACACGCCGTTTAGCGGTGTACGCATCTCATGGGACATATTGGTCAAAAAGACGCTCTTGGCTTCGCTGGCTGCTTTGCTGGCGGCGCTCTTCTTGGCTTCTTCAAGCATTTCGTAACGTAGGCAGTTTACGCAGTTTTCCTTGGTGTTGAATCCATTGTAAATGGCGTCAACCATTTGCGTACAGGAATCGTAGCCGCAACTGGAGCAATTGATTTTGCGCTCTGCACTTGTTTGCTTGCCCATGGATTCGAAGATGGCGTCGCGTTCTTCGTCAGTCGGCGTGGTATAGCCACAATGTGCGGACAAATCGGTATATATTCTGAGAAAGTCACTCAACTCAAGATCGGCAAACTGCTCGTTCAGTTTCGCAAGGCGTTCTTCTTTGGAAAGTGACGGATCCCATGGATTGTCCTGATTGGATTGTTTGATTGCGTTGCGAATATGCATCTGTGAGAAGAGTACAAAGTCATGCTCGTTCTTCTCGGGATCACATCCGGTGCCGTAAATACAACCGTTGGAGCAGTTTAAGGCATCTACCAGAATAAACGGAGCTATCTTGTTCTTGAGAATGGATTTGTTCTTCTCCAGATAATGGTACATGCGCTTCTCACCATCCATCTGGCGGACAAAAGCATCCTCGCCCAAGAACCAGCGAATGTTCTCGGTCAGACCGCCGGGCATAGGGTATACGCTTCCCAAACCGTACGGAACTTCATCGGTACAGGTAGATGGAATGCGGGGATGTGACTTTATGTATTGTATTAAATGTTTGAATGTGATGTTATAGCTGACGCGCCCTTCGTTAACGGGATCGTCAATTTCCATCTTCTTGGCAATGCAAGGAGAGATGAATGCCAGAGAATCAGTGATGTTCATGTGTTTCTTGGCATAGATGGCAGCACACATCAACGGACTTTGAACGGGAATCAGGCAGTCAATCAATTCCGGAAGATGTCGTTCAACGTAGCTGACAACAGCCGGACAAGGTTGAGAGATTCCACCTTTAAAGTCATACTTCTGTATATAATTGATGTATCCCCATGTGGCAATATCGGCACCAAACGATACGTTAATAAAGCGGTTTACACCGCAGGAACGCAAATAGCCGAGAAAGATGGGGTATTCGTTGGGATAGTTTGCTTTGAAGGCGGGTGCAATGAGAACCGAGATTTGTTTGCCGTTCTGCAAATCTTCGAAGAATCTCTCGGTATCGTCGCGGAATTCTCGAGCATGATGTTCACAAACATCCAGGCAGGCACCACAGCCGACGCAACGATTGGCGTCAACACGAATTTTGTGCACTCCGTTTTCTTCTACAGCAACACAAGCTCCGTTGGAGGAGCAAACACTGATACATCTGTTGCATCCGATACAATTGTCATTTGTGTAAATAAGTGAATTAGTAAGCATACTATCAGAATACCACAATGAGGCAGGAATACAAGAAATATTCAGCGTGAAATTGAAATTTCGGTGTTGTAAATTTATAATAATCGTGTAAATCTTTTGCAGATATTAGGGAGACCGAACGTGAATAGAGGAATTAAACGGGTGGGGGTATTGGCAGTGAGTATTATATCGATGCTTTCATTTTTGAGCGGATGCGGTAAGGCCGGTAATAACGGTGAAACCGTAACACTTACCGAAGGTGCGGAACTGGTTGGTTTGTATATGACGCATCAGGGGATGGCAATGGAACCGCATTACATTTTGCGAATAAATGGTCCCTTGGGGACGGGGTTAGGGGGTCATTTTTCCTTGGAACGAGTTGATTTGAATAAGTAAAGGAGTAGGTATGCGGGAAATAGATTTGGAATCATGGGAGCGCAAGAGCTTATATGAAGGTTATATGGGATTTGATCGCGGATGTTTTAACATTACCGTGAAGATTCCGGCGCAGGAAACATATGATTATTGCAAAAGTCATGGGATTTCGTTTTTTCTGGCATCTTTATACGGAATAGCGCGAACGGCGAATGAGGTTGAGAACTTCAAATATCGAGAACTTTCGGAGGGCCATGTGGCAATTATGGATCCTGTGAATATTGTGACTCCTATCGATATAGGAAATGATTTGTTTAAAGAGATGGAGATGCGCTACTATCCGGAATTCGGGCAATTTGTGGAGGAAGCGAACAAGGTTATTGCGTCGGCTAAGGGCCGCACGGATGCTTCGATGGGAGATTGCGACGAATATTCAATGATTGTCAGTTGTGTACCATGGATTCATTTTGAAGCATTGACACTTCCGGATTATACTTTTCGGCAGAGCACGCCGATCATTACGTACGGTCGCCTGAAGGACGGTGAGATACCTGTTAATATTCGCGCGCATCATGCATTCATAGATGGTAAGCATGTCAGCCATTTTGTGGATCTGCTTGGCAAAATATGGGGGGAATCCTGCGGAATATTTGAATTCTTGAACTCTTGAGGTGTGGTCTCTTGGGGACGGGGTTAGGGGGTCATTTATGAAGAAAGAATATTTTACAATTTTCGATGCTTGTTTTCCGAACATGAAGATTTCCTATGAAATCTTTTGCGAACTGCTGCATGCAGATGATTGTGTTTGTTTTGAAAGCAAGGTTGATAATGAAATTTGTGCATTTGCCATTGTTGAAGATTCAGCGATTCGTCTTTTGTGTGTAAGCCCTTCAAAACAAAGGCGGGGTATTGGAACTGCGTTGTTTGCCGACATAGAAAAATATGCCGAAAGCAAAGGCTTTGACGAATTGCTTACCGGTGGTGTGTCCTCTAAACTGTTTATTGGCGCGACATCCGAAAGCTGGGGATTTTTTGAAAAAATGGGATTTGTATCCGTTGGCGGATGTGATGAAATGCTTCTTTTGTTGGATGACTTTCATTTTGATCAGCTTACATTGCACGGTAGCGATGTTGCCGAATATGGATGGTTTCAAGGGGATATGAACGACATCAGGTCTGCTGTTGCGCAGGTAAATGAGAATTGGGTACAGTTTTATACACAGCCCGATAATATATATGTTGCAACGGTGAACGGTGAAATCGCCAGTTTCTGTTTGGTTGATACCAATTGTCGGAATTATTTGACAGACAAGTATGGGAAAGTCGGAATGCCGGGGTGTGTTGGCTCAGTTCCCAAGTTCAGGGATAAAGGAATTGCTCTTGAAATGATTGCCAGAGTGACGGATTATCTAAAAGATCAAGGGATGGATATTTCTTTCATTTTCTTTACCGGAGTGGCAAAATGGTACGAAAAAATCGGGTACCGTACGTTTCTTTCGGAATGTTTTGGAGTAAAACGGCTGGACATTAGTAATCGGAGAATAAACCAGTGAAATATGCAATTATATCAGATATACATGGGAATGTTTACGCTTTGAATGCCGTATTGGAGGATGCAGAAGAGTATGCGAATGAGATTGGCGATTCGCAAAGCCCCTATTCTGTAGAAACTTGGGAACAGGCCTTCTACAGCCGGAAAGGACCTTTGTGGAAATAATTGTTGAGGCAGTGACTTTTCGCCATATTAATTACGTTGTTTTGTGAAATGGAGAGAATTATGTTTAGTTATGTTTGGCCGTTGGGGCTTGTGGTTTTATCAAATGTTTTTTACCAGATTTGTGCAAAGTCAGTTCCCGATAGAATGAATCCGTTCGCGTCATTGACGATAACATATGTAGTAGGTGCGCTTGCATCGTTTATTATGTATTTTGTCTTAAACAGGGGCGGAAACATTACTGAAGAGTATCGGAAGGCCAATTGGGCGCCGTTTGTCTTGGGACTTGTTATTGTTGGTTTGGAAGTGGGCTACATTTATGCATATAAGGCAGGGTGGCCGGTAAGCGTTGCCCAAATTGTACAAGCGGCGGTTTTGGCGGTTATATTGATATTTGTTGGATATATGCTTTATAAAGAAGCGATCACATGGAACAAAATAGTTGGAATTATTGTTTGCCTGGCCGGATTAGGGTTGATTAACTTAAAATAGTTTTGCAGAAAGCATGTATTTCATCAATCCTTGCGGCAACGTCTTCTTTGTGTTCAACGGAAACCAGACCCAATTTGCCGCATGATTCAATCTCCAGATGACCGTGAAAATGTTCAATGCTGCTAATGATTCGCTCACATTCAGGCATGCTTGGACCAGTTCTCAAGGCTATGGTGTAAGCCTTTTTGCCGGCAGATAGTTTGGCATGAGGCTCATGTGTATTACACCAGGGAGTGCATCTGTCTATAAACACTTTGAATTGACCGGGAATATCTGCCCAGTATGAAGGAGAAACCGAGACGATTCTATCTGCCCATTCGTACTGGCTCATCAACTTTGCAACATCATCTTCTTGAATGCATTTCGCCGTGTTGTGGCAAGTTCTGCACCCCTTGCAAAATGCAATTTCATAATCATCGATGCAGATACTTCTTACTTCATTTCCTACGCTTACATTATTTTGCACAATATTAACGATTTCTGCTGTCGCGCCGTTTCTGACAGGACTGCAATTCATTATAAGTATTTTCATAAGTTCTGCTCTTTCATATTTCGATTTGTTTGTTATTATACCACGCTAAACAGTGACTTTTTACATGTTTGACAAAGAAACG
Organism: Lachnospiraceae bacterium; assembly: GCA_045617945.1. Taxonomy (GTDB): domain Bacteria; phylum Bacillota; class Clostridia; order Lachnospirales; family Lachnospiraceae; genus UBA2868. The sequence goes on from JAZLJS010000101.1 coordinate 75,977, forward strand.
CGCAAAAAACGATTATCTAAACGGAATAATAATGGTATAATTATATTTACATGTGTTAATAATTTGATGTGTGCAGGAGGTACTAATGTTTAATCCGGGAAGCTACATTTTACATATTATTGCGATGATTTTGCTTATTTCCATTGTCAAGAAGAGTGCTTATATGGAAAGGGCAAGAAACCTAAGGTATAACCTTACATGTTTGTGCGTATGTATTTGCCTGCTGGGCTTTATCGGAAGAGATTATAGTGAAGTATATCATTCATATGTTATCGGAATCATTTCGGAGTATTTTGTATTTATTTCCATTCTGTTGTATTTTATCTTTTTTATCGGCTCCCTTGTTCCGAAGAATAGTAAAATGATGATATTTTGGTATATTTCGGGAGCAATTTTGATTGCGTGCACACTTTCATCACCGCTTACAGGACTAATGTTTAAAGTCAGTAAAGAAGGACACTTTGAAAGAGGTGCATTGGTTGTTGTCGGTTTGTTATGGATGGTAGCTGCATACATCACTTTGATGGTTGTGAATTTTAAGAAGTACGGTGCTTGTGAATTTGAGGATAAGTTTAGGCTGGTTGTTCTATTTATTTTTGAAGTTGTGGCAATACTTATTCAACTTTTGTTTAAGGATCAATTTCAGGATGCAATTATTGCTTCGGCACTTATTACGATACTGTATTACGCATTTGTAATAGAGATTGAAAGTAAATATGATCATAAAACCGGAGTTTTTTCAAATACTTACTACGATAATTACGTGAATTATGTGGCTAAAAAGGGTTTGTATTCATTAATTATGTATGATGTTAACGGATTGAAGTATGCTAATGATACTTTCGGTCATGAAAAAGGTGATGAACTTATCGAATCAGTTGCTTTTGCTATCAAGGAGGCTGTCGGAAATAAAGGTAAGGTTTTTCGCCTTGGCGGTGATGAATTCGTAGCTGTGGTGAGGACGTACGAGGAACAGATTTGTAACGAAATTGTTGAGAAAACTATTCATTGTTTTGAAGAGAAGACAAAAGAAATCGGCATCAAAGTATCGGCAGCATATGGTGTTGCTGTCCGTGAAGCGGATGAAGATGCAAAAGCAGTAATAGCCCGTGCCGACAGGAAAATGTACGAGCGGAAACAGGACTATTACCGGCAGGAGGGAAATAACAGAAGAGGTCGGCGGTGAATTCCTGGGGACGTGGTGGACCTTTGGGGACGTGGTGGACCTTTGGGGACGGGTGGACCTTTGGGGACGGGGTTAGGGGG
>JAZLJS010000102.1:0-14914 GCA_045617945.1 Lachnospiraceae bacterium
CAGTAGGTCAGAGTGGCAGTCTTATAAACTGCTGAGTTCAAGTCCCAGAGGGTGTATTTGTGCCCCTATAGCTCAATTGGCAGAGCAGCTGATTTGTAATCAGCAGGTTTACGGTTCGAGTCCGTACAGGGGCTTTTGAGAATATGAAGTGGGGATGATGCAATGACGGGAATCGTACAGAATGTATTAGGTTTCATTGACGAGTATTTCAAACTGCTCTATATCATCATCCCGGCGGCTATTGCTGTGATATTGATGCTCATTCCGAGCAAGAAAACGCTGCGGTGGGGGATAGGGATATTTGTCGTGCTGATCCTGCTGTGCATTGTTTATATGCTGATGATGGTGTTGAGTGTGTGAATACATACTCGGGACAAATCATGTTATTCCTTGATGTAGATTATGATTTGTGTTCTTGTTCGAGCCGATGGTTCTTTTAAGGATGTGCCTCGAGAAGGAACACTCAATATTCCAACCATCGGAATTCATACAAAAGTTAAGATTACCCCCCCTTGGGACTGAAACACTGCGGATAATAATTGATAGTATTGTTTCAGAATGTGGTTTGTTGGATTTAGAAAAGATCAATCTAAGATTCGTAAGATAACAAAAAAAGATGCAGTAACGATAAACTCAAATATTATTAGCGAGGGGATGACATTATGATCAGAATTGATATGACTGAAGACAGAGCGTTTAACATTCTTAATCTCAGCGATCCTCAGCTGTCCTGTGGAGAATGGGATGATCCTGGAACACGGGAAATTTTCGACCGCACAGTGAAAACCCTCATTTCTCATGTAAAGCCCAACCTCATCACGGTAAGTGGCGACCTTTCCTACCCTGGAAGTGACCGTGCCTATCAGGAATTTACGGATTATTTTTCCGCTTTGGGAATTCCATGGACCTGCTGCTTTGGAAATCATGACAATCAGGGTGGAGATGAACCCGTAAAACACGATATCGAGATTTTACGAGAAAGCCCCTGCTTTTTGTGGGAGGACTGCCCAGAAGAGCTGGGACACGGTAATTTCGCGATAGTTATTGGAGGTAGATTTGGTCTCATCCTCATGGACACCCATGACCATGTGCCGTTGACTCACTCAGATGGAAGCGTGACCAACGAGTGGGCTTGCCTTACGAAGGAGCAGATTTTGTGGTATCGCGATACCGTTCGCATGTTGAAAAAAGAGGGCATCTGTGAAACCGCGCTCATCACCCATATTCCTGTCTATGCCTACCGCGAGGTGGCAAAGGCGGCCTACCGGGAGGGAATTGATCAAAAGACGTTACCACCGGATGCAAGGGGAAGCATGGTATTCAACGATGGGTATGAGAGTGCACGCGGAGTATATTACGAGGACATCTGTTCGTATCCCGTAGAAGAGGGCATGACAGATGCGCTTCTGAGTGAGGGCTCCACCCGCACTGTCTTGTGTGGGCACGACCACATCAACAATTTCATCATACCCTATCGTAGCATCACCTTTGTCTACGCTCTAAAAACTGGCAGAGGGTGCTACTGGGACAAGCGCTTAAATGGCGGAACAGTGCTCACGGTAAGTGCGGACGGAAAGGCAAATGTGCGGCACGAATACGTGGATGTATAATGGGCTGGAAGTAGTGAAATACCTGCATTTCATTTTCTATAATGTAATAGTGACCGGTAATCTTTGCATGATGATTTCTATGAATTGCTGACGATCTGGATGCGTTGGATTTCGCGATGTGCGTAAGCGTGTCTGTATTAGCTGCAACAATTGCTGCATTTAGACATCTTCAGTATTCTGAGAATATGATGGTAAAAATGAACAATTGTACTGAAAATGTTGATGACATTCGCATCTGTTGCATGTTATAATAAATATGGATTAGTGTCAAGTGATTACGAGAAACATTGGTGAACGAAGAATGATCTTTAGAAAATTTAAGTTCCAGTAGTTTCTTTTCTGCTTCATCGGTATCTTCATTAGAAGGTGAATGTGTATGTATACCTTGAAATCAAGGAGAATGTCAACACAAAGAAAGACGATGCTTTCTTTACTTTTTCTCCTCCTTGTACTTTTACTGGTCAATGTGTTTCTTTTGTGGATAAGTACGCAGAAGCTGGAAAAAGAAAAAATATTATCAATTAATAAGCAATATGATAATGCGGTTAACCAACTAGAATTGGAATGCGACTTAATACATTCTCAATTGATTAACTTTATTGATGATGTGGATCTAAATACTCTGACTCGATTGCAAGGCCCACGTGCACCATATGATTGGGCGAAACTTATTAAAAATATACAAGAAAAATTGGCCATCATATTACGGGGTCAAACATTGTTGTCCGATTTGAGCGTGTACATTCCCACAGAGAGTTTAATTATAAATGCTAAGGGCAGCTTGAATGGAAGTATACGACGCTTAGAATCAAGTGATATTTCAGAAATAAATGAATATGTTTTAGGAATATCTCATAGGTACGAAATATGGGAAGGCAAGCTTATAATACCTGTAAAATCTGTAAATAAGAAAACAAATGAAGTGTATTATATGTTGTTTGCTGAGTTATCACAAGATGCGATAACTCGCGATTTGACAAATTCGCTATCCGGTATTGAAGGCGCAAAATTTCTTTGCTATATCCCCGGATGCAATATGAAGATATTCCCTGCTTCCAGTTCTGGCGAGGCAAGTATTATGGGGGATTATATTGGAAAAGAAAATGATTCTAGTATTGTGTGGAATGGAAAACAATACAATCTGAGCAAGAATGCCTCTTCGCAAGGAGATTTAGTCCTTTACACTATGATATCCGATAGTACATTGCAAAACATAATGTCGAATGACAATATCTTGGCTATAGTACTAGCTATTTTAGTAGTATTTGTTGGCATTGGTTATTTTTTGATGGATTATAAACTAGTTAATCGTCCTTTAAATATTCTGCTAGAAGCTTTTGATAAAGTTGGACAGAACGACCTTTCGTTCCGTCTCAAAAGTCATGGAACAAATGAGTTCTCACAGATATTTGATAGATTTAATATAATGATTGATAACTTGAGTAAGCTTATTGATGTAACTGAGAAACAGAAGCAACTCCTTGTGAGAGAAGAATTGAAACAACTTCAAAGACAGACGGATCCGCATTTTTTCTATAATAGTTATTTCTTGCTCCATCGAATGATCAAAGGACAAGATTATGAACGTGCGGTTCGCATATCGAGTGAATTAGGTAAGTATTTGAAATACATTACGCGAAGCATAAGGGAATTTGTCCCATTTCATGAGGAATATGAACATGCTTATATCTATGCAGACATTCAATCTGAACGCTTTGGAGAAAGGATTAAAGTGGAATTTGCAGAGATACCTGATTCATGTACGAATATATTGATACCAAGATGGATCTTACAGCCATTGATAGAAAATAGTTTTTTACATGGGCTAGAAGATAAAGAGGAAAACGGTTTACTGAAAGTAACATTTTTTGTGACGAAAGACGGGATAAGTATTATCGTTGAGGATAATGGGGAAAATTTGGATGATGATAGATTGATTGATCTTCGTACAAAGTTGGTGAGTACAAGCGGGGAAGAGATTACAGCGTTGCAGAATATATACAGAAGGCTGTGCCTGTATTATGGTGAAGGTACATGGATGGAATTATGTAGATCTCCGCTAGGTGGACTGAGAACTCAAATCAAAGTGCCATTGAGAAAGGAAAACTAGATATGAAGTTACTACTGGTGGATGATGAAGTATATGAATTAGCATGGCTAAGAAAAATGTTCGTTGAGAGCGGTGATTATGATGTATATACAGCTTTATCAGGTCGCCAAGCGTTGGCATGTATAAACGAAGTGCCCATTGATATAATGGTTTCGGATATTCGTATGCCGGGTATCTCGGGGCTTACGTTAGCTGAACAAGTTCAGAAAAACTGGCCTAAATGCAGGATTATTTTCTTATCTGGCTATGCAACTTTTGACTATATTTATCAAGCAAACCAAAATAATGTAAGGTATGTTTTGAAAACAGAAGACGATGATGTTATTTTGGAGGCGGTGAACAAAGAGAGACTAAATTTACTAGCTGAACGTCGCGAGGAAGAACGCCTGAAAAATCGATATGGTTTACGAATAACGAGTATAATTGATCAAGGAGACAAGGCACAGATAACTTCCACATTTGATGAACTGGGCATAAAATGTATGGCTATGGAGCAGCAGGAAGTTGAAAATATGTATCGCGAAATATTACGAGAAGTACTACCATATCTTGCTGAACGAAACCTTTCACGGATTATCACTCAAGTAAGTCATCCGGAAAAGTTATCAACATGGCAGGAGGCATTCAACGCTCTCAAGAAAGTCATATTGGGTCTTGTGCCGAGTAATGAAGATGATAAAGACATAAATCAACTTCTAAAGCAGATACACGAATATATCGAAGAACATCTTAGCGAGGAATTATCACTTAACCGTATTGCAACGTATTTTTACTACAATCCTTCCTACTTTTCCAGATTATACAGTCGAGCAACAAATGAGAGCATTATGGATTATATCAAAAGGGCTAGGATTAATCGCGCATGTGAATATTTAATAAAAACAAATAAAAATATACAACAAATCACATTAGAATGTGGATTTGAGTCATCACAATACTTTGCGCACGTTTTTCGTGTGGAAATTGGATGTACCCCTAGCGAGTATAGGAAACAGTCTTTGATGACCTAAAGGAATCTACCAAATGTATTGATATTAACATTGAATGTTTACCTTTTGTAGATATATAATAATTACGGAGCCCATAATATAAAGGAGGAGAAAAGGTATGAAGACTAGGAAAATCCTATCGGCTCTCTTGGCACTCTGCTTCTTGATCAGTGGCGTATCGGCTTTGGCAGAAAATCCGCTGGCCTTCGAGAAGTACGATGAACCGGTTACCATCACTCGTGCGCAGATAACAACGGCCCTTTCCCAGTGGGAGAATGGCGACACTGTAACTGACAATCCGTGGACGCGTTTGGTCAAGGATACTCTGAATATTAATCTTGTTGATGATTGGCAGGCTGATTCTGCCCAGTATGACAGCAAGCTTAATGTCGCAATCGGTGCTGATAATCTGCCGGATGTCTTCCAGGCAACAAGCACTCAGCTCGCACAGTTGGTAGAAGCTGACATGCTGTATGACATGAGCGAAGTATATGAAAAATATGCTTCAGATGATGTCCGCATGTTGGAAGATTCGGATCCCGATGGCTTTGAATCTGGCGTTTTTGACGGCAAGCTTTATGGTATCTCCCAGCAGCACTTTGGCTTGATCGCCGAAGTTAAGTATATGTGGATCCGTCAGGACTGGTTGGATAATCTTGGCTTGGAAGTTCCTACCACTGTTGCGGAACTTGAACAGGTATGTGAAGCGTTCGTACACGATGACCCCGATCAGAATGGATTGGATGATACATATGCAATAGGCTTTGAAAACTCTCTTGGAAATAGCTTCAAAACCTTCGCTGAGATGTATCATGCTCGTCCCACAATTTGGTATGAGAATGAAGAAGGATCTTTAGTATACGGTTTTGTACAGCCCGAAATGCGCGATGCATTGGAAGCTGCACGCGATATGGTGAAGAAAGGCTACATCAGCCCGGAATTCACTGTTATGGATACTTGGGCAATGTTTGCTGATGCAATTTCTGGCAAGGTCGGTATTCTGTTTGGAGCGAGTTCATGGATGTACTCCCTTGGTATTGATCTTGTTAATAATCTCGGTGAAAAAGCTGTGTTCAAGGCATACGCACTCCCGAGCATTGATGGCGAAACAGTGCTTCATCCGATTCCGTTCCCCGTTTCTAATTACATTTGTGTGAATAGAAACTGCAAGAACCCTGAAGCGGTAATCAAGGTACTGAATGCTTTCACTGATATTCAGCTGAATGCTGAAGGGGAAACCTACGATGCTTTCATCAATAATGAGCGCAGCTGGGGCAGAGAGCCTATTCAGGTTCTTAACACTATGGATGATTACAATCAGGGTAAGTATATACCCATAGCTATGGAAACTGGAGACACTTCTGTTCTGAATCTGGCTGCATTGAGCAAGTATGAACGTTGCATGGATTGGGCCAATACCAAGAATCCTGATTCTGTAGGATATTACTATCAGGTTTCTGGTGAAGGTGCCTATAGAATCGGCGTTCAGGTTATCGACGATCACGAGTATTCTTATGATGCCTATCATGGTGTTGCAACGCCCACCATGGCAGCAAAGCAATCTTCGTTGGAAGCGATGCTGGCGGAAGGTTACACTAAGATTATCATGGGTGAAGACATCTCTAACTTTGATACGCTGGTCGAACAGTGGGGTATTCTCGGTGGAAATGATATCACTTCCGAAATGAATGAAACTAAGAAGTAATAACTTCAAGTATTCATTTCATTAATGAAGATGAGGTGCAGGTGGCTTCTATGAAAAGACAGTTACCTGCACTTCCTTGCAGTGTGAGGATGAAGAAATGATTAAGAAAATACATAGGGTTTGGCCTTTGTATCTGATGTTGATACCGGGTATCGTTTTTACCTTTATCTTTTCCTACATACCTATGTATGGAGTAGTGATCGCTTTTGAAAAATACAATCCCCGGAAACTCTTTTCGTCTTCCTGGGTTGGATTTGAGAACTTCAAATATGTATTTTTCATGCCGGGGTTTATGCGCTCACTTTGGAATACTTTCTATATTGCAGTTTTGAAGATAATTCTTGGTATTATTGTACCTGTAACATATGCATTATTATTAAATGAGGTTAGAAATGCGAGCTTTAAGCGGATATTCCAAACGATTGTTTACATGCCTCATTTTATATCATGGGTTATAATGGCCGGAATTTTGAAGGACCTTTTAGGTATTGATGGTATTATAAATCAAGTGATTGGTTTATTCGGAAGTGAACCTGTATTATTTTTGGGTAATAATAAAGCATTTCCGATAACTTTGATTTTGTCCGAAGTTTGGAAATCATTTGGGTATGGAACAATAGTATATTTGGCTGCATTAACCAATATTGATCCTAATCTATACGAGGCGGCTATGGTTGATGGAGCAAATCGCTGGAAACAAACAATACATATAACATTACCAGGTATGTCATCGATAATAGTATTGATGACTGTACTTAGTCTTGGCGGTGTGTTGAATGCCGGTTTTGATCAGGTGTTTAATCTATATAGTCCTATCGTTTATGAGTCCGGAGACATTATAGATACATTTGTCTATCGTTTAGGCTTGGAACAATTGCAGTATTCTCCGGCAGCAGCAGTTGGGTTGTTTAAGTCTGTTGTGTCTAGTATACTGGTTGGATTGGGTTATTACCTTGCCGATAAATGTGCAAATTATCGTGTGTTTTAAGGCGGTGATTGAGAAATGAAACGTAAATTATCAATAGGCATATCAATAATATACTTGATATTGATACTTACAGGATTACTGTGCTTGATACCGTTTATACATATTTTTGCTCTATCTCTTTCTTCGAGCGGGGCAGTTAATGGTGGAATGGTTACTGTTTGGCCGGTAAATTTCACAGTAGCGTCTTATAAATTCGTTTTGCAAAATTCACAGTTTATAACGGCAATGTGGATTTCTATCCGCCGTGTTATCTATGGAGTAGCATTGAATATTGTCCTAATGGTTATTACTGCATATCCACTGTCAAAAAGTGATGATGTATTACCTGGACGAGCTGTCATTTCGTGGTATTTTGTAATAACGATGCTTATAGGTGGAGGCATGATACCTCTATATTTAGTCGTAGTCAAATTGAGACTACTAAATTCAATGCTTTCTCTGATTTTGCCGTCAGCTCTGCCGGTAGGAAATATGATAATATTAATGAATTTTTTCCGCTCTTTACCAAAGGAACTTGATGAAGCTGCGCAAATTGATGGAGCTAATCCTCTCAAAGTAATGGTTTCCATTGTTTTGCCAATATCAAAACCTGCATTGGCAACGGTTGGTCTATTTTGTATGGTAAGTCACTGGAATTCTTGGTTTGATGGGATGATATACATGAATAATATCGCCAAACAGCCTCTTCAAACATACTTACAAACATTGATTGTAGATCCTGAGACCTTGTTGCGAAATACCGATCAAAATTATGCGGTACTTTTAGCTGTTTTGAATGCGAGGACAGCAAGAGCGTCCCAGCTTTTTATTGGAATGATACCGATATTGGTAACGTATCCTTTCCTGCAAAAGTATTTTACAAGTGGGTTGGTACTAGGATCAGTTAAAGGATAAGTCGGATAGAAATACACATAACAGATTTCGATAACATGCTATAAGGAATCTGGCAAAGCGTTGGAGTCATGTACCAATTTGTGATATTAATACGAGGAGAATGTGTATGAAGAATGTTTTTTTGGTTGGAGACTCTATTCGTGTAGGATTTTGTGAAACCGTAAAAAGCGAGTTATCTGATATTGCGGTTGTTACATATCCGGATGACAACTGTGCTTATACGCAGTATACTTATGTAAATTTGCCTGGATGGGCAGCCGCTAAGACGGACCCGAAGAAGGTCGATCTCGTATACTGGAATAACGGCCATCACGATACCGCACACTGGATGAAAGATGATGATGACGGTCCGCTTAATAGTCCGGAAGTGTATGCATATATGCTTCGTCGTCTGGTAAGGCGTATGCATAATGTTTTTCCGAATGCAAAGATCATATTCTATACTACCACACACCGCCAAGACGGTTTGGAAGACATGATGCATCCGCGCAGCAACGAGGAAATAGATACATATAATGCGGTTGCGCGTGAAGTTATGAGCGAGGCAGGGGTGGCTGTAAGCGATGTTTGCGCCTATGCGGATTCACTGACGGATGATCCCAAATTCGCCGACGGGGTACATTTTACTACTGAATGTTTTGAGAAAATCGGGAAATTCGTTGCACGCGAAATTCGCGAGCGCTTTGTGAATCAATAAGCGTGTTTTTGCTACATATGGTCGTAGCTGCTGATGTATGGATGATTTATAATGGGTATATCAGGAGTGTACAGCAAATCAATACATACGAGGAGGAATTCATTTGAACGCGAAAAATATGAGAAGCAATTTTGATATGTCAAAGAATATTTATGGTGGTTCTCTTCTGACTTTTCATGGCGTTCGTGACAATGATGTTTATAATTGTTCTATTCCATTTGAGTGGAACGGACATAAGTATATCTATGGCCGTGTAGAGAAACATGATGAATGGGCGTCATCCACAGCTTGGTTGTTTGAGGAAACTGGCAAGGATGAGTATACAGTTGTGCCGGGGAGCATGGTATATCCCCTTGAGGATCCCTTTATTGCGTTTATAAACGGGGAAATTATCCTTGGCGGTACGCACGTTAGAAAAAGCCGTGGCAAATTAGAAGAATATCATGGGTATTTTTATAGAGGAAATGACCCATCGTGGCTCACACACTTTACATGTGGTCCTACTAATATGAAAGACATACGCCTTGTAGAGCTTGCAGATGGTAAGATAGGTGTATTTTCACGTCAACGTGGAGAGGAAGTAGAAAAGCAATACGGCTCTGCGGCGATTATCGGTTTTACCGTAATTGACACGATTGACGAATTGGATGCTAACATTATTGACAATGCCCCGGTAATTTCGGGACTGTTTGAACCGGGTGAGTGGGGAGGATGCAATCAGTGCTATCTGCTGAAGGATGGCAGGATTGGCATTATCGGACATCGTTCTTATACTGAAAAAGATGATTCAGATATTGAGCAGATGGTATATATTAATATCTCCTTTATCTTCGACCCAATAACACACAGAGCCTCTGATATCAAGGTTATAGGAGATAAAAAGAGTTATCCGGCAACAGGGTGCAAAGTGCCTAATCTAAAGGATTGTGCATTTACAAGTGGTATCATAATACGAGATGACGGAAAAGCTGACTTGTATAGTGGGCTCGGTGACATCGCGGAAGGGAAAATCACTATAGATTCGCCCTTTGGTACTCTTCTTGACTCATCAAAAAGTTAGTTAACTGCAATAAGTTTTTGCGAAAACATGTAATTGCATGTATATGTTCGTATTCATGTTGGGTGGTATGAAAGCTTCCAATACAGTTATCATCTGGAAGATACGAATATAACATCTTTACATTGACTAAGCGCTGTTGAATACAGTGCACAATGGAGGAAAGTTTTGATGACGCCTAAAGAACGTGTTTTAGCCGTACTTAACGGACAGATTCCTGATCGTGTACCGTGGGGGGAGCATGCAATTGATTATAACATCTATGAAATGTTTTTGAACAGAACATCATGGGTACACGCAAAATTCCGTGAGACCAAAGGATACTGGGAAGGCAAAAATAAGGAAATTGCGAAATCGTATATGAACGATATCGTAGACTTGACACTGGCTCTCGATATGGATCTTGTGACCGTGCCATTTTTGCCTTCGCTCGATTATCATCCGGCACCCATGAAGCAGATAGGGCTGGATGAATATACTGATGAAAACGGATGCAGGTATAAAGTATCGTCGGTCACGGGCGACCTTATGCAAATCCCAATTAACACGGCTTACTTCAGAGAAGAACTTGTGTATGACCAGGTCTGTGAAAGAGTAGACGAACTGAAGAAAATGCCGCCGCTTTCGACTAATGTGGATATACCGGAATACGCTGCTGTAAATTATGCGGTAGAAAAGCTCGGCAAGACCCATTTTCTCATTGCGCCCGTAGATGGCATTGAGTGGCCGCGTTTCGGTACGTCTGAAGAGGACAGCTGGGCTAATCTGCTCATGTATCCTGAAATATCCGAGAAAATTGCCGAATACATTTATTACCATACTGTACGTGAACTTGATCGTATAGCAGCAACCGGTGTGGATGGAGTACTTTCGGTAGGTGATCTTGGTTCGTCGCATACGATGTCTGCCAGCCCGAAACTTTATCGCCAAATCACTTTGCCATACCACAAAATGCTGTACAATGAGTGCAAAAAGCGCGGTCTTTATGTGATGCGCCATTGCTGCGGATATATTTGGCCGATAATTGATGAGATCGCGGAATATAATGATGCGTATGAAAGCATTCAGGAATCAGCCGGTATGGATATTCTGAAGGTGAAAGAAGCTGTAGGTGACCGTATTGTTCTGTGGGGCGGCGTACAGCATGAGCATATCCACGGCGGAACTCCCGAACAGGTATATGAGGATGCAAAACGCGCGATACTTGGGGCGGGAAAAAACGGAGGTTTGATTCTCGGGTCATCGCATTCGCTTACAGTGGGAGCTACGAAAGAAAACATACTCAGTATGAAAAAGGCTTTGGATGATTTTGGGAAATATTACGAATGATGTTCACTGTTACCGTAATGAAGACAGAATATGAATATCTGTTGTAATCGGTTGATAAACAGTTTTTTGTTGAATACATAAATGTATGAAACGGGTTCGGAAAAAGTAAAGTTTGAATGGAGGCGTCTACATGAGATTTGCTTTTAAGCCCGATTATGAAATGAGCGCAGCACGGTATGCCGCGTTTTGGGAGCGAGAGATTATTGACCGCCCGCCGGTACGTATATCATTCCGCAAACCCGATGCAGTACCTCAACCAAGACATATTTATCCTGATGATAAATCACGTTGGCTGGACATTGATACCCGAGTTGCAGATGCTGTGCACGATATGGAGAATACTGATTTTCTGTATGACTCTCTGCCTATTGCTTGGCCAAACTTTGGTCCAGATATTCTGGCAAGTTGGTATGGCAGCGATCTGCAATATGGAGCTGATACGACGTGGTCATCCCCAATAATTAAGGATTGGTCTGATCCACTACCGAGACTCGACCCGACATGTGAGACCTTCAGACTTACTGTCGAATATACAAAAAAACTGATTGAAGCCGGTCGAGGAAAGTTCATCGTGGGCCTTACCGATTTGCATCCGGGCGGCGATCTTTTGGCTGCGCTGCGTGGCCCGGAGAATTTGGCAATCGATCTCGTAGAGGAGCCGGATGCGGTAAAGGAATTGCTTTCGCGTCTGATGCCGGAATACTACGCAGCATACGGTGTGTTCTACAGGATGTTACGTGAAGCAGGAATGCCAATAACTGCATGGATGCCGATCATGAATGAAGGTACGTACTATGTTCCGTCCAACGACTTTTCATGCATGATAAGTGCAAAAATGTACGAGGAATTTTTCCTGCCGGAGATAGCGCGTGAGTGTGAATTCTACGAGAGATCCATATACCATTTGGACGGACCGGGTGCGCTTAGGCATCTGGATGCAATTCTCTCAATTAAAAATCTGGACGCGGTGCAGTGGTGCTGCGGAGTAGGTCGAGAGGGCTTTGACCGTTGGGCGAATGTATATAAAAGGATACAAGAAGCAGGAAAGGGCTTGCATCTTACTTGTACCGTGGATGAGTTGGATCATGTTTTCGAAGTGCTTAGGCCTGAAGGAGTGTGGTTCTGTGAACTCGGCGGTATAGAGAATCGTGAACAAGCAGAGTATGCGGTAAAGAGAATAGAGAAGTGGAAATAGGATGGTCTGTGTACTTTGTGATGGGAAGGGACATTGTGGAGTATGAGCGTTATAAAGATCAGAATCGGTCAGCCTGAACAATTTGTTCCATCGGCATTTTCACCGAAGCCGCTATGTGGAATAATATGCGCCGATGCTTCCATGCTTCGCAGTGGTGCATATACGACCGAGAAAACGAGTAAATCATACGGGATTCCAACGCTACAGGTAGAAGTGTCACACCGCGGTCTGCGTCTGCAAATGCCGATGGATCACAGCAGCGGTATATACGGTTTGGGCTTGCAGTTGAAATCCTTTCAGCATCGTGGTAGCAAAAAGACTATGCGTGTAAATGCGGATCCGCGCTCTGACAGTGGAGATTCGCATGCGCCGGTGCCGTTCTTTGTGACAACAGAGGGATATGGACTATATTTGGACACTGCCCGTAATGTGGAATTTTTCTTTAGTAGACAGTTGAAGCATGCGGGTAGTAGAAGCGACTTAACTGAACATAGCGTTGCGACAAATACCGCGGAGTTATATGCCGTCCGAAAAGGAGTATCCGATGCATTTATGACGGCGGAGATACCGCGGGCGCAAGGTGTAGATGCATATTTTATTACCGGAGATACAATTCTGGATATTGTATCTCAATACAATATGCTTTCAGGCGGAGGTTGCATGCCTCCGATGTGGGGCTTGGGTGTCTTCTATCGTTGCTATTCTCGATTTGGAGATGAACAGGTTCTTGACATGGCAGAAAGCATTCGCCATGATCGAATCCCGTGCGATGTCATCGGTCTGGAACCAGGTTGGCAAACGCATGCCTATTCATGCACGTATATTTGGAAACCGTCCCTATTCTCAAATCCGAAAAGAATGATAAGTAAACTGACTGATGAAGGGTTCCGGCTTAATCTATGGGAGCATGCCTTTATTCATCCGTCCTGCCCGTTGAATGAATCAATGATGCCATATGCGGGTGACCATCTTGTGTGGGAAGGCCTTGTGCCTGACTTCACGTTTGATGAGGCCAAGGAGCGCTTTGCTGAATTCCAAAGGGGACTTGTTACCCAAGGGGTTACGGGCTTTAAGCTCGATGAATGCGACAATAGCGATTTCACGGGCGGATGGTCATTCCCAGATTATAGTCGTTTTCCGTCTGGTATAGATGGCGAACAATATCATCATCTGTTCGGGCAACTGTATGCGCAGACTATTCAAATAGCACTCGATGGTATTCCTACATGGTCGCAAGTACGCAACATGGGTGCGTTGGCAGCTTCATATCCGTTTGTTTTGTATTCGGATCTGTATGATCAGCAGGACTATCTAAAGGGTGTTGTCAATGCAGGTTTTTCGGGGCTTATGTGGTCGCCTGAGGTGCGTGAGGCAAAGACAAAGGAAGAACTTATCAGGCGTCTGCAGAATGTGATATTTAGTCATCAGGCATTGGTCAATGCCTGGTATCTGGAAACTGCTCCGTGGCAGGCATTGGATTGTGTTGATGCGGTACGTTCGCTGTTTGAGTGGCGTATGCGTCTTGTTCCTTATCTGTATAACGCATTCTATGAATATCAAGTGACGGGGCGCCCTCCAATACGTGCTCTTGTTTGTGACTATCAGAATGATATGCAAACATGGGATTGTGCGGATGAATATATGTTTGGAGATTCCATGATTGTGGCTCCAATATTATATCCCCAAAAGGAACGCAACGTGTATTTGCCGGATGGGGAATGGTTTGATTTGTTCACACATGAGAAATTCTCGGGCGGCATACATACCCGATGCACGGATGGAATTCCAGTTTACGTAAAGAGCGGCACGATTTTGCCTCTTGCGGAGCCTGTACAGTACATAAACAGCAATGTACCGTTAGATATCACGTTGACTGTCTTTGGCGATTGCAGGGGTAAGGATTGTCGTCTCATTGATGAAAGCGAATTCGAGCTCAAACCGGTTTACTACAGTGATGCAGATACTTGCGTAAAGTGTAAGCGATATAGGATTATTGGCGTCGATTATATTATATGATAAGGTTTGTGTTTTGTGCGAACCGTGCAAAAGCTCTGTTGTCTGAAGTGTTTTTCGGGATTGTTAGAACTAGTGATTATTCGATAATTTTAATGATAAGGAGTCTTATTATATGGCAAACATGAATGACATCATCACCGCAGTCAAGGACGGAAGAAAGAAGATCGTTGAACAGCTCGTCAGGGACGCGCTCGCGGAAGGCGTTTCCGCGGAGACCATTCTGAACGAAGGCCTGATCGTCGGCATGACCGAGCTGGGCGAAATGTTCAAGACCGGCGAAGTCTACGTTCCCGAGATCCTGGTCGCCGCCCGTGCCATGAAGGC
>JAZLJS010000103.1:0-48959 GCA_045617945.1 Lachnospiraceae bacterium
AATCTAATAAGTGATATTTTTGCTTCCTACCTGCTGCTTACTCGCTTATTACCGTCCAAAATTTGGGGGATTTCAACACTGCTCACGACGTTTCATGATAAAAGAAAAACCCCAGAAACACTGAGTTTCTGAGGTTTGTAAGTTCTTTTGAAATCTCGAAAGATTATCGCTTTGAGAACTGAGGCGCTCTTCTTGCACCCTTCAAACCAGGTTTCTTTCTTTCCTTCATACGAGGATCACGTGTAAGGAATCCTGCTGCCTTCAAAGTAGGACGGAAATCTGCGTCTGCCTTAAGAAGTGCTCTTGCAATACCATGACGGATTGCACCGGCCTGACCTGTATAACCGCCACCCTTAACATTAACAAGTACATCGAACTTATCAACGTTTTCTGTAGCAACGAGGGGCTGACGAACGATTGTCTTCAATGTCTCAAGACCAAAATATTCATCAATACTTCTCTTATTAATTGTGATATTTCCTTTACCGGGAATCAGATATACTCTTGCGATAGAGCTTTTTCTTCTACCTGTACCGTAGAATCTTTCTGTTGATTTAGCCACTGTATTTTCCTCCTTCTATAGTCCGCATTAAAACTTCAGTTCTTCAGGCTTCTGAGCTGCATGAGGATGCTCAGCTCCTGCATAAACGAAAAGCTTCTTGTACATTCTGCGTCCTAAGGGTCCCTTGGGAAGCATACCCTTTACAGCAAGCTCAACAACTTCTGTGGGAGCCTTTGCAAGCTTCTCACGAAGAGTTGTTTCCTTCATACCGCCAACATATTCTGAATGACGATAGTAGAGCTTCTGATCAAGCTTCTTACCTGTAACAACAACCTTATCTGCATTTACGATAATAACATAATCACCTGTATCTGCATGAGGTGTAAAAATCGGCTTATTCTTACCGCGTAATACCTTTGCTACTTCTGATGCCAGACGACCAAGAGTACATCCTGCGGCATCAACAACATACCATTTACGCTCAATGGCTGCCTCGTTCGGCATATATGTCTTCATAACGATACCTCCGTATTAAATAATCAATAACTCGCTATGGCGTTAAATCAAGCTTTGCCGGGGCTATGGCTCCGCTTTCCTTGCCGTCACACCGAAAAATTATATTATAGGAATCCCGCAATGTCAAGGGATTTCCGCATCAATTTCCGTCAAAAATGCGTCAATTTCATATTTTTCCAGCATCAGTCCTTTTGCAGGTGCCGTCGGGCCTGCCTTTGCTCTGTCACACGAGGCAATAATACCCGGAAGATCATCCGCTGCAATTTTGCCCTGGCCGACACAAATAAGGGTCCCCGCAATAATACGAACCATATGATACAAAAACCCGTTTCCGCATACAGCAATCACTATTTCACGCTCATCAGTTCCGGGTACATATTCAACAGATGCCGCATATATCGTTCTCACGGTCGTTTCCGTCTGATTACCGACGCCGCAAAATGCGGCAAAGTCATGCTCCCCAACAAAATATTCCGCAGCTTTTTGCATTGCTTCCATATCAAGCGGTGTGTACACATGATGTGTATATAATCGCCTGTCCGGCATTTCAAATTCATCATGCCAGATATGATAGGTATATGTTTTGCGAAGAGCAACCTTTCTGGGATGAAAGTCACACGGAACCTCTTGTGACTTACGAATCCGAACATCTTCGGGAAGTCTCTGATTCAAGGCATACGAAAATTTATCACCGGGAATTCTGGTATCCGTATCAAACACCGCAAGCGCATCCCTTGCATGAACGCCTGCATCTGTACGTGAAGCACCGATAACACGAATATTTTCATTGCATAATGCTGATAATTCACGGTTCAGCACACTCTCTATTGTCTCTTCGTGACTTTGTAACTGCCAACCGCTATATGCAGTTCCGTCATACGCCACATGAAGGAGAATTCTTCGCATGCTACGCCTCCACTATCCTAACAACCCTTTGGTCACCGAATTCAGTGCAATAATTCCGGCCAAATACAAAATCATCAAAAGATATGCCACCGCATCATTTTTCTTATACGATAAAGGCTTCATCTTGGTGCGTCCTTCACCGCCTCTGTAACAGCGACTTTCCATTGCATAGGACAATTCATTGGCACGGCGAAAAGCAGATACAAACAACGGAACCAGAATCGGAATCATCGCTTTCGCACGGCGAACAATATTACCCGACTCAAAATCCGCGCCTCTGGCCATCTGTGCTTTCATAATCTTATTGGTTTCTTCAACAAGAATCGGAATAAATGATAATGCTATCGACATCATCATCGCTATCTCATGCACGGGAACCTTAATCAGCCGAAGCGGACGCATCAGTTTCTCCAATCCATCCGTCAATGCAGAAGGTGTCGTCGTCAACGTCATCACCGAAGAACCGATGATCAACAGAATCAAACGGATGATCATAAAAATCGCAAGCTTTATCCCTTCTTTGGTGGCTGTGATTTTCCATATCTTAAACACAGTCTCGCCGGGCGTCAGAAACACATTCAAAATACCCGTAAAAATCAATAAAATGACTATAGATCGCAATCCCCTTACCATAAAGGAAAACGGCACACGCGAAGCAATAATCACCGACGCCAGCAACAAAAGTGTCAAGGCAAAACATATCATATTGTCAAACAGAAACAACGAGACAATATACAAAAGTGTACCGACAATCTTGGTTCGAGGATCCAATCGATGTATCGGCGAATCAACTGCATAGTATTGTCCCAGTGTTATATCTCGAAGCATTCTATTTCTCCCTCTTCATATAACAGGAAACAATTTCATCACGAACATCGGCAATCGTGATTTTGCCGGGACGGACCTGTTTGCCCCTTTGGGCAAGCGTTATAAGCACATCTAAAGCCACGGGAATCGTCAAACCCATTCGCTTCAAATCTTCGGCATGCGAAAAAACCTCCTGAGGAGTATCATCATATGCAATAGTTCCGCCATCCATAACAATCAAGCGATTGACATATTCCGCCATCTCATCCATGCTGTGTGATACGATAATTATCGTAATGTGCGTTGTTTCATGTAACTTCTTCAAAAGATTCAGTATTTCAATACGTCCACCCGGATCCAATCCGGCTGTAGGCTCATCCAGAATCAGCACTTCCGGACGCATGGCAAGAACACCCGCTATCGCAACACGGCGTTTCTCGCCTCCCGAAAGTTCAAACGGGGACATATAGAAATACTTATCCGACAAGCCAACCTGCTTAAGTGCCTCATACGCCTTCAGTTCGGCATCTTTCTGAGACAGTCCCTGATTGATGGGGCCAAAACACACATCCTTAAATACGGTTTCCTCAAATAACTGATGTTCGGGATATTGAAACACCAAACCAACCTTATTTCTCAATTCCCGTAAGGAAAAGTCATCATCATATATATCACACCCATTATAATAAATTCCGCCCTCCGTAGCTTTCAAAAGGCCGTTCAGGTGCTGAATCAATGTGGATTTGCCACTGCCGGTATGACCGACAAGGCCAATCATCTCACCATCTTCAATCTTTAGATTGATATCGGAAAGTGCTCTGTTTTCATATACAGTTTCGGGATTATACACATATCCCATTTTATTTACAATAATCGACACAGTGCATCCTCCAATTCACTCTTTAGGATGATTCCGTCAGCAATAGGCATTCCGGCCTTCTTCAGTTCATATGCAAGAGCAGTGACTTTAGGAACGTCAAGTTTCATCGAACGCAATTCTTCAACGTGGGAGAAAATCTCCTTCGGAGTCCCCTGCATCTTTATCGCACCTTCATCCATTACAAACACACGGTCGGAATAAACCGTTTCTTCCATATTATGCGTAATCAATATTATCGTTATGCCTTCATCACGATTCAAGTGCAGCAACGCATCGATAACTTCTGATCGACCGGATGGGTCAAGCATCGCAGTCGGCTCGTCAAGAATAATACATTTCGGCTTCATCGCCAGTATACCGGCAATTGCCACTCGCTGCTTCTGCCCTCCCGATAATTTTGAGGGCGCACTCTTTCTATATTCATACATTCCGACAGATTTGAGACTGTCGTAAACGCGATTCCAAATTTCTTTTGTTTCAACACCCATGTTCTCGGGGCCGAATCCGACATCCTCTTCCACAAGTGTTCCGATGATCTGATTCTCGGGATTCTGAAACACCAACCCTGCACTCTGACGGATATCGTAAATACTATTCTCATCATTCACATCATATCCGTCCACAAAAAGAGTACCCTCGGTCGGAAACAACAGAGCATTAATATGTTTGGCAAGAGTCGACTTGCCGGAGCCGTTCTTGCCCAATATGGATATGAATTCGCCTCGCTTTACGGAAAGGTCAACACTGTCCACTGCACGTGTCACGCCTTCCACTTCGCCGTCACGATTGCGAATAATATAATCAAACGATAAATTTTGGGCTTCGATTATTCCCATATTAACTCCATTCTGCTCCTCACAAATCCCTATTCTCCGAGCAATCTTAATTATTATATAGGGATTCCCCAACAGAATCAACCCATAACACCCAATGCGGTCTTACTTATATAGTGATTCCCCCAAAGA
The DNA here is from genome assembly GCA_045617945.1 of Lachnospiraceae bacterium. GTDB lineage: Bacteria > Bacillota > Clostridia > Lachnospirales > Lachnospiraceae > UBA2868. The sequence continues at coordinate 4,577 of JAZLJS010000103.1, forward strand.
ATCAACTCATAACATCCAATACAACCTCATAGAATGTAAAAGGGAGCTGCCAATCGGCAACTCCCTTTGTCCTCTTACGAGAAAATCATACATTATACAAGTTCGATAACAACTTCCATAGCTGCATCACCCTTACGAGGTCCGATCTTTACGATACGAGTGAAGCCACCCTTACGATCAGCATACTTGGGAGCGATTTCATCAAACATCTTTGCAACAAGATCAATCTTCTTTGTAGCTTTCTTCTTGCCTGCTGCTTCTGTAGGAACTTCAATAACAGGATAGAAAACCTTAAGCATCTGTCTTCTTGCATGAAGTCTGGAAGGAAGATCCTTCTTAATCTGCTTTGAAACGGTATCAAACTTTGTAACTTTCTTACCGTCAACTACTTCTTTAACGCGCTTTCCGTCTTTATCCTTAACGGGAACCTTTGCGTCAACAGTAACCATTTCATAGTTATCACGTTCTTTAACTGCAAGTGCGATAAGGCTTTCAGCCTGCTTACGAATTTCTTTTGCTCTTGCTTCTGTTGTAACAATCTTACCATGATAAATAAGCTGTGTTACCTGGTTTCTAAGAAGTGCCTTTCTCTGATCGGAAGTTTTTCCCAACTTTCTGTATTTAGCCATTTCTAATTACTCCTAACCGATGAATACTCATCAAACCTGTCGACCGTGCTCTTCGGGCTTATCGGCCGGCGCCTTTTATTCGTCTGCGTCTCTCAAAGAAAGGTTCAGCTCCTTAAGCTTAGCCAATACTTCTTCCAAAGACTTACGACCAAGATTACGAACCTTCATAAGCTGGTCGGGTGTCATATTAACGAGCTCACCAACTGTGTTGATGCCTGCTCTCTTCAAGCAGTTAAATGAACGAACGGAAAGTTCTAACTCATCAATGCTCATATCTGTTGCCTGAGCCTCATTCTGCGTAGGTTTAACAACCATAACATCTGCAGTCTGAGCAGTCTCTGACAAGTCGATAAATAATGACAAATGTTCGGACAGAACCTTTGCTGCAAGGCTGACTGCCTCATCAGGTCCCAATGTTCCGTTTGTGAATACGTCAAGTGTAAGCTTATCAAAATCAGTAATCTGTCCTACACGTGTATTCTGAACGGTCATATTAACACGTTCAATCGGTGTATAGATAGAATCAACAGCGATTACTCCAATCGGAAGATCTTCTGTCTTATTCTTATCTGCACCAACATATCCTCTACCCTTTGTAATGGTGAGTTCCATAAACAATCTGGAATTAGCTCCGCCATTCAATGTAGCAATAACAAGGTCGGGATTCAGGATTTCGATATCGGAATCAACCTGAATATCCGCTGCCGTAACAACGCCTTCGCCTTCAAACTCGATAAACGCGGTCTTGGGCTCATTGCTGCTACTGTTATTGCGAATAGCAAGACTCTTAATATTCATGACGATTTCCGTAACATCCTCTTTAACACCGGGGATGGATGAAAACTCATGCAAAACGCCATCAATCTTAATCTGACTTACTGCTGCACCGGGCAAGGAAGAAAGCATAATTCTACGAAGAGAATTACCCAATGTAGTGCCGTATCCTCTTTCGAGAGGTTCAACAACGAATTTTCCGTATCTCTTGTCTTCAGAGATCTCAACGATATCAATCTTCGGTTTTTCAAAATCAAACACTGCAAAGTACCTCCTTCTATGAAATTCCTATTATTTGGAATACAACTCGACGATAAGCATTTCATCTACGGGAACATCAATTTCCTCGCGTGTAGGCAATGCCTTTACAGTACCTTTCAAGTTCTCCTGATCAACATCCAACCATGCAGGGATCAATCTAGCGGAAGTAACTTCCTGGATATCCTTCATGCGTGTATATGTCTTACATTTCTCTCTGATTTCGATAACGTCTCCGGCCTTAACAAGATATGAAGGGATGTTAACGAGCTTACCGTTTACGGTAACCATCTTATGATCAACAACCTGTCTTGCTTCTCTTCTTGTTCTGGCAAAAGTCATACGGAAAATAACATTATCCAATCTTGACTCAAGCATAACCATAAGGTTTTCACCGGTCATACCTTTCATTCTGTCTGCCTTCTCATAGTAATTACGGAAAGGCTTCTCAAGAACACCGTAGATAAATTTAGCTTTCTGTTTCTCACGAAGCTGAAGGCCGTATTCACTTACCTTACGGTTAGCTCTTACGAGATTTCTCTTAGATTTCTTATCATATCCGAGAACCATCGGCTCAATACCGAGGGATCTGCATCTCTTCAATACAGGAACTTTATTGACTGCCATTTAATATATCCTCCTAATTGTCTGTACAATCGAATAACTAGACTCTTCTACGCTTCGGCGGACGGCATCCGTTATGAGGTACAGGAGTCACATCCTTGATGCTGACAACCTCCAAACCGGATGCAGCGAGAGCACGAATTGCAGCTTCACGACCTGAGCCGGGACCTTTAACCATAACGTCCACATACTTAAGTCCATGAATGAGAGCTGCCTTGGTAGCTGTTTCAGCTGCCATCTGTGCTGCATACGGAGTAGATTTCCTTGAACCTTTAAATCCCAGACCGCCGGCACTTGCCCAGCTAAGAGCATTACCTTCAGAATCGGTAAGTGTTACGATTGTATTATTGAAGGATGCCTGAATATGTGCCTGTCCTCGTTCAACGTTTTTCTTGACACGTTTCTTTGTAACTTTCTTTGTTGCTACTTTCTTTGCCATTTAAACTAACCTACTTTCTTCATATACATTTATATGCTACTTATTTCTTCTTGTTAGCTACAGTACGCTTCGGTCCCTTACGAGTTCTTGCATTGTTCTTGGTATTCTGACCACGAACGGGCAAGCTCTTTCTATGACGGATACCTCTGTAGCAGCCGATCTCCTGAAGAGCCTTAATGTTCATTGTAACTTCACGCTTAAGGTCACCTTCTACTACGTAATTGCTGTCAATAACTTCACTGATCTTCTTAACTTCATCGTCTGTCAGATCACGACAGCGAGTGTCAGGATTAACTCCTGCCTTTTCCAAAATCTTTGTTGCACTGGGTCTGCCAATACCGTAGATATAGGTCAAACCGATTTCAACACGTTTGTCTCTGGGTAAATCCACACCGGAAATACGAGCCATTTTTGTTTCCTCACTTTCTTAACAATAGTTACAAATTGATTGGACCACAAATTGTGATCAACTGATTGGTGGAAGAATAACTGCTTCCTCAGTCTTGCCCGGCAGATGCCGGTATCAATCGTAGATGACTCGTCGGCGGGTAAACCTGGAGTTATCTATCTCGCAGCACCTCTTTGACGGAAGATGCGCTGCTTCAGCCGCATTTGCTTGAATAGTCAAACTATTCAATTACCCTTGTCTCTGCTTGTGCTTAGGGTTTTCACAGATGATTCTGATCTTACCTTTTCTCTTAATAACTTTGCACTTGTCGCAGATCGGTTTTACAGATGATCTTACTTTCATATAAGTGCCTCCTTTCAAAAAGACCGTTGCATATTTTATCACACAAAGTGCGTAAAATCAATATAAAACTTTATTTATCTCTCCAAATAATTCTTCCTTTTGTAAGATCGTACGGAGACATTTCCAATGTAACTTTATCCCCGGGAAGAATACGGATAAAATTCATACGAAGTTTTCCGCTGATATGGGCAATCACTTCCAAATCATTTTCAAGTTTAACGCGAAACATTGCGTTAGGGAGTTTCTCAAGAACTGTTCCTTCAATTTCGATAACGTCTGCTTTAGACATTCAATTTCCTCCTATTACCGTTCGTCTCTACTGTATAGCTTAATTGCACGTTTAATTGCTTCATCTGCATCCGGTGCATGCTCCGTAATCTTCTTCCGAACTTCTTCGGAAACGCTTTCCCTTCGGAAAGTCACATGCTTTATGTTCTTAACCTTCGGATGACTGAATTTCTTTATCTTTCCATCGCAAAGCATCACTTTTTTCTCATCGATACCGATAATAACATATATCGTTCCTGCGTCATGCCCTGCAAAAGATTCGGCAAATCTTCCTATCATATATATCCTTTTCTATTGCACCAGTGTCAGAATCTCAGGTTCACCTTCCGTAACAAGAATGGTGTTCTCATAATGAGCACTGGGAAGTCCGTCCTCCGCAACAACAGTCCAGTCATCTGAAAGCCATTCCACATCGGGTTTTCCCAAATTAATCATCGGTTCAATCGCCAATGTCATTCCGGCTTTCAGTTTAAGGCCTCTTCTAAACTGCTTGAAATTCGGAATCTGCGGATCTTCATGAAGCGCTGTTCCGATTCCGTGTCCGACAAGATCTGTTACAATTCCGTAGCCGAACTGCGAAACATAAGCATCAATCGCATTGGAAATATCATACAAATGACATCCGTCTTTCGCATATTTAATTCCTTCGAAAAAGGCCTGCTTTGTGACTTCCATTAATTTCAGAACTGCCGGGTCAACATCACCTACCGCGTATGTTCTGGCCGCATCGGAATGATAGCCCTTATATATAAGGCCCGCATCCAGGCTGACTATGTCACCTTCCTTAAGGATTCGTGACTTTTTCGGGATACCGTGAACAACTTCTTCATTTACGGAAACGCAAATGCTTGCGGGATAACCATTATAATGAAGGAAATTGGGAATACCGCCGCGCTCTCGAATTAACTTCTCACCATACTCGTCAATTTCTTTTGTCGAAATACCGGGGCGAATGATTTTGCCAAGTTCCTCATGCACTTCATACAGAAGATGCCCCGATTCTCTCATCAAAGCAATTTCTCGTTCAGACTTTACAGTAACTGCCATACAACATTACCTCCGAACAATCATCCGAGAATCTTCGTAATATCGCTGAACACATCCTGCATATCCTGTGTTCCGTCAACGGTTTTCAAAATTCCCTGCTTCTCATAATAATCAATAAGCGGCTGTGTCATCTCATGATATACGCGAAGTCTTTCACGAACTGTTTCGGGCATATCATCGGCACGTGTAACCAATTCACTTCCGCATGTATCGCAGATGCCTTCCTTCTTCGGGGGTACAAATGTTACATGATATGTTGCACCGCACTTAAGGCATGCACGTCTTCCGGACATACGATTAACAATATTCTCATCCGGTACATCTACATTAATTGCATAATCTATACGATCATTCAGTTTCTCCACAGCATCCGCAAGAACCTCTGCCTGAGGAATTGTACGCGGAAATCCGTCCAGAACATAACCGTTTGCACAATCATCTTTGGACACACGATCCAAAAGAATACGTACAGTCAGTTCATCGGGAACAAGGAGTCCCTGATCCATATACTGTTTTGCTTCCATTCCGAGAGGTGTTCCTGCCTTAATATTGGCACGGAAAATATCACCTGTGGAAATGTGAGGGATTTGATACTTTTCAGCGATCTGAATCGCCTGTGTTCCTTTACCGGCGCCCGGGGCACCCAACATAATAATCTTCATAACTTTCGCTCCTAAACGTAAAAACGTTTATAGCCAGAAAATAAGAGCGCAGTTTTGCCTCTCATTTTCCGGCTAATTCACATTTTGTATTTACTCTTAATCGTTCAAAAATCCCTTGTAATTTCTGACAAGCATTTGAGATTCAACCTGCTTCATTGTCTCCAGAATTACACCAACGATAATGATCAGTGATGTACCGCCAAAGGATACGCTTGCACCGAACAATCCGTTGAAGATAATCGGGATCAACGCAACAATCAAAAGACCGATTGCGCCAATGCAGACAATGTAATTCAATACTTTCGTCAAATATTCACTGGTGGGCTTACCGGGACGAATACCCGGAATAAAGCCGCCGGATTTTTTCATATTATCCGCTACTTCAATAGGATTGAAAGTAATGGATGTGTAGAAATATGCAAAGAATACAACCAATACAATATAGATCAGTGCACCCCATGTATATCCCCAATTGCCTTTCTTAAACCAGTTGCCCGAATTAAGAAGAGCACAGAATTTCTGCCACCACAAAGCTCCGCCCGAAGGGAAGAACGATGTAATAACAACCGGAAGCTGCATCAGAGAGGATGCAAAAATGATGGGAATAACACCACCGGTGTTAACCTTCAAGGGAATATGACTTGACTGACCGCCAATCGTCTTATGTCCCTGCATCTTCTTAGCATACTGTACCGGAATCTTTCTCTCTGCACCGTTTAAGATAACGGTCAAAATAACTGTACCGATAATTACTACCGCAATAATTGCTATAGCAATTGTGCCTGCACCATACTTGTGAGCTTCGAACTGGTTCGAAACAAACATCTCCCACAGAGAAGCAAGGTCTGCAGGAATACGTGACAGAATGTTAATTGTAAGAACAATACTGATACCGTTTCCTACACCATTCTCTGTAATCTGCTCACCGATCCACATAAGGAATGCGGAGCCTGCTGTAAGTGCTGCAATAACCGTAATTACATTAATTGCATTGTAGTTGGACAACAAACCCTGTCTACCGAAACCGATTGCCATTGCAGCGGATTCGATAAGTGACAAGCCAACCGTTACGTATCTTGTGATGGAGGCAATTTTCTTTCTTCCGTCATCGCCTTCCTTCTGCATTTCTTCCAACTTGGGAATAGCAATCGTCAGAAGCTGCATAATAATGGAAGATGTAATATACGGTGTAATGTTAAGCGCAAATACGGACATGTTCAAAAATGAACCGCCGGTAAATGCATCGAAGAAATTGAAAGCATCTCCGGACTGCTGGGAAGCCAGCCAGTTTGAGAAATAATTACGATCTACGCCGGGAACCGGGAGTTCACAGCCCAAACGGATGACTACGAGCATTAACAAAGTAAAAATCAGCTTTTTCCGGATGTCTTTAATCTTAAAAGCATTTTTTACTGTTTCAAGCATTAGATCACCTCTGCTTTTCCACCAAGTGCTTCAATCTTTTCCTTGGCAGATGCAGAAAATGCGTTTGCCGAAACAGTAAGCTTCTTGGTCAATTCTCCATTTCCAAGGATCTTTACACCATCCTTAGGGTTTTTAATAATGCCAACTTCCATCATTGCATTTACATCAACAGATGCGCCATCTTCAAAAATCTCAAGAGCGGAAACATTGATTGCAACGATTTCCTTTGTATTGATATTCTTAAAGCCACGCTTAGGAAGTCTTCTGTACAAAGGCATCTGACCACCTTCAAAACCGGTACGGGGTGCTCCTGAACGAGCCTTCTGTCCCTTATGTCCTTTACCGGCTGTCTTGCCGTTTCCTGAACCGTGTCCACGACCTCTTCTAAAATTATCGCTATGCTTTGAGCCTTCAGCAGGCTGTAAATTGGATAATTCCATGCTGACACCTCCTTCTATTCGTATTAAATTTCCTCTACCTTAACCAGATGAGAAACCTGGTTAACCATTCCACGAACTGCTGCGTTATCAGGCAGTTCAACGCTTCTGTTTGTCTTCTTCAGACCAAGAGCTGCAACCGTAGCTCTATGCTTCGGAATGGCACCGATTGTTGACTTAACTAAGGTTACTTTAATCTTCTTATCAGCCACTTTCGTATCCTCCTTAGCCTAAAATCTCATCTACGGACTTACCGCGCAGGCGAGCAACCTCTTCGGGAGTCTTCAACGCCTTAAAAGCTTCGATTGTTGCAAGAACAACGTTCTGCTTGTTATTGGAGCCCAAGGATTTTGTACGGATGTTCTTAATGCCGGCCATCTCACATACGTTACGAGCGGGACCACCTGCGATAACACCGGTACCTTCGGGAGCCTTACGAAGCAATACGCTTGCACCACCGAACTTTCCGATAAAGTCGTGTGTAATACTGTTATTCTCGTCCATGGGAACCTCAATAAGGTTCTTCATGGCATCTTCTTTACCTTTACGAATAGCTTCAGGAACTTCTGCAGCCTTTCCAAGGCCTGCACCAACATGACCGTTGCCGTCGCCTACAACTACCAGAGCAGCGAAACGCATATTACGTCCACCCTTGACAACCTTCGTAACACGTTTGATTGATACCACTTTTTCAGTTAATTCCAAACTGTTGGGATCTATGATTTGACGTTTCATGTGTCTCTCCTTCCTAGAATTCTAAGCCAGCTTCTCTGGCTGCGTCAGCTAAAGCCTTAATTTTACCCTGGTAAATAAAGCCGCCTCTGTCAAATACAACTTCTGTAATACCTTTTTCAAGAGCACGCTTTGCAACTACACTGCCAAGGTAAGATGCTGCATTTACATCGTTTGTCTTCTCAAGTTCAGCCTTAACATCCTTCTCGGTTGTTGCTGCACTTACAAGTGTTGTGCCGGCTTCATCATCGATAATCTGAGCATACATATGACTGTTGCTACGGAATACACAAAGGCGAGGTCTCTGCGCTGTGCCGCTGAAACGGTTACGCATTCTATTATGCTTTTTAATTCTAATTTCTGCTTTTGATTTCTTACTAACCATTTCTTATACCCTCCTTCTTTACTTCTTACCGGTCTTGCCGACTTTACGTCTGATATGCTCATCAGAGTACTTGATACCTTTGCCCTTGTAAGGTTCAGGTCTTCTCTTATCTCTGATTTCAGCTGCATACTGACCAACTTTTTCTTTATCAATACCTTTGACAAAGATCTTGTTCTGTCCTTCAAGAACAGTTTCAACACCTTCGGGATCTTCCATCTCAATGGGATGTGAATATCCAAGGTTCAAGGTAAGAACCTTACCCTGCTTGGAAGCCTTGTAACCAACACCGTTGATCTCCAAAACTTTCTGATAACCCTCAGTTACACCTGTAACCATGTTCTGAATCAAAGTTCTTGTAAGTCCGTGAAGAGCTTTCATACGCTTCAAATCGTTCGGACGGGAAACAACTACTTCCAGACCTTCAACTTTAATTTCCATCTCAGGTACCATAACTCTTTCAAGTGTACCCTTGGGACCTTTTACAGTCACTTTATTATTTTCTGCCACTTCCACAGTAACACCTGCGGGAATAGCGATTGGCATTCTTCCTATACGTGACATGCCCGTACCTCCTGTTTTCTATGAATACATCTACAACTGACTACCAGATAAAGCAAAGAACTTCGCCGCCGACACCGGCCTTACGAGCTTCCTTATCTGTAATAACACCATTATTTGTAGAGATGATAGCAACACCGAGGCCACCGAGCACTCTGGGAAGCTCATCCTTACCGGCATAAACACGAAGACCGGGCTTACTGATTCTCTTAAGACCGGAAATGATCTTCTCATTCTTGTCTTCGCCATACTTCAAGGTAATACGAATTGTCTTGAAGTTGCCATCTTCGATCACATCATATTTCTTAATATATCCTTCATTAAAAAGAATCTCTGCAATTGCAAGCTTCATCTTGGATGAAGGAACGTCTACTGTATCATGTTTAGCAGTATTAGCATTACGAATTCTTGTAAGCATATCTGCAATAGGATCACTCATTGCCATTTTCGTTTCCTCCTTCCTTTACCAAGATGCCTTCTTCACTCCGGGAATCTGACCCTTATAAGCCAGTTCGCGGAAGCAAATTCTGCAGATTCCATATTTTCTAAGGTATGCATGAGGACGACCGCAGATTCTGCAACGAGTATATTCTCTTGTAGAAAACTTCGGCTTACGCTGCTGCTTAACCTTCATTGACATTTTAGCCATGAACTCTTTCCTCCTTCTACTTTGCGTAAGGCATACCGAACTGTGTAAGCAGTTCCTTTGCCTCTTCGTCAGTCTTTGCCGTGGTAACGAAGATGATATCCATACCTCTTACCTTGTCAACCTTATCAATTTCAATTTCAGGGAAAATCAACTGCTCTTTAATACCAAGTGCATAGTTTCCACGTCCATCGAAAGCATTGGGGTTAACACCACGGAAGTCACGTACACGAGGAAGTGCAAGGTTTACAAGACGATCAAGAAACTCATACATCTTCTCGCCGCGAAGTGTTACTTTACATCCGATCGGCATTCCCTCTCTGATTTTGAAGTTCGCAACAGAATTCTTAGCTTTTGTAATAATGGGCTTCTGTCCTGTGATAATCTGAAGATCACTGCAAGCTGTCTCAAGAAGCTTTGCGTTTTCCTTTGCTTCACCAACACCCATGTTTACAACTATCTTGTCCAGCTTGGGTACTTCCATAACGTTCTTATATCCGAACTTCTGTGTCATGGCAGCTACAATCTGGTCTGTGTACATTTCTTTGTATCTACTCAATGTTAAGAACCTCCTTTCCTATTAGTCAATCACTTCGCCGGTTGATTTTGCGAAGCGAACCTTCTTACCATCCTCAACCTTGAAGCCGACTCTGGTGGCTTTGCCCTTAACAACGAGCATAACATTGGATGCATCAATATATGCTTCCTTCTCCACGATTCCACCATTCTGATTTGCCATGGAGGGCTTTGTGTGCTTTTTCACCATGTTGATGCCTTCAACAAGGACTTTACCGTTCTTCTGATCAACAGCAACAACCTTGCCTTCTCTTCCTGCATCTTTACCGGCAATTACCTTAACGGAATCACCTTTTTTGATTTTAGACATTGCCATAATATCCGTACCTCCTATAATACTTCCGGAGCAAGGGAAACGATCTTCATAAACTGTTTCTCACGAAGTTCTCTTGCTACGGGTCCGAAAATACGAGTTCCCTTCGGTGTATTATCATCTTTGATAATAACTGCAGCGTTCTCGTCGAAACGGATATATGAACCGTCTTTACGACGTGCACCCTTTACGGAACGAACAACAACTGCCTTAACTACATCACCTTTTTTTACAACACCGCCGGGTGTTGCGTCTTTAACGGTTGCAACAATTACATCACCGATATTAGCGTATCTTCTGGTTGAACCACCTAATACGCGAATGCAAAGAAGCTCTTTTGCGCCGGTGTTATCGGCAACCTTCAGTCTGCTTTCCTGCTGTATCATGCCTTTTACCTCCGCATAATCTTATTTTGCCTTCTCAACGATTTCAACCAGTCTCCATCTCTTATCCTTGGAAATAGGTCTCGTCTCCATTACCTTTACTGTATCGCCAATGTTGCACTCGTTATTCTCATCATGTGCTTTCAGCTTGTATGTCTTCTTAACGATCTTCTTGTACAAAGGATGCTTTACGTGATCCTCAACAGCTACAACAATGGTCTTGTCCATCTTATTGCTCACTACCTTACCGGTACGTGTTTTTCTCAAATTTCTTTCCATTGCCTACTCCCTTCTACGCCTCAGCCTTGGACTTCTCAGTCAAAACAGTCTGAATACGAGCGATGTTTCTGCGAACATCCTTAATTCTTCCTGTATTCTCAAGCTGATTCGTTGCATTCTGGAATCTCAAATTGAAAAGTTCTTTCTTCGCTGCAACGAGGTCCTCAGACAGCTCAGCAACGGTCTTTGTCTTTAATTCCTCAACGTATTTACTATTCTTCATTTGCTACACCGCCTTCCAAGTCTGCCTTAGAGACAATCTTACATTTGCAAGGAAGTTTGTATGTTGCAAGTCTTAATGCTTCCTTTGCTGTCTCTTCGGGAACGCCTGCGATTTCGAACATAACGCGGCCGGGCTTAACAACTGCTACCCAATATTCAACAGTACCTTTACCGGAACCCATACGTGTTTCAGCAGGTTTTGCTGTAACAGGCTTATCCGGGAAAATCTTAATCCATACCTGACCACCACGCTTTACGTAACGGGTCATAGCGATACGGGCTGCTTCAATCTGATTGGATGTGATCCAACAAGGCTCCGTAGCAACAATTCCATATTCACCGTTGGAAATTGTGTTTCCGCGAAGGGCTTTACCTGCCATGCTTCCACGGAACTGCTTACGACGCTTTACTCTCTTCGGCATTAACATTACTGCTCACTCCCTTCTTTTGTCTTTGTAGGAAGGACTTCACCTTTGTAAATCCAAACTTTAACACCAAGCTTTCCATATGTGGTGTCTGCTTCTGCAAAACCGTAGTCGATATCTGCACGAAGTGTCTGAAGGGGAATTGTTCCTTCACTATAGAACTCTGAACGAGCAATATCTGCACCACCCAAACGTCCGGAAACAGCTGTCTTGATACCCATAATTCCGGCATTCTTGGATCTTGTCATAGTTGTCTTCATTGCACGTCTGAAAGAAACACGGTTTTCAAGCTGCTGAGCAATACTCTCTGCAACGAGCTGTGCTTCACGCTCAGGTCTCTTAATCTCTTTAATGTCAAGAACAAGCTTCTTGGATGTAATAGCTGCAAGTTCTTTCTTGGTTGTCTCGATACCCTGTCCGCCCTTACCGATGATAAGACCGGGCTTGGATGCCCAGATAATAACCTTTACTCTGTCAGATGCACGCTCAATTTCAATCTTATTGATGCCTGCGCTGTACAGTTTCTTCTTCAGATATTCTCTGATCTTATAGTCTTCTACCAAAAAATCTGCGAAATCTTTTTCGGCATACCATTTGGAATCCCAGTCCTTGATAACACCAACTCTAAGGCCGTGGGGATTAACTTTCTGACCCATTCTCTTCCTCCTTACTTCTCATCAAGCACAATTGTGATGTGACTTACACGCTTCTCAATACGATAGGCTCTGCCCTGCGCACGCGGCTGAACTCTCTTCATTGTAGGACCCTTATCAGCGTAGCAAGCTGCTACATAAAGATTCTTGGGATTCATGCCGTTGTTATTCTCTGCATTCGCAATAGCAGATTCCAGTAACTTCTTAATAATGGAAGACGCATATCTGGGGTTGTAAGTCAGAATACCGAGAGCGGTATCAACATCCTTGCCTCTGATGGCGTCCAGTACGAAACAAGCTTTCTGAACAGATACTCTCGCATAAGATAATTTAGCTGACGGTCTGGTATCCTTGTTCGCATTTCTTTCTCTTTTAATTTGGGATCTATGTCCTTTAGCCATGGATGAAACCTCCTTTCAAACTATCCTATGTTATTTAACCTTGGACTTCTTCTCGTCCTTGCCATGTCCTCTGTAAGTTCTTGTAGCAACGAACTCACCGAGCTTGTATCCTACCATATCCTCTGTAATATATACGGGAACATGTTTTCTTCCGTCATGTACTGCGATTGTATGCCCTACAAATGAAGGGAAAATCGTAGAACGACGTGACCAGGTCTTTATTACCTGCTTACTGTTTGATGCATTAAGTTCGTCTACCTTCTTCAAAAGGCTTGCGTCAGCAAACGGACCTTTTTTAAGCGATCTTGCCATTTTATTTCCTCCTGTTCATATGCTAGGCTTACTTAATAGCCTTACCATCTCTACGTCTTACAATCATCTTATTAGACTGCTTGTTCTTCTTTCTGGTCTTAAGACCCAAAGCAGGCTTGCCCCAAGGAGTTGAAGGACCCGGACGACCAATACCGGTCTTACCTTCACCACCACCATGAGGATGGTCGTTGGGGTTCATGACTGAACCGCGGACAGTAGGTCTGATACCCATGTTACGTTTACGTCCTGCCTTACCAATGTTAACGAGGTTGTGATCTCCGTTACCGATAACGCCGATGGAAGCACGTGCATTCAGGGGAACCATTCTCATTTCACCGGAGGGAAGACGAAGTGTAGCATACTTACCTTCCTTAGCCATAAGCTGTGCGGAGTTACCTGCACTTCTTACGAGCTGACCACCCTTACCGGGATATAACTCAATGTTGTGTACCTGAGTACCTACAGGGATCTCAGAAAGAGGAAGGCAATTGCCTACTCTTACTTCGGCTTCGGGACCGGTCATGATCTTCATACCGTCTGTAAGTCCTTCGGGAGCGAGGATATATTTCTTCTCGCCGTCAGCATAACATACCAAAGCGATGTTTGCTGTTCTGTTGGGATCGTATTCGATACCGATTACTGTTGCAGGAATACCATCCTTATTTCTCTTAAAATCAATAACTCTGTATTTTCTCTTGCTACCGCCACCCTGATGTCTGACAGTGATTTTACCCTGGTTATTACGTCCTGCGTTCTTCTTAAGGTTAGAACAAAGAGCCTTTTCAGGAGTTGTCTTGGTGATTTCAGCGAAATCCGAACCGGACATCTGTCTTCTCGAAGGTGTATAGGGATTATATGTTTTAATACCCATTTTCTTTCTCCTTACATTTTAAAAGTTAATAGTTTCTAATTTCAGACTGATTTCGCAGCCTTTATCGTCAGCATTTTACAGACCTGAGAAAATCTCGATATCCTTGCTGTCAGCAGTAAGTGTAACAACTGCTTTCTTGGTCTTAGCTGTCTTACCAAAGACATATCCGCGTCTCTTGGTCTTTCCATCAAGGTTCATTGTGTTAACCGACAAAACCTTTGCACCGTCAAACATCTTTTCAACAGCTTCTTTGATCTGAGTCTTGTTTGCTTCGGGATGAACCAGGAATGTGTACTTCTTATCTCCCATACCGGCCATTGACTTTTCTGTGATAACCGGCTTGAGGATCACGTCATAGTATTGAATGTTAGCCATTATGCGTATACCTCCTCAATCTTTGCAACAGCTGCCTTAGTAGCAATAACTGTGTTGTACTTCATAATATCGTAAGTATTAATGGTATTTACATAAGCAGTAATTACATTGGGAATGTTTCTTGCTGCCAAGATAACGTTCTTATCATCATCATCGCTCAAAATAACGATAGCTTTGCTAACCTTAAGGTTATCAAGAACTTTCTGGAAGTTCTTTGTCTTAGCTTCCATTGTAAGCTCATCCATTACGAAGAACTTGTCGTCCTGAACGCGAGATGTAAGTGCACTCTTAAGTGCTGCTCTCTTTTCTTTCTTGTTCATTTTGAAAGAGTAATCTCTCGGTACGGGTGCGAATACTACTCCGCCGCCTGTCCACTGAGGAGCTCTTGTCGAACCCTGTCTTGCATGACCGGTTCCTTTCTGTCTCCAGGGTTTCTTGCCACCGCCGGAAACCTCCGAGCGTGTCTTGGCCTTCTGTGTGCCCTGACGGTTATTAGCAAGCTGCTGAAGAACTGCAAGGTGTACAAGATGTTCATTAACCTTCACACCGAATACAGCATCATTCAAGTCAATCTTGCCGACTTCTTTGCCTTCCATATTATAAACAGATACGTTAGCCATCTATGTGTTCCTCCTTTCTTATGTTCAATCAGTCGATCGTCTTAACGCTTTCTTTGATCGTAACCAATGCCTTCTTCGGTCCGGGAACGGCACCCTTAACAAGCAGCAGGTTCTTCTCGGCATCAACTCTTACAACTTCAAGATTCTGAACCGTAACCTTTACGCCGCCCATCTGACCGGGCATCTTCTTACCTTTGAACACACGGCTGGGTGAGGAACATGCACCGTTGGAACCTGCATGGCGATGGAACTTGGAACCGTGCTTCATAGGTCCTCTGTGCTGTCCGTGACGCTTAACGGCACCCTGGAAACCTTTACCCTTTGAAATAGCGGAAGCATCAATCTTGTCACCTGCGGAGAAGATGTCTGCTTTGATTTCCTGTGCCAATTCATATTCATCAACGTTGTCAAACTTGAACTCTCTGACAAAACGCTTGGATCCCGAAAGGCCTGCCTTCTTGAAATGTCCTGCAGCTGCCTTTGTTGCACCGTTGCGATGAACGATTGTCTTCTTACCGTTCTTGTCTTTGTTAACGATACGATCCTTCATATCAACAAAGCCAACCTGTACTGCACAGTAACCATCGTTCTCTTCAGTCTTGATCTGTGTAACAACACAGGGGCCGGCTTCAAGAACTGTTACCGGAACAAGTACGCCGTCTTCATTGAAGATCTGTGTCATTCCGATTTTTGTTGCTAAAATTGCTTTCTTCATAAAACTTTGTTACCTCCTTTTGGTTCTACAGCGGAACGTCGAAACGTTCATATACACTTGTAGGGGTTGTTATTTGTTCTTCATTTTGATGTCGATGTAGACACCTGCAGGCATTTCCAGTCTGGACAGGGAATCTACTGTCTTCTGGGTCGGTGTGATGATGTCAATCAAACGCTTATGGGTTCTCTGTTCGAACTGTTCACGGGAATCCTTGTACTTATGTACGGCACGGATGATTGTAACAACTTCCCTTTTAGTAGGAAGGGGTACGGGTCCGCTAACCTCGGATCCATTCTTCTTGACAGTTTCGATGATCTTCTTCGCTGCATCATCAACGAGTACATGATCATACGCCTTAAGTGTGATTCTCATTACCTGATTTGTTGCCATAAAAAAAGTCGCCTCCTTTTCGCACTTTTGTGATAAGTACGACAAGCGGTGACTGTACACTCTCCCGTGTGTGTCCATGTTTAAAATCACACGAAACTTCACACGTCGTTTCTACCTGTAGTAGACTTCTGAATACGTACAGTGACTTGTCGCCAGTTTCCTAACATGACATTCGCTCCACGGAAAACCTGCCACAGAGGGCAGCAACCTCACGCTTCTACGCTATCAATGTCACAGCAAGTGTTAGTATACACGACCCATTCACCGGTTGCAAGAAAAAAAATATTTTTTTTGTATTTTTTTTGATACAATCTTGTATTTTGGGCAAAAGTCCACATTTTCAAGGAAAAATCGTTCTTCTTCCAATGGATGAAGAATGCCGCACCATGATATAAAGTCACGATGCGGCGTCCTGTTTCTTCTATATAAATATATACTTCAAAACGATTCGTTCTCACGCCTTAGCTACATCATCAAACTCCTGCTTGATTTCATCGGAAGGTTCTTCCGTGCAAAGGGAAACAATAACGATTGCCAATAAGCTGATAAAGAATCCGGGAACCAGTGAGTACAGTCCGGTAACATCACCGATCTTCGCTCCGTTTATAATAGGAAGATAGTCCCAAATAATAACAACAGCAGCACCTGAAATAATACCTGTTACAGCGCCTTTAAGATTGGTACGCTTCCAGAACAACGACATCAGAACAATCGGTCCGAATGCTGCACCGAATCCTGCCCATGCATCCGAAACAAGACCCATAACGGAAGATTCCGGATCCCATGCGATAATGAATGCCAAAACAGCTACAATAATAACAACGACACGGCTAAGGTTCAATACCTGCTTCTCAGAAGCTTCCTTATGGAAAATCCCTTTATAGAGATCTTCGGCAACAGCCGAAGCAGTAACCAGAAGCTGTGAATCTGCCGTAGACATGATAGCTGCCAAAATAGCACACAGGAACAAACCTGCAATAAACGGTACGCGGATATCGTTAATGAACACACGCTTAATCATTTCAATAAATACATCTTCAGTTGCACCGCCGGTCAATACATCGGGAGCAAGATATGCACGACCGATAACACCGATGAAGCATGCAAACAAAAGTGACAAAGCAACCCATACAATACCGACTACTTTGGATTTCTTTAATTCTTTCTCATCCTTAACTGCCATAAAACGAACAAGAATGTGCGGCATACCGCAATATCCGAGTCCCCACGCAAGTGAAGAAATGATGGAAACTGCCGTAATCGATGTACCGTTCTCCTGGAACAGATTCATAAACGAACCCGCATTCACACCTGTAGATGTAAGTAAGGATTCCACATTGGAACCGCCCACAATGCAGTATGCCAAAATAGGAATAATCAAAAGCGCAATCAGCATCAGTGTTCCCTGAATAAAGTCTGTTACGCAAACTGCCAGGAAACCGCCCATAAATGTATAAATCAGAATAACGGTCGCACCGATTGCCAAAGCAATGTGGTAATCAACACCAAAGATGGAATTAAAAAGCTTACCACCGGATGCAAGTGCCGAAGCAGTATATACAAGGAAGAAAATAACAATAACCACGGAAGATACTCCCAACAGAACCTTCTTCTTATCGTGATAACGGTTCTGGAAGAACTCGGGAAGTGTCAATGAATTGTTGGCACGAATCGTGTATTTACGTAAGCGACCGGAAATGAGCAGCCAATTGGCAACCGTACCAAGAAACAATCCTATTCCGATCCATGCCTGACCAGTTCCCAACGCATAAATGGAGCCGGGCAATCCCATCAACAGCCATCCGCTCATATCTGAAGCCTGGGCTGACAATGCGGCAACAAAACCGTTTAAGCTTCTGCCGCCCAAAAAGTAATCCTCGGAGCTGTTGTTACGGCTCATATACATAGCACCGATAACAATCATTCCGACCAAATAAACGCCGAATGCAATAAGCACCCATACCATGGTGTTTGTACTCATAGTTCTCCTCCTAAATAACTCTACATATTATTACTGTAAAGTGATAAATCAATCCGTTGCGATTATATATTATTTAAGCCTTTCGGTCAAGGTAAAAGGGGATTTTTCATATCTGTTCTCATCGGGTGGATATGCATCTCTTCATATGATATAATGCATACGCAAATTGACTTTGCAAGATAGAGATAAGTCCTAATATATCATAAATGAAACGGAGATAAGTATGTGGACAGCCGATAAATGGAAAGATTACGAAGTTCTCGACACTTCAAACGGCGAAAAACTGGAAAGATGGGGAAAGTATATACTGGTAAGACCGGATCCTCAGGTAATATGGAATACCCCCCGTACAGCCGGCGAATGGAACAAAAAGAATGCGCATTATCACAGAAGTTCCAAAGGCGGCGGCGAATGGGAGTTCATCAATCTTCCGCAGCAATGGAATATATCCTACAGGGATTTGACTTTTGCCCTCAAACCGTTTTCCTTCAAGCATACCGGACTGTTTCCGGAGCAGGCGGTAAACTGGGATTGGACCGGTAACTTGATCAGGGATGCCATAAATGACGGCCGCGAAGTAAAGGTATTAAACTTGTTCGCATATACCGGCGGTGCAACGTTATCAGCTGCTGCGGCAGGCGCAGCCGTTACACACGTGGATGCTTCCAAAGGAATGGTTGCCTGGGCGAAAGAGAACGCCATCCTGTCCGGACTCGGTGATAAACCGATTCGATGGCTCGTTGACGACTGTGTCAAATTTGTCGAGCGTGAGATTCGACGCGGCAACAAATATGACGGAATAATAATGGATCCGCCGTCATACGGACGCGGACCCAAGGGCGAAATCTGGAAAATCGAAGAATCTGTATTCCCGTTTATTGAATTGTGCTCCAAACTGCTGTCCGATCAGCCTCTGTTTGTCCTGATCAATTCATACACAACCGGACTACAGCCTGCAGTTTTGTCATATATGTTCAATACAGTGTTTGTATCAAGATTCGGAGGCAAAGTCGAGGCCGGTGAAATCGGTTTACCCGTCAAAGAGAACGGACTGATTCTTCCTTGCGGAGCAAGCGGACGCTATTTCATCCAAATGTAGCCCCAGAACAAAAGTGCCGCATTTTTCACGATGCACTGTACAAATACAAGGCCAATCCATATATAGACCCATTTAAGCATTTTCCCATCACCCGAAAGGGCAAACGGAGAATGCTTATTAGTTTTCGCAAAGTGCGCGGCGTCAAAATGCTTCGTATAAAACGCACGCGCCATAAACACTGCTCCCAACAGAAGTCCCGGGATTAACGGCGGGAAATAATACAGCGACAACAGTATATCACCGTGTAACAGCACTCTGACCGATCTGGTTCCGCCGCATCCGGGGCAATAATATCCTGTCATTTCATGAAGCATACACGGAATCGGAATTCTTAGTACGGACAGGCCGGTACACACATAAAGAAGTGCTGCCCCAAGAAAAAGGAGCAGCACGATCTTACCGAGCGTATAGAATACCTTATCATTCTCGCCCATCTGATTACCTCTTACAAATACTCTTCAAGATACTCTCTGAGCATATCATAATCATTCAAATCATAAATCTTCTGTGCACCGGTTTGTGCAATAACATTAAATACGATATTAAGGATAATACCGACACCGCCGCATGCAATTCCGGCAATTGCCATTCCCTTCAGGCGTTCCTGGCGATAAATCGAAATGCATCCAAATACGATGGCTGCAATCGCCAACGGATAGATTACGCAATTTGCACAGCAACAAAGAATGGAAACAATGCCGCAGCAAAGAGATGCGATCGCAAATCCGCTTGCTTTACCACCTTCCGGAGTCTCTGTTGATGCCTGGGCACCACCGTTTCCACTGCTGTAATGTGTAAAGGAATCACCTGTTGTATATGTTCCCTGCGCATTATCATTAATGGATTCGTGTGCAAAATCAGCCATATTCTGAGCTGCCTGCTCATATCCTGCTTCAGCTCTGACATAATCCTTCGCTTCTTCTACAACTTCTGCTTCTACTGTCTCTACAGCCTCTGCCTCAACATTATCAATAACTTCAACTGCTTCCTGTGCATTATTCAATGCTTGTTCCAAGCTGTTATCTTCAAAATCACTCATCTTTATTCCTCCCTATATTATATGAACATTTCATGTCCCTTCATAAACAGTATATTCGATAATGAAATCGTATGGCAAGTTAAAATTAAATTAAAAATCAATCATTCCGCAACGTACGACCTGATGATTGAACCGGCCTTATTCAATGAGAAGTTAAAGTCAAGCGGCTCCATGTCATCATACTCATATCCGGTTTGTTTCAAATCATAGAATTGCCCAATAAGCTCACGGTCCATAATTCCAAAATCGTTCAATGCCGGAACCGTATCGGCGCTCAATGTATCAACCAAATATGCAATATCCGCCTTGTCGCCTTTCTGTGCAAGATTATATCTTGCAATCACTGCATCCGGTCTTGCCAGGGACAATACAACAAAGCAAACCGTAACAACTGCAACAGCATAATGGAATAATTTAAAGTCATGCTTCCAGATACTGATGGCCGCCCCTATAAGAACAACCGCAATCAGCAGTAAGGACCACATTGCCAGCAAACGACGGAACGTAAGTGCATACGTCTGCACATACATCACGAGTCGAATTGCAGATGAAGCAATCATTATATAGGTACAAACTGAAAACAGTGTCATCAGAATATTAAGTGCCTTGCTTATGGAAAACTTATGGATAAATAGCAGAATGATAACCAAATTGATCACACAAACAAGCAAAAGCTCATAATAACCTTCCCGTGCATATTGGGAATACGTATATCCGGCAGGAAGCGTAAGCTGTCCGGTGAACAGATACGAAATCTGTATGCCGCAGAACAACACATACACTACCAGCAGTACTGCAAGAAAAGTAATTCCGACAATCGGTTCCCACGTCTTAGCATTCGCCTTCTCCGGTTCATAATGTGAATCCGCAAGCGATGCCACAAACGCAAATGCAACAATCAGTCCTACAAAGAAAAGGAAAATCATCC
Organism: Lachnospiraceae bacterium; assembly: GCA_045617945.1. Taxonomy (GTDB): domain Bacteria; phylum Bacillota; class Clostridia; order Lachnospirales; family Lachnospiraceae; genus UBA2868. The sequence continues at coordinate 25,814 of JAZLJS010000103.1, forward strand.
ATATCGGGTGCTGCGGCAAGCGGATATATCTAAGAACATCTCTCATAAACTCTTTAAATACAACATCCGCGCGGCACAGCAGTGCAATTACAACAACAAATACGGGAAGTGCCAACAGTAAACCGAGCCACACGTATTTGGCATTTTTACTTTTCTTATGTGTGTTCTTGGAAAAATACGCCTTGATTGCCGAAAAAGGATAACCAAGATATCCGAACGGTTTGAACAATGCAATAACGGTTTCCGCAAAATACTTCGGAAATCCCCATTCGGATGTATCCGCAAAATGATTCAGCATAAACGAAAACAGCAAAAGCACCATTCCCAAACAATTGAAGAACACAAGCAAAGAGCTCATCGTCCGGCAGTTACTTACCGCAAGCAGTATCCATGCAACAAAATAGAATATATCTTTGGCCGTAAGTTTCATGCTCCAACGCTTACACAAGCACGCAAGCAGACACACCGTAACCAAGGAAATTACCGGCATTGTGATTGTTCCGAACCCAGGATACAAACACGTGGTGAAAATTAGTGCATAAAAGAAAAATACCGGAACAAAAAATCCCGACTCATTCATCAATTTCGCAAAATAGGGCGTATGAACTTTGCCCACGGGCTGCATATTGATAGGTCTCTCCATATTCACTTCCGACGCTTTTGTTTCGGACATTTTCACTTCCGACACGCTAATCTCCGGCGCTCTATTCTCCGGCGCATTAGTCTGCGTTGTATTTGTTTCAGGTACATTAGTTTCTACATCCATATCTTCTTCCTCCGAATAATTGCCATACCGCTCTGACTACGGGTAAGATGCAGTGCTGACAATGTGATAACAAAAATTGATACAGCTACTATGACACAGTTCACTCCGATTGGCAAATCCGACGCAAACAATCCAATCAGGAACAGGCCGGATACATTTACGCAAATGTGCGTCCACATGGAATACAAAAGCGACCCCATACTGATACATATATATCCGAACAGAACACCGGCAATGAAAGCATACGCTCCCTGTATTACATTTCCGTGGTAAACCCCGAACAGGAAAGCCTGAACAAAATTCATCAGCCAAAACGGTAAATGTGATACCGACATTTTCAAAAGAACTCCGCGAAATACCAATTCCTCCAGAATCGGAACAACAATCGTCACGCCCAAGATAACGGGGAGATCGTCCACCATCAAATCGGCTATATGACTTTCGTATTGCTTGCGCCACTCCGGCGAAAATTGAAAAATAACCTCTAAAAGATACGAAAGCGATACCTCTATTGCCACCCCTATTACTGTCAACAGGACAAAGTCAAGTACCCTCTTCTTTATATTCGGCACATTCTCTTTCATAGTTGCGACTCCAAAAAAGTAATATATTCATCTATATTTTCCGAATTAACAGATATTCCAAACCCCTGAGACCACAGATACGGGTCCGTCTGATCTTCGTATATCACTTCGATCATCTTATGGCCAACATACGGTGAATAATGGCTCGTCTCATAATAACAGGTGTAATTGTTGGTTATATCCGATAAGCTGCTGAATCCGTAATAATCCGTAACCTCGGCCAAGCCTCTCAGGAATTCCAGATATCCCGCCTCGGCCGAACGCTTATATGTAACACAATACAATGGATTGGTAGCTACAGTTAAGCTGATTCCGTTTGCATTACACAAATCAACCAGTTCCTGCATATCGGAAAGTGCTTCATCCACACGCAATTCATAATAATCCGCCCAATATCCGGAAGGCGACGCTCCATCCATCAAACCGTCCCAATCCGGTGTTATGTCCAGACGTTCCGTTCCCGTTGTTCGAAATCGATTGCCATAGTCCGAATCCAGATCAACAAACGATCGCATCACGGGAATTGACTCCGCAAGCATCATCGCATCGCAATACTTCGTATAAAATTCCATATGATCAAACACATTTCCATCCGGATACGGAAGTCTGTATAGAATGGATTCATGCTCGGCAGGATCTACAAAGCAGGAAATATCATCAACAAGAACGAGGATATTCTTGGGGCAATACCCATGTTTCAACAATATCTTCAGGGTTTTTACATGTTCGGCCGGAACTGCCTCCGAAGAATACATATTATAATACGATCCGTTCGGAATACGGGATACATCCAAAAAGCCCGCGCGTGACGAGCCGAACACTAACGAATCGAACAAATCCTGATGATTCAGAATATATTTAGTTTTAGCAAAATTCTTGTTAAGTTCCACACCATTGTTTCTTGGGTTTTCATAATGGAACACATTATACGGATCCAGAATATACGCCGGCAGAAACATCACCGCCGCAACCAGAAACAAAAAGATGAATGACTTTAGCACAAATTTCTTCACATCATCACCTGCTAAATGTATGTAACATATTATATGAAACAAAAGTCACACATATTCACGAATCAATCCTATGCCTTCGTTTAAAAGCGGGCATAGATAAACGCCGACTGTACTCCGTTATGAACGGAAAGCGTTATTACAAAAACAAATACAACCGCATATATTCCCCAGCGAAGAAGCATCGGGAGTTTCCCCATCTTCGCAAGAAGATCGGTTCTGCTGTTCGCATAATCCCACAAAAGAACAAATGCAATCGAAGCAAGAACCTTCACCACGGAAAATGCACCCATTTCCATGGACGTCAGCGCGACAGCAATATCGCCCGGGACAAACATCCTGCGCAAGATATAAATTGCATCTGTTATTGTATTGGCTCTGAAAAACATCCACGCAAAACTTACCAGTATAAATGTAATGACTACACGGATTATATGAAATGTCTTGGACGGATTCTTCCGTTTCGGAAGCAATTCCTCGGCGATCTGATATACACCGTGCAAACCGCCCCATACAACAAATGACACATCCGCCCCGTGCCAGATACCGCTTACGAGGAATGTAATCATCAGATTCAGACATTTCCTAAAGCGTCCCTTTCGGTTGCCGCCCAGCGGAATATACACATAATCGCGCAGCCAGTTCGACAGCGAAATGTGCCAGCGACCCCAGAATTCCTTCACGGATGCTGCCATATACGGCATTTTGAAGTTCTGCGTCAGTTCTATACCCATAAGTTTGGCAACGCCGAGTGCCATATCGGAATATCCCGAAAAGTCACAATATATCTGAAATGTGAACATAAAGATCGCAATACAGAACGCCGGACCGGAATAAGCAGACACATTATCGAATACCATATCGACATATTTGCCAAGTGAATCCGAAATCACCATTTTCTTAAGCATACCAAGGAGAAAAAGTCTGAGGCCGTATACGGCACAATCATAGTCAAATTCTCTCTTCTGACGAAGCTGCGGAAGGAAGTTCCCCATCCGCTCAATCGGTCCGGATGATATGCTCGGGAAAAACGAAACATAAACCGCGTACTCACACAGATCAAAATCCTCCGAAAGTCTTCCCAGATAAGTATCACACACACAACTTACAGCCTGGAACGTAAAGAAGGATATACCAAGTACCGCAGGAAATCCCGACGTATATTTCGACAGCAGAAGCGGAACCAACGTCACAACCAATGTCATCGCAAATAACACCCGCCGTTTTGTCAAAGACGCCACCGTTGTCGCATTCTTCAATAATCGTATTCCCAGAAAGGACAATAGAATAACGCATGCAATTATAAGCAGGCCCTTCACTCCGGCCCACACATAAAAAATTGCATTCGCCAATAACAGTACTACATTGTTAAGCTTCTTATGCTGTAACGTAACATAGTACAACACGAATACAATCGCTATAAAGGCTAAAAATTCATACGATGAGAAAACCATTTCCTCTATTCCTCTGCCGGGCTCTATTCCTCTACCCGGCTCAATTACTCTGCCGGATCAATCCTTATGTCCGACTCTATAGCACGCGCTTGGCAACAATTACAAGACGTCCGTTCTCCACATGATACGCGCATACCGAAAGCGTAATGAACTCATCACCGTATTCGGCCGTTACTCCCGTATCATACAACGCCATTTCCTTTATATTATCATAAAAGTCATGAAACTCTTCTTCTGTATAACTGTTAAAGAATTTGTAAAACTTGAATACATCATTCTGTGTCACCAAAAAGACCTGTGACTGAAATACCGAAACAATCTGATACTCACGGTGTTCATACAGACTGTCAAACGAAATAATCTCGTGCTCTTTCTCGTAATCCTGCTTCCGATACAAATCCAGATTACCGAACATGGAACCGTTCTTCATATTATGTCCGTGAATAATCAGGTTCGTCGACGGCAGAGTCCCGTCCTTATAATCATTAGCCTTTGTGCCTGTTCCAACAACGGAATCAGTATCCATGATCAGACAGCCGTTGGCGCTGTAATTCTTCTGGAAGTCACGATCCAGATAGAATTCTTCATCACGCATCGTCTGCATTACGGGATAATCTACGTTAGTATCTTTGATTGTCAGCCAACCTACCGTATCCGCATTCATCAGATGGATATCCCTCATCTGCGTAAGCATCATCGGTTTTTCAAGCGTAATCTTATGATTCTTAAGAAGCGTTCCGTAATCGGTTATTTCCGGTTCCTTGGGTAAGTCATCAATCTGTATTACAGGTAAAGGTTCTTCATCCGTTTCGCTTTCGGATGTTTCCACCAGCTCACGTACGGCCACAAGCTCCGACATTTGGGCCTGATAGGCATTTTCCATATATACCAAACGATACTTAAGCATTGCCAAAATGAAGACACAACTTACAAAACATACAACAAAAACAGGCGGAGCCCACTCAGAAAGCTCCGCCCGGCGCTGTTTATCCATATCCTTTTGAATGTTCTCCCCACTTGACAATATTGCTTCCCCTTATCAGCTTATGTCAATTTCTGCATTTCTCATTCAAAGTCCGGTATTCTGTTCACCTGTTTACTTACTTGTTATCGGAATTCTTCTTAGGAACACGTCTAAGCGTAACAGCCAGTACTGCTCCGAGAGCACAAACACCCAATAAAACAAACAGAATTGCTACCGTATTGTCTTCACCGGTCTTGGGAACCCGATCATATCCGGCTCCCGAAGAACTGTTCCGATTTCCTGCAGTCGAAGTCGGTGTATTGGTCGTAGCCTTATTCGTTGATGTTGCTATCGCTTCGTAATTATTGCGAGATGCATCACTGCTTACCGTAATCGAACGAACCTGGCCTGCCGTCGAATTATCTTTCCATTTGGAAAACGTGCAGCCCGTTAACGGTGTTGCGGCAATATTCAATTTCTGCTGAGCAATACCATAATAAAATGCACCGGAAATATTTTCACCGAATACTTTTACCAAATAACTGTGTATCTTGGCTGTTGCGCTCGTTGCCGTATTACGGGTATTTGATACACCGCTTTCGCTCGTTCCGACAGGATATACAACAACTTCCAAATCACCTTCATACTTATTGTTTTTAAGCTGATCTGCCAAAGTCACACCCGAACCGTTCTTGGCAGCAACCAGATCATCTGCGGAAAGCGTAAAATTCTGTCCGCGATCCTTGCAATCCAACGCAGCAACTTCACTGCCGTTACATTTAAATACAAGATATGCACCGGTTACATTCGTCAGATTAACCGACTTATCCGTTCCCGTATACACTTTACTATCCAAAACAACTTTCAAAACACCCGTGGAACTGTCATATGATGCACTCGGAGCATCATATACGATTACTGTAGACGGCGTACCGCTATTACTGTCCAAGTCACCTGTTGATGTGGCATTGGCAATTGTTCCCTTTAATGTTGTGGACCCTTTCTTATTTGCTGTAACGGCGCTGTTTGTCTTGCCGTCTCCGGTCATCGTAATAACACTGGGATCTCCGCCGGCAACCGTCCAAGTAATTTTTTGATTGGTCGCATCGGTCGGTTCGATCGTAATGGCATAATCTCCCGTCAACGGTATCTTAAATCCTTTTGTAATATTGATTGTTCCGGGAATTGTAAATTTGGTAACAGGATTAAGGCTCTTAAGCGCTATAGTAAAGTCCTTGGTAAATGCATTCGTTCCGTCCAGACCCTTGTCTATAGTAGCGCGCATGATCAATGAACCGGATGTGGGAGCATCTGAATGCGCCGTCACCTTATTCCCCGAAAGAGTAAACTTTGATGTATCTACCGTATTGGACGGAGAAAACGACCATACAATCGTCTTATAAGTTGCATCCGTGGGAACAACCTGAGCATCCAATGTAACGGAAGCACCCGGTGTTAATGACGGGGAGGCATTGGTTAATGTAATATCCGTTACATTAACCGCGGTAATCGTAATATTCTCATCTTTAACAAACGGTGTCGTTTCCGACGCTCCGTTTACTACAGTAGCGGTCACTTTCACAGTACCGGCTTTCTTGGGAGTTAACTGACCTGTAGTCGAATTAATCTCAGCTGCTGTCACATCGTCAACGCTCCAGGTAACCGTTTGATTCGTTGCATTTGAAGGTGTGATCGCTGCCGTAATTATCGGGCTGCTGCCCAAAGCAACCGTCGTAGGCGATATCGTAATGGATGAAATAGGAACATAACCCATTGCAGATGCACCGGACGCAGAAATATTCGCGGGACCGAACGTAACAGTGCAAGGATTAGCAGTATCCCCGGAAGTTGATGCCGCACCTGAAACCGTCCACTTATTAAAGGAATATCCCGAATTAGGTGTTGCATTCAACGTAACATTTTCACCCGATGAATATAAAGTGCTCGCGATACCGTAACCGGTCGTCGCATTTGTATTCCCATGGTTATCGGTTACTGTATAAGTACCGTTTGCATCACCCGTAACTACAATCTTGGAAAGAACAAGTGTATCTTCTAGAGCACGTTCTCCTCTGACATCCGGGTTACTGCTATCAACGGCATATACTTTCATGGTATATGATGCAGGATGTTCTATCGGTGCAAAATCTGTTCCGTTCAAAAAGCCGTATATATCGGATGCAGGAAATGTACAGTCGTTACCGGATAAACTATACCATATTTCCCCATTTGCAGCTCCTTTATCCACATGGATCAGACATGCATTCGCATTAAAAGAAGCGCCGGGCGTTATGGGCGTAATATCTGTCAGTTCGGAAGCTTCAAAATGCACCGTTACCGAACCGTCTGCGTTTACCGCAAAATTCGCTGCCCAAACATCACTTTTTCCGACGATCACTCCAAGCATCAATATTGCTACAAAGGTAAATATTTTACCAAATACGTGATTACGCATAGAATCTCCTTTTATCCCTCATTATGTAAACAAATAGACCCCATAGGCCTAAACCTACAGAGTCTATTATATAACATAATAAATGTTATGACAACCACTTTATCACATCGTAACAAATGAATCGTAGCGGATGAACAAATGAGTTAATCCTGCTTGCGGAAGAATATTTCGCCGGTCTCATCATTCATTCCGTCAACAATTGCCAGTGATTCAATACGAACCCCCTGTTCTCGAAGCGTCTGTCCGCCGGGCTGGAATCCTTTTTCGATTACAATACCTGCTCCGACAAGTGTTGCACCCGCATCATTAATCAGCTTTATCAAGCCTTCCAAAGCCGCACCGTTTGCCAGAAAATCATCAATCACGAGCACCCTGTCCTGCGGGCCCAGGAACTGTTTGGATACAATCACATCATATACACGGCCGTGTGTATACGAAACAACCTGAGATGTATACACTTCGCCGGCAATATTCTTAGTCTTGGACTTCTTGGCGAAAACAACGGGAACATCAAAATATTGGGCAACCACACAGGCTATACCGATTCCGGATGCTTCGATTGTCAATATCTTCGTGATATTCTCACCTTCAAAACGTCTCTTGAACTCTTTACCAAGTTCGCGAAATAACGGAATGTCCATCTGGTGATTCAGAAAGCTGTCAACTTTCAGAATATTTCCCGGCCGAACAACACCATCTTTACGAATTCGATCTTCCAAAAGCTTCATATTAATAATCCTCCCGGCTAAATTTATCGCATCGCAGCATTCAATCGTTCAATCAAGTTCATCAAATCCGTTCTTGTAAAGGAACCGTCTCCGAATGTAACAAGATTTCTGAGCGGTGAATCGTTGTACATCATCTTATTGGCCACTTCCGTGAATGCCTCTGCAGCCACTTCGTTCACTTCGGTATCGGCATTCGGCTTCTCTCCCATTACGTAAGGATACAATATCGCCGCTGCCTTCGGATGACACAAAACATCTTTATACAAGCTGTTCTCGGTAAATACAACCGGTTTCGGATTGGCAGGATTTACAGTAACACGTGTTTCCAAAATAACTTCATTCGCATTCTTACAGAACTGGATAAGATACTCACCCGGTTCCGTATACCAGTCACCCAATTCGGTATCATAATATGCGAAGCTCCGCTTATCCAATGTAAAAGTCACATTCCTGCGCTGTCCCGGTTTCACTTCAATCTTGTCAAATCCCTTTAATTCACGAATCGGACGAGGAATCTTGGTTTCGGGCTTGGAAATATATAATTGAACAACTTCCTTACCTGTAAGTGAACCCTCATTAATAACATTCACCGACACTTCCATCGTAGAATCATCGGTCATTTCCGTTGTACTCTGTTTCAGATTGCCATAAGAGAACTTCGTGTAGGACAAACCATAGCCGAAGGGGAACAGAACCGGCATCTGCTTAGTCGTATAGTAACGATATCCTACAAAAATGCCCTCTCTGTAATTGATTACGTCACTGTCCAATGCAAAGTCAAGATACGACGGGGTATCGCACAAACGAAGCGGGAATGTTTCCGCCAAACGACCCGAAGGATTAACCGTTCCGTACAAAATATCTTTAACTGCGGCACCGGATCCCTGACCGGCCAGATATGCTTCCAATACACCCTGAACCTTGTCAATCCAAGGCATCTCTACAGGTGCACCGTTATGCAACACAACAATAACCTTGTTACATACTTTACATACAGCATCAATCAAGTCATTCTGTACCTTCGGAAGAGACATATGCTGACGGTCTCCGCCTTCAAATTCGTAAGATTCGGGAAGTCCCGCAAAGATAACAACCTTATCAACCGTCTTGGCGGTCTTCACTGCACTGTCAAACAGAACCTTATCATATGCATCATCATCGGCGCTGAAGCCGGGTTCATATTTGACATGACTGTTTCCCTGCATGGCATAGAGCATGGAATCCGTTTTGGTGCAATTGATATGTGAACTTCCGCCACCCTGGAAACGGGGTTTCTTGGCAAATCCACCGATTATTTCTATATAATCGCTGTCGGCAAGCGGTAATACATTATCGTCGTTCTTCAGAAGAACCATACATTCCGTTGCAACTGCTTTGGAAAGGCCATGGTGCTTCTCCTTATCCCAAACATAGGAATCATCATGATTATCGATTCCTTTATATATCAATTCCAAAATACGATAAACGCAACGGTCGACATCTTCCTCGGCCAAAGTCCCGTTCTGAACTGCTTCAACAATTACTTTATCATTTGCTCCGCCGTTTCCGGGCATCTCCAGATCCAAACCGGCCTGTATACATTTCGCACGGTCTTTGACAGCACCCCAGTCACTGACAACAAGGCCTTCAAATCCCCATTCATCACGCAAAATGTCCGTCAAAATACGCTTATTCTCGGAAGCCTGGTCACCATTAATACGGTTGTAGCTGCACATAACCGTCCACGGCTGTCCCATCTTTACCGCGCCTTCGAAAGATGCAAGATAAATCTCACGAAATGCTCTCTCATCAATTCTGGAATCATAACTGTTTCTGCGGAATTCACGATTGTTCGCGCAAAAATGCTTCAAGGAAGTGCCTACACCCTGTGACTGAACACCTTTGATATGTGCTGCGGCAATGTTGGTCGCCAAGTACGGGTCTTCCGAAAAATATTCAAAATTGCGGCCACATAAAGGAGAACGCTTAATGTTGGTTCCGGGACCCAGTATTACGGCAACATTCTCCGCCTGGCATTCCTCACCCAAAGCTTTACCGACAGTTTCCACCAAATCTCTGTCAAACGAAGCTGCCAGAGCACATGCTGTAGGGAAGCAGACAGCCTTAATGCTGTCATTTACACCCAGATTATCTTCTTTCTGGTCCTGCTTACGCAATCCGTGAGGGCCATCGGAAACCATGATCTCCGGAATCCCCAACCGTTCATTCTTCTTCGTATGCCAAAAGTCACGTCCCGAACACAACGCCGCCTTTTCTTCCAATGTAAGTTGTGAAATAATATCACGAATTTTATCACCCATAACATTCTCCGTTTCACTCTTCATAATGTAAAAATTGGGAGCGGCAAATTTACTCCCCGCTCCCATAAATAGGTCAAATCAATAAAGGCCCTTTTATTCAGCCTTAAGGCTTCCCTTCTTGGCACGGGTCTTGGAATAGATGAACAACAACAGTGTTCCGATTACTGCACATGAAATCGCATTGGAAAGAGCTGCAACAGCGCCCTGTGTAAATACAAGGTTTGCAGGTTCGCCGTACATTACGATATCAAGAACCGGAGCAATAACGATCCAAGCAATGGCATTTCCAATTACCTGAATAATATTGAACGTTGCAATATCTTTACCTGTGAATACGCCTTCATCAACTTTCAGACGGCTAAATGCAAAACCGTATACAAAGCCCGAAAAAGCACTGGCAATAACCCAGCTCCACCAAACAGAACCGTAAGATACCGCATCGGAAAGAGCATGTCCGATGAAAGCAATCAATGCGCCTGCAATAGGTCCGAATAAAGCAGCAAAGAAACTACATACACCGTAGCTTGTCTGAACTTCCGTGTTCGGAACGAACGTAGGAATCTTCACAAACATTGACAAAACCATGAACAAAGCAGCACCCAAAGCGGTAGCTACGATTGTCTTGGTTCCGAAAGAAAATAACTTTTTGTTCTCCATAAGTAACCTCCCAAAATTTGAATGTTTTGGCACACATGCCACGTTTTGATTATAATACCGCATATAGTGGTTTTTCAAGCAAATTTCAGCAAATAATCACAATATTTATTCACTCGAATTCATGAACTTTCCCTTAAGTTTCAGACTGTCGCCGACACTTCACACTTGCTGATCAAATAAACGGATTGAAATATCTGCTGTGGTTGATACATACCGATGCATAAATGCTTAAGCCCATCAGAAGTATACAAATCAAAATTGCAATATAATCGGATGTTTTTAACGGTTTCTTGGCATACCACGTACGCTTCCTCTGCGTTCCGAAGCCTCGCAAATCCATCGCATTACTGATAATCTCAACCCGGTCCAAAGTCGTAAAGATAAGCGGCACGCATATATTCAACACATTCTTGGCGCGCACCGAGAATTTCTCTTTCTTGGACATATCCAGACCACGGGCCTGCTGTGCAACGGAAATCTCCTGATAATCACGAATAACATCCGGAAAATAACGAAGTGTCAATGCCAGCGCATAAGTGATTTTGTAAGGAATTCCTACCCCGTTTAACGATGCCGCCATCTCACTCGGATTCGTTGTCAGCAAGAAAATCATACTGAGCGGAATAACCGCGCAATACTTCAGTACTTTTGTACATTGATACAATATCTGCTCCGTGCGAAGCGCATATCGTCCCGCGCCCAGCAGAATATGCTCCGTGCCATACAATGTGACACCGTAAGACGGATTAAATATATATGTAAGAATCGTGTTGCCGGCCATATAAATGGCAACGTAAATAACCATCAGCTTAATCTGCGAGAATTTAATTCCGGATAACTTCAGAAAGATAAGCGAACATATAAAGACAATCGCAACAACTCGAATATCATACGAGTAAATAACCGCAATACTGGCTATCAAAAAGCAAAGAAGCTTCGTAACACCCGACAGATCATATATCACATTATGACGTTCCACATAGTCGAAGAGTTTGCTGTTCATCGTTCCGTCCTCCTCTCATATGCAATAAAGTTCTCTACAAAACGCTGCGGATCCGAAATTCCGCATTTCACCGCGAGTTCATACAGGGAAGTAATCTTAAGGCTGGCTGCGGAAGCTATCTCTTCCGTCGTAAGTGCTTCGACACTGCTTCCGTCAAAAATGATCTGACCTCCGTTTACAACAATAGCACGCTTTGTATATTCGAGCATTAAATGCATATCATGTGTTATTAAAATAATGGTTACACCTTTCTCGTTCAGCTCCTTTAAGAATTCCATGATATCCGTATAGTGCTTATAATCCTGCCCCGCCGTCGGTTCATCCAATATCAGGATCTTCGGTGACAACGTTAGCATGGACGCAATGGTCACACGTTTCTTCTGTCCGAATGAAAGAGCAGAAACAGGCCATTTTCTAAAAGAATACAAACCGCATATCTTCAATGCGTTTTCCACTTTCTCCTGTATTTCGGCCTCCGGAGCGCCTCTCAAGGTAAGTCCCAATGCCACTTCATCATAAATCATTGGTTTACAGATCATCTGGTTGGGATTCTGCATAACATACCCGATATACTGCGCACGCTCTTTGATTGTCGTTCCCGCAAGGCTCTCGCCGTTTAGGACAAAGTCACCCTCCACGTTTTTGATCAATCCGCAGATTGCTTTGGCAAGCGTAGACTTCCCGGCCCCGTTTGTACCGACAATGCTAAGCATTTCGCCTTCCTCAACGGAGAAGTTGATGTCTTTTAAAATATCGCGTCTTCCATCATAGGAAAAACATATATGCTCCGCACGAAGTAATTCCTTTCTGGGCGGAATCTCCAAGGGAGCCGGTTGTTCTTCGTTCCATTTAAGAAGCGTCGGAGAAACAGCCGGAATATCAAGTGTTTCAAGCTGTCCGGCATGCATTTGCGGCGTAACGGTAATTCCGGCATGCTTTATTGCCGTAACATACAGCGGTTCGCGATTCCCCAGACGACTCAGCACATCCGTCGCCATACATTCATCCGGTGTAAAGTCTGCCGCAATCTCTCCATTATTCACAACAATAATGCGATCCACCGGTCGATACAGAACATCCTCAGCACGATGTTCAATAATAACACATGTCTTGTTATATTCCTTCTGAATATCATCAATCAATGCAATTGCGGATTTACCTGTCGCCGGATCAAGATTTGCCAAAGGCTCGTCGAACAACAGAATCTCTACATCATCTACCATGACACCCGCAAAGCCGACGCGTTGTTTCTGACCTCCTGATAATTCAAACGGTGAAGAATTTAACAGGCTGTCCATCGAAACAGCCTTTGCGGTCTTCTCGACCAATGACTTCATCTCACCCTGCGGCACACAGCGATTTTCCAAAGAAAATGCTATATCTTCGGCAACGGAGAGTCCGACAAACTGTCCGTCAGGATCCTGCAATACCGTACCGACATGATGAGACAGTTCAAAAATCCCCGACTCTTTCGTTTCTATACCGCACACTTTACAGGAACCGGTAATCACACCTTTATAGGAAAAGGGAATCAAACCGTTTATACAGTTTCCCAATGTGGACTTACCGCTACCCGAAGGACCCACGATCAGAATCTTCTCTCCTTCATAAATCGTAAGATTAATATGATGAAGTGTAGGTTCTGCCTGTGCAAAATACTGAAACGAAAAATCCTCAAATTCAATAACAGGTGTCTTCTCCATATGTATCTCCATTTCGCTTATTCACTCCAAAACGCATTACGCCTCTTCATGAACAGATTTCGTTTTCGTAAATATGTCATACTTATTTCTCAAGAAAAGGACAAACGCACGCATAATAACAATCAACAGTATAACCGCCGTAATCGCTGAAATGATCGTCGCAACAACCCAGTAAATCGGCTGTTCGTATGTTACCCGGATATTGCCCTTATATCCTGCCGGAACCGTAAATGCTATTCGGTTATTCTCACCATCCGTAATGGCGAGTTCTTCGCCCGCATCATTACGCACATGATAGCCCTTATAGTTTACACGCGGTACTTCCACATACATATCGCTGCTGTTGGCATCTACCTGCATCTCGATATCTGTAGATTTCTGGGAAATAACCGTAAGAGCATCACCGCCCTGCATCAAAAACAGTGCGTTCAACGCATCTGTCTGTGTTCCATATCTTGTGTATTCTTCTCCTCCGGCATCATAAATCAATTCGGCCTTGTCATAATAGTAAATATCCTGCGCGTGATCCACACAGTTGCTGATAAAGAAAATACTGGTAAGTATACCGCAGCTGATAATGACAACATAGCAAAGCGAAAAACTGATCTTGAACTTCCAGAATATTCCATTATTCATGTCACGAATCAGGCAACCCAATAAAAGTGCAAGTGCCAGAATTGCAAAGGACAGATATCTGTTGGGGAATTGCACCTGAGAAAGAATTCGTCCGATTCCCGTATGCGCGGCCAATTTATTCCAAGGGAAGTAACATGATGCAATAAACATCATTACAATCGCAAATATCGTTATAAACTTCTCTTCTTTGGTCAAAAGTTTATTCACCCAAAGTGCAAGCGCCAGTCCCAAAACGAGGATTAATAAAAGGCCGGGTGTTATTAAATGATCATTGTCAAAGAATGAGAACATCTCCGCCAGTGTCATTCCGGATGATTGTATTTTGGGAACTCCGTTTTCGATTGTATGGTTGATTACAGCATCCACATTCAAATAGTAATCCATAAACGGAACCAAATAATAAAGATTCAAAAGAATTGTCAGGCCTGCCGTATACAGACATGTCTTTATGACTTTCCATGTAAATGTCTTCTTAAAGCATGCCAGAACGATCAGAATTACCGCAAACGCCATCATCTCCGTCGACAAAACGTGCGTCCCCAAAAGTCCCGAAACACCTGCCGCCAAAATAAGTGCCTGGTTCTTCTCGGAGAAAGAATCGGTCCTTACGTAAATATTCCACAACGCCAGCATCACAAGCGGCATGAACATCAAAGCACTGTATTCGCCCACCGCCGTACGAATATACACATCATATAAGCGGTATGTCGCCGTCATATATCCGAATGTTGCCAGAAGCGCGGCGTTTTTGCGCTCCAGAATATTGTGAAAACATACATAAGCAATCACAATGGTTCCGGCATTTATCGCCAAAACATAGGTTTTGTAAGCAATCGTAATCGTAAATCCGCACAATCGCAAAATGGCCGGGAAATACAATAATAAATCGTTATAATAAACGGACGAAGGGTATCCGTTTCCATCGTAAAACAAGCTGTTCATTCGAACCGGGAACACACCCGCGGACAGTTCATATGCCAGACTTTCAATTCGCATGATATGATAGTCAAAATCATGCCCCATAATGATTCCTTTCAAAAACAAAGGAACCGAAACCAGTGCGAAAATGCCGAACAACGAGAAGATTACATTTCGTTTCCTGTAGATCGGAACGTAGAAAACAATGAAGATATCCGCCAGAATGCACAGAACAACGTAGAAAACCAAAATCCGGGAGAGCTTGTCATTATTTCGGGTAACACTGATATCGTGCACTTTCAGTGCGCCTGTCGTCCCGCCGCCTGCAAAATCAAGCGAAAATGCATTCACGTCTTCCGTAAGTTCAAAATGATACGTTATGACATTGGAATTCTTGGAAAGAATGATTCTGCCGGCCTTGATATACGCGTCCTCACCGCGCGATGCCGAGAAATTCAAAAAATGAAAATCCTCAGCCTCATACACAACCTGCAACGTATAGGTTCCTGCCTTCATAAAGCTTTGAGGGCCCGAAAGAAGCGGTGTACCGTATTCCCACCCCTGTGACGGCAGCTCCCAGCCATCCTCTGTCAGTTGCATGACATCCGAAGAAAAGTCACCAAGCGCAAAGCTCGTCGTTTCATAACGCTCCCTCTGTTTTATATAGAAGCCGATAAGCAGCAGAAAAATGATTATTTCAACACCGAAAATGATTCTGACTTTCTGTTTGGAAAATAGTGCGTTCATATAGGTTCTCCAATTAATCCACACGGAAAATATAGAATTTCAAGTAATACGAAGCTTCGTTCGTCCAAAGCATCGGATGATCCGGCGCCTGTGTACGAAACTCCGTCTGCGTAAGCGTTCTGTGCGCCGCAACTGCCGCCTCGCGAATCGTTTTGGCAAACAGCTCCTGCGTCATAAAATGCGAACATGTACATGTTGCCAGGAATCCACCGGGGCGAACCAGTTTCATTCCCTGAATGTTAATCTGACGATATCCTTTTACGGCAGCTTTTGTAGCATCCTTGGCTTTCGTAAATGCCGGCGGATCCAGAATAACCACATCATACTGTTCTCCCCGCGCTACCAGTTCGGGCAGATAGGACAGCACATCCGCTTCGCGAAAAGTCACAATATCCGACAAATTATTGCGCTGTGCGTTTTCACGTGCCTGCGATACGGCAAATTCGGAAATATCCAGTCCCAAAACTTCACGTGCACCCATAGAGCCCGCATTAAGAGCAAATGTACCCATATGCGTAAAGCAGTCAAGCACCCGCTTGCCGCGGCACAGCTTCGCAATTGCCCTTCGATTATATTTCTGATCCAGAAAGAAACCTGTTTTCTGGCCGTTTTCCACATCTATCAAATAAGTAATACCATTTTCGCGAATTTCAAAGCGGGTTTCAAACGACTCACCGATAAATCCCTTCTGTGGCATCAGGCCTTCCTTCTTGCGCTCGGGTGCCTCACTTCTTTCGTATACTCCGCGAATAACAATACCGTCTGCACGAAGAACATCCTTTAGAACGTTCACAATGGTTTCCTTGAACGCTTCCATCCCAAGCGTTAAACATTCAACAACCAGAACGTCTTCGTATTTGTCGATCGTAATCCCCGGCAGAGAATCGGCTTCGCCAAAAATCACACGGCAGGAGTTAATGTCCTCCCCCATGACTTCCTTACGATAATTCCAGGCGGCTGAAACCTTGCGTAAAAAGAACGCTTCGTCTATATTCTCTTCTATGTTACGGGATAAAAGGCGAATACGGATCTTGGAATTCTGGTTAATATACCCGCATCCCATCGGATAACCGTCAAAATCGCGGACAGCAACTACACTTCCGTTTTTGAAACGTCCCATAATGGAATCAATTTCGTTATCAAACACCCACACTCCGCCGGATTTGAGTGTTCTGCCTTCTCCCTTTTTTAAAGTAACAACTGTTGTGTAATTCATTTTCATTACCACGCTTATACAACCAAGGACAATATCTGTCCTACCAAATACAACGAGCCGACCGCAAACAAAACGGTATCGTCCGTTTGTTCCGACCGTGCAGTCGCAAATGCATCCGTAACATTATCATAAAATTGACAGGACATCTGCGGATATCTTCCCCACACTGCCTGCAATTCATCCATATTCACACTTCGATTCGTCTCCAAAATGCAAACATATACCTTGTCAAACAATCCCGAAGCTGCAATATTACCAATCATTTCCTCATATTGCTTGTCGGCAACCACGCCGAACAGAAGTGATCGCGTTCCTGACTTTTCCACCGATATATTCAAAACGCTTTTTAAAAAAGCTTCAATGCCGTCTGTATTATGGGCCCCGTCGACATATACATTCGGAAGGATTTCCTGCATTCTGCCCGTCCAGCTGCTCTCCTTTATGCCGGCCAGAATAATGTCCTTCGTCAGTCGTTCGTCCGAAAGCTTCAGCAATGCTTCATAAGCAAGCGCTGCGTTTTCCTTTTGATACACGCTTTTGGAAGAAACGGAAATTTGCACGGAATCATACGCAAAAGAAATCCCACGTTCGTCTACCGTTTCAGCTATATCACCGACATATACCGGGTAACTCGGGGCTTGCAATTCTTCGGCACGTTTTTGAATAACACCTGTACTTTCATTCTTGCGGTCAGCATAAACAACCGGAACCCCGGGCTTAATTATCCCCGCCTTTTCTCCGGCAATCTCCGCTATTGTATTACCAAGATACTGCATATGATCCAAACCAATCTCGGTAATAACACATAAAGAAGGCTGTGAAATAATGTTGGTAGCATCCAGCCGTCCGCCCAGACCCACTTCCAAAATGATTACATCCGGCTTCTTTACGCTAAAATACCACATAGCCATCAAAAACAGATATTCAAAATATGATGGATGCAACGCGTCGGCGCTTACAGGATGATCCGTTTGCTTCAATGCTGCTGCCACCTCTGAAACCGCAATCTGCACATGGGTAAACGCAGATACAAAGTCCGATTCTGAAATCATTTCATAATCTATGCAAATTCTCTCTCGAATATTCACCAAATGAGGTGAAGTAAAGAATCCGACACTGTAACCGGCCTTCGTAAGTGCACTGCGCATAAACGCGCAGACAGAGCCTTTCCCATTCGTACCCGCAACATGAATAATCCGGGGTTGCCAGTCGGCACCCCCGGTTAATTCATCACACAGTAATTTTGTTTCTGCCAAAGCATGTTTTCCTGCAAACTTTGGAATATCATTTATGTATTTTTCAACATCCGCAATATTCATACACTCTCCACTCCGTCCCTTTTAGGGCGGCTCAAAAGTGTCTTGCAAAAACACTTTGATTTTCTTTAAAAAAATGATAAAATAACACCATTCGCAGGATTAGTACATCGGTAGTACATCGGCTTCCCAAGCCGAGGAGGCGGGTTCGACTCCCGTATCCTGCTTTTTTGTTACTATTCACAGTTAATTTAGCATAGCTTAATCAGTCCGTTGTGCTCGCACATAAGGATGATTATGCTATGCTAAAATTAAACTGCGAAGCAGTGACTCCGTCAGCATAAGCAATCGATGCTTTTCCGATTGCGCATGCAGGTGGAGTCACTGTGAATAGTAACTCTACCCTTTTCCGATTGCGCATGCCAGTAGAGGAACTGCAAATAGTTCTCATTATCCAACAATTGCGCATGCCAGTGGCGTCACCTTCAATCGATAAATAAAGTATAGCACGTATTACAAATATAAAGAAGTCCATATACACGAAAAGATATCAATATTACACATCCCATAAACATTAGAATTCAACGGCTTTTTGAGTATGCGGCTTTGTAGAATGCAATAGAAAATCGCCCTTAACCGACGTAATTGCACATGGCTAAAGGCGATTCTATTATAGTTTTATTAGTTCTATTTACAGATTGTGATGGTTGAGGCACTACGCAGCTTAAATCCGTTAAATACTGCTGTTCCGTTTGCATCAAGTGTGCCGTTAAGTACGTAGGCACCGTCTGTCTCGTTGTACATAACCGCGAATACAGGGGCTGCCTGGTCTTTGGGAAGATTGTTCCATGTAAGTTTCTTAAAAGCTCCGTTTTCCGTTGTCGACAGATCTCTTCTCGGGTAGATGTTCTGTGTCATGAGAATCTGAACATTAGGACCTACAAATGTCTTGGCAAGAAATTCCTGATTAACTATAGTCTTCTCATCCGGCTTATGTACCTTAAGGTCAAAATATCCAAAATCATTCGTGGCTGCTTCCGAAGCTATTACCGTATGTGCAGGTGCATCAGACTTAAATGTATCGCGGTCTATTTCAAGTCCGCTTACCGGCCCCGGCGCCGGCTTAGGGTTAGGTCCCGGCGTCGGCTTATACACAGCATAAGTCCATCCTTCAGGATAACGCAAATAGTCATGAGGTTGCGCACCACCGGGACGTTCCATCTCATCTTCCGTCTCATCAAAAAGATCCTGCGTACAATATACTGTACCGGGCGAAGTTATACCATCAAGCCAATAATCCATAGGATGAGGACTAATAGAAGCAAACTCCCCTATGCTCGTTAATCCAACATGGACTTCATTTAAATTACTGCAATTTTTAAACATTTTAAAATAACAGCCGGAAACAAGCTCTGTTGCGGGAAGCTTCGGCGCTTTTGTTAATGCAATGCAGTCTCCAAACATATAATTATAACAATCATTTGCAAGAGTCGTTGCGGGAAGATCAGGGGCAGTTGTCAAATTTATACAATAATAAAACATTTCCAGATAGCACGCATCTGCAAGCTCTGTTGCAGGAAGATTAGGGGCGCTTTTCAAGTTTGTACAGTTATTGAACATACGATAATAGCAACGTGGCGTCACATAATCCGGTAATTTCAATTGAGATGCATCAACAATACATGTACAACCATTAAACAAATATTGAAACGCATTACTTCCCATTCGGGCCTGACTGGGGTCCTGATTAAAAAGGGTTAGTATGTCGCCACCGATTCTCACCGAACCACTTACAGTCCTAAATTGACGATCCGATTGTAAAAACGAGTAGTTTTGTGTGTCTTTTACTCTAAAGTACACCTTGGTCTTATTTGAAGCGGTGCTAAGTGAAGTATTGCCGATAACTTCTTGCCAAGGCTCACTTAAATCAAAAGTATATTCATACTCACTACCAAGGGCGCGCGCATTTACCGTTGCTTCAGAACAGCCTTCCGCCAATTCAACATAAAACCAGTTAGGCTCCTCCGCTTTAACTTCTTTCGTTCCGGTTAAAAGTGTTACTGCTACCGCAGCAACCCCAAGCATTACTTTAAATACTTTTCTCATATTTTTCATTAATCTATCCTCATAAGGTTTTAAATAGCTACATTTCCGAAATATTGTATCAGAATGCCCTCCCCCAGTCAACGAATTTTGCGCAACCACTGTATCAAACAATGTTGGCATCTTAAGCGGTCCGTACCAGTCATAATCAAGAGCGAATTCTCTCCATATATAATCACGACCATTTGATGAGAAAATATCATATTGCTCAATAAGCTCAAGTGCTTCGTCCGTCGTTGCCGCCTTATCGAGAACAAGACGAATAAGAAGAGATGTGGCCAGCTTCGGGCTTGAACTTCTTAAGCAATCAAAGCAAAAAATTTATTAACCTTATGCACCGGATGGTGTTTGAGGTCTATGCATAAAGATCAAAGAAAGATTACAAAACCCCGCCATATCATCATGATATCGGCGGGGTTCTTCTAATATATTC
This sequence comes from Lachnospiraceae bacterium, assembly GCA_045617945.1. Taxonomy (GTDB): domain Bacteria; phylum Bacillota; class Clostridia; order Lachnospirales; family Lachnospiraceae; genus UBA2868. The sequence goes on from JAZLJS010000103.1 coordinate 46,747, forward strand.
AAAAAACATTATTTCTAATTTGCTGCAAAGATTGTAATTGTGGATGCGGGACGAAGAATAAAACCTTCGAAAGTTGCATTTCCGTTTGCATCAATTGTTCCATTTATAAGGTATGCACCATCGGTTTCATTGTATACAACAGCATATACATTACCCGGAATCTTGTAATTAAGATTATTCCATACAAGCTTATCCTTCTGACAATATCTTGCACTAAGCAAATCATTTCTCATAAAAATATCACTTGTAAGAATGATTGTCGGTACCTTACCAAACTGACCTGCATTATAGTTTACAAGGAACTTCTGATTTGTTTCCGACTGCTGACTTGAAGGATGAACCTTCATATCCATATCCATCTTTCCATTTGCATCAATAGCCATTACGGTCTTTGAAGGAACAGATGATTTGTATGTATCTCTGTCAATAACTTCTTTTACAACAGGCTTTTCTTCCTTTGAAGGCGTAGGCGTCGGATCTGGATCCGGGTCAGGAGCAGACATTCGGATAGTTACAGTTGTTGAGCGTTCGCCTGACATTAAACCCCAGTTCGACTGTTCACCAACAGCTATAGGCTCACGAGGGACAGGAAATTCTGCATATTCAGATTCTATATCTGTAAACAACACTTTTGTAGGAGACGTATCCGTTTCACTATACATATATACCTTACGCCCCGTATCATTTTTAACGTATATATGGAAGTCACCATCAGTTTGTAATATATCTCCGGTTTCCATAGTAGAAATCATATACGGATTCACACTTGAACAATCAGTTAAGATCTTCGCCAATGCCGTTTCACTGCTTCCCATAACCATCGCCATAGCCAATACCACAGCCAACAACAACCTGATTTTTCTTTTCATTTCACCATTTCTCCATCAAACCATTTATCGTACAAAAACACACTTACTCATCTTCTACTTCTTTTAATCAATTTATTAATCAATCGCAAAGTCAAATTTATCATCCCAATGACGGCGTATTGCTACCTCAGCAGTCCCATCGGTATTGTTAAATATAATCGACCACTGCGTATTACTCGTGATATCATTCGGATCGGGTTCCTGCGCAGCAGCCCTCAATGCTTCCCAGGCAACATCCATGTCTACTGCATTTTCATTATCTTCAAGCACATCGAGCATAGCTTCATATCGCTTCCTGCTCTTTCCGGTTCCGTACATTCCGTTATCCGAATCCAAATCTACTTTATCTATATACATAACAAAGAAATTGGTTATTGCCTGTGTGGGAGTAACAACCGTTTTCCTTTCAGGATCCTCACAGTCAAATTCAACAGCCACGCTGTTTCCTGTGGCATCATTTATTACGAAATGATAATCGCGACCGTTAGAGGAAAAAATATCATACTGCTCAATAAGTTCAAGTGCCTCGTCGGTAGTTGCCGCCCTGTCAAGAACAAGGCGAATAAGAAGCGATGTTGCCAGCTTCGGCTTTCCTGTATCATGCATCGTAGGGTCACTTGGAAGTGTCAGCACGGCAATGGATACACCCTTTTCATTCACACCATCAAGACAGATAAACGGTGCGGTCAGACAAGCCATCTTTTTTGCAATTCCTGCATCCGCATTATCGGCACCGACATTATTAAGAGCGGCAAATGCGATTGATTTATAACCGTCCTTCGGTTCACAACGAATCATAAGCGCCGATGTATCAAGCTTAAAATCATAATTGCGTCCCATCAATATATCTTTATCAACAGTTTCTGTCCTAAAAGCACTGCATCCATACGAAGGTACACTGATGCTTACCGGAAGGAGCGGAAGCGATTCATCTATAATTGCATCAACCAAGCCCTGCATATCCGTGTATCCTGAGTTAATGATATCATCAAGACTGTAATCATACTTTATATCCATTGAATACAGATTATATCCGTCTTCATAATCCGTATATTTCTCGAGCGAAGTTATCGATTGAAATCTTGTAAAATATATTCCGCAGAATACAATGCAGGCGAGTACAAGTACCGCCAAAACAGCCAGCACAACTTTACCGATTATTTTCTTTGCTTTCATATACCCTCCTCAATTACCCACATGAATATATATTATTTTCTATATAACCTCTCTGTATTACTTCTCCGGATAATCTTTCGCTGTACTAATCTCGTACCGCATCAAATATTACTATATTGACCTTATATCACATAATATGATAGGCTAATTAACATATAGCGTCAATAT
>JAZLJS010000104.1:0-34462 GCA_045617945.1 Lachnospiraceae bacterium
AGATAGATATAGAAGTAGACACTACAGCTCTTGACCAGGAAATAGCTGCCCTCGAAAAAGATCTTCGCCAATGTTATCTTAACAAAGATGCGATTCTTGCTGACCTTGATAATTTGGATTATGAAGATAAACATTATCAAAGAAGAAAGACAGACCTAGAAAATAGACTTAGTAAGGTTTATGATAAAATCGAAGAGACAGAAAATGCGCTTGTTGAAGCAAAAGCAAAAAAGCGTTCGGTTATGGTAGATAAGGTTTGTGGCGATAATATATACAACACTCTTATTTACTTTGATAAAATGAATACCGTTATGGACGAAACTGATCGACGTGAATTTCTTTCTCATATCATAGAAAAAGTGGAAATTCATGAGGAAGAGCAGCCCAATGGTCAGTGGCTTAAGTCCATAACATTCAAGCTTCCAATCATTCCATATGATATGGAAATAAGTTTGGACAAAGGAACTCATGTGGAGACGGTTGTTCTTCTTTCCCAACTCCGTCAGAAGCCGGATGATTATATTGATGTAGATGTGGATGTAGCTGAATTGGAAGGAACTTTTGTTGAGACCAAGGAAACTTATGAAAAGATAAAGAAGTATGTGGCTGAGCATAATGGTGGGATGAAGGTTTCGAGTCTCTATATTGCTCAGGTGAAGAGAAAATGCGGTATTGAATTGGCAGAGAATTTGCGCGCTGCAACGAGGAGAATGGACTGCTTGCAGGACAATTCGACGACTGCCGCGACAGACTTGGAACTTGTTCCAAGGCCTAATCTGTCGAAGTCGGAGGGCGCTAAAGGTCCGGTGGACCTTTGCTCAGCGCGGACCGAAGTGGAAACGAAGACTTCAAGACAGCCTCAGTGTCCTAAAGAAAAGGAAGAGGCAATTATGAAAGCGCTGAAGTCATTCAAGATGATATAGAAAAATGAAGGGATTAGTTGTGTTTAGATGAAAATAGCCGCGAAAATTGATATATAAAAATCGGCAGGACGTAAATGATGATAACGTCCTGCCGATTTTTCAGTTAGAAAAGTTAATCAAGTAAGTTAATTAGGTAAGTTCTACATATATCTATTATCCGTGTGCCATTTATTATCATAATCATTGATATATATTGGTGCAAATTCTCCGTCATATTCAACTACCCAACGACCTGTAATCGCACAATTTTGTGTACGCCAGCCAAACAGCCAGTATTTTTTATATTCTGCACGACTACCGCAATCATCAAATCTACAGTGTTCAAGTGCTTCTCCAAATGATTTATACCATGTTACAGAGCCCCAGAAATCGCTGTCAATTATGCACGGAGCACCATTATCAGCAACATATGAGCTTGATTCTCCGGTAATGGCATAAAGAGTTATAAGGTATTCATCTATAGGATTGGTTTCCTTAGCAAAGGTGTCTACCGGAGCAATCACAACTGATGTTACCATTACTGCCAGGAATGTTAATAAAGCTGCTGCCTTTTTTGTAAGATTTGTTTTCATCATAATCGCTACCTCCGTTTATTTTATATAGTTATCAGTCTTTTTGAATTGTAATGATAAGTTAGTTACTTATCGTTACATCTATATATACGATGCATAGTATGGGTATGGCTAATGTTCTGAAAGAAATTCTGAAAGAAATTTTACGAAAAGCCATAAAAATATATCATTGATTGGCGTGTGATTGTATATAAAATGGGAATTATTAAGGATTTTGTATTATTGTAATTTTATGGTTACAAGTAAATCATAGTGTGATAAAGTTACCTTAGACAGATGTTGGCATATGTTATCTCGAGAGGTGTTGGTATGCAGGATTATTTGTATTCAGTAATAGGTTGCATAGCTATTGCGGTGCAACTCATCATCAATTACAAAGTGATGTTTATATCCGGAATCAATAGTGAACGGATAGCCGGGAAAGTTTATCGAATGTTGATGCTTTCCATGTTTGCTTACTATATAACCGATACTCTTTGGGGAATTCTTGCGGGATTGAACTGGATACCGCTGTTGTTTGCTGATACTACGGTTTATTATGTTGCAATGTCCTTAATTATCGTGTATTTCTACACGTATTTTGTGGAATACCTGGGGATGAAGGGTTGGAAAAGTCGCTTTTTCAATATTTTTGGCAGAGCTTTTTTTGTCTTGGAAATCATTTTTCTCATTATTAATTTCTTCCTGCCATGCTTTTTCTGGTTCGATGAAAGTGATGCATATGTGGCCGGTCCTGTACGTTATATCGCATTGTGGGTACAGGTTGCGATGTTTGCATTCTCCAGTATTGTGACTTTTCTTAATGCATTGAAGACGGAAGGAACAAGCAGAAAAAGGCATATGGCCATATTTTTCTTCAGTCTGATTATGCTGATTGCCATTATATTCCAGGAGAAGTATCCTCTTTTACCGTTCTACGCCCTTGGCTGTCTTCTCGGCAGTTGTGTTTTGCATGTTTATGTTGTGGGAGATGAACAGGAAGAAGCAGCCGGTCAGCTTACAAACTATAAGCAGGCAATTTTGTCTGACGCTATGATTGCTTTGGAAGCTAATCTGACGAAGGATGAATTGTATTATGGTGTATGGAAGGATGATGACGGAAAAGAGATTTTGCTCAAAGATATGATTGGCCTTGAACTTCCGTGCAGTAATAGTCAGTATCAAAAGGCTTGTAGTGAGAAATATGTAACTGCGAATAAGAATGATTTTTTGGAAAGTTCGGAAACAGACCGTTTGCTTGCAGCTTTTGATAAGGGTATCACGGAAGTAACTTATGATTATGAAGCACAAACTCTTTCCGGTAAACATGCCTGGCTTCGTCGGAATATTTCCATGATACGTAATCAGAACGGTGATGTAATTGCTTATACAAAAGTGAAGGATATCACTGATATTGTGTCACAAAAGATGCGAGAGGATGCCTATATGCATGCTCTTGCAACAGAGTATGACAGTCTTGTTATTATTGAAGTCACAAATGAGGATAAACTTAATGATAAGGTGCTGATTCACGGACGTCTGACGAGTCGTTTATCGGATTTGATTGATGAAGAGACTGTAAATGAACAGAATTATAGTAAAAAGCTGGATTTGATGTTGAGGTTTGTTCATCCGGATGACAGGGAGCATTTCCATGCAGAGACAAGAAGAGAGAAAGTTCTGCGGGCGAGTAATGAGGATAGGACGCATATTGTCAACTTCCGTATAGTGAAGAAGTCCGGAGATTTCATCTACTATCAGCTATGCTTTGTACCGTTTAGAGATGCTTCCGGGAAACTGATGAGTGTTGTTGCGGGTATGAAGGATGTGGATGACGCAGTACGGAAAGAGATGAAAGACCGTCAGGAACTGGAAGATGCCAAATTCGCGGCAGAAGCGGCAAACCGCGCAAAGACCTCCTTCTTATTCAATATGTCTCATGATATACGTACTCCGATGAATGCTATTCTCGGTTATACGGATGTCGCTATTAAGCACCGTGATGATATGGATAGAGTAGATGACAGCCTGACCAAAATCAAACTTGCCGGAAATCATCTGCTGGATTTGATTAATGATATACTTGAGATGAGCCGTATTGAGTCGGACAGATTGGAAATTTCCGAGGAACCGACGGATATCAGAAAACTGATTGAAGGCGTAGATCAAATGAGCAGCTTTTTGGCAATACGGAAGAGTATTGACTTTCAGACGGAAGTCGGAGATATTCCCAATCCGTATGTATATGGTGATGAACTTCATGCCAATGAGGTGCTGATTAATTTGACATCCAATGCAATAAAATATACTCCTGCGGGTGGAAGAGTACGCTTCCGGGTGAACCAGATTTCTCCTGTAATTGACGGTACGGCAGTTTTTCGCTTTGATGTTGAGGATGATGGTATTGGAATGAGCGAAGAATTCCAGGAGCATCTGTTTGAAGCATTTTCAAGAGAGAAAACATCAACAGTTTCAAAACAGCAAGGTGTAGGATTGGGGTTGTCCATTGTCAAGAAAATCGTTGACCTTGCAGGTGGTACAATAAGCGTCAGCAGTAAACAGAATGAGGGATCAACCTTTACTGTAGAGATGCCCTTGCGTGTTATGGATGAAGACGCAATCAGACAATATGAAGAGGAGAATAAACCGCGCGAGTTTTGTGAGGTGGAATTCAGTCTTGAGCATAAGAGAGTTCTTCTGGTTGAAGATAATGAAATGAACCGAGAAATTGCAACAGAGATTCTTGAAGAAGCAGGACTCTTTGTTGATACTGCAGAAGACGGTGAGTTTGCAGTGCAGGCAGTTGAAGAAAAAGGTTTGGATTATTATGACTTTGTTCTGATGGATATTCAGATGCCGGTTATGGATGGTTATGAGGCAACAAAGGCAATCCGTGAATTGCCGGACGGAGATAAGGTGATTATTATTGCATTGTCTGCGAATGCTTTTGAAGAAGATGTTCAGAAGTCGTTATCGATAGGAATGAATGCACATGTGGCGAAGCCGATAGATGTGAATAAACTGCTTAAAACGATGCAAGAATTGGTTGAATAAAATTTTTAAAATTTGTTATTGATTACGGATATGAATTAATCTATATTGATGATAATGATATCCTGGAACTTGTGCTGGCATGTACCGATGAAGCATGGACGGCTTATGATATTTATACAGTTGTTGATGGAAATGCAGTTCGGTTGGTATATGAAGATGAAAGTAATAATCAGAAGACATCAGACTTTGTAAGTCCCGGCTGCCAAGGAAAAAGCGATACATATATCGAGCGATCCGGTATTTACATACAGGGCAGTGGCATGATGGGTGTTTTCACGGAAAAAAGCTATGTGCTTGATGGGAATATATTGAAAGAAGATACGCATCAAAGTGATTTTTTGAATCGTAAAGAAATCAATTGTATGATGGATTATAAGTCCATTCGTAATAGTTTGGAGAGTCCCTGAATTGTGACTTTGTGCATCTTACAATGTATAAATGCATCTTACCGTCACTTCTATTGATTAGTGAAATTGAATGTTTATTATTAAGGACAGAGAGTTACCTCTGTCCTTTTCATTTGCACGTCGGGTGCGTTTTAATGGGAAAGAGAATGCGGAGAAATCAGAAGGAGTGTAGAAAAATGATGAAGATTTACAAGAAGAATGAAGTAACGTTTGCGATTATCATGATTGTGCTGTATGTTGTAGGAACTTCCGTGGCTGAAAGCGTTTCGGCGTCAATAGGTATAGAGAAACTTGCCGCTGCCATTTTCCATGCAGTATTCAGTGTTGTTATATTTCTTTGGATCAAGAAAAACGGACTGAGCAAGAAGTACGGATTGTTTCTTCCGAAATATGATTTGAAACAGGTTTGGTTCTTTATTCCGCTTTTGATTGTTGCATGTTTTGGTCTGATTCCGGGGGTTGCATTTCATTATTCTGCTCTCGAAGCCGTACTTTATGTTATCAGTATGTTGTGTGTCGGATTCTTGGAAGAGATTATATTCCGTGGTTTTCTGTTTGTCGGCATGGCTAAGAATAATCTTCGCACAGCAATTATCGTGTCATCGATTACATTCGGAATCGGCCATATTGTTAATCTGTTTAACGGTCAGGCAATAGTCGAAACACTGGTACAGATTGTATTTGCCATTGCGGTTGGATTTACACTTGTTTTCCTGTTCTATAAGGGAAAGAGTTTACTTCCGTGCATTGTTTTTCACAGCCTGAACAATTCTCTCTCGGCTATGGAAAAGACAAATGCGGAAGCAGCCGAGATGTTTTCCTTAAGTGAAGCGCAATTTGAAATGATATTTGTTTCAATTCTTATCGTAATTTTGATAATATATATTACGTTAATAGTGAAAAAGTCAGACTTTACAGAGGTTAAAAATGGAACTAAAGGTTATTCGGGTACCGGCAGATGAATCGGAAACAATGGAAATCAGGTGTCATGTGATTTCGGATGAAATAAAGGAGATTGTTTCATTTGTGAAATCAAGGCAGGGCGTTTTGAGTGGAAAACGTGACGGTAATATTTGTGAGATACCTGTTTCGGATGTTTACTATATCGAATCGGTGGATAATCGTTCGTTTATTTATACAGCAGCGGATCATTTTGAAATTAATATGCGGATTTATGAGTTGGAAGAAATGCTGCATAGAAGTTCATTTGTCCGAGTGCAAAAAGGTATGATATTGAATCTTTTGAAGATTCAATCCATAAGACCCGGTTTGAGTGGAAGATATATCGCTTCTCTCAAAAATAAAGAGGATGTCATTATTTCAAGAAACTATGTTTCGACATTGAAAGAAGCATTGAAGGGAGGAAAATTATGAACGTAAGGACGAAGATTGAACAGGCCGTTAAATTGTACTTTATGCTTGTGACTTTGATAACGATAATGCTGATGATTCTCGGTCTGGCGTTTGATTCGGAAAGGACTTTTAGTTATTCCGTATTTGCTTCACCGCTTATTTATGCTGCCATTGGTGTTCTTCCCGTTTTCCTTCCGACTCGGAAGAAAGAGTTAAGTGTTGCCGGAATTATTATTCGTCGGATTATTGAACTGGCTATTATTGAAACAATCACATTTCTATTGGTTTTATCATCGGACAATATACCTTCGGACAAGAAGAGTGTGATTATCGGAATCGCCGTGGGAATTGTTGTAATATATATTTTGGCAATTGCAACGGAGTATTTGTATGAGAAGAGAAAGTCAAACGAAATGAACGTATTATTAGAGGATTATCTGTTGCAATATGGGGATGAAAGGCTGTAAAATCAATCGAAAGGTTTTTTGAATATACAAAGAGGAGCGGATATACAATATATGTATAGCTGTGCGGAGGAGATAAAGAGATGATTGTAGTATTAAAACCGGGTATTGAAGAAGAAAAACGAATTAATCTTATTGATTGGTTGAAGGATATGGGCCTTGGTGTGCATGTTTCCATAGGCGAATGCCAGACGGTTCTGGGGCTTATCGGTGATACCAGTAAAGTGGATATGGATCTGATTGACAGCCTGGAAATCGTTGACAGTGTGAAGCGTGTTTCCGAGACGTTTAAGTGTTGTAACAGAAAATTTCATCCGGAGGATACAATCGTTCGGGTTAAAGATGTCGCAATCGGCGGCGGAAACTTCTGTATGATCGCAGGGCCCTGTTCGGTAGAGAATGAGGATCAGATTGTTGAAGTGGCGAAGGCTGTGAAGGCAGCAGGCGCCAACATGCTCAGAGGCGGAGCATTTAAGCCGCGTACTTCCCCGTATGACTTTCAGGGTCTTAAGGCTACGGGAATTGATTTGTTAAAGATTGCCCGAGAAGAAACAGGTCTTCCTATTGTAACGGAGATTATGAGTGTTTCCGATTTACCGCTTTTTGAGGATATTGATATGTTGCAGGTTGGTGCGAGAAACATGCAGAACTTTGATCTTCTGAAAGAACTTGGACAAACCGGTAAGCCCATTTTGTTGAAGAGAGGCCTCGCGAATACATTAAAGGAACTTTTGATGAGTGCGGAATACATTATGGCTAGCGGAAACGAAAACGTAATTTTGTGTGAGCGCGGTATTCGTACATACAGTGATTACCTTAGAAATACATTGGATTTGTCGGCGGTTCCCATGCTTCATGAACTGTCGCATTTGCCGGTAATTGTTGATCCTTCTCATGCTACGGGTATTGCCAAGATGGTTCCGCCGATGGCGATGGCTGCAACGGCCTGTGGCAGTGACGGCCTGATTATCGAAGTGCATAATGATCCCGCGCATGCTTTGTGTGATGGTGCACAGTCGCTTCGCCCCGAGGAATATGCGGCCCTTGTTAAAAAAGTCATGGCCGTTCGGGAGGTGGTTACATGCTGATCGGCATTGTTGGTCTCGGATTAATCGGTGGTTCTTTTGCCAAGGCATATACGAAGGCAGGACATGAAGTATTTGCATATGATACCAATGATTCTGTTCAGAAGTTTGCGCAAATCAGCGGCGATGTAAAGGGTGTACTTACGCAGGATATGTTATCGCAGTGCGATTTGATTCTGATTTGTACATATCCGAATGCCGGAATTATGTATATGGAGGAGAATGGTCCGTTTATCGGTACGAAACCGGTGGTAATAGATTGCTGCGGAACAAAGCGAATTATTGTAGATAAGGGGATGGAGCTGGCCGAGAAATACGGCTTTTTGTATGTTGGCGGACATCCGATGGCAGGAACGCAGTACTCCGGATTTAAGTATTCAAAAGAGAATATGTATAAGAATGCTCCGATGGTTATTGTTCCGCCGCGATATGATGATATAGCACTTCTCAATCGGATCAAAGAACTGCTTGCTCCGGCAGGCTTCGGTAGAATTACCGTTACAACAGCCGAGAAGCATGATGAGATGATTGCCTATACTTCGCAACTTGCTCATATTGTTTCGAGTGCGTATATAAAGAGTCCGACAGTGCGTGAACATAAGGGAATGTCTGCCGGAAGTTACAAAGATATGACAAGAGTGGCATGGTTGAATCCGCAGATGTGGACGGAACTGTGCCTGGATAATCGTGATTATTTAATAAATGAATTGGATATTTTGATTCAGAATTTGCAGGATTACAAAAAGGCTCTTTCGGAGGAAGATGCAAATTATTTGCAGGAACTATTTGAAGAAGGACGTCGCATGAAGGAAGAAGTAGACGGTTAGTTTCGGAGGATGATTCATGAGCAGTAGTATTGGGCAGAACATAAAGCTTACGATTTTTGGTCAATCGCATTCTGCGGCAATAGGAATGACACTTCAGGGAATTCCTGCGGGAATACGCTTGGATCGCGATGCTTTGGAAGCATTTTTGTCTCGCAGAGCACCCGGAAGAAATGAATATTCCACTGCAAGATCGGAAGCGGATATTCCCGAATTTGTTGCGGGATTGAAGCAGGATGTGTTTTGCGGAACACCGATTACAGCCATTATTCGAAATACTGATACGAGATCTTCGGATTATGACGAGCTTGCGGTTGTTCCACGCCCCGGTCATGCGGATTATACGGCACAGATTAAGTTTGGCGGTAATCAGGACGTTGCCGGCGGCGGTCATTTTTCCGGAAGAATGACGGCACCCTTATGTATTGCGGGTGGTATCTGTAAGCAGATTCTGGAAGGAATGGGAATAAGTGTTATCTCTCGTATTTCCTCTATCGGCGGTATTTGTGATGAAGGTGAACTTACACAGGATTTGTCGCATAAGGAATTTCCGGTAGTAAACGATGAAAAGGGCATGGAGATGCGCCAGTTGATTGCCGAAGCCAAATCACAAAAGGATTCTGTCGGTGGAATTATTGAATGCTGCATATTGGGACTTCCGGCAGGACTGGGCGATCCTATGTTTGATGGAATGGAAAATCGCATAGCGCAGATTGTATTCGGAATTCCTGCTGTGAAGGGAATTGAGTTTGGTTCCGGTTTTGCTTCGGCAAAGATGTTCGGAAGCGAGAATAATGATGCTTTTTATTATGAAAACGGTGAGGTTCGGACAAAGACGAATCATTGCGGCGGAATTCTCGGGGGCATTACGAACGGTATGCCGCTTACATTCCGTGTTGCAGTTAAACCGACACCGTCGATTGCAAGTAAACAGGACAGTATCAATATGAAAACAGGGGAAAATGCTGTTCTTGAGGTAAAAGGTCGACATGACCCGTGTATTGTTCCCCGTGCACTTCCCTGTGTGGAGGCCGCTGCGGCAATTGCAGTATATGATGCATATTTGGAACAGAAAAAGTTTAGTTTATAGAGCACACGTGGAGCAGAAACAATTTATTGCTTAGTGCACACTTAAAATAGAAACAGTTAAGCGTTTAGGGACAGAGAATGGGTATGACAAAAACCGGTGGCAGAATCCTGAAAGATTTATATCGGGATTTGAAGCCGATGTATAACATGGGCCTTTCTTCTCCGTTGCTTCGTGAAGATTACCTTCCGTTTGTGATTTTTGATGATGCAAAGGCAATGCTTGACTGGGCAAAAGCAAATCATATGCCTGTGCGCGGGCATGTAATGGTTTGGCATAGCCAGTGTCCGAAGGAGATATTTTGTAAAAACTATCAGCCTGTGACTTTTCCGACGGATCCGGAACTTTTGAAGGAACGTCCGATGATGAAGATGTTTGAGAAATTGAATCCGGTATGCTTCGTTGATCGCGATACGATGTTAAAGCGTCTTCAATCATATATTTATTCGATGTTGGAGTATATGTATGCGAATGATTATATGGATACGATTTACGCGTGGGATGTTGTGAATGAGGCGATTGAGCCGGCCGATCATACACCTACGGGATTGCGCGATTCGTATTGGTATCAGGTTATCGGTGATGATTTTATTTATTGGGCATTTCGGTATGCGAATGATGCGATAGCAGAGCTGTCGGTAAAATATGCAGATCGTTACGGAATAGATTCTTCCGATGAGGAGGGGCTTCGTAAGATTTGTCCGATTCTTTTTTATAATGATTACAATGAATTTGCTTCCGATAAGAAGCAATTCATTATCGATATGTGCAAAAGGGAAGGATACGGTCACGGCAGTATTTTATCAGAAATTCTTTGAGATGCTGGTTCGCGAAAAGGAAGCGGGCGCTCATCTTGATGCGGTTATTTTCTGGGGACTTACGGATGATAATTCGTGGATTCGGGGTGCGGATCCGCTATTGTTTAGGGCAGATCTCTCTTGCAAAAAGTCATTTGATGCCTTGGTATTTGCTCTGTCCGGTGAGAGTCTCGGCGAGCCGGAATATGAAAAGATTTATATTGAAACAGACGGAGCGGCTGATTATTACGTAGATGAGATTGTTGTAAAGAGAATATAAATTTGAATATCAAATAAGTATAATGTGTAGGGAAGCATATATATTCTTTGACAATAAATGAGAGGCACTGCAATTTGCAGTGCCTCTTCTTTTGTTATTCTATTTAGATTTCTTATTTGTAATACTATTCGTAGCAAGATCTAAAGTAGTACTCATTGTCATAATCATTGAGGTAAGTTAAGGTGTATTTTCCCTCTTTATTCATAGTGAGTCCGTAAGGAGCGAGGATAGTGCATTCATGAGTCGTCCAGCCGTAGAAGAGAACGTAATGATCTTTCAATTGTGCTTGCTGATAAATTCTCAAATCTGCATGTTTAAAAGCTTCCTCTGCTGTGTCATACCACTTGTCCTTGAAAGGCCAAAAGTTATCTTCAGGTCCTTCAACCGTATGAACATCCTCGATGTTGACTATTCTATATTGTTCAGCGGCTTTAGCCTTGGGCGAGCAGATAAACAAAGTTCCAAGTGCTGTTATAAGAATTGTTGCTGCTACGAATGCTGCGATTTTTTTTATATTTGTCTTTTCTATTCTCATCATAATGAACACCTCCGTTTTTGTTATATGTCAATTTGTTTTGGTTCTTTCAAGAAGTTGTTTTGTTCTTCTTGATAAATCAACTATAACATTCGAAGAGTCACTAAAATGATACTAAACAGTCACTAAATAGATACTTTAGAAAAATCTTTTTATAAATTCATATTACGGATTCATTGAACGTATAGAAAAAATCAGGAGCGTTGTTTATGCTGCACGTTAATTCAATTTATTCTGCTGTCGCGGTAGGTAAACTACCGATGATGTCAATGTTACCTGCTGTTGCACGGGAATTGATTTGGGTAAATCCGTCGCCCAATTTGTATTTGCCGCTGTGGAAGCCTTTTACGGAAGTTTCTCCATAATACAGGTTAACATTTCCTGCCGCGGTATTGATTTCTGTTTCGTATCCGGTGGATTCGTTCAATTCAATCTTTGTATTTCCTGCAGTTGCAGTAGTTGTGATTGTTTCAAAGTAGGAACCGTTGATACGAATGTCTCCTGCAGTGGATACGGCAATCAGGTCTTTGATAATACCGTTGATTTCTGTATTACCGGCGTTTGACTTGCTTTCAAGTCTCTGAACATCACAACCTGTAAATTTGACATTACCGGCCATGGAATTGGATGTAATACTCTTTGCATAACATGCATCGAAATCAACATTGCCGGCCATGGAGGAGATAAAGATATCCTCTGCTGTAATACCTGTGCATTCGAAATTGCCGGCCAGGGTATTCAGCTTAATATTGCCGAATTCATGTGGCACTTCAATGTTCAAATCTATACGAGGACAAATCAATCCCTTAAAGAATGCTGACAGGCCTCTCTGTTTTGTAACGGAAACATACGCAGTATCATTCTGCTGTGTAAAATCAAATTTGTATATCAGCTTTTGATTGGCTGTTCCGTGGTTCTGATAAGAAACATGGAAATTGTTGTCCGCGCTCTCTGTAATATTAATGTTACCGCAATGAACTTCCATGATGAGGTGATGAACATCTTCTGCAGGAGCGTTCTCTGCGGCTGCATCGTTGTTGATTGCGGTTGTTGTTCCAGCTGTGCAATCAGCTGTTGCTGTTTCTGCTGTACACTCAGCTGCAGTTGCTGCTTCTTCTTTTGTAGTTGGCTCCGAATTTCTCTTTGTGTTAAAGCTGTCTACAACTTCATTTACAAAAGAAGTAGATTTGGACAGTACCTTTTCACCAACCTGTGTAGATTTGGAAATAACCTTCTCGCTTACGGCTGTAAAATCATTTGCAACGGTTTCGCCGAAACTTGTTGCACCGTTTACGGTAGAGTTAATAATCTTTTCTGTTTCATTAGTGATAGTAGCGGCCATTGCACCAATCGTTCCGGCAAATGACTTAGCGAATTTATCGAAAGAAGCGGATTTGTCTTTGACATCCTTCTTCTTGGTAGTTTCGTTTTCATTGTCTCCTCGAAGTTCTTTTAATTCGGCAATGAGTTCGTCTATATCACCTAATTCTTCAATAATCTGTTCCTCACTTTTGCCCTCTTTGAGACCATCTTCAAAACGCTGCTCATAATCGTCAATGATTTCGTTGCTGATCTCACTGTCGAATTCACTGAGCGCTTCAAACAAATTTTTCATATATTCCTGTTTATTCATAATTCCCTCCTGCTATTTGATAATCTTTTCAACTGCTTTTGTAAAAGTAAGCCATTCTTTTTTTAAATTATTCTGATAAATTCGTCCCTCATCGGATAGATGATAATATTTTCTGGCCGGACCGTTTCCGGATTCTTTCAGGTAAGTGGTTACCAAATTCTCATCTTTTAATCTTTTGAGCACCAGATACAGCGTTCCTGTGGCAATCTCCATTTTGTCGGATATATCTTCGGTCAGTTCATATCCGTATTTGTCATTATCTGTAAGAAGCGACAAGACGCATAACTCCAGAGCACCTTTTTTAAATTGTGCGTTCACTGTTTACTCCTCCTTCCGGTGACGTTTTTCACTGCGTATACAGTATCACATACTATTCTATAATGCAACATAGTATTTTATAAACAATAATATTATTTTTTATGAGCCGCGCCTACGACCGGCGCAGTATTCGTATATGCTGTTCGTCGGATTCGTTTACATCATGTATAAGACCATATATAAATAGCATATGCGCCATGCCGGCTCTCTTCCCAAAATGTCGTTTTTGTGTAAGAATAAGGAGAATTGATATGTTAAATGACCCATAATGAATTGAGTTAATTAATCGAAAACTTTATTTAATTGTTAGAGGAAGCAGAATGAAAGATTTTCTCCCTGTTACAAGAGAAGATTGTATAAAGCGCGGTTGGGATCAGCCCGATTTTGTGTTTGTTATCGGAGATGCATATGTAGATCATTCTTCGTTTGGCCCGGCAATCATCAGCCGGGTATTGGAATCGCACGGATATAAGGTGGCGATTATTTCACAGCCGGATTTTCGTAACGATGAGAGCGTAACAATATTTGGTGAACCGCGATTGGCATTTCTTGTTTGCGCCGGCAATATGGATTCCATGGTGAATCATTATACGGTTAACAAGAAACGCCGTTCTTCGGATGCGTATACTCCCGGAGGAAAAGTCGGGGCGCGCCCGGATTATGCTACGATTGTTTATTGTAATCTGATTAAGAAGACATATAAGAAGACTCCGATATTGATCGGTGGAATAGAGGCCAGTTTGCGCCGCTTGGCACATTATGATTATTGGTCCGATAAGATGAAGAGATCAATTCTGATGGATTCCGGTGCGGATTTGTTGATGTACGGAATGGGAGAGTTATCTGTTGTTGCAATTGCCGATGCTCTTGCGTCAGGTATTCCTGTCAGGGAGATTACATACGTTCCCGGAACGGTGTATAAAGCAGGTGACGTTTCTTCTGTGCTGGATGTGCAGAACGGAATCATGTTGCCGACATGGGATGAAGTGCAAAGTGATAAGCGCAAATATGCCGAGAGCTTTGGCGTGCAGTATCGGAATACCGATTCCGTGACAGCGCATCCTTTAGTGGAGATGTATGGACAAAAGCGTTATATTGTGCAGAATCCTCCTTCCAGACCGTTAAGTACACAGGAGATGGATGCCATATATGAATTGCCGTATATGAATCGCCCGCATGACAGTTATATTGCACTTGGCGGTGTTCCGGCAATCAGTGAGATTAAGTTTTCTCTGACAAGTAATAGAGGATGCTTTGGTGGTTGCAGTTTTTGTGCTTTGACGTTTCATCAGGGTCGTGTTGTTCAGGTGCGCAGTCATGAATCACTTATTCGTGAGGCTCAGGCGATGACGCAGGATCCTGAATTTAAGGGATATATTCATGATGTCGGCGGGCCGACGGCAAATTTCCGACAGCCTGCATGCACCAAGCAGAAAGAGTGCGGTGTTTGCATGAATAAGCAATGTTTGTATCCGACACCGTGTAAAAATATGATTGCGGATCATTCGGATTATGTAGAACTGCTGCGTAAGTTGCGGAAGATTCCGAGAGTTAAAAAGGTTTTCATTCGCTCGGGTATTCGATTTGACTATGTGTGCGCTGATTCGGATGATACTTTCTTGCGGGAATTGTGCAAATATCATATCAGCGGACAGCTACGTGTGGCACCCGAGCATGTATCCGATTCGGTATTGCAGTTAATGGGCAAGCCGAAGGCGGAAGTATATAATCGTTTTCGACAAAAGTTTGCGGCAATTAATAAGCATTTGAAGAAGGAACAGTACTTGGTGCCGTATCTGATTTCGTCGCATCCGGGTTCTACATTGAAGGATGCGATTGCATTGGCCGAAAGTGTTCGTGATATGGGTTATATGCCGGAGCAGGTACAGGATTTTTATCCCACGCCGTCAACTGTTTCAACGGTAATGTATTATACGGGGCTGGATCCGCGAAATATGCAGAAGGTTCAGGTTACCAGAAATCCTCACGAAAAAGCTATGCAGCGCGCATTGATTCAGTATAGGAAACCAGAGAATTATGAGCTGGTAAAGGAGGCGCTTGTAAGGGAGGGCCGAACAGATCTGATAGGTTTTGATCGTACTAAATGTCTGATTGCTCCCAGGAAAATTACGCATTCTGATGGGAAAACTTCACAACAAACCGTTGCAGGCAAGAAGGAATCACAACAGACAGCTATAGGCAAGAAGACATCGCAACAGAAAACTGCAGGCAAGAAAACTTCACAACAGACAGCTGCAGGTGCAAAAGTCACAAAGCGAACGGATACAAAGAGGGAGAATATTCATGATTCAAAACGAAATGAACGCGGAAAACCGTCAGGAAGAAAGAAAGCTTAGAGCGGTTTTGGTTGCTGTCGATGACGGGAAGGATTCCGATTTTGACGTAAAGATTGTTGAAATGACGAATCTTTTGGATAGTTATATTAAGTGACAAATTTCATTTATATAGAAAGACAAAATAGTATATAGAAGAGGCAAAATTCTTTTTATAAAGAGATCAATTTTTTGATACTTATATAGTATGACAAATCTCTTGGATACTTATATAATATGATATTAAGAGATGCTTTAAAATTTAAATGCACGGAGGACTATTTATGTTCCCATTGGTTCATAATATTGATTTTGTCATTGCGGCTATTTGTGTTTTGCTGATTGTGTATTGCTCGGTCGGCAAGAAATACAGTCGGATTTCGCAATCAAACCGTATGTTTTATCGTATGGTTAATACTGCGATGATACAAAGCGTTGTCGATATTATTATGAATGTTGTTGAAACTTATCCGAATCTTTTGTCACCGCAGGCAGCCGGATGGGCGCGTACGATATTCAACTTGCTCACAGTCCTTTTGACATATTTTGCGTATGCATATGTAAAGGCATATTCCGAAGAACAGGATGTTACAAAGGTTCAAAAAGTCATGGATGTATGCGTATGGGTTCTGCTGGGTGCTTTTTTGATGTGTGGAATCGTCAATATGTTTACAGGAATTGTATCCTATATTGATGAAGACGGAGTATTCCATAACGGTCCGTTATATGTGTCAAATTATGTTGTCCCGCTTGTATTGCTTATCTTTATTCTGATTACGGCAATCCGCAGACGCAAATACTATACGCCCGAACAATTCCGTGCAATTGTGTTCTTTATTGTACTGGTTGTTGTCGGTGTTGCGATGGAATTTCTCCTGAAATATCAGGTTTTGACCATCATGTTCGGTGTATCTCTTGCACTTTTGATTGTCCAGTTATCTCTGGAAACACCGGATTATAAGAAGATGAATGATGCGATGGAGAAGCTTCAACAGAGTAATCTGGAAGTAGAGAAGGCCAGAGAAGCTGCTGAAGCCGCTAACCGCGCAAAGAGTGACTTTCTCGCAAGAATGTCCCATGAGATTCGTACTCCCATGAATGCTATTCTGGGTATGAATGAACTGATTGTGAAAGAATCGGAGGATGAGGCCATTCGGGAATATGGCCGTGATGCATATCGGTCAGCCAATAATTTGCTGAATCTGATTAACGATATTCTTGATTTCTCCAAGGTGGAGAGCGGCAAAATGTCGTTGATTACGGATAACTACAATATGAACGATCTGCTACGGGAGGAGTATACCATTTTCTCTTTCAAGGCAGAGGAAAAGGGTCTGGCGCTTGTGTTTGATATTGATCCGTCCGTACCTTCTGTTCTGTACGGAGATCCGGTTCGAATTAAGCAGGTCATTACCAACCTTTTGAATAATGCCATTAAGTATACGGATAAAGGAACGGTAACATTGCATGTTCGCCCCGAGTCCATGGTTGATAATAAAGGCAAACTGTATATTGCGGTGGAAGATACGGGTCGAGGAATTAAAGAAGAGGATCTCGGACGTTTATTCGATGCATTTGAGCGAATTGATGAGAAGAACAGCAGGAATATCGAAGGCACCGGATTGGGCTTGAATATTGCGTCGCTGATGTTGCAACTGATGGATTCGGATCTTAAGGTAGACAGTACGTTTGGTAAAGGATCCGTATTCTATTTTGTATTGCCGCAGGATATCGTGGATGCCACGCCCATCGGCAAGTTCAATATTGCCAGACAGGACCGGAAGGAAGAAGAGAAAACAGAGCTTATATACAATCCGGATTTGCGAATTCTGACGGTAGACGACAATATGGTGAATTTGAAAGTTTTCGTTGGATTGCTGCGCAAAACCGGGGCGAATATTACAAAAGCCTCAAGCGGTATGGAGGCTTTGGAACTTACCAAAGCAAATAAATACGACATAATTTTCTTGGATCATATGATGCCGCAGATGGACGGTGTGGAAACATTTAAGAGACTTCGCGAACAGGAAGGTCCCAATATGTATACGCCGGTTATTGTGCTCACGGCCAATGCGATAAAGGGCTCGTTTGATGAGTACATGAGCATTGGATTTAATGATGTATGTTATAAGCCTACGACGCAGAAGGAACTGAATGAGAAGCTGATAAAGTGGACGAAACCGCAAGAGCAGCAGTAGGGAAAGTCGCAAGAGCAGCAGTAGGGAAAGTCGCAAGAGCAGCAGTAGGGAAAGTCGCAAGAGCAGCAGTAGGGAAAGTCGCAAGAGTTGCAGGAGCAGGGAAAGTCGCTGGAGTTGCTGTAATAGGAAAACCGCAAGAGGTGCAGAAATAGGGATGCAGGTGACGAAAGAAAAAGAAGATTATCGCGGAACGTTGATATATGACGGCCTTGTCGGAGCGATGGCGATATTTGCCGTATTGCTTGGATTGGGTCTGGTATTTTTGCTTAGGCAGGATTTGTCGTCCTTTCCTTCGGCGCAACTAATCGATACGGGCATTGAGATATTCGGAATGTCTGTCTGCTCTGTTCTGTTATACAGCTGCGTTGTAAGTCGTAAACTGGATAAGAAGAGCACAATCCTTGGGTATCTTCTGGTGATTATCGGTATTTCTCTGTTTCTTAACCTGATTGACGGGTTTGTTGAAGGGAATGTGTCGCTATCCATTCTTCTTAAGATTATTTACACACTGGAATATGTTAATGATGATCTGATTGTTTGTGTATTCTGGTATTTTGTATACATTGAACTGGCTGAGCGCAAGCAACGCTATAAGAAAATTGCCATATCCGTTAATGTTGTTGTATTAATCAGCATTATCTTCACTTTGGCCAACTGGTTTGGCCAATTCTTTTTCCATGTTGATGAAAACGGTCGAATTGTACAGGAAGGTTTCTATGCACTTCTTTCCGTTCTTCCGGCAGTTTATGTTTATTTCGTAATTTTGGGATGTGTAATCAATTTGCGAGCGACATGGCGAGAGAAAGCAGTGCTTCTGTCTTTCGAAATTCTACCTGCGATTGCAACGTTTTTGCTAATCAGTAAGATACAGTGTTCCCTTGTATACCCCGCATATTTGTTGTCGGTAGTTCTGATTTATATTGAATTCTATGAGCGTCGTCGGAAGAAAATCGCGGAGCAGGAGGCAGAACTTACCAAACAGAGTATGTCACTCCTCATATCCCAGATTCAGCCGCATTTTATTTATAATACGTTAACGGCAATCAGTAATCTGTGCGTAAAGGATCCGTATGAGGCGGAAGAGACAACCGTTTTGTTTTCTCAGTATCTGCGCGGAAATCTTGATTCCCTTTCTCTTTCCGAGCCAATTCCGTTTGCAAAGGAAATGGAACATGTGCGGATATATACCGAACTTGAGAAGAAGCGTTTCAAGGACAAGCTGAATATTGTTTTTGACCTTGCGGCGACTGACTTTGCCGTTCCGGCATTATCAATTCAGCCGATTGTGGAGAACAGTATAAAGCATGGCGTATGTCAGAAGAGCGAAGGGGGAAGCGTGCGCATTTCTTCCGAGAAGACAGCGGATGGTTACCTGGTTGTTATTGAGGACGACGGCGTTGGATTTGATACCTCGGCAGAACTTCCTTCCGATGGAAAAAGTCATGTAGGCCTTTCGAACGTACGCAACCGTCTGATGAATATGTGCGATGCGACGATGACTGTGGAAAGCAGTCCCGGCTGCGGATGCAGAACAAAGATTTTGTTTCCCATAAAGGCAAGGAAATGACTGCATTTCCGATTCCTTAAGCGAGACGAAGATTGTTGCAAATATACTCTTTCGAACAAATAAGGAGAAATAATTTATCATTTAGAGAGAAACAGTTTGTCAAATAGAGAGAAACAGTTCATCAAATAGGGAGAAACTGTACATGATAATTTATGTAATTGATGATGAAGAGAATGCATTGGAATATATCAGCCGCAAGATAAATGAGGCAGAACCTTTGGCGGAGATCGTACAATTTTCGGATCCGAGGAAGGCTTTGGCGGCGGCACAGAATCAGATGTTTGACGTTGTCTTTCTGGATATACAGATGCCGGGAATTAACGGTATTGAACTTGCCAAGAGGTTTAAGAAGATAAATCCCAAGGCAAATATGATTTTTGTAACGGGATATTCGGAGTATACGATGGATGCGTTTTCGGTTGATGCGAGCGGTTATCTGCTGAAACCTGCTACAAAGGATCAGGTGAAACACGCACTTGCCAATCTGCGTTATCCGATAAATGTATCGGGTGGACCGCGTATTACGGTGCAGTGTTTTGGCAATTTTGAGATATTTGCAGACGGAGAACCGATTCGGTTTAAGTATAGCAAATCCAAAGAAGTATTGGCATTTCTGATAGATCGAAAAGGTGCGGTGTGTAAGAACGAAGAAGTAATCGTTAATTTGTGGGAAGATGATGAAGATCATGGTGCTTATTATCGGTCTTTGATGAAAGATATTCATGATTCACTCTCGACTGTCGGTTGTCAGGATATGTTAATTAAGCAATGGGGCGGTGCGGCTGTGAAGAAGGATTGTTTCCGTTGTGATTATTATGATTATTTGGACGGCAAACCGGCCGGAATCAACGCATATAGGGGCGAGTACATGATACAGTACAGCTGGGCAGAGGAAACTGCCGGTGAATTATATGATGAATTATAAATTCTTTAAAAAATTTTTTTAAATTGATGCAACATTTGTTGTCAAAGTGAATATGAAACCTTAAGAAAGTGCCTAAAACAGGCACTTTTTTAATGCATCACTTTTGCAACACATGTCGGATTATAATGAGCTCAAGAAAAAACAAAAGACCTCCTCCCGAAGAGGGAGGGATCTTCAAAGAAAATAAAAAACAACTGTTTAAGTACAATAAGTACAGAAAGGACAAAATTATGAAGAAGAATATTATGAAAAAGACTATCGTAGGTTTTATCTTGACAGCAACACTTGTTATCGGCGGAAGCCTTTGTGCATTCGCAGCACCTGTAGAAAAAGCTGACGCAGCAGCACCTGCAGTAGCAACAATGTCGGCCGGAGCTTCATCGGGATTCTTCCTTGAGGAAGACAGCGAAGGTTACTGCTACAAGGTAGGAGATCAGGTAGAAGTAAAGGTTGACATCACCAGAGGTTACTGCACAATTAAGTGTGAAATCACAGACAGAAAGAGTGACTGGTGGAACGGCAATATGTACTATGTTAAACCTGTAGAAAAACTTTCCGGTCTGCAGAACCTGGTATTCAGTGAAGGTTGGGTACATGAATCCGATATTCAGACCATCGACCCTCAGCCCGTATTCAAGGCTATCATTGAAGTAGTTGTATTCTTCAAATCACTCTTTGGTTGATAATATCGACGAGATTAACAGATGCGATACGACAGAATGTACTACAGGATCAGCAGATAATTCGGATTTGTGAATTTAATCAATTGATATGAAAAAGTAATCAGTTAATAAAGTAAATAAGTAAATCAGAACACCCCGGATCAGAGTCATAAGACCTAAGCCGGGGTGTTCTGATATAAACAGGAAAAAGATTTATTTGGGTTTGATAAAAATGTGCTTGACATGATTGTCAAAAAGAGCTATCTTATGACACAGTTGTTTTTGACGCAAGTAATATTTGTTTTGATTTATCGGAAAGGAGGTAACGAATATGTTAAAATTTGATAGAATGAATAGTGTGGATAATCATTGTAAGTATTTGGTTACCTCGATTAATATATTTTGATTGTTACGAACAAATCGTATATTTCAAAGGATTGATCGTGGTATCGTGAGTGCCGCGATTTTTTCTTGGATAAAAAGCTCCGGGAAAGCATATGCGGTTCCGGAGTTTTTTGTTTTTTCGCGCAAGAGGAAGTAGGTGGTTGTTGTGACTATGAAGAAACATATTTTAAAGAATTGGTTTCGATATATTATCGGTGCGGTCGGTATTATTACCAGTACTGTTTTGGATATTTGGTTTCCGCTTATCACGATGGGAATAGTGGATGATGTCATTATCGGCAGGAATGCGGATCATTTGATGAAATATCTTATTGAGTTTTTGATTGTCGGATTCGGACGGGCAATTTCGCAGTATGCCAAAGAGTATAATTGTGATATGGCCGGTTGCCATGTAGCGGAAGGAATGCGAAAAGATATTATGAAGCATATTCAGTCGCTTTCCAAATCGTTCTTCGATCGGAACAATACCGGTGAACTGATGGCCCGTGTAAAGGATGATATGGGCAAGATTTGGGATACGGTCGGATTTGTCGGAATGCTTATGACGGAAGCGGTTGTTTACTTTATCGGTGTCGTTATCTGTATGATTCGTCTGGACTATAAGTTGTCGCTTATTCCCATTGCATTTATGCCGATTCTCGGTGTAATCGTCATGAAACTGGATAAGAAACTTGACGATTTGTATGGCCAGATCAGTGAGGAAAATGCTTCACTTAATCGTGTCATCGAAGAGAATATTTCCGGCGTTCGTACGGTAAAGGCTTTTGCGGCAGAAGAGTTTGAAGTCGCCAAATTTGATGAAAAGAATCGTAAGTATAATGATTTGAATGTGGAACAGGCAGCCTATATGGCAAAGATGGAGCCTGTCATTAACACGATTCCGAAGATCATGCAGGGCCTTGTTATCGCCGTGGGCGGATATGCCGCAATCAAAGGCAATATTACATACGGTGTTTTGGTGGCTTTTATGCAGTATACGGCAAATATTGTATGGCCCGTTGAGAATATGGGCTGGATGCTGAATATGTTATCATCCGGCGTTGCTTCCCTGAAAAAAGTCAAAAAGATTTTTGCCGAGGTACCGGAAATTACAGATCCCGAGAACCCTGTAGCACTGGACTCGAAAACAGGTACACTTTGTTTTTCGCACGTAGATTTTGAATTGGATGATAAGGAAATATTGAAAGATGTATCGTTTACATTAAGTCCCGACAAAACATTGGGAATTATGGGTGAAACCGGAACCGGTAAGAGTATGATTGTTAACCTGATTGAACGTTTCTATGATGTGACATCGGGTGAGATTACAATAAACGGAATAAATATTAAGGATATGTCACTTTCACAGCTTCGTGAATTTTCATCTGTTGTGACGCAGGAT
This sequence comes from Lachnospiraceae bacterium, assembly GCA_045617945.1. GTDB lineage: Bacteria > Bacillota > Clostridia > Lachnospirales > Lachnospiraceae > UBA2868. The sequence goes on from JAZLJS010000104.1 coordinate 22,783, forward strand.
ATTTTCCTGTTCTCGGATACGATTCGTGAAAATGTAAAGCTGGGCAGCAAGAGGACAATGAAAGAAAATACTGTACGATATGCTCTTGATAAGGCCCATGCGAGCGAGTTTGTAGAGAAAATCACAGGCGGAATGGATGCGATTATCGGTGAGAGAGGAATTGGCTTATCCGGCGGACAAAAACAACGTTTATCTATTGCCAGAGCATTGGCAAGAAATTCGGGAGTGCTGATTATGGATGATTCCACATCGGCTCTTGATATGGAAACAGAAGCGGATATTCAGAGAGAAATTCGCAATAAAAAGGATATGAGCAAAATTATTATTGGGCACCGTATTTCCTCCGTTAAAGATGCTGACGAAATAATTGTATTGGAAAAAGGGCGTATTGCGGAACGCGGTACTCATGATGAACTTTTGCAGAAGAAAGGACTGTATTATTCCACCTACGAGGCACAGTACGGTAATTACCGTCTGGCCATGGAAGCGATGGGAGGTGAGGCTGTATGTCAATAAATGCTACGAAAGATGATGAAGATTTAAAAGAGACCATAAAAAGTGAAGTAGTGAAGCGACTGTTTCGTTATCTGTTGTCTTATAAGAAGCAGATTGCAATCGTTACGGTACTGATTATTCTGACGGTTGCTATCGGTATTGCATATCCGTTGATTATTCAGCGTATTATCGATGTGGAAATTGTAAACAGTGATGTCAAAGGACTGTTGTTTATGGTAGGTGCGGCATTGGTTCTGGCACTTGTCAATTATGTGGCAAGCAGAAAATGGCGACTTATTATGGCAGATGTATCCAATGATGTCGTATACAAGATCAGACGTAATTTGTATATGCATATACAGGAGTTGGGAGTTGATTTCTTTGACTCCAGACCGGCAGGAAAGATTTTGGCACGTGTTACGGGAGATGTTAATTCCCTTAAAGATGTTCTTTCCAGCACCGTTGTACAGCTTGTTCCGGAGGCACTTACCATAGTTGTGGTTATTGCGGTTATGGTTGCAGTCAGTCCGCTTCTTACTCTGGCAGCACTTTCAACGATACCGATTATTATCGGCGGTGTATTTATATTTGAGATCATTGCATCCAAAAGATGGCAGTTGTTCCGTAAAAAGGAATCAAATATGACAGCATTCATTCATGAATGTATTGCCGGAATCGGTATTATTCAGAGCTTTTCCGCAGAGAAGGAATCACAGTCGGAATTCAGTGATGTTGTGGATGAACATAAATTCGCATTTCGAAGTGCTGTTCGCGTGGCTGATTTTTTCAGCCCGACAATTGAAATATCTTATGGTGTCGGAACGTTTTTGCTGTATTTTCTGGCGATAAGAGTGCTGCATGTTGAGGCATCTTCGATCGGAACACTTACTGCATTCGGCATGTATATGGGTATGTTTTTCGGACCGATTCGTAACCTGGCAAATTATTACAATAAGCTTGTGACGAATATGTCTGCTGCGGAACGAATCTTTGAAATAATGGATATGGAAGCGTCTGTAAAGGACGCCGAAAATGCAGAAGAAATGCCACCCATTTCGGGAAGCGTGGTGTTTGAAAATGTTTCGTTTGCTTATCCCGATGAACCGGACAAACTGATTCTTACGGATGTTAATTTCTCGATCCGACCGGGCGAGACGATAGCACTGGTCGGCCCTACAGGTGCCGGCAAGACAACTATTGTCAGTCTGATCAGTCGATTCTACAATTGCAGCGGTGGTCGTGTTTTGATTGATAATAAGGATGTTTCACAGGTTACGATTCATAGTCTGCGCAGCCAGCTTGGCATTATGACACAGGATAATTATTTGTTCTCCGGAACCATTCGCGAGAATATTGCTTACGGAAGAGATGATTTGTCCGATGAAGAGATCATCACTGCTGCCAAAGCCGTACATGCACACGACTTTATAATGAATTTGGAAAAAGGGTATGATACGGAAATTACGGAGCGTGGTGGTGGCCTGTCAATCGGACAGCGTCAGTTGATTGCGTTTGCGAGAACACTTGTACAGAATCCGGGCATTTTGATCCTGGATGAAGCAACCTCCAATATTGATACCAAGACGGAAATTCTGGTACAGCAGGGAATTGAGGAAATGCTTAAAAAGCGCACATCTTTCGTTGTTGCGCATCGTTTGTCCACAATTCGAAACGCAGACCGAATATTTGTAATCGACGACGGCGGAATATTGGAAGAAGGAACACATATGGAGTTGATGCAGAAGCGTGGTGCATACTATGATTTGTATCAGTCCATGAATGTAAATAAAGCATCGTAAATATCTTGATTGTTGTAAGAGTTTATTGTATTTTTTGCTTTATTGTTTGCAAAATTTTTGATAAAATATACAAGAATACTATCAGTTTACATTTCTGAAGACGGAGTATATTTTATGGCCGGCAAATTTGTCGATTTTGTAATGAAAGATACGTCAGGCACAAACGAATCCAAGAGACTTCTCTTGACGGTTCGTTTGTTGTGCCTGTCTGTTTTTTTATATACACTTATTATGAGCGTATATTGTACCGTGAAAGATTTCTCTTCCGGCTTTGTTTTTCTCGGTATTTTTGCTGTTGTATTTGTTCTTGTTACGATAATGACCTATTTTTTCAAAACATTCACCTGTGTGTGTTTGTTGAATTTGGGTCTGCTGGTATGGATTTATCTGAATCTGTTCTATTTCGGCTGGAATATCGGGGTACAGCATTTTATTCTGGTTATGCTGGTTCTGGAATTCTTTGTCGGTTATAAGAATTATGTGATAAAAGGTATATATGCGGTAGTTTTGGCAGGCGTACGTATTGCTCTTTTCTTCCTGTTCGGTCGAACAGAAGGTGTTGTGGATTCATCCCTGATTAATCAGGATTTAATGCAGATTATTAATACAATATTTGTATTCTGGTGTATTTCCCTGATTGCTTATCTGTTCAGCCGTGATTCTCACAGCGTGGAAGGAAAACTTGTGGAATACAACATTCAGCTTAAGACACAGGCAGAAACGGATCCGCTGACCGGACTTAATAATCGACGCAGCGCAACGGATTATTTACAGCAATGCATTTCCACGGAACCGCATGAGCCCATGAGCGTATGTATCGGCGATATCGATTTCTTCAAAAAAGTGAACGATAATTACGGACACGATGTCGGAGATATCGTATTAAAGCAGGTTTCCGCCACAATGCAGAAGGTTCTTGACAAGCATAATTCATTTATATCCCGTTGGGGCGGTGAAGAGTTCTTGATCATTATTAATGGTGTGAACGGCGATGATGCTTACGTCATTATGGAAGAGCTTCGTGCCGAGATTAAGAAGATTATCTTTACGATTCAGGACAGAACGTTTAGTATTACAATGACGTATGGATTATCGGAGTATGACTTTGGCAATTCGATTGATGATAATATCAAAGAAGCGGATGCCAAACTGTATTTGGGAAAAGAGCATGGAAGAGATCAGATAGTATACTGATTGTTTTTCTGCTTTTCTATATATCAATTTATCCCCCATTTCATTTCTGCGTGCATTTCGCATGTTTTCTTTGAATACCAAATTTTCAATATAAAGGAGATTATTATGATGGATGTTAAGCAGTTGATTACCGAAGGTAAAACGTATCTCGGAGTTGAATTCGGCTCAACGAGAATTAAGGCCGTAATGATTACTTCTGACGGAACCCCTGTAGCTTCAGGAAGCCACGAGTGGGAAAATCAGTTAGTTGACGGTATCTGGACATATTCTCTGGATGAAGTATGGGCAGGTTTGCAGGATGCATACAGAGATTTGCGTGAAGATGTGCGTTATCAGTATGGTGTATCAATCAAAACATTTGCGGGAATCGGTTTCTCCGCAATGATGCATGGTTATCTTGCATTTTCCAAGGACGATGAACTTCTTGTTCCGTTCCGTACATGGCGTAATACCATTACCGGCGAAGCTGCAGCGAAATTGACAAAAGAGTTTTCTTACAATATTCCGCAGCGTTGGAGTATTTCTCACTTGTATCAGGCAATACTGAACGGTGAGAAGCACGTATCGGATGTTGCTTTCTTTACAACACTGGCAGGATATGTTCATTGGAAACTTACAGGACGGAAAGTGCTTGGTGTCGGTGATGCATCCGGTATGTTCCCGATTGATATTCAGACCGGCAATTATGATCAGAAGATGGTAGCAGCTTTTGATGAATTGAATAAAGACCGTGGATTTGCATGGAAATTGTCCGATATTCTACCCGAAGTTCTGACAGCCGGAGAAGAAGCGGGTGTACTGACGGAAGAGGGCGCTAAATTATTGGATGTTTCCGGTGAACTTGCTGCAGGTATTCCTCTTTGTCCTCCGGAAGGTGATGCGGGAACAGGTATGGTTGCCACGAACTCCGTAGGGGTACGTACCGGTAATATTTCTGCAGGTACTTCCGTATTTGCAATGGTTGTTCTGGAGAAAGAATTGACTAAGGTATATCCCGAAATCGATCTGGTAACAACACCTGATGGTGCATTGGTCGGAATGGTTCATTGTAATAACTGTACTTCCGAGATTAACGCATGGGTAAATCTGTTTGATTCCTTTGGTAAGCTTATGGGAACAACTTATGACAAGAATGAATTGTTTACGAAGTTGTATTCCGTAGCACTCGAAGGCGATCCCGATTGCGGCGGATTACTGTCCTACAATTATACATCGGGTGAGCCGGTTACCGGATTTGAAAAGGGTGCTCCTTTGTTTGTCCGTAAGGCAGATGATTCCTTTACTCTTCCGAACTTTATGAGAATGCATATGTATTCCGCACTCGGTGCATTAAAGGCCGGTCTTGATATTATGATCAAGCAGGAAGGCGTTAAAGTGGACAAGATGTTTGGTCACGGCGGATTCTTTAAGACACCTGTTGTTGGTCAGAAGATTGCATCTGCTGCTATTGATGCACCTGTTTCCGTAATGGAGACGGCAGGTGAAGGCGGTGCCTGGGGTATTGCTCTGTTGGCAGCATATATGAAGGATAAGAAGGCCGGAGAGGATCTGAAGGATTATTTGAATCGTAATATTTTTGCAAACGAAGGCGGCAGCGAGTTGTGTGCCGATGCAGCAGACGTGCAGGGATTTGATTCCTTTATGGAGAAATATAAGAGCGGATACGGCATTGAGAAAGCAGCCGTTGATGTACTCTAATGGAATGAAGATCGGAGACAGATAATATGTTGGAAGAATTGAAAAAGCAGGTTTATGAAGCAAATATGCTTCTTCCCAAGTATGGGCTTGTGACTTTTACATGGGGAAATGTCAGTGGAATTGACAGAGAGAAGGGCTTGTTTGTTATCAAGCCGAGCGGAGTGGATTATGATTTACTGAAGCCCGAAGATATGGTTGTTATGGACCTTGAAGGGAATAAGGTGGAAGGTTCCATGAACCCTTCTTCCGATACACCGACACATTTGGAATTGTATAAGGCATTTCCCGAGATCGGTGGTGTGGTTCATACACATTCATCTTATGCAACCAGTTGGGCACAGGCCGGACGCAGCATTCCCTGCTACGGAACAACGCATGCAGATTATATTTACGGAGATGTACCTTGTGTTCGTTGCCTTACGAAGGATGAAATTGAGGCTGCTTATGAAGAGAACACGGGTCATTTGATCGTGAACTATTTCCGCGAGAATAAGCGTGACGTTGTTGCTACACCTGCTGTTTTGTGCAAGAATCACGGTCCTTTCGCCTGGGGCAAAAACGCAATGGAAGCGGTTCATAATGCGGTTGTTTTGGAAGAGGTTGCCAAGATGGCATATCGTTGCGAAACGATCAATCCGCAGGTAGAGAGTGCTCCGCAGGAGCTTATGGATAAGCATTATTACCGTAAACACGGCGCAAATGCTTACTATGGACAGGGTAAATAGGACAAATGTCTGAAGAACAGAAAATAAACGGCAATCGCAAAGTTGGTTTTCCTATTCGGAACAAATTGCTTCTTCTTGTATTGATCGCAGTTGTACCGCTTCTTTGTGTTGCCGTTTATCTTATGTCTTCGCTTGTAAATTACAGTGAAGCATATGATGCTATTGTTCGTAAAATGACAGTGGCTAATCAATACAACATTTCCTACAAAGAGAATATGGACGAGAGCGTGTATAAGCTTGCTGTAGGGTATGTGACTTTTGATGGAATCAATAATGACAGTACGCTTGTCGATCCGTATACATATACCGACAGAATGTGTGAGGACTTCTCCGAGATTTTGCGGACAACTTCGGATAATGAAAGTCGTGTCTGGATCCAGAGTCTTCTTCGAAATGCGGAGACGTTAAAGGATCGAATTGACGATTTGCAGAATAACCTGAATCAGGGCGGTCAATATGAAGAAAATATCGAGATGCTCGATAACAACATCTATATTTTGACGGAGCTTATTCAGGAGGATATTCAGTATTATCTGTATTATCAGACCGAGAGCATGGTGCAATTAAAGACGCGCCTCAATTCACAGATTCGATCGTTTCTGCTGTTTGTAATTGTGGTATTGGTGGTGATTATCGTTGCCATTTTGATTACCGCGATATTTATTTTGCGTGGAATTACCAAATCGGTTGATGTGCTGTGTGATACGACGCAACAGATTGCGCAGGGTGACTTTGCGAAAGCGGAAGTGAAAACAAACGACGAATTGTCGATGCTGTCCCGATATGTCAACGATATGTCGGATGACCTGAGTGTGCTGGTAGACAAGATCAAAGAGGATGAACGCAAGATGCGGCAAACGGAGCTGCGACTTTTGCAGGAGCAGATCAACCCGCATTTTCTATATAATACGCTAGATACAATTGTGTGGCTGATTGACGGCAACAATTCGGAAGAAGCCATGAACATGGTTATTTCGCTGTCGGATTTCTTTAGGATGGTACTTAATAACGGTAAAGAAATCATTACGATTCGCGAAGAAGAACAGCATATTCGCAGCTACTTGCAGATTCAGCAGGTACGATATCGGGATATTCTGGAATATGAAATTGATTTTCCGGCGGAGATTTACGAATACCAGATTCAGAAGCTGACGCTGCAGCCGCTTGTTGAGAATTCGTTGTATCACGGAATTAAGTACAAGAGAGCCAAAGGCAAAATCACTGTCTCCGGGTACAGGCAGGACGATAAGTTGTATCTTACCGTTGCGGATACAGGTGTAGGAATGGATGAAGAGGAACTTGAAAAGATCCGAAAGAAGATTAATCGACCTTGTAAGGAAGGTTCCTCCGGATTCGGACTGGCAAATGTAAATGAACGTATCCGGATGAATTACGGTTCGGATTACGGAATGCAGGTGGATTCGACAAAGGGAGAAGGAACAACCATTACGATTGTTTTGCCGGCTGTATTGTATGAAGTTGATAAAGAGGAACGTAAGAAGGACAATGAAGAGATTTCGGAATAAATTAAAATCGGCATTGGCGTTTGTGCTGACAACGACCCTTTTGATGGGGTGTGGAATTGACTTTTTTGCTGTTTCACCGCAACAGGAACAGGAGAGTGAACAGGGAGATCTGATTGTTGTCGGAATATCTCAGTTAGGTTCTGAATCTGTATGGCGGACGGCCAACACGCAGTCTGTTCAGGAGGCTATTTCTAAAGAAAACGGATTCTTTCCGATATTTACGAATGCACGACAGAAACAGGATAATCAGATTAAGGAAATCCGAGGATTTATTTCACAGCGTGTGGATTACATTGTGTTTGCTCCGGTAATTGAAACAGGGTGGGACACGATATTAAAAGAAGCAAAAGATGCCGGAATACCCGTGATTCTGATGGACCGTGTTGTTGACGTTGAAAATGAGGATTTGTATACCACGAGTATTGCGACGGATAAATATGAAGAAGGCGTTAAAGCCGGTGAATGGTTGAAGGAATATCTTTCGGAGAATAATCGTGCGGATGAAGAAATAAATATTGTTGTGTTGCAGGGAACTCTCGGCTCATCTCCGCAGATCGGACGGAGTGACGGATTCAATTCCGTGGCGAAACTGATGGGAAACTGGAATATTCTTGAAGAAATCGATGCGGATTTTACGACTACCCGCGGTAAAGAGGTAATGCAGCAGTTGCTTTCCAAGTATGATGATATTGATGTGGTTGTATCGCAAAATGATGATATGACTTTCGGAGCCGTGGAAGCCATGAACGAGAAAGGAATTACAACGGGCGTGAATGGTGATGTGATTCTGATTTCTTTTGATGCGGTTCATGATGCACTGCAGATGGTACAGGACGGCATTATAAATGCAGATGTGGAATGTAACCCGAACCAGGGTGAATACATTGCAAATGTGATTAAGATGATGGAGTCCGGCGAAGAAGTCGAGAAGCAATATATTGTCGGTGAGAAATTGTTTACAATTGACAATGTAAATGAATATATCGATAAGAGAAATTATTAAGGCAGGTTTGTGAAATGCTGAAAGTGTTTTTGGTAGAAGACGAGAGCGTAATCAGAGAAGGCTTTCGTGAAAATATTCCATGGCAGCAGTGCGGATATACATTGGTGGGAGAAGCCAGTGACGGTGAAATGGCGCTTCCGTTAATTCGAAAGCTTCGCCCGGATGTTTTGCTGACGGATATTAAAATGCCTTTTATGGACGGCTTGTCGCTTAGCAAGATTGTCTCTGAGGAGATGCCTTCGGTCAAAATCATTATCCTCAGCGGTCATGATGATTTTGAATATGCCAGAGAAGCAATCAGTGTCGGTGTAGAACAGTATTTGCTGAAACCGATTACACGAAGTGCATTGCAGAAAGTTCTTTTGGAAACACGCGATAAGATTGAGAGCGAGCGTTCACAGAATAATTATACACAGCAGTATCAGGATGATTTGCATGAGTATGAGCAGTTTTCCAGACGATACTTTTTTGAGAAAGTGTTGGCAGGGAATTTGTCGGTGCAGGAGATTTATGAGGAATCCAAGAAACTGTCGATAGAGTTGGATGCTGCGTCATATAACCTGATTTTGATGGAGATTCGTGAGAATACGGAAGTACAGGAGAATCTGCTTCGCTTCTTCCTGCGCTTTTCGGAATATATTGTGTTCCGCTGGAACATTAATATTTATGCCATTCTTGTAAAAGGTGATGCAGAGCAGTCCGATGCATATACGCAAAGAGGACTTTCCAAGATTCGGCAGACGTGTGAAGCGTATTCGGAAGAATTGGAATGGTATGCGGCAGCAGGTAATTCGGTAAACAGACTTAGTTTGTTACCGGATTGTTATCAGAAAGCGAATCATATATTCTCGTATCGTTTTGTTTTTCCGAAGGAACACATTCTTACGGAGGAAACAATCCGGGTGATGCAGCCTGAAAGAGAAGTGATGAATTATGAGAATCTGGATTTGTCCATTATAGATCCGGAGATTATCAGATCGTTTCTTTTGAAGGGAAGCGTGGATGAAGTAAGTGAATTTGCCGAAACGTATTTGCTTCGCTTAAAGGATGCTCTCCGTTCTGCGATTTTCAGAAATTATCTGATATTGAATATTCGATTTACTGTTTTATCATATATTGATTCGTTGGGAATACCTCAGAATGAATTTCTGGAAAAGTGCGGCTTGCTGACGGCTGCGGAAAGCAGCATGGGCCCGGATGAAATGACGGCATATATGCAGAACATAATGAAGACGGCCATTGAATTACGTGATATGCAGAGCAATCGTCAGGGCAAGAGGATTCTTAAGAAAGTTGCCGATTATATTGAAGAGAATTATATGAATGATTCATTGTCTCTTAATGAAGTGGCAGGCGTACTGAATGTCAGCGCAAACTATTTCAGCGCAATGTTCAGTAATGAAATGAATATGACTTTTGTGGAATATGTTACGAACTGTCGTATGGATCATGCCAAGAAGCTTCTGCGCGAGACGGACTATCATACGGGCGATATTGCACTGCTTGTAGGCTACAAAGATCCTCATTATTTCAGTTTTGTATTTAAGAAAACACAGGGATGTACGCCCAGAGAATATCGTAACAGTCTGTAAGGAACCGTTTCAGATTTCCTTAAGGGATTGCTTCTCTTCGAGTGTCCAAGGGATAATAGATGATTCAACCGGTTGATTATTCAGCATTTTCAGTAATAATCTTGCGGCGCTTTTTCCCGGCTCATGTAATATGTGCGAGAGGGAAGTGATTTTGACGTCCGAAAAGTCACTCAGATAACTGTTATCAAAGGATACGATACTGATATCATTCGGCACATTGTATCCGAAATGCTGTAATTCTTTTATAAACCAATATGCTATTTCATCGTTATAGCATATGTATGCTGTACATGTCTTTGCGGTTCGACGGATATACTCTGTGAAAAAGGAAGTATTGTTTCTGTTGCGAAGAGCAGTCATGTCATTTGAATTGAACCAAAGGATGTCCGCATCTTCAAATGTATTGCCATAATTCTCGAGAAGAGTGTTCATATAGCCGCTGCACCGTTTGGTGCCGCGATAATCATCGGCGGGGAATATACCGCCGATTTTTTTATGATTTTTGGCCAAAAGTGTACGTGTCAACAATTCTCCGCCGCCGACATCATCGCTTTGCAGGCTTGGAAAATGTGACAGCATAGGATATGTTCCGAGGAAAAAGAGTATTTTTGTATCCTGTTTCCTCAACTGCTCGTATAAATAGGTGTTGGGATTAACACAGAAGGAACGAACCGGTTCCGCTAAGACCGCGGCAGGCGGATTGGTAAGGAATCTGAGGAGAATCTCCCGTTCGTTCTGTATCTTGTTATTTGTAATATATATTTTGGCAATGTAGGGGGAGGACTGCAATTCCGTCGTAATATCATTTATGAGAGACGGATAGATGTATGCATTATCATGGGAGAGGAGAATGGCAATCTCCTGAGTGAATGCTTCGGCGGCATTTGCGCAGACGTAGTATCCTCCGCCTTGTCTGGATGTGATGAAGTTATTGTCCTTCAGCATTTGAAGACATCGACGGATTGTCTGGCGACTGCAGTTGTACTTGCGACAATATTCCGCTTCTGTCATAAGCTTTCCAAGACGCTTGAGCTGTCCGGTTCTTATTTCTTTTGTAATGTCATTATAAATGGAAAGATATTTCGGAATCATGCATCCTCCTGTAAAATTTATCGAAAAAATAGGAAATGTTTATTTGAAATACTCTGTTTTGAAAGAAGAAACCGTAAAAAAATGAACAAGGAGTCTTCTTTTTTTACATCATTGGAATCATAGTACGGCATATTTTGCCAGAATGAACAAATATGAAATGGTGCTCCGGCGCTATAATTTTGCAAACAAATCTAAATTTTTTACCCGTTTCGTAAAAAATCATACCTATAATTGCATGATTTTAAAATTTGTACTTTTTTCAAATCCATTTTATCAAAATTTGTATTGTATATCCATCTAAATTGACAAAATTACATAGTTTTTAAATTGAAGGTATGGGGGGATACCTATACACTAAACTTGTAGAAATCAAATGGGGGATTTCTCCAAGTAGTTAATAATTTTATTCATGAAGAGATAGTGTCAAATGAGTTATGAAAAACTGATGCTATAAGAAATGCTCTTCGAACTCGCCCACCCATTTCATTTTGATGGTGATTTTGAGGATTTTGGTTCCACCCTTGAGTTCTCAGAGCATGGTTGTACATTGAAAACT
>JAZLJS010000105.1:0-2374 GCA_045617945.1 Lachnospiraceae bacterium
AACAGAGAACGGCTTAAAGACTGTTTTCACCGACAGAAACGGAAACAGTGATACTTATGACTTCGATTCTGTAGGAAGACTTCTTTGCCATTTTGACAAGGAGGGTAATGCCACATCATATGAATACGATGAAATCGGTAATCGTACAAAGACAGTTGATGCTTTGGGAAACATAACCCTTACCGAGTATGATGAAAGAAGCAATCCCGTAAAGGTAACCGACCCTGAAGGAAACGTGATAGTCTATGAATATGACTCAAACGATAACCTTGTCAAGGCTACCCTTGCGGACGGAAACACATTAACTTATACATATGACAGTAAAAACAGACTGACATCCTCAACTGATTTGAGAGGATTAAAGACTGTTAACGAATATAATTCATACGGTCAGCTCGTAAGGACAACATCCGGTGAGAAGACCGTAACCTATACATATGAAAACGGTAACGTAAAGACTGTTACGGATGCTTTAGGAAACGTAACAACCTTTGATTATGATGCAAACGGACATCTTATCGAGACTACGGATGCGCTGGGTGCTGTAACAAAGCAGGAGGTATCTGCTTACGGAACCGTTCTTTCCACAACCGATGCATTAAATAACGTAACAAGCATTGTGTCGAACTGCGTCGACAAGCCTCTTACCATGGTGGATGAGGACGGAAATGTAGTTACATGTAAGTATGATTCTCGCGAACTTCTTATCGAAACCACGGATGCAAAGGGGAATATAACCCGATACGAATACGATAAGGAAGAACGTCCTGTAAAAACCATATATTCCGACGGAACATATGTAACAACCGAGTATGATAAGTCAGGTAAGGCAGTTGCAACGGTTGATGCCAAAGGCAACCGCTCAACCGTTGAATATGATGCAGTCGGAAACGTACTTAAGAGTACGGATAAAGAAGGAAACGTAAATACATATACATATACAAAGAACGGAAAAGTAGCCACAAAGACAGATGCAAAGGGAAATACCACATCCTATGAGTATGACTGCATGGGTCGTACCATTAAAGTTATCAATCCTGACGGCGGAGTTATTTGTTATACATACAATGCTGCAGGGGATGTTACATCAGTAACAGACCCCTTGGGAAATGTCACAACCTATAAAACAAATATTTACGGTCATACAACAGAGATTACAGATCCCATGGGAAATACCACGTCCTATGAGTATGATTTAAACGGTAACCTTGTAATGACCACTGATGCATTGGGAAATACGGTTGTAAATAAGTATGATGCGTTAAACAGACTTGTTTATACGGGTGTTAATGACAGTAATCCCGGATGCTTACTGGAATCCTATTATGCAGAGACACCTGAAGCCGAAGGAACAGGAGTGCTGGTTGCTTCGGATGCTGTCATACACAGCCACGTGGGAACGGATAATCAGGAAAAACAAAACGGATGCTATACTACCGAATACCAAAGTTATGAAAAGATAGGCATCAGCACCAGGCAGGAAACATGGGACTGTTGCAGGAATTGTGGCGAGGGTCCCCTGGCACATTTTGCGGGAAATCCCTACGGAGCATGCAGTAATTATTCTGCAATGGTAGTAACGTATGAGACTGATGTTTACGGCTACGTAACCCGTTACACCTGCTATCATGGTGATGAAGAAATCATTAAGATAAAAATTTATAAGGATGGTAATAACCTTTACGCAGGATTGACGGATACTGAAGGAAATGAAGTTCCTGCCAATTCATACAGCTGGGAATATAAGGGTAAAGAAGCCGGTCAGTCTTCGTCATTAACGATAACCGAATCGGGAACTTACAGTTTAACAGTAACTGTTGCTGATTTTTATACAGGTGAAGAAAGAACATGTACGCTTTCTTTTGATGCTGTTTACGAAGAACCGAAACCGGCTGAAAAAGACAACGTTGTTTCAAACGGCCCTTCATTGATAACCCGGTATGAATACGATTTAAAGGGTCAGCTTATTGCAGTAACAGATCCAAACGGAAACAGAAGTACCCGTCAGTACGATAAGCGCGGACATGTTGTTAAGACAACCGATGCTCTCGGTAATGAAACAGCATCTTCATACGATGTTAACGGTAACCTTGTGTCCACTACAAACGCCAAGGGACAGACCACAACCTATGAAGTCAATGCATTAAATCAGGTAACATCAACAACGGATGCTCTGGGCCTTTTAACATCATATTCATATGATGCAAACGGACAGCTTAATAAATCCGTTAATCCCATGGGCGGAGTAAGCACAAGCATCTTTGATAAAAACGGAAATACCGTGGCCCTTACAGGTCCCGAAGGCGCAGTAACAGCCTTTTCATATGATGCAAACGGAAACCTTTCATCACGCTCAACCGTAGGGGGAAACAGC
>JAZLJS010000106.1:0-2978 GCA_045617945.1 Lachnospiraceae bacterium
CCGCTTGAAAACGATGCCTTCAGCTATGCGGATGCCAACTGGCGAGATAAGCTGACCGGCTATAACGGCAGCACGATCACCTATGATGCCATCGGCAACCCGCTGAATGACGGCACATGGGAATACACATGGCAAAATGGCCGTCAACTGGCTTCCATGCGCAAGCTGGACGGCAGCCTGAACGCGTCCTTTGTGTATAATTCCGAAGGCCTGCGCGTGCAAAAGACAGTAAACGGCATAGTCACAAAGTACATCCTGCACGGAAAGAACATCGTGCATCTCCTCCGCGGCAATGATGAACTGCATTTCTTCTATGACGCGTCCGGCTCACCTGCCATGGTGGAATGGAACAATGGAACTACCACAGCGAAATATGCCTATGTAAAGAACCTGCAGGGAGATATCATCGCGATCATTGATGATACCGGTGCTGAAGTGGTGAAATATACCTATGACGCCTGGGGAACGCCGGTAAGCACTACAGGGTCGATGGCGAGTACGTTGGGTGTGCTGAATCCGTTCCGGTACCGCGGGTATATTCTTGACAATGAAATTGGATTATATTATCTAAAAAGCAGATTTTATTGTGCAATCTGGAACAGATTTTTGAATCCAGATACGCACACCGCACCAAACTTATATACATATACAAAAAACAACCCGATATTATATAAAGATAACGATGGTACCGAGGAAATCGTTGCTATACCATTGTTCCAAATGGGTGCTGAAACTATTACAGCATATGCTTCAACTGGTTTCCTTTCATCGCTTTCTATGGTTGCACCTGTATTTGCGTTTGTGATTGGTATATTTGTACCAAGCTCGACCGCCAGTGATGATGGTTGGGGAACAATAGAAAATTATATTTATGGTACTGTTGGTATCGATGGATTAGTTGCCGTGCTAAACGAAGCAAAAAGAAAGGGAGATGCGGACACAAAGGATATAAAAGTACCTACTAATCAGCATCACATTGTTGCGAAAAGATCACCATATGCTGAAGAAGCACGGAATATTTTGTTGGCGAATAATATATGCCCTTTCACGGATCAAGATAATATTGTAACAGTATCGACTAAGATGCATCAATATATGCATAATAAAGTATATTTTTATGCGGTTAATTTGATTATCAAGACGGCTTCGGATTGTCCATACTGGTCACAGGAAGACAATATAAGAGGTGCGCTGCGCTTAATCAAAATGATAATAACGCTTATCGATAGTAATACAGCAGAAGAATAAAATGGAGGATAACTATAATGGATTATGAACTTCATTTTAAAAGTTCGGTTCTCTACGCACAATTATCAAATGATGGTCGATTTCTTTATTATGCCGGATATTATGTGTCTGTATATGATATGTTACACAAAAAGACAATACAGAAAATGGAAAAGACAAGAAACTCAGGTGTTTATTTATCCCATAATGGGAAAATACTTGCATGTCCTCGCTTTATAAATTCAACAAAGTTTGAAATTGATTTTTTCGAAGTAGGTGATACATTAAAAGAGAAATTTAAAGTTTTTTTACCGGAATATTTCAATGCGGCAAAACCATGTTTTACAAAAGATGACCACTATTTTTTATTCCCCGGTTATCATGGAAAATGCAAACTATGGAGAATAGATTGCGATACAGGTATTTGTGAAACTATTTACCAAACGGAACAGCCTGGATCAATAATCAGATCTTGTCAGACAAGTGATGTTGGTATATTGTTGTCGATTTATTCTAATGATGGTAATGTGAATGAGTTTAATATTATACTTCTTTCTGATGATGGAAAGATTTTGAAAAAGGTAACCTTTGATGCTCAAGAAGAAACATTGCATGTGCCTTTCCAGGCTTTTTTGCTAAAAGATTCGGATGTATTGATATTATACCCTCTTAGAAACCAAAGGACCGCTGTCCAAATTGTAAACATCAAAAAAACAAGTGTTATACAAATGGATTTGAATAATAATCTAATAGATGGTTCTTCTAACTGTCTAGAATCAAAGATTTCTCCAAACGGGGAATATCTTGCATGGATCATTTCTATATCGTGTGTTATAGTGTATGCGATAGATGGATTTCGCCTGATATACAAAAATGATTTTTCTGAATATATCAATAATATATTTTTCTCGACTGACAGTAAGCATTTGATCGTATGTGAAAAATCGTTGCACATAATCACATTAAACGAGAGGCTTCCATAGAAAGTGTGTGTTAGGTTGACTTATGTGGGGTTCTCCCCGGTAAGAAGATGTTTCTCCACCGCATCTGATGCACATTGATCCGGAACAGAGCATGACATATGAGGATAGCGGGTTATGAAGAAAATCATTCTTATCTGCTTAAGCGCTATATTGCTGATCGGTATCGTGTTTTACCTTGTTACCCGTCAAATACACATAAAATCGGATTCGCTTTCGGACTATCTTATATTTGACGCCTATGTAGATCAGAAATTATCGGATGAGGGAATGATGATCTTTCCGGATGCCGATACGGTAAAGCAATACAGCAATGCGACTTATCATTACAGATATCAGGAAACCGTCACGGAATTTCCGGAGTTTTTCATATCGCTTTCCGTACCGTATTCGACCCGGGAACAGGCGGCAGTGCTTCTTGAAAATAAACCGAACGGCTACGAAACCGTGGAAGCAGGAGACGGACAAAGTGTTTATTATGTGTACAGCAGGGATCCGGAAAAACAACTGAATGAGATTTTGGATGAAGTCAACCTGGACGGATATCTGCATACATTCTGCTATATCAGGCATGACATAAAAAACAGAACGGTCGATTATATTGCCTGGCTGATCGCGGATTGCAGGCGCGAACCGGAAGGGTCTATCGATGCTCTGTTATTTAAGTCCGGTTCATTTGTTTATAATAAGACTGAAATGGACAGACTGCGGAAGGATTTTGATGCTGCCGCGGGGACTGATTACGGAAAAGAATGATGGGGTAGAAGCGGA
>JAZLJS010000107.1:0-2429 GCA_045617945.1 Lachnospiraceae bacterium
TTCTCCCGGCGAATCTGTTTATGAGAACGGAGAGCTGCTGTACGAAGAAATGATCGAAGATCCGATAGCTTCTCTTCGTTTCCGTTTCATGGATGAATATCCCGGGAATCCCGACTGCATGGGCAGGATCCACGGGTTGGATGAACGGAGTCAACGTTTTCTTGACTATTATTTCGGCTTGTTTGCTGAAATGCCGCACACACTTGAAGAGACCGCGGAGCATTTCAAAATCAAGCCGTTGTACGCGACGCGCGTTTTGTACCGTTCCCTGTGCAAGGTTTACGGCAGCTCTGAGGATCTGATGGTCACAGCCGAACAATACGCCGCTCTGCATCCTGAAATAGAAGGAGCGACTTTAGTAGAAAAGCTCACCGGCATCCCCGTTGAAGTACGCAGGCGGGTGGTGAGAGAATATGAAGTATTCAAGGAAAAACATAAGGATGCGGGAATAAAGAACACGAAATAAGGAAAGACGTGAGAAGGAATAAGGATTACCACGGATAATGTTGATATCACAGACAATAAACGCACAGGTTTCTCTTTGCTGATTATCTCAACCTTGTTGTTTTTTTGCTCTATCGCAACTACCAATCTTGCAGCGCTGAAAATGAAAGTCCTGTTATGACACACGTCTGCTGACAAGGAATTGATACACAACAGATGGATAAGAATACTGATTCGGTCCGTCTGTTGTTTTTTATAACGGCAAGATAAGCATATCAAATTGTGAGATTGACAAGAAGACGAAATGTGTTATAGAATATGGAAGCATTCTAAATTGCCGGAAGAGTCTTGCCTAAATGATTATAAAATCATATTCGGCAAAATACATAGGGTAGAATTCATGTCTGGTTGTTAGTGAAGGAGCGGAGGAATTGAACTCTGGTATGTTAATGTATCCTGTTGCTATCATGATGATATCCGATGAATCGGATAAAGAATTCATGGAACAGCTGTACTGTAAGTATTATAAGATGATGTTCAGAATGGCATGGTCATTGTCCGCATCATGGCAAGATACTGAGGATATCGTTGCGGATTCCATAGTATCGTTGATTGGTAAAATTTCCGTATTGCGGCAATTGGATTGTAGCGTTTTGGAAGGATATATCATTTCCGTAGTAAAGAATACCGCATTTCTGCACTGGCGCAAACTGAAGGGCAGGAAAGAAGTCCGGCTGGATGACGAAATAATCGCACCATATATGGAAAATGATGTGCAGCCGGAAGGAAATTTACTGAATGAGTGCACTATCCGGGAACTGACGTACTGTATCGGCAAACTAAGGGAAGAAGACCAGACACTATTGCGCATGAGATATTTTGAAAAGTGCAGCAACAGGGAAATAGCTGCGGCATTTGGTATAACTGAAAGTCATGTGCGCACAAAACTGACTCGTATTCGGAATAGACTGCACAAAATGCTATCGGAGGCTGAAGACGGTGAAAAAGACAAAACCAGATAAACCTCTTACACCAAATGAGAAATACGAAGAAGCCGTATTGGAGCTGGCGGCATATAATCTTCTCATAAAAGACCGGGATCGGGCAGCGGTGCCGCTTGACGAAGCGGATGAGAGAGCCCTTGAAGAGCAATATCGGAACAGCTTGCCGCGGATTCTATCATTGATCGGGAAAGAGATACCGAAACAAAAGTCAAAAGAACGTCGACAGAGAGAAATCATCAAAATTCTCAAAATGGCTGCAATCATCATTTTGGTTATGAATTTTTCTCTGTCCGTAGCCGCAGTCAGCAGTAATAACGTCCGGACATATCTGATGGAGTTTTTTGTCCGGACAAACAAAGAATCATCGGATATCGGTTTTGAGATCACGGAAGCATACCTTGAGATTCCCGATGATTGGGCCGGAAAATACTACCCAACATATATCCCGGAAGGATATTGCCTCACGGAAAGCATTTCGGTCAATGGCATGCAGTCTGTACTGTACATGAATAGCCGGAACCTGATATTATCCTTTTCCATCTACAGCAAGGATGCAAAGGTCAATATCGATACAGAGGACATGAAGCTTTCAAACCATAATGTACTTGGAATCGATGCCATTATGTTCTCAAATGAAAGCGAAGCAACCATGGTATGGCCGGTAGGTGATGAATATATCGTATTATATATGAACGACATGACAGAAGATATTTCCGCTGTTGCCGCGTCTGTGAGAATTACATTAAATTAACAAAAGCATAGTGTAGCGAACCGCCTTCTCATGCATTTACTTAGTGAAATGACAGAGGAGGCGGTTTTGTAATGAAGAAAAAAGTATGCATGTGTCTATCCATACTAATTCTATCAATTTTGATTGGTACTATGGTCATGGCTGAAACGGATAGCGGTTGGTATACGTCACTTGCGAGCAACAATAACCCGAATTCTGAGCTCGGAGAAGGTTGGTATGTACCGTATAAG
>JAZLJS010000108.1:0-1234 GCA_045617945.1 Lachnospiraceae bacterium
GTTCACCCTGCCCTTCGACCGTGACACCCTCGCCGAGTACATCGGCACCAACCGCTCCGCCCTCTCAAGAGAACTCGGCAAGATGCAGGCGGAAGGGATCATCGAAATATGGAAAAGCCGCGTAAAGCTGCTCAAAAACGAATAAACCGCCGGAAACGGCGGTTTTTGTGATATCGTCCCTTCGGACGTGATTGGCATGAAAAAAGCACCTTTTTTATCGGGCGCGGGCGTAACATCCAAAACCGCGCCGCAGGTGCAGCAGTAGAACACGTTATCCGTGCAGCGGATCGTTTCATGATTACAGGGCATAATTGATCACCGTCCTATCAAGAACTTATTGCTTTTGCAATTGCGGCTACGGCATTAAACGCGCAGTACAGCGCGAAGAACACCCATCCGATTGTCGGGATCGTGTAACCGTTCGTATAGGCAAGAATAACAAGCATGATTACCATGAAATACCCTCCTTCTTGTATTGACAAAACGAGTGTTATATGGTATAATTTATACATAAGATGGTGCACTCCCCAAGACCCCCCTTTTGGGACGCGGTAGAGACATCATCTTTTTTTATACCTATATCATGATTGCAGGGCATAATTGATCACCGTCCTATTTATCGGTTATTATTTTAGCGATTGACGCTGCGATATAAAGCGCGCAGTACAGCGCGAAGAACACCCATCCGATTGTCGGTATCGTGTAGCCATTCGCGTAGGCAAGAATAACAAGCATGATTACCATGTTCATCCTCCATTTCAGGGCATAAGAAAACCGCCCGAAGGCGGTTAATAAACTTTGTGCGTTATTGCACGATTTCAAATAACTCGGGCGGGAACAAATAATCATCTTTCAAGAACGGATCAATAATGCGATACCATCCTTTTTCTACGGAAATCACTTCGTACACCTCACCGTTTGTGAATCCGGTGGGACTCGTTTTTCCGATATAACGAACTTTCATTATTCCAGCCATTTCTTAATCCTGTGCCTTACTTGTCCGGTTGCTTCCTGCTGGAACCAATGGACCTCGGCGCGCACACCTTCGCCGTCAACATCAATCACGCCTTTACCTTTGGCGTGTTGCCATTTTTCAACATCCCCGCCATAGATGCGCGTCATACCTTCTGCAACGCCGTCATGAAGAGGGTGCTTCGTTCCATATCCTGCAAACACTTCCGCATCTTGTACTTTAGTGCCTTCGAGATAATGATATACAGCGCCGTCCGTGTCG
>JAZLJS010000109.1:0-10734 GCA_045617945.1 Lachnospiraceae bacterium
ATTATAACATTGGAGGTATTGGTGTCTTAAGGCTGAAGCTGGCTGGTGTCCACTTGCATAGCAAGTGGTTTATTTGTTTTTAGGACTATTTATTTTTCCTATCATTATTGATACCCAAGTCCTAAAAACAGGCCATACCAAGCAAGGCCCCGAAGGCTATCATGAGTGAATTGCTCAAGCCATCGGGGCCTTATGACATTTATTACTAATTATTGCGTTCTATTGATGATTGGTTACTGCATCAGAACTCCAATTCTTTCTTCTTGAACAACAGACATGCTGCTATATAGAAGAGAGCGAAGTATATCAGTATTCCGACATAATATCCATAGCTGTAGGTTCCGACCAGCATTCTTGAGGTGGCTGTTTTCTCCAGATTCTCCAGCAAATACTTGGATAGGCCTAACTTGATCAATGCCTTACTGTCCAAAGGAATACTTATTATCAATCCCGGAATACCGATCAGAGCGGCAAGGTAGAGAAGCATTCCCATTGACGTCGTATTGAACGCAAAGACGAGGATCATCGCCATTCCTATACAGCCTGTTGTCTTAACAAGTCCCCAGAACAGAAGGATTACAATATCTATGACAGGCTCTGCATCAAGCTTAATTCCTCTCATGCCGCAGGTCATAAGAATAATTCCGAACAAAATCACATAATCAACAGTGCATAATACAATCACTTCGAGCCATTTCGCCAAGATAACGTGACGTCTCTTTACGCCTGTGCCTATGGCTATCTGCATTGTCTTCGCCTTAAAATCATCACCGAAAACAAATATATACTCTATCAATCCCAACAACGGACAAACGTACGTTATGCACTTGGTCAGTAATGTTATAATCTGATATATTGTTTGATCTTTCGCCATGAAGAACAATATTAAAAACATAATTGCAAATGAAATGGCAACCGCAATATATCTGGGAATTCTGGTCCACAGTCTATACATATCTGCTCTATAGTATCTATGCATTCTTATTTCCTCCAATCAATTCGAAATAGTATTCCTCAAGGCTTCTCTTGTCTGATGCTTCGTTGTAAATCTTTATTCCTGCCTCTGTCAGAACCTTTCTGGCCTTCTCGATTTCATCCACATGAATTCTGACGAAATCATTGGAAATCTTCAAATCTTCTTCATTCAATACCTTGGCAACATATCCGTCATTCAAAATGGCGAACTTGTGGGCGGTATTCTGAAGTTCTCCCAGAATATGTGAAGAAATGATCACAGTTATTCCCAATTCTTCATTCATTTGTCTAACCAAATGACGAATATCCGAAATTCCCTGAGGATCCAATCCATTGGTAGGTTCGTCCAGAATAATAACTTCCGGATTACCCATAAGTGCATTAGCGATTCCCAGTCTTTGTTTCATACCCATAGAATAACCCGAAACTTTGGTTTTGACACCGTTTAGGCCAACCAGATCGAGAACTCGGTCTATTTCCTTCGGATCATCTATCTTCTTCAGTCTCCTGTAATATTCAAGGTTTTGTCTGCCTGTCATATAGGGAAACATGTTCTGGCCGATAAAGAAGCCGATCTTTTCTCTGCCGCTTTCCAGCGTATCCCCCGGTTCTCCTATATGAATATCACCGGAATTATAGTCGCTGAGGCCGAGAATGATTTTGAACATGGTAGTTTTACCGGCACCATTCTTACCTACCAGTCCGAAAATATCACCTTTGTTAACCTCAATATTAACGCCTTTTAAGACTTCCTTCTTCCCGTAGTTCTTGTTTATGTTTTTCAGGGAAATAATTGTGTCACTCATCTAAACCTCCTATTAATTACCAAACCAGCACTTTTTCTTTATCGTCTATATACATTCCATCGTCTTGTCCAATTCCGTATGTTTCATAAAAGCGATCAAATTGAGCCAGAACTACATTCACTCTGTACATCGCCAACGGATGCGAATCATACTGGGCATAGTTCGTTTCAACCTCCAGGGTATTGACTTTTCGCCACATTTCAGCATACGAACGGAAGAACAAGTCAAAATCGAAGTCGGGAATATTCTCTCCCACCAAAATGGCACACTTCATTCCTCCCATATCGGCTATCGCCTCTCCGGATACCGGTGCACCATAAACCGATTTGCCTTTAATAGGCACCAAGATCATATACCAATTGGTTAATCTCAATTGCTTCTTACTGAATGTCAGGCCATCATCGGCTGTTAAAATATTGTCGCCGTATTTGGATGTCTCCATACCATATTTATCAAACGAAGCGCCGGTATCATCGAAACCGTGTGTGATTTCATGACCTACAAGAGTACCCAGTCGGGCCAAGTTTGTTTCAAAGTTGTTGTCTACATTGAAAACAAAATCATCAGACACTATTCCGGCCAAAACATATATGGCATTTTGCTGTATGCAGTTATATGCATTAACCGTAACTGTCGGAACGAAACTCAAATCCCATTCCTTTCTGTCAACCGGTGTATCGACACGATATGCATATCTTTGCTTCTCATGAATGCGGATATCCCTCAGCATCTCGAGAAGATTATCACCTTCAAAGTCCAGGCTGTCATATGATATATATTTGTCCGGATATAATGCGTGCTGCTCCATAAATTGGAGCTTCTCGATACATTTTTCTTTACTTTCGTCCGACAGCCAGTCACTGTTTCGGAATACATTGGTCATTTCATCCTTTATAACACTGACCATATCCAGAATCTGCTGCTTCTGCTCTTCCTCACAATATGATGCAATATAGAGCATATTCAAGGGTGCCGCCAAATACGTCATACCATAATCATTAATCAGCTTCAGCTTCTTCTGATCCTCCGGGGACATTCCTGCCTCCACCTGGTCATCGGGATTCTCCTCCGTCACATCCTGACCCAAGTTAATTATCTTCTTTACTGCCTCAGCAGTTTCTGTATCCAGGAAGTCGTAGTACGTCATAATCGTATGCGTTATATAATAAGCCTTTATCTCTTCCAAATTCTTTTCGGAAAAGGCCTTCTTAACATGCGCGACACATTCCTTTTCCAGGACTCTGTACATGCTTGCTCCGTCATATCCGTAATAGTTGAGTATATCTTCAATCGGATACTCGCCAAACATATCCGTAAGTTCCTGAAGATTCACATCCGCCGTATGCTCTATCTCAATCTCTGTATTTATATATCCATTGGAATTCTTGTCCTCGGCAATTCTTCCCTCAAATCTGTAACTTCGAGCCAGGACAGACCTGATCTCATCCATCGAATATCCCATCTTGGTCATTACATAGCGGATGATTCCGGAATACACATTCTTGCATGTTAATCCTTCACCGTCCATACTTACATATTCTACCGGATCACCAAGTCCCAGATTGCTACTGCTTACAGGCTCTACAACTACATAATTGTTGACGGGATCCTGCAGTGTGGGTGAAACGCTAATCTCCACAATCGGTGCGCCAATCAAATTAGCGCCATTGAAATCAAGTATGTAATCCTTCATTTCATCAAGAGTTTTAATGGCTCTGATCTTGTCCAAATATTCCCGTAAAGGTTCTACACCCTGAGAATTGCGCAGTTCCTCATCGGAAATTGCATCAAAGAACAGAGAAACCAACTCCTCTGCATGACGAATCTCCTCGCCGGTCATACCAACATTCTCATTATAGGAAATGTCTGCATTGCCCAAATTGTAACAAAGATCAATCAATCTTCTGTCCATAAGCTTCTGGGAATTAAGCAATTGAATACTCATTCCGCTTTCGTCAAGCGTCTGCTCCAGAATCCAATCCTTGTTAACCGCCGTAAAGAAGTCATCCTTAATGTTCGTAGGCGTATCAGCATCGATTCCGCCCTCGGTCTCGGAATTAACCCACTTCTTACCGGCATAATCGCCATTCATCGCCCTTTCGACAGTTTCCGCGAAATCACCGGCGCAACCTGTCATCAAAATGGACATTGTCATCAATATGGCAATTGATACAGATACAGGTTTTCGTAATACTCTTCTTTTCATCAAATAACCTTTCTTAATTGACTTTTCATAGTATTTATTGTGAAAAAGCAGCTGACTCCGCATCAACTGTTCTAACATATTATACGCCCAAAAAGAGAAACGGGCTAACATTCATCAAAACAAATCCAGCATACCGTCGAGATATATGTCCTCGCGTACATTAATCTGATACTCGGGTTTGACCATGTAATACAGCAGCATTTCAAGCACCGTTGCGCTTCCGAGTCCTCTTCCTTCTATCTTGAATTGAGTAAATCCCATTGGAGCATAGACATTTTGGATATCCTCAATTCCGATAAAGCCGGGGTTCTTCATTGCCTTTGAAAAACGATATCCTTCATATCCGTCCGCGGCTGTACAGATGAAATCCGGACAATCTTCCGACAGACTCTTGCGGCTTACGTTTTCATAGCACATTTTCCTGTCCGTACATCCAAAGGAGCAGCATTCATTACACAGGAATTCGACTTTACTCTTAAGAGCGTCCGGCAGGCTGTTCAATCTGTCAAGCTGCTTGTTCAACCTGAAATCCGGTATCACATATGAGAATTCACCCCTTGCAAGTTCTTCATGGAAAAGGTCGAAATCCGTCAAAACTTTTGTTGTCGAGGATACGAAATACAGATCGGCATAGTTCTCTTTAATATAATTCAGAAGAAGATCCGAATAGACAACGACTCCGTTTGGGACTCTTCCTGCGGCTGTGTCTCCTTCGTTCAAAAACAGTTCACACAGTTTGTTGCATTGCTTATCGGAAAGGTGTTTCTCTTCAATCAGCGAATTACTGAATGTAAGCCGTGCGGAAATTCCGTACTCACGCATCAATTCGCTCACCTTCACCGGATCGGCATCTCCGCATCCCACACGGCCGCCGCCCCAGATACAGTCTGCCGGGGCGCCGTAAATCGAGCCAATTTCGCACCATTCGTAAAAGTACTCCGGATGACTTTTGTACAACGACAAAAAGGCCTTGTACAGGTCGTAAAATTCAAACAGGCCGGGAAGATGGTATTGGACATCGCCATGGTCCCTTGGGGACGGGGTTAGGGGGTCATTTCCGTATACCCACCCGAAACCATCGTTCTCATACCTTGGAAATATATGTAAATGATAATGACCTACGTCATTAAACTTACCGCCGTTCTGCATAATGGTATAGCCGTCTGCATGATATTTTTCCTTTTGTGCGGCTACAATCTTCTTTGAAACAAGCATCAAATGCGACAGCAGATCATCCGGAAGCTCATCAACGTCTAAGTAATGCTCTTTCGGAACAAGAAGAACATGACCTTCGTTTATCGGATCTATATCCAAAAAGGCCATGACTTTCTCATCTTCATAAACTATATCTGTCGTAAGTTGCTCCTTATGGCAAAATATACAATTCACAACTATTCACCTCCGAGATTGTTTCCCTGGAAGGGGTCATTTATATTATTACATATATTGACTTTTTTGGCTCGTGAAATTCTGCGTTCTTTTATAATCGGTTGCAGTTTCGAAATCATTGCGATATAATAGTAGAACTTTCTACTAATTTTGGGGGGGACGATGGATTATCAAATACTCAATCTCTTATTTCGATGTAATAAGGAATTTAGCCACGAGAAAATTCGCAGGCAGGAATTGAGCGATACGGAATGTATGATATGCTCCTACATCTATTCGCATGAAAATTGCTCGCAGGACGATGTTTCGATAGCGCTTAAGACCGACAAAACAACCGTTGGGAAGGCGCTTGCGTCACTTGAAAAGAAGGCTTGCGTTATTCGAATTCAGGATGAAGCCGACAAGCGAATAAAGCGGCTGTCACTTACCGACGGCGGCCGGGATAAGGTTGCAAAGCTTATTGACATTCACGATGGCTGGTTGAGAGATATAATGACTTGTCTATCCCCGGAAGAACAAAAGCAATTTGAAAATTATTGTGAGCGGTTACTTTCCGCCGCAGAGAAACTGACTGACAACGGAGGAAACAACCAATGAATCACGAAAACAAAACATCCACTATCGAATCATTCAAAACCGATCCCATTTCAAAGATTGTCATAAAAAACAGCATTCCGGCACTTATAGCCATGATAATGGTTATGGTCTATAACCTCGCCGACACCTTCTTTTTGGGGCTTACACATAACGATTTAATGGTCACCGCGGTTTCTTTCGCGACCCCGCTGTTTATGATTTTTATGTCGCTTGGCACGCTGTTCGGTGTGGGCGGTACTTCGGTCATTTCCCGCGCACTCGGCGAAGGGAAGACTGAATATGCCAAAAAGGCCTGCTCGTTCTGTATGTGGGCATGCGTTGCCGTCGGCGGCGTGATGATGGCTATTCTCTGGATATTCCTTGATGACGTGACCGTGATGCTCGGCGCAAGCGCAGACAGCGTTGGTTTGACAACGAGTTATCTTGCCATCGCCATCGGATGCGGGATTTTCTCCATGATTTCCAACTGTTTCTCCTCAATTGTTCGTACAGAAGGCCAAGCGATGAAAGCCATGACCGGAACACTCATCGGAAACCTGCTTAATATGATCCTTGACCCGATCTTTATTCTCGGCTTTAAGTGGGGAGTAGTTGGCGCAGCAGTTGCTACCGTTATCGGTAATGCAGTTGCGGCCGGATATTACATTATGTATTTTCTGGGCGGTAAATCGGCATTATCAATCAGCCCGAAGCATTTCTCGATGAAGGATAAGATACTCTCCGGCGTTTTGTCAGTCGGTATTTCCGCTTCACTTGCTAATTTGCTTGTCAGTGTATCATCCATCGTCGTCAACTCGCAACTTTCCAAATATGCCGACGGTGATATGCTCGTTGCCGGATATGGTGTGACAGCAAAGGTTATTATGATCGTTACCCTCATAGGTATCGGCATCGGAAGCGGTGTTCAGCCGTTTCTCGGCTACTGCTGGGGTGCAAAAGAGAAAGAACGGCTGGTCGGCGGTATTCGTTTCTCGGCGCTCTTCGGACTTGCATTCTGTGCCGTTATATCCGTGCTTTGTTATATATTTGCAGAACCGATTGTAAAAGTGTTTTTAACCGACCTCACCGCGTTGGATGCCGGCGTGCATTTCACTCGAATTTTGATGAGCACAGCATGGTTGATCGGTGCTTTTGCCATTTGTCAGAATACCCTGCAGGCAATCGGCGCAGCGACTCCGGCACTGCTTGCATCCATCTTCCGACAGGGTATCATCTTCATTCCCAGTGTATTCATCATGAAAGCCATCATTGGCGTGGACGGTCTGATTTGGGCACAGCCGATAGCTGATGTTCTTTCGCTTGCGATTGTTATCATCATGCTTCTGCGCAAAATTGGGACGACTGACTTTTCTATAAAGTCATACTAAAAAAGCGGCTTTATTATTTCGAATAAAACCGCTAAACATTAATCATTAGTCGACGGGAAAATATCCGCAACTAGGGCAAACAACATTTTTAAATTTATCATTTCCGCATCGTGGACATTTTTCCATCTTCTTCGACGCGTCTGTAGATTTCTTTTTTACAGGTTCTTTTTTGCCTTGCCCGCCATCGACTTTTTCCAAGTCCAAATCTTTCAATTCATCTTTAGATACCATAGCGTTCCTCCTATCCTTGCTTCTGTTTGTGCTTGGGGTTCTCACAACCAAGCACATCCTCGCCGCGGTTTCTATTAAAAAGATTCTTTAAGAACGCTCGAGTTTCCAGGTGATGGGAATGTCTATGTTTCTTTCTTCCCCCAGTGACCTCTTCCAATTCCTTTTCGTGCAAAGTATTCTCATTTTCTGCCATAATTATTACCTTCGCCCTTTCTATACTATTTACTCAAATAGTAATGTCTTGATCGTTAATTCTCCATAAGGTTACTTTCCTTACATCTCTTTATACGAAGAACAAAGAGAAATGGCTTTTCAAATGTCTTTCTATATCTTTTTATATATTATCAAAATCAGATAAATACTTCAAATATTAAAAACACCGTAATTCCAAGAAGCATAATTCCGCTATGATATTTGCTACTTCCTCGGGCTTATCTGCCTGGGGAGTATGACCGCATCCCTTGATCTCATAGAAAGCCTTATCGGGTGCCGTTATATCTTCATAATATTTCCTTGCATAAGACGTAGCACAGGTAAAATCCTGCTCACCGCTTATGAAATAAACCGGAACTTCAAAATCAGTTCCGTATATTCTGATATCATTTGCCACTTCTCCCCAGAAAAAGTATTCAAGCAAAGCAGGATAACGTTCATACATTTTCTCAGAACTCGAATTGTCAATAAACATCCATCTCATATCATCAATACCGAGATATGGAGAAAATGCTCCGTGAATAAACGCTCTTTCCGGTACATCGGGAGTATTATAAGGTGCTGTAAGCGAACGAAGTTCTGATATAGTGAATCCCGGGTCTGCCTGAAAGGCTTCAAACGCAGCATCCAAAGCCGTCACATCATCACCGGCCTTTAATGCCTCGCTCCTTGCGTGTTTATACCCCTCTTCTTCTGCCGGAACGAAGTTCGCAACCTGTCCGATACAGATTGTCTTTTCTATTTTCTCAGGATGAAGAAGTGAGTATCTTACCGCTAATACTGTTCCCCAGGAATGTCCGAGAATAGTAACCTTTTCCTTCCCGAATCGATCACATGCGTAGTCTGCCAGCGCATCAATATCTTCGAGGAGTTGTTCTACCGTAGCCGTTTCACCATTAGCATCAAGATACTTATTCTTGTAATATGTTCTTCCGCATCCGCGCTGATCCCACGTGATATACGTATAATCATCAAGGAGATAATCCATATAAGAATAGTCCATCATTCCGTCAGGACCGCCGGGACCGCCATGGAAAAGAATAATCACAGGATTGTCCTTGTTTCTTCCTAACACTCTGATAAACTGCTCCTGACCGTTCAAATCTACATAACAATCCTCAAAAACAGGATTGGGAGCGCCAACAAATGCTTTGGCGAATTTGACATTCTTGATTCCGAAATATGCTGTAGACGCCAGGACAAAGGCACATCCTATCACAGCCCCAAGAACCTTAACAATACGTACGGGAAGTACTCTCTTTTTCATTTCGACCGCTTCATTTCTATGCTGAAGATGAATCCCGATATGACCGATTCCCAGAATCGTCACCGCAATCATAAGCAGTGAATTTGATCCGTAAATTCCCAACACGAAAAACGCAAGCACAGGCAATGTGGCTCCTGCCACCGGCACTCCCAGAAATGATGAATAGAAATCCTTCATAGTCCTTTCGCTTTTGAAATATCGAATCCAATACAGTTCATAGAAAACCATCAAAAGAAAAGATATACCGAGAATTATTAGCGAAGATACCGAGTGGGAGCTTAAATCAATATTAAAGTCACTGAATATAAGAACCAACACTGTAACCAGTGCCTGCCCAATCTTCTCAAATATTAAAAGCACCTTATTTTCTTTCTTCGCTAACTCTTCGTATCCCGAAGGCTTGTTCTTCATCCAAATGATGTTAGGTACAAACAACATCAAAAGCCATATTAACCCAATATAAGAAAATCCAAAATGAAACATATCAAACACCCTCCTCATTTCCAAACAATGATATGAAATAATCTATATATTCATTTATTTTGATATAATCCTATAATTTTTGTTTCTGCCAAAATATGCCCATCCATTGCAGTAATGAGCTTATTCTTCTTGGAATTAATATCAAGTGTAATAGTTGTATCCAAAGCATATACATAAAATACATACCTATGAGCCTTCTTCATAAAGAAGGGAGGCTTTGGTCCTCTATAGCATTGTTTTCCCCATGCATTTCCCTGACAGGCAGTTATAGGCTTAGTGATATTGCCCCCTTTAGGTAATCCTTCAGGGATTACCTCAATTTTGGGAATATTCCAAATAATCCAGTGATTATAATCTTTCTTCCATGGTACATCTAAATCATCAAGAATAATTGCAAAAGAAACTGTTCCATCCGGAATATCTGATAATATAAATTCAGGTGAAATATCTTCCCCATATCCGGTATGCTTCTTTGGAATCATTGTATTATCTGAAAATGATTGACATCTTACATTCATCTTTTGTTCTCTCCCACTCTCTTTTCACAAATTCACTTCTTCATTTCATAAAATTCGATAAGTGCCTTTATAAACTCTTCCCTGACTTCGTCATAATTATCGGGAACATTGTTTCCGCTTGCATTTATCTCTTTATTATCAGTATCCGCTATGAGTACCGTCATATATTTGCTGCCGGTCTGATTAGTCCCTTGAAGCCGATCCCATTCACTGACCTTATATTTTTCCAATACATCAAGCATTCGTCCAAAGGAAAGCGTATCAATATTGTCTTCACCGTAGATTCCTGTGTCCGTACCCTTTTCAAGATAGAGACCATCAGAATCCTTCAGTCTCACAGTCCAACTCCATGTTCCCAAATCTCTTCTGACACAGATATCAACACTGAAATCATTATTCTTGGAAAATCCGTCATAAAATTCTACTATCATTCTGTCTATTTTTTCCGCAGATAATTCCTGCAGTGTATATCGGGAATAGTCTTCGTGAGCCTCAAATATATCTCTTATCTTTACGTAGAAATCCTCCCATCCTTCAGGACTGGAATTGTAACTGTTTACGGTAACGGTTTTTCCGTCGGAAAATTGTAAGTACAACCTGTAAGTATCCCCGGAGTCAAGCACATCATCCATCGAAACACTCTTCGAATAACCGTCCCAGCCAAGCGCATCGGACGTATTAA
>JAZLJS010000110.1:0-35136 GCA_045617945.1 Lachnospiraceae bacterium
GTACATTTTAACCACTATTTTTTGACAAAAAAATACCGCAAACCCTTAAGTTTACGGCATTTCCACCAGAGCACGAGACGGGATTCGAACCCGCGACCCTCGCCTTGGCAAGGCGATACTCCACCACTGAGCCACTCGTGCATTCAATTGATTCCATGACATTCTATCAAAACTATCATTCAATGTCAAGGAAAAGCAGGTGATGGGAATCGAACCCACGTATTCAGCTTGGAAGGCTGATGTTCTACCATTGAACCACACCTGCACAACCGCAAGGGTCAGTGCCCAGAACCGGAATCGAACCAGTGACATAAGGATTTTCAGTCCTCCGCTCTACCAACTGAGCTATCTGGGCATCTCGACAACATATTTCGCAGTCGCAAATGCCATTATACACATAAACTTTTCATTTTGCAAGAAATATTTCAAAAAATTTTTCTTTATTTTTCAATCTTATTTCTCAAATCTATCAAATATCAATATTACACGCATTTATCCGCTACCATCTATCTAACAAAACTTGTTGTCTTAATAGCGGAAACAATTTTATCGATGCTGATAGGCTTCGCCACATGCCCATTCATGCCGCAGCGAAGTGCATTCTGGATATCTTCCATCAGCACATCTGCTGTCATGGCAATAATAGGAATACTGTCTGCCTGCGGATGTGACGATCTGCGAATCTGTGCCGTAGCTTCGTAACCATCCATACCGGGCATCTTAATATCCATAAATATCACATCGTAGGTTCCGGTAATAGAGGATGTAAACAAACGAACCCCTTCCTCTCCGGAAGCCGTGATGGTAACAATTGCGCCTTTATTCTCCAACAGTTCCTTTGCAATCAGCTGGCTTACGCCATTGTCCTCCACAATCAGAATACGAAGATTGTGTAATATATCATACGCATCTTCTTCGCTTTGTGAATCGCCCGTGTAAATCGGCTTTGATTCATACTCCTCAAATGACCGGTCAATAACATCCTGCAGTTCAACTGCAGAATCACGAATAATCTCAATATATGCTTTTAATGCATCCGGATCATCATTTCCCTCGATGTTCTTAATTGCCAGTTCCGATATACCCAGAATCGCATTCAACGGATCGCGAATCCCATACGACATATCCGAAATAAACTCTCTGCGAACCTTCAGTTCATCCGACGTCTTACCGTCAAATTGCAATCTCTTTCGTCCAACACTCAACATAGCCTAATCTTCCCCAAACTCAACCGTTACATAGAACCCTCTCGGTGTCTCTTCCACCTTGGATACAACCCCCGTTCTCGACTTAAGGCGCTGTGAGAATTCAAAATTCCCCGACATCGCCAACGACGGATTAATAATATAATAATAACTGGTTGGCAAAATA
The DNA here is from genome assembly GCA_045617945.1 of Lachnospiraceae bacterium. Lineage (GTDB taxonomy): Bacteria > Bacillota > Clostridia > Lachnospirales > Lachnospiraceae > UBA2868. Next base: position 1,372 of record JAZLJS010000110.1, read on the forward strand.
CCTTCTGTAATAGAAACTTCCCGACCCGCTTCAAGCAGATTCGGACGTTCCATTTTAAACTCCATAGTTCTCATGTGATAACCCCATTTTCACGCATACACAAACTACGATAACAAATATTCCAATTTCTCCAATGGCGACTTACCGGTCAAATCATCCGGCGAATCCGGATATAACTTCTCATCAATCGGAACAATTTTCAACACCATAGCAGACATTTTCGGAAGCGAAAGAGCAAGCTTACCGTCCCGAATCTCATAAAACCACGGGCTGGTTGTAAATCCGGAATCATACGAAAACATCATACGACATGCCTTACACTCACGCGAAATACCCAGTTTCCATACACTCAGTTCCAGGTCACGATTCGAATCATTATTGTTTATTGCCACAATAACCTGTCCGTTCATGGTGAATCGTCCGTATGCCAACACATTATAATCCTGCGCAAGCATCATTCCGGCACCGCTTATCAGCTCTCTATTCTCCTTATGGATACGAATCATTTCCTTGTGGAATGTAATCAATTCAGTGTCTTCGCGTCCCCAGGGATACGTACGACGATTATCCGGATCGGTAAATCCACACAAGCCTGCTTCATCACCGTAATAGATGGTCGGCATTCCTGCCCATGTAAACTGCATTACTACCGCTTCGCGGAAAATCGCTTTATTCACGCCATTCTCAGCCGCTTCATAACCACGGTCCGCTACACGTCCCACCACATGATTGGTTCGTGTCAAGAAGCGCGAATGATCATGGTTGGATAACTCATTCATATTGGTATATATCGTTGGTGCCATGAATTTGGAGATACCGTTCTCCATCATTCCGACAAATGCACCTGCATTACCAAGCAAATCCTGTCTATAATCATCACTGTGCTTCTGCATACCTGTCAAAAACCAGGTCACGGGCTCCATGAACGCATCATAGTTCATGACAGAATCCCATTCGTCACCCTGCAACCACGAAGACGGGTCACCGTAATGCTCCGCAATAATAATCGCATCGGGATTCGCATTCTTAACTGCACGACGAAAATCCTTCCAAAACTGGTGATTATACTCCGGAGAATGTCCCAGATCTGCCGCAACATCCAGTCTCCAGCCATCCGCATTATACGGGGGGGATACCCACTTTGCAGCAATACACATAACATAATCATGCAAATTTCGCGATCCCTCATAATTCAGTTTCGGAAGCGTATCATGTCCCCACCATCCATCATATGACGGATTATAAGGCCATCTGTTCTGATCATAGAACTGGAAATAATCCCTATAAGGGCTGTCCGCACTGACAAATGCGCCCTTCTCATACCCTTCGGCATTTTCATATATACACTCGCGATCCATCCATTTATTAAACGAACCGCAATGATTAAACACGCCGTCTATTATGACTTTAATTCCACGTTTATGTGCCTCTTCAACAAGTTTGGCAAACAGAGCATCCGAAGCGTTCAGATTCTTGGGATTCGTAATGCGATTGATATATCGGCTTGCCTGCTTGTTCTCCCAACGTCCGTCCGTCAGCAAGTCCCCCGTATCATCCACAATCACGCCGATATGCGGATCAATATGATCATAGTCCTGAATATCATATTTATGATTGGAAGGCGAAACAAACAACGGATTGAAGTAAATGGCATCAATGCCCAGATCACACAAATAATCCAATTTGTCGATAACGCCCTGCAAATCTCCGCCATAGAATTCACGAACACCCATAAATGCAGGGTACTGCTCCCACGATTCCGTGTGACGAACATTTTCGCCGATATACCTGTACTCATCCGTCAACACATCATTCGTAGGATCACCGTTGTAGAATCGATCAACATAGATCTGATACATAACAGCGCCCTTCGCCCAATCCGGCGTTTTGAATCCGGGACGCACATGGAAGAAGAAGTATTCATTCAAATCCTTACGGACACCGCGAATATCATAGAAACGAACCGCTTTGCCGCAATGTACTTCAAAATAGTAATTAATCTGTTCATTATCCAACTGGTACGTACATTCATAGAAATCAAACCCGTTCAAAACAATTCCGATTTCCATCAGAATGCGTTCACCGTTTATGACAATATAGACATAATCCGCATTACCGTGCTCAGTGCGCAAGCGCAAAGTCACTGTTCCGTACGCGCTTGGTTCCAGCGGAAATATATAATCCTCCGAATAATCCGAGAAAATAGCTGCCCTATTCAAAACAGGCTGTGCACTTGTCAGATACAGGCCTTTATCAAATTCACCGCGAATATCCGCAATACTCATCTAATATACTACCTCGTAAAACGTTTTACTTAATAAAACTAATCACACCAAACTCCATTTCACTTATGAAATCAGACGTGCATTCCTTTTATGATAACATCACACTTTACCATTATAGACAACTTATAGTAGTAACTGCAAGTATAGAATACTATGCATTGTGTTTTATACAATGTAAAAGACGACCACAAGGGTCGCCTTTTTTGGAGAAGGTATTTCTTTCTTATGGGGTATAGTCAAAAACTATACATGTATTGGGGGGTTACAAATGCATTATAACATCCTCACTATGAATTACCACCCATAGAATGCACAAACTTTACAAAGGGCTATAATCTTTTTTGTGCACAATTCCTATTCCGTCACAGAAACGTCACCGGACGCTACATCCTGCGCCTCTGTTCCTCTTACAAAAAGAGCTTCGAACTCTTCCTGCGTGATTTTTTCTTTCTCTAACAAAAGATTGGCACATGCCTCCAAGACATCCATATTCTCACGAATAATCTTGGTTGCACGGTCATAGCAGGCATCCATAATACCCTTCACTTCATCATCAATCTTCTTGGCAACAGACTCACTGAAGCCACGCGTATGCGCAAGGTCACGACCGATAAATACTTCATCGTCATCATTATCATAACAAACAACACCGATGGAATCCGACATACCATAACGAACAACCATATTTCTGGCCTCGGTAGTTGCCTTCTTGATATCGGAAGATGCGCCTGTTGTAATATCATCAAATACAAGTTCTTCTGCTACACGTCCGCCAAGCGATACCGTAATATCCTGCAGCATTTTTCCTTTGGTAAGGAACATTTCATCCTTTTCAGGCAACGGCATTGTATAACCGGCAGCTCCCATTCCCGTAGGAATAATGGATACGGTATGTACAGGACCGACATCGGGAAGCACATGGAACAATATAGCATGTCCCGCTTCGTGATATGCCGTAATACGTTTTTCCTTTTCAGATACAACTTTACTCTTCTTCTCCTGTCCGATTCCTACTTTAACAAAGGACTGGCGAATGTCATCCTGCTTAACAAACTTACGGCCCTCTTTGGCTGCACGAATAGCAGCTTCGTTCAACAGATTCTCCAAATCTGCACCCGTAAATCCGGACGTTGTTCTGGAAATCTCATCCAAATCAACATCCTCCGCACACGGTTTGTTCTTGATATGAACATCAAGAATCTCGCGTCTGCCTTTAACATCCGGTGCAGACACACCAACCTTACGGTCAAAACGACCGGGACGAAGAATGGCAGGGTCCAATATATCTACACGGTTTGTAGCAGCCATAACGATAATACCCTCGTTTACGCCAAAACCGTCCATCTCAACCAACAACTGATTCAATGTCTGCTCACGTTCATCGTGGCCGCCGCCCATACCTGTTCCGCGTCGTCTTGCAACAGCATCGATTTCATCGATAAACACGATACAGGGAGCGCACTTTTTAGCTTCTTCAAACAAATCTCTGACACGCGAAGCACCAACACCGACAAACATTTCTACAAAGTCAGAACCCGAAATAGAGAAGAACGGAACGCCTGCTTCTCCAGCTACCGCTTTGGCCAAAAGGGTTTTACCTGTTCCGGGAGGGCCCACCAAAATAAGTCCCTTCGGAATTCTGGCACCAACCTCCGTATACTTCTTAGGGTTCTTTAAGAAATCAACGATTTCCTCCAATTCTTCTTTCTCCTCCTGCAGTCCTGCCACATTGGAGAAACGAACTTTGTTATCATCCTTGGAAAGCTTCGCGCGACTCTTGCCGAAGTTCATCATCTTACCGCCGCCTGCTGCCTGATTATTCATAAAGATAATCATCAACATAAGCAACGCACCGGTGATCAGAACCGGAAGTAAGCTGGTCATAAACCAGCTCTCACGCTTTACATCATCCATGGAATAATTCGGATACTTCTGCTTCAGTTCCGTTTCTGCAAGCGATACATCCGATACATACGTATATTTCATCGTTCCGTCATTAAGTGTTAATGCCACTTCGCCCGTAGGCACCTCGGAATTCTGAATAACATGTACGGCAACCACCGCATCCGAATCCAAATATTCTTCATACTTTTCATAGGAAACATATTCCTGTGCTGCGGAAAATGACTTTCTCCAAATCATTGTGATCCCCAAAAAGGCCAACAACAATATAATATAGAAACCAATTCCGCTTGAACGTCTCTTATTCAACTAATACTCCTCCGTTTTCTTAATCCTCTTCAAACTCAACTACTCCGATGTACGGAAGATTACGATACTTCTGGGAATAATCAAGGCCATATCCCACAACAAAATAATCGGGAACTTCGAATCCCGTATAATCCACGTTAACATCCGTAACACGACGCTCGGGCTTGTCCAACAAAGTACACAGCTTCAAACTCTTCGGTCCGCGATCGCGCAACAATTCCAAAAGGTAGCTGAGAGTTCTTCCCGAATCCACCACGTCTTCCACAACAATAACGTTCTTGCCCTCAAGCGGCTCGTCCAAATCCTTTACAATTCGAACAACACCGCTGGACTCGGTATTATTGCCATAACTGGAAACCGACATAAAATCAAGAGTTACCGGCACTCTGATTCTCTTGGCCAATTCACACATAAAGAAAGAACCACCTTTTAAAACGCATACCAAATGAACGTCTTCACCCGCATAATCCTTGCTGATCTGTTCACCAATCTCACGAATTCTTCCGTCAACTTTTTCTTCATCCAACAGAACTTTAATGTTCTCCTTCATTTCCTTCTCCTTCTGCCGCTTTACGCACTTTTATCTCCAATATTGTCTTCGTATTCTCCGTTATCTTCACATCGTCCGCAATGCGGTATCCGATAACCCACAACACCTTATTATGGCTCACCACAACCGGAATTCTGCTTCGCAAACTGCGCTCTATCTTGGCATTCACAAAATAGTCCTGCAATTTCTGTGACTTTCCGAAGGAATCAATAACGATACGATCCTTTTCCTCTCGCGTCCGTATGCTCAAGCCGAAAGGTATTTTATCATAATCCAGAAGTTTCGTATAGGTGTTTTGACCAATCGCGTGCAAAAGCTCTTCTTTCGAATACGCATTTGCGAAAAGTCGCATGCTGACAGTTGTGCCGTCCCACAACGATACGCTCTGCTCTTCGCCTTTTTGCAAAGCATCTTCATCTATAATCATCGCAAACGACTCGGACTGCTTGGTGCTGTCATACTCGCGATACGTTTGAGACGAAATAATCAACCGATCCGACTCATACTCGGCTTCGAATCCGTACGGAAGACTGCACCGCCCGGATTCTGTGGACATACACAGACTGCGCACCTGCTCCAAATGCACATTACTGATGTCCTTTCTGGGACAACCGCATTCCTCCAAGCCGCATCGAATAACGTATCGGCCCAAAAGAGGCTGCGATGATCGCAACTTGTACGCATTTATGCGAATCGCTTCCGGACTCTCATTTACCAGAAGGACCTGCGCAATCTCATCAAACTCTTTTCGCGCAGCCGCAGCAATATAGTCTTCCGCTTCCTTCGCATTATCCGAAAACCGGACAATCGCTTCGATTACATCCGGATTAATCTCACACATCTGTGGAAGAATCATGTGGCGCATTCGGTTACGCGCATACAACAAATCTGTATTGGTCTCATCTGTTCGATAATCCTGACCAATCTCATTAAGGAACGCTTCAATTTCATCCCGCGACAACCACAGAAGCGGCCGAACAATACCGTCCGACTGAGGGTACATCCCTGCTGCACCACGCAACGCGCTTCCTCGCAATATATGCATCAATACCGTCTCCGCCTGGTCGTTCTTATGATGCGCTACCGCTATCACCGCATTCTCATACAACGATGCTTCTCTTCGAAAAATCATATAGCGATAGTTTCTTCCGCACTCCTCAACAGACTGTTTTTTCTCGGCAGCCATCTTAGGAATATCGGCCTTCTCACACAAGTACGGCACATTCAGTTTTTGACACAAATCGCGGCAGAACTCTTCATCCGCATCCGCCGCTTCCGCACGAATTCCATGATGAATATGCACCGCATGAATATGATAAGCATACTTCTTAGACAACTCCGTAAGAATACGCAGTAAGCAAACAGAATCCGCACCACCGGATAATCCGACAACAATATCCGCCCCATCGGCAATCAAATCGTTCTCGGCAATATACTTCTCCGTTCGGTTGTAAACACTCCAAATGTTCTTCTGCATTTTATAGCTTCTTCCTCATGATTACGCAATGATTACGCAATGATTACGCATTCGCCAAATCTTCTTTTCTTTTGTTATCGGAATTCTTCGAATTCCCAATCATTCGGAATCCGCTTCGCTTCTTCCTCATGATTACGCATTCGCCAAATGCCGCATCGCATGCAAGCATGCATGCGTCGCTTGGCTCATTGCGGATAACAAAAGACACAGGATGTAATCCTGTGTCTATACTATACCATATTATTGTGAAACCTCTGACTCAAAAATGATTTCGTCCGCATATACCAATCCAAGTTTCTCTTTCGCAACCTCTTCAACGTACTTTGCGGTCTTCGTGTATTTCTCATATTCCAGAAGTTCTTCGGTTCTGGCCATTTCCTGATCAATTTGAGCCTGCAGAATCTCTTCCTGTTGAATATATGCCATTTCCTTCTCGTTTAATTCTGCACTCTTAAACATCAGCACAACAAGCAGAATCAAAACGACCAACGTAACATATATAATACCTATTCGATTGTATCTCTTCTTTCGAAATGCAACCTTCCTTGTTGCCATTACATCACCTTCTATGCGTAATAGAAATCCTTTTCTATTTTATCGGCAAAATATGTAAACCGCTTTAGTGTTTACATAAAATATTATAAAGGTGATTTTATGCAATGTCAAATACCACATCTTGTGTGATTTTTCGCATATATGTTGGCTATACACTATTTTACATAAAGTTACATAAGTAATTATCGTGTGGTATACATAATATTACGGGAGGATTTTATACATTTCCTTTGCTTCATCTTTCTTCACCGTTTCAGCCACAGAAAGGACCTCTACCTTTAACGGTTTGGTACCAAACATAATCTCCAATACATCCCCAACCTTTACATCGCAAGATGCCTTTGCCGGACGACCATTTACGGTAACTCGAGCCGCATCACACGCCTCATTCGCAACCGTCCTTCTCTTAATAATACGTGATACTTTCAAATACTTATCCAATCTCATTTCAATCTCCATTCTGCTCCGTAAGCTTTCGGAGCCGTTTCATTCTCTATTTTACTCCGTCATATTTCGGAGGCACTTCATTCACCATTCTACTCCGTCATATTTCTAAACCGTTTCATTCTCCATTTTTCTCCGTCACATTTCGGAGGCACTTCATTCGCACACCAGCCGCGTTTACTTCCGTCGCCTGTAATCGAACCATATTTTTGTCGTAACTCCACATCTGGTCGCTTTTACTTCCGTCGCCTGTAGACAAGCCATATTTTTTCAATTCCTTAGCTACTGTTTCGTTTCAGTTACTAACTAGTCTGCAAAGCAAGTAACGTGGATGTGGCCTATGTGACATGCACGGATATTATACAGTACTGTTTATCGAACTATTACACCTGGGAAACCCAGAGAAATACACTTCATACTGATAAGATTTCCAAAAGTCCAATCCTTATCGGTACCTTTTTCCTTGAAAATCCGGCATCATACCGATAAGATTTCCAAAAACCCAATTCTTATCGGTACTTTTTTCCTTGAAAATCCGGCATCATACCGATAAGATTTCCAAAAGTCCAATTCTTATCAGTACCTTTTAGCCTTGAAAATCCGGCGTCGTACCGATAAGATTTTCAAAAGTCCAATTCTTATCGGTACGGCCAGCCTAAAATAACATTTTTCATACCGATAAGATTTCCAATAATGCAATTCTTATCGGTACGGCTAGCCTAAAATGACATTTTTCATACCGATAAGATTTCCAATAACGCAATTCTTATCGGTACAGCCAGCTTAAAATAGCATTTTTGGTACTGATAAGATTCCCGAAAACGCATTTCTTATCGGTACGACCAGTGCAACAAGCCTTGCGCCGACATTCTTCATACGCATTTTCATATGGATAAACTTTCCGAAATTTCATTTTTACCGATACATACGCCTAACCCTGCTTCCGCGACCCTACTTCCGTAACTCTACTTCCGCAACCCTGCTTCCGTAACCATAATCTTACTACCAAATACAGTAGGTGCATGCTCTCCGGCCCGCGTTTACTTCCGCAGCCTGTATGAAAGCCGTAAAATTGTAGAAACTCTACACCGGCCGCGTCTACTTCCACAGCCTGTAAGAAAGCCGTAAAATTGTAGAAACTCCACACCGGCCGCGTTTACTTTCACAACCCTACTTCCGCAACTTGTAGGCAAACCGTGATATTGTCAAAACTGCTCGCTTACGCAAGAGCAAAGTGCCCGGATGGCACTTTGAGCCAAAAATATACAGGACGTCATTTCTATAGAATCACTTCATACAAATGATACCTTCCGTCCCCATATTCCGACAGATCCAACGCTTCTCTACAAAACGTTTCAAACCCGCTAATATCAACATCGAGAGTTCCGCATTCGGATGGTCCGACAACAATATAATCCAGCTTATATTTCTGAATAACCTCGGCGCAATATTCCAGATCACCCAAAGTATAGAATTGAATCATTTCTTCCAGTCGCGGCGCGACAAAGCTCCAATCCGATCTCCACAACCACTCATGTGTTTGCCATCCCATTACATCCGAAGCACCGGTAAATACCGATACACTGTTACTGTCGGTATATGAATACCCCGGGTATTCTGCAAGGTGAACAATTGCAGCATCATCCTGATTAATATAATCCGCCATCTTGCGAATCACATCCGCATTTTCCTGCTGTGCCATCCGCACGTTGCTCTTACACGATAAACGGCTTTCCGTAAATACATTACCACGAGCCTGAAATACTGCCGTAATAATATATCCGGTTACCAGGATCGTATATATCATCAACAAAATGGATGATGCACGCTTCTTCTGTTCAAAGCAAATGCCCCCAATTATTCCAATACTGATTCCTAAGAGAACAAATCCCTCATATGTCAGTTTGAACATTGTATTGAACCGTGCATTTCCCGCTTCATAAATATCCCGCACATACACGATTTCGGGGACGATAAGCAATCCAACAGCGCACAACATAAATGCCCATAATACAACATCCGGCTGTGAATATTTCTTCTTCTGTGCAATCCTTTTTACCAACATACTCAGTAGAAAACATGCGACTATAAATATCTGCACGCCCCAGATAAGCATAAATTGCACAAAAGGCGAATGGTTTTTACACAGGACAATCTCCGATGACATTTTGGTGAAATGAAGCATAAAGGGCATTATAAGTACTGTCCCAATCAGGGCAATCAAGATTCCCTTCAAAAGGACCAGGCCAACGCATTTGACCGACCACCCCTTCTTCTTAATATCGGAAAACAAAATGCATGCGCCACATACAACAAAATAAATCGGAAAGTCCCAATAATTTACGCCACGAAACAGACCCAGCAATATTCCCAGAAGCCAAACCCGCGAGTCCGTTAATTCCCGCAGCCAGACATTCTTCTTTATTTCACTCTCTTCCTTCCAGACACTCTTTTCTGTTTCACTCTCTTCCTGCCAAGCATTCTTCTTTATTTCACTCTCTTCCTGCCAAGCATCCTTCTTTATTTCACTCTCTTCCTGCCCGGAATCCTTCGAAAGTACAAGGTCAAACAGTATGATAAGCAGAGGAAGCACAAACAGCAAATCGATAAAATGTGCATGCAGATCACCCAGCACAAGCGAATACGCCGGATATTCATGCTTTCCGTGGTCCCCAAGGTCTGGGTAATAACCGATAAATACGGTCGAGTCCGGATAGAAGAACGGCGCATCCTTATAGTTAATGGATATTCCAAACAATTTCGTCAGTATCGGATCAACAATTCCATACAAAATATAATGCAAATTGCCGCCCAAAGTCACCAGGCAGGCACTTACAACTCCGCCAAAGACAGCTGCTGCTTTCTTCGTATAGGCAGACTTTAGAATCGCCTCCACAAGCGAGAAAACCGACATTAACAAAAACGGCAACATCGTAGACACCATAAGGAAATATCCGTATTCCGGCGTAACATGCGCCAAGCGACACAAATAAACCGCAGCGGCCTGTCCCAGATAATAGTAATTCAATCGGTGTCCGATAAACCACAGGTCTTCGGGGATTACGGATTGTTGCCGGTACATGGATGTCATAAAGCCGTAATCCATATACTGTTCCGTTGTAGAAGTAATACCGCCGTTATAGCCCCACAGCCAAACAGCCGTAACCAGAAAAACGGCGAAAACACCGAATGCAATCAAATACCTTCGCAACAGATCCACATTCAGATACATCCGACAATACTCCCGTAAAGACTTGTATTTGCACAAATGCACAACAATCGGAACTGCCGCCGTAAAGATCAATCCGATAACACAGCACACAGTATTAAACGGCAAAGAGAATATGGCAGATACAATATATGTGAAGAAAAATGATAATGCACAACCCAGGCCCAAACTTGCGGCAAATCCACCGTCAACAAGGCGCAAAACTTTCGTCCGCAAATACGGTCTCATCAGAAACGAAACCATCAAACACATGCATAACCATTTTGTAACAGCCAATGCCTCTTGCAAGATACACCCCCATGCATTGAAAAAAGGGGCTTCGCATAAAGCGAAACCCCTTTTTGAATAAACTCAAAATATATTATTTCTTGTTTACCATATCCTTCAGAGCCTTACCAGCTTTGAACTTAGGTGCCTTAGAAGCAGCAATCTTCATCTCAGCGCCAGTCTGAGGGTTTCTACCTGTTCTAGCAGCTCTCTTGGAAACTTCGAATGTACCGAATCCAACCAACTGAACCTTGTCACCCTTCTTAAGAGCCTTAGCAACAACATCTTCGAAAGCCTTAAGAGCCTTCTCAGCATCCTTCTTAGACAACTCAGCTTCTTTAGCCATAGCTGCAACTAATTCTGTCTTGTTCATTTTAACTCCTCCTATAAATCAATACTGAGTAATTGACGTTTCATTGCGTCTATAAAGGTTATATAGCATATAGGCCTCTTTGTCAAGAAAAACAGCCTACTTTAGTGCCGAAAACGTTGATTTTAGGCAATTTGCACTTTACATAACGCATTAACGAACTCCGATTTTGGCCAAAATATCCTTACCGTACACATGCATCAAAGCTTCCAATTCTTCATCGGAAATAACGGTGATTCGACCGTTTGCATACTCATTGTCAACCCATTCCTTTATCTCGGCTACACAGGGATGAGATTTATCCACGATATTATCACCTCTTAAGTTATAATAATTGTTCACCCAGCAAGCGATTCCGGCCAAACCGGATACACCACTGACAGCAACCAACGGTGCACGATTCAACAGTTTTCTCGTATCAAAAATATTATAAATTTCCTCGTCCTTCAACAAGCCGTCAGCATGAATACCTGCTCTTGTCAAATTGAAGTTACGACCTACAAACGGTGTCATGGGAGGAAGATCATAATTTGTTTCATTAACAATATAATCGGCAATCTCCGTAATAACCGTCGGATCCATTCCGTTAAATGTTCCCTTCAGAGAAGCATACTCAAATACCATTGCTTCAACAGGTACATTACCGGTACGTTCACCGATACCAAGCAAAGAGCAGTTAACCGCAGCAGCACCGTAAAGCCATGCTGTTGATGCATTAACAACACCCTTGTAGAAATCATTATGTCCGTGCCACTCCAACATATCGCTTTCAAATCCGGCATAATGCTTCAAACCGTAAATAATACCGGACACGCTTCGAGGAAGAGCAACGCCGATGTACGGAACACCATAACCCATCGTATCGCATGCACGAATCTTAATAGGCACACCACTCTCTTCCGACAAACGTTTCAATGCAATGGCAAACGGAATAACGAATCCGTAAAAGTCAGCTCTCGTAATATCTTCGAAATGGCATCTCGGACGAAGCCCTGCTTCAATACAATCCTTAACAATACCAAGATATTGATCGAGTGCCTGCTTACGTGTCAGTCCCATCTTGTTAAAAATATGATAGTCGGAACAGGATACCAATACACCGGTCTCTTTGATACCGATGTTCTTTACCAATTCAAAATCCTTCTTATTGGCACGAATCCAAGTCGTAATCTCAGGGAATTGATATCCCAACGCCATACACTGTTCCAATGCATCACGGTCGGTTTTGCTGTATACAAAGAACTCCGTCTGACGAATAATTCCGTTTTCACCGCCCAAACGATGCAACATCTGATAAATATCAACCATCTGCTGTGTCGTATAAGGAGATCTGGACTGCTGTCCATCACGGAAACTGGTATCCGTAATATAAATATTCTCGGGCATATCCATCGGCACACGTCTGTAGTTATATGCAATCTTAGGCACTTCCGTATAAGGAAACATCTCACGGAACAATTCCGGCTGTTTCACATCATGAAGTTCATATTCATAGGGATCAAATTCCAACAGATTTGTCTTGTCCGAGGAATGAATCTCGGTCATTATCTCATCAGCTCTCATAATATCCTCCTTGCGTCCACTTAATCGCTAATTATATACCCATTTCATGGAAAATCAATCGACTTTTCTATATTGCATCATTCTTGGCGCGAACTTTCTGTTTATACAGTTCCTCCGTTGCAAGTCTGGCCTTGGCAACAATTCCGCTGTCATCCTGCGGGAAACAGTAGTATTGCTTCTTGAGATCACCGATACAAATCATGTCTCCGATCTCATACCAGAAATAATCGGAATACAGACTGTAGGAGCTTTCGGGACTCTGCTTATAAGAAAGCTTTCCATCGCATCCCGTAAGTACAAATCCGTCTTCATTATGGCAAAGAGATCCGTCTCCGACTTCATATACCGCTTTGGAATCCTTCAAAATCATAATCTTTACAGGAATCTCCATGCGATAAGTCCCATCCGCCAATTCCTTCGCAACGCATTCACGTTCCCATGCATACCAATCGGAAACATACGTAAATGCTGTCTCACGATTAATGCTGCTAAGTCTTCCGTTCTCCAACAGTTCATACTCGGCACCGCAGGCATTACATACAAGCTTCGTTTTCGCACCGACAGTCTTGCCTTCGCAAAGGCAATGTGGGCATTTATAAAGAGCACGGTGCAATCCGTCCGCACGGAATTCTTCATTTACCGTAATACCCTGCACATCCTGTTCGCGGAAATGGTCAAACGTAAATTGTTCCGATAACAAATCATTCAATTCACGCACACTCTTCTGCTCAATTTCTTCAACAGACAGCAGATACGTCATTTGCGCAGATACTTTTACATCACGAAGCTGAAGATTATTGTATAACGGGTCACGTAAATAAGCGCCGTGTGTACGTATCATCACCACAGGGACTTTAAGCATCTTCAACAGCTTGCCCATACTCTGTGGCAACGGAGTCGCCGTACCATCAAAGCTGTAACTTGCTTCCGGAAACAATAACACGGAACTGTTCAATTTGTGAATAGCGTAATGCATGTCCTTAACAAGTGTCGGATCAGTAATAAATTTCTTGGTCGGAATACATCCGATGGAACGCATCAAGCCTTCCTTACCAACGAACCCGTCATTTGTCGTAATAATATGAAACTGCTTCGGGTACAAAATCACCGAAGCAATCTTCAAATCTATAAAGCTGGAATGATTCATCAAATACAGACAAGGTGTATCTTCCGCAAGCTTTTCCATGCCGACGCGCTCACACGTAAACCCGACTTTATTAAGTTCGGGGGCAGAGAACGTTTTTAATACCGTCCGCCAGAAAAGCGATTGTTTCACAGGCTTCTTATGCTTTCCCGCGGGGAGCATATTCACCTCGTCATATGACTTTTTGCAAGTCTTAATCTTCATACCAATCTCCGTTTCACCCGTGAAATCAACTTAAAATTTCACAATATACTATGCGATATCATCCATCTGTGTCGTGTACAAATGATAATATGCACCCTTCTTCTTCATTAACTCTTCATGCGTTCCGGCCTCAACAATGCCGCCGTCATCGATATACATAATCTTATCACAGCCGCGAATCGTCGATAAACGATGAGCAATAATAAACGAAGTACGACCCTGAAGCATCGTATTCAAACCGGTCTGCAAAGCACGCTCGGTCTGCACATCAATACTGGACGTTGCTTCATCAAGCACCAGAATCGAAGGATCTGACAAAAGTGTTCTCGCGAAAGAAATCAACTGCTTCTGACCTTCCGACAAAAGAGCTCCTCGTTCCTTAACTTCTGTCTCATATCCGTTGGAAGCCTTCATAATGAAGGAATGCGCACAAACCTTCTCGGCTGCGCTCTGAATCTCTTCCTGCGTTGCCGTAAGTTTACCGTATCGGATATTATCGGCAATCGTTCCGGAGAAAATAAAGCTGTCCTGCATCATGATTCCCATCTGAGAACGTAATGATGCAAGGGTTACCTTGGAAATATCCTGTCCGTCAATAAGTACTCTTCCGCTGTCCACATCATAGAATCTGGAGATCAGATTAACAATGGTACTCTTACCGGCACCGGTCGGTCCAACAAGTGCAATACTCTGTCCGGGTTCTACCGTAAAGGAAACGTTATGCAGAATTTCCTTACCCTCTTCATAACTGAACGATACATTCTCAAATTCCACACGTCCGCGAATAGGAGGCATAACGGTTGCATCGGGAGCGTCATCGATTGTGATTTCCTCATCCATCGTCTCGAATATTCTCTCAAGATATGCGATGTTATTAATAAAGTTATTGAAAATATTACCAAGGTTCATAATGGGCTGCCAGAATCTTGCCGCATAACCGGATACCGCAACAATTGTACCGAGACTCTTATGCCCGCTTCCCAAAAGGAACAAGCCAAAGATATATATTGCCGCACGAACGAGAACCGAAATCGTATCAATACCGGGCCAAACCATGTTACTGTAACGAACAGCCCACATCCATGCTTTCCAACAATCCTTGACAAGAACCTTAAAAATGCCGAGATTCTCATTCTCTCTTGCAAATATCTGTGTTACTCTGGCGCCGACAATGTTCTCCTGCAAATACGCATTCAGATTGGAGTTCTTGTTGGATACCGCCTGCCATGCCTTACGCTGCTTATTCTTAATCCAGAACATAAACACAGCCAAAATGGGAACACCGCACATAACAACGAGAGACAATTCCACATCCACATAGAACATAAATCCGACAATAAAGATCAGATTAATAATCTCCAGAATAACATTGATAAGTCCATTGGAGAGCATATCCGATACGGAGTTAACGTAGTTAACAACACGAATCAAAATCTTACCGTGCGGTCTGTCATCGTAATACTGGAATGAAAGCTTCTGCAAATGTGTAAACAGGTCCTTACGAATATCATAAATTATATTCTGACTGACGTTTACCATGATTCGGGATCTGATTGTTACGAATATAACGCTGACAATATATGATGCAATCGTAATCATCACGAGAGTAATCAGATAGCGAACATCCGCATTGGGAATGGCCTCATCCAAAGCCTTCTGTGTAAGAAGCGGTCCGATAAGTGCTGCGGCACCGCCAACAGCAGACATCAGCAATGCACCAACCATGGAACCCAAATACTTCTTAATATAGGAGGACGCTCTCAAAAGATGTCGAATATCAAAGGGCTCGTCCAGTCGTTCGTCTTTACGGTACGTATTTTTCTCAGCCATTTCGTACCTCCTTCTTTACAAGCTCTTCTTCACCAATCTGCAAAGCTACAAGCTCGTAATAATATCCCTTCTTCTCAATCAGTTCCTCATGTGTTCCTTCCTCGAGAATCCGTCCGTCTTTCAGAATAATAATCTTATCGGCGGATTTCGTAGTTGAAATACGCTGCGCAATGACAATCTTTGTGCAGGGGAAATCAAGCTCATGAAGAGATTTCTGTATTTCTTTTTCCGTTTCCATGTCTACTGCGGAAGTTGTATCATCAAGAATCAAAATGGACGGCTCAATTGCAAGGGCACGAGCCAGCGAAATTCGCTGTTTCTGACCGCCCGATAATCCAACGCCTCGCTCACCTACGATTGTGTCATAGCCGTCGGGCATCTTTGAGATAAAGTCAGACGCCGCCGAATACTTGGCGAATTTCATGACTTTTTCCAAACTCATATTTGAATCACCGTAAGCAATATTGCCTTCGATTGTATCCGAATACAGCAATACATCCTGGTTCGCCAGGCCGATATTCTTACGCAGGTCTTCCATCTTGTAATTGCGTACATCAATACCGTCCACGAGAACTTCTCCCGAGGTCGGTTCAAAGAATCTGGGAATCATACGAATAAGTGATGTCTTACCGCATCCTGTTTCACCCATAATCGCAACCGTCTGACCGGGTTCCGCCACGAAAGAAACATCGTATAAAACGGGATAATCGCCGTCATCATAACGGAAGGAAACATTCTTAAACTCAACTCTTCCTTCAAATCTTCCGGGATGTGCAATTGCATCTTCATGATCCACAATTTCAGGTTCAGAATAATAAAGCTCCATGACTTTTGTGGAAGCAGCGGAGAATCTCTGAAATTCGTTCATGATATTACCGAGCATACGCATGGGATTGGCAATTGCCCAAATCAGTCCCGAGAAGGAAACATATTCACCCATCGTAAGTTCACCGGCGATAATAAACAGGCCGCCGACCAGCAGAAGTACAACCGGCAATAAGTTTGCCAGACTCTCGATATAAGGAAAATACTTCAGCCATACAAGATTCGTTTTCTTGTTCGTATCACGGAAATCCTGATTGGCTACGTCAAACTTCTCAATTTCAAACGGCTCTCTTGCAAACGCCTTAACAACGCGGTTACCGGAAATATTCTCCTGCGCATCCGTATTCATCTGTGCCAGTTTCTCACGAAGAGAAGTATGCATCGGGCGAACCTGAAGGCGGAATTTGTAAACGATCAGGAAAATAAACGGAGAAATAATCAATATACTCAGCGCCAGTTTCCAGTTCATCAACAGGAAATAAACCGCTGCCGCCGTATACAGCGTAAGCGATTCCACTATGGCACGAATAACCCAGGCAATATTATGACGGACTGCATCCAAGTCGCCGGTCAGTCTTGTCATCAGATCACCTGTTCTGAACTTACTGTAAAACTTCATGTCCTGACGCTGTACTTTGTCATAAAGGTATTCACGAATTCTGACGAGCACGTTCTGCGAACAACGCTCATATGCCATACAATCCAGATACACCACCAGCACACGGAAAATGGTCAGTCCCACCATCATAATAATCAGATGCTTAAACAGATCCTGACGATTGGCGATGTTATAGGCTGCATCCTCTCCCGACAAAAACAGATCAACTATTTTGCCCGAGAAATAGGGAACAACCAATTGCATGGAACTGTACACAACAGTTCCCAAAAGCGCCAAAATGAACATCCAGTGTTTCCCCTGCATGTTCTCCCATAGCCACGCTAATTTTGTTTTCGGAAAAGTCATTTCCGTTTGATAACCTAAGTCCTTATTCTGCTTCATATCAATATGTCCTTTATTTTAGATCATCATTATAATGTGCACGTTCACCACCAATAAATTTCGGACGCACTCTTGCGGCGATAACACGAGCCTGCCCAATCATATTGTTCTCAAGACGAACCGGCACCGCGACTTTCTTAAGATGCATTCCGATAAGCGTATCTCCGATATCCAATCCGGCATCTGCACGAATCTCTTCGACAGCAATAGGATCCGAAAATGTCTGATACGCAGTCGTTCCGAAAGAACCTCCTGCCTTCGGCTGCGGAACTACATTCACTTCTTCCGCAAACGGAAGTGCTGCACGTTCAACAATAATTGCACGATTCAAATGTTCACAGCACTGTGCGGCAAGATATATTCCCTTCTTCTGAAGGACTTCATATATGCCGGCAAAAATATTCTGAGCAACCTCCAGATTGGAGTTGCTGCCGATTCTGTCGCCGCAAGCTTCCGACGAAGAACAACCAACTACCAGAATCTGTCCCGCCTTAAGGCCGGCTTTTGCAATTATCTCCTCCGTAGCCGCCGCTGCCTGATTCTTAATTTCTTCAAACATAACAAACCTCTCTTTATGTTCCTACCCAATACCGAAACTTTCCAGCATATCAGATAGTGTAATCCATATTAATCCGACAATATAGTACTTTTTCGGACAAATATCACCCTTTTATTCTCTTTTCCACCTGCTTCACTGCATAGAAATATGCGGGGAACAGGAACAAATCTGCCAGTACCCAAGCCAGCGGAGATGCAACACATGCACCCTCAAATCCAAGCAACGGAACAAGCAAAAAGCCGCCGATCATTCGAGCAACCATCTCGAAAACACCGGCAAAAACCGCAATCACAGGGAACCCTATTCCCTGAATCAGGAATCGTAATACATTTACAAATACAAGAAGCACAAAAGACGCTGAGTTCCACAAAATCAACCGTTGGGCCATTGCAAGCATTTCCGGATTCGGTTCATCCAAGAACAACGAAACTAGTGGTCCGCCGATAATTTGCAACAATAAGAACACAACAACGGAATATACTATTCCGATAACGCCTGCTGCCTTAACACCCTGCCGGATTCGACCAACCTGACCTGCACCGAGATTCTGTCCGCCGTATGTCGCCATGGATGCACCGAGCGCGTCCAGAATACAAGCAAACAGCATATTGACTTTGCTTCCCGCAGTCATTGCCGCAACGGATACCGATCCGAGCGAATTGACGCTGCTTTGCAATGCAACCGAACCAAGTGCGGTAATCGAATACTGTAATCCCATCGGAACACCCATTCCGCACAGTTTCTTCATCAAGTCTCTGTCTATCTTCCACTCATCCTTTGAAACATGAAGAATCGGGAATCTCTTTACGATAACAACAAAGCACATGATTCCGGACAAAAGCTGTGATAGAACCGTCGCAAAGGCAGCTCCGAAAATGCCCATCTCAAACACCACAATAAACAACAAATCCAACAAAACATTGATAAATGTTGAAATTATCAGAAAAACAAGAGGTGTTTTGGAATCTCCGATCGACCTGATAAAACCGGCCAGAATGTTGTATAAAAACGTGATCGGAATACCGATAAATATTGTCAGAATATAGATATATGAATACTCAATAACATCCGAAGGAGTTTTCAAAAATACCAGTATCGGTCGGCATAAAACAGATACAATTACGGTAATCACTACCGAAAATAAAAGCGACAGATACAGTGCATTCGCTACATATTTGCGCAATGTCACTTCATCTTTCGCTCCGAAGCTCTGCGCAACGGGAATTGCAAATCCGCTGCACACACCCAGACAAAATCCGACAATCAGGAAATTAATGCAACCGGTCGCACCGACACCGGCCAATGCTTCCACTCCCAAGAACTTTCCGACAATCATCATGTCTACAAAATTGTAAAGTTGCTGCAGTAAATTTCCCAAAATCATAGGGACAGCAAATGCAACAATCAAGCGTATCGGTGATCCAACCGTCAAATCCTTACTTCCACGGTTCACAACTATATGCCTCCTAATCGCAAATAACTACTCCGGTGCAGTCCATAACCGCATCTTCCATAATAATCTCACCAACTTCATTTGCTCTGATTGTTCCGGATTTCGGATTCTTAACGGAATCAATTCTACCGATTACCGTAGCCTCAACATCCGAATACTCAAATGCAAGATCGCAGTCTTCCATCGTACAATCAATCAGTTTTAAGTCACTGCAATAACAGAACGGCTGCGTTCCGATAATTTTGCAGTTAATCAGTGTAAGTCCCTTGGAAAACCACGCAAGATACTCACCTTTTACGGTACAATTCTTTACCGTAATATTCTCACTGTGCCAAAAAGCGTCCTTTGTATCCAGATACGAATCTTCAATCGTCAGATCGTGAATATATTGGAAAGAATATTTTCCCTTCATATTCACATTGCGAAGTGTAATGTTCTCACCCGAGAAGAACAGGTACATCGAAGATATCGATGAATCCGTCAGTGTAATATCCCTGCATTTCCATCCGAACTCATCCGATTCTATTTTGGAATTGACTATCTCTATGCGGTCACACTCACGAAGCGTTTTGATTCCGGTAACTGTACAACGCTCAATCTTACCATCTTTTGCATACCATATCGGCGCACGGGATGTATCCGCTATCTCGGAATTGGAAAGCGTAAATCCTTTTACATGCCATAAAGGATATCTTAGCAAAAAGTGGCTTTCACTTACCGTAATATCCTTGGCTTCTTTCAATGCGGATTCACCATCTGCTTCGCCGGCAAAAGTACAATTAACAATATCAGCATTGCAAATACCGTATAACGCACGTTCTTCATCCATTGTCTGTCCGCTAACCAATTGTCTATCCATTGTATTCCTTCTTTCTATTTAAGTACAATCTTCTCCTTCAGAGAAAAAGCATATCCGCCTTCATCATAATCCAATTCGTCCACTTTATGATACGAATACAGGCCGTCCGGAAATCCCTTCAGTTCGGAAACCGAAGATTTCTTATATTTATTGGTTCTATGCTTATAAAAATACGTCACCAGTTTGTCATATTTCGGCTTCGTATTCATAAACAAGTAAGCTGTCTCATAACCGGGTTCATCCAGATAATACACATTATCATGCTTCTCATCACGAGAAAGCGGCGATGAAAATAATTGATCATTACCGTCCTGCGATACCATGTCAGCATAGATAACGTTCAAATCTCCTTCGCTTGCAACATTATAACGCACATAAGTCAGACTCGATCCGTACCATCTGTAATCTTCCGAAAGAGACAATCGATAATCCTCAGGCAGAACACCCTCCGTCATAAGCGTATGCAATGAAGAATCTTTGACATTTAGCATACCCAGATACGTCATATACGGATACATCGCACTCACGTTTTCAAAAAACAACGCATTATACGCATCCAATGTCATCGAAGAAAAGCACAAATCAACCGAATATCGACGTTCATCCTTCCCGCTTACATACTGCTTTGCATACTCACTTGCATTTTGAGCATCCACGCTTGCCGGGAGCAGTCGATAAAGGGATATTTCAACATCAGCAGTGGGCATATCCTCTTGCGTTGTCGGAACATCACATGCCTTCACATCTATACTCGCCAAAAAGTCATAAACCGCAAACTCTTCCTCAAACCCGCAGGACTTCAGTCCTTCTTCCATAAGATCATGCAATGCCTCATTTACAAAATGCAAATTATAGTCCCAATAGGCATCCCCGTTTTGCGTATCAATAGCAACCAAATAATGCTGATTGTTGCTAATGAATTCTCCTTCTGCCCACGGCGATCCGTAACTTCCCATTTCACCGGGAACCGTTCCGATCATCATCTTAACTTCGTCAATTTCGTAATCAATTCCCTTCCGATCAAGAAATGCGCGAATCTGTTCTTCTCCGGCTGTCACGATTTGTTTTTCATATTCCTCGGAAAAATAAGAAGGTACACACCCCATAAAGCCCAAGGAAGCAAGCACTGCAACAAGTGCTGAAATAATCAATTTATAACGTTTCATAACCCTAACCCATATATTATATCACAATTTAATAATCTTTTTACGGCTCAGCTTTATATATTTTTACAGCCACGTATAATCCCCGCCTGTTAACGCCAAGCTTAAAAGGCCATCCATTTTCTCAACTTCATCCACACCTTCCACAACATTCAGTAATTTGGCGTTTTCCGAAATTTGCGGCAATTCTTCATCCGGTCCGACTTCCATATCGGGAATCTCGCCACAATACGGGCATACCATTTTCGGTGCAATCCGAATATCCAAAAATCTTTCACCGCATTCTTCGCATTCATAAAAGCCGGCAATCTCTGTTCCGTCCGGTACATAATACATAGCGATACCCTCCTAAAATACTTCCCTGCTATTTCTCAAACTTAATGCAGTCTCCATATTCATCCACCTGCATCTTAAGGCCAAAAATATTCGCAAAATCCGTTGCACGAATTCCCACTACATAAGTTCCCGAAATCGGCGAGGTCCATTCACCGCATATAACATAGGGAATATCAACTTCCATCCCGGCCTTTTTGAAAACAACAGATTGAATATCATTACCCGACTCACGTGCCTTAATCTCCCACTTCTCGTTGTTATATTCCCAGGAAACAACGCCTTTGCCATATTGTATATCATAGTCGGCATCCAAACGATCAAACACTTCCTCCATCATCTGGGGAGCATATTTATCATCCGTAAGTCCGACATTTATAGGCACCACGTAATCCTCAAGTTTATAGCAGTAACCCGAGTAATACATACTGTCCGAATTATTATATAGTTTCTTCTTTTTCGCTGTATCATGAGCCTTTGTAGATAGATCTTCACCATTCAGATATATATGATGAAGCGTTGAGATATGCGCGATATCCCTGTATTTCTGCGGAATAACTTCCTCTTCGAGTCGGCCTTCCTTAATAGCCGAAGCATAGCAAAACGATGCATAATCCAACAGTTTATCACTATCCCATGTACCGTTGATTGCAATGCTTCCGAAATTGACATTTATACTGTCGGTCCGGGCCACAAACAAATTGTATGTTTCATACGGATTGTCTATCAGCCATTCCGCGGAATTGTAGTTAAGTTCATCCTTATAAACATCATCCGCAGCTGCAAAATAATCCACCAGGCGAACCAAATCCTCATATGATTCAACGTATATTCTTCTGCCGTCAATCAAAAAGTCACTGCTTTCAAATATATTCTCGATATCCTCTTGATAATATTCGCAAACCGCTTCGACATATTTAGGGATTATTGTTCTGCCATATATCGCGGAATCCATAAACACGCTGCTGCGTGTATTTTCTGCCACAAATTCAAGGTCACGCTCCTCAGATTGAAAAGTAAATATTTCCGTCGACACATCCGCATCGGGTACCTTTTCCACGCTCTTGAGAGAATATTTCTCCTGCTCAACTTCATTCTCCATATATTTCAGGACCTTTGATTTACTATACAGTCTTCCATGAGCGCCACAGCCTGTCAACATTGTAATTGCCATGAAAATCAACAGGAACAAAATCGGGGAGTGAACCTTTGGGGACGGGGTTAGGGGGTCATTTTTGTGTATCATATTGCATTTTCCTTCCATATCTTTAATCGTATGCAACTTCATACGCAGTATATTCATAAGAGCGCAAGGTCGCCAAACCGTGCACGTATCCAATTAAAGTGTACATGCGCCAGTGCTACGGCCTTCGGCCGCGCACGGTCTGTCTGTCGCCAAACCGTGCACGAAAATAATAAATGAGCATGTTCGTTCAAGTAAACTTGACTCACATGCTCTTTTATTATTTTCTACACTGGCTTGAGCTCGTCACTCACTCCTATTCATACTCGATCGTAGCCGGTTCTTTTGTGCTAAGATCATAAAGAACTCTGTTAACACCCTTTACTTCCTTGAAGATACGATCACGAATCTTGAACAATACATCATACGGAACTTCTTCTATTGTAGCTGCGGTTGCATCTACAGAATTAACGGCACGAATAATTACCATCCAGTCATCCGTTCTCTTGCCATCCTTAATACCTGTGGATGTAAAAGGAGGAACAACTGTAAAATACTGCCAAACCTTTCCTTCCAAACCTGCATTTGCAAACTCTTCGCGAAGAATTGCATCTGATTCACGAACTGCTTCCAAACGATCTCTTGTGATCGCACCAACGCAGCGAACACCCAGTC
The DNA here is from genome assembly GCA_045617945.1 of Lachnospiraceae bacterium. Taxonomy (GTDB): domain Bacteria; phylum Bacillota; class Clostridia; order Lachnospirales; family Lachnospiraceae; genus UBA2868. The sequence continues at coordinate 25,551 of JAZLJS010000110.1, forward strand.
CGGGGCCGGGGAACGGCTGACGATAAACCATATTATCGGGAAGACCGAGAACCTTACCGACCATACGAACCTCATCCTTGTACAGAAGCTTAACCGGCTCAACCAGTTCAAACTTCAATCCTTCGGGAAGGCCTCCAACATTATGGTGTGACTTTACGCCAACGGATTCCGTAATATCCGGATAAATCGTACCCTGTGCCAGGAATTCGATACCTTCCTGTTTCGCTGCCTCATCGGCAAATACCTCTATAAATTCGGAACCGATAATCTTACGCTTCTTCTCCGGATCGGAAACACCCGCAAGCTTATCCAGAAAACGATCAACCGCATCAACATAAATCAAATTCGCATCCATCTGGTTACGGAAAACATCAACAACCTGCTCAGGTTCACCCTTACGAAGCAAACCATGATTAACATGAACGCATACAAGCTGCTTACCGATTGCCTTAATCAAAAGAGCGGCAACAACAGACGAATCAACTCCGCCCGAAAGCGCCAAAAGCACCTTCTTGTCTCCTACCTGCTTACGAACTGCTGCAATCTGTTCATCAATAAATGCCTGCGCCAGTTCTTCCGTATTAATACGTGCCATCGATTCCGGTCTCTTGTTAGAATCCATTGATCATTTCCTCCGTTTCATTATTTTGACAAAATGTCCTATAAAAAACATTTCAATCATAGCACAATCAGATTTTCAAGAAAATAGAAAAACCTACAAAATTTCAACACATCTCCGCGCCTATTTTTGACACGCCCTAAGCATCGAAACCTCTTCCTCGGTCAGTCGTCTGTACTGCCCGCACAAAAGATTCTCATCCAAGCACAACGGTCCCATGGACACTCGCTTCAGAAACACAACATTTCCACCGCACGCAGCAATCATCTTCTTTACCTGATGGAAACGGCCTTCCGCAATTGTCACCTCATACGCATATCCGTCCCCTTCGGGAAAGTCATCCGCGCATTGCTTCTGTGTCGTTCGTGAAAAGTCATCCGCGCATTTCTCCTGCATCGTTCGGGGAAAGTCACCCGCGCATTTCTCCTGTGTCGTTCGGGGAAAGTCACCCGCGCATTTCTCCTGCATCCTTCGGACAAAGTCAATATCTGCCTTGGAAAGCGTAGCCGGAAGAGTATTCGTATCCTCTCCGATATCGATTCCTTGTAAAAACTTTTCTTCTGCGTCTATGCAAAGTTTCGTATCGGATATTACCAAATACTTCTTATCCACATGCTTTTTGGGAGACAAAAGATTATGGGCCAATGCTCCGTCATCTGTAATCAGCAGAAGCCCTTCTGCATCCTTATCAAGTCTACCGACCGGAAACAAACCATCCGTTGACTCTTTGACCAAATACTCCAAAACCGTTTTGCTGAGTCCGTCGCGTGTAGCACTTACACATCCAACCGGCTTATTCAGCATATAATAGTGATAACTTTCATAAGAAAGTTCATGATCATCCATGGAAATCGTATCCTCAGACAGTGTGACTTTTGCATCAGCATCCCGTACAATCACACCGTTTACAGACACACGGCCCTTGCGAATATACTTCTTGACTTCGCTACGTGTACCGATATTACAATCCGCCAGATATTTGTCCAATCGTATGATTTCTTTACTCATTTTTCCTCATCTGCAAATTGCGCATTTCACAAATCGTATATAATGTTACGGCGCAACCCTTATTTGGGATCGCGCCGTTTATGTTCATTTCAATTAATCTCTATCTTGCCTATGAAATCAGGACTAATTTCTCTCTTTACGTTTCTTAATAACCGAAATAACAATCACTCCTGCTCCAAGAGCAACAAGGCCAATAGCAAAATAAATATCCATCGTATCACCGGTCTTGGGCGACATTACTTTATAACTTAATCCGAATACCGGAACAACATTCGCACCGGCCTTGGCATTCTTTGCAGCAATCTGCAACATATACGAATCCGAAGGAAGCGGCTTACCATCATCTCCATGCGGAACGGGCGGTTTCGGAACCAACGTATCCTTATATGATATAGCATAATCGGAAAACTTATTCGTACGGAACGTAATATACTGACCATTATTAGAAGCCGGAATTTGATCAAATGATTTATTGCCCATTGAATCCACATGGTAACGAATCACTTCATATGAACGCATCACTTCAGGATTCCTGTTGATCAATTCATCCGGTAATTTCACCGTTACAGAAATTTCCGTTGTTCCAAGCTCCGAAATCTTCACAGCCGGAGTCGATTCGCCGAGAATCTTCTTGTATAATGACAAATCAAGAATCTTGCCATCATTCAAATCAGTCTCAGTCACATACAACGTATATCCCTTTGAAACAGTTTCGGATATTTTATCATAAATCTCATCCGTTACATCTTCGGACTTGGTCAGATCAAGATAAATAAGTGCATCTTTACCGCTGCTGACCTTTGACTTTTCAGTATCATTCAATAATTCCTCGGCAACTTCTTTCGTAAGAGAAGTAATGGAAGTCTCGGGCAGTCCCTCTTCCTTAACTGTTTCGGTGATTACTTCACCACTAGTAGGATCGTCGTCAAGCTTCGTTCCCGAAGAGGATGTCTGTACTGTCAAAACACCCTGTTTACGGGTTACAGCATAGTTTTTAGAAGCACATCCCGGATCAATATACAGTCCGTATGTTCCAGCCGTAGTTCTGTATTCATCACTTGTACAACTTACTGTCGGATTAACTGTAAAAATCGTTGTCGGGTCTTCACCGTTTACAACACCCTGTATACGAATAGCATCAAAGTCTTTAAGGTATTCTTTGCCAAGCTTAATTGTCTGATTGGCAGGTGTAATTTCAACAGGTGCCTTCGCTATGGAATAGTCCTTCGTACCTCCCGATGTAATCACATAGTTTGCACTATCCGGATATTCTGTCGTCGCAAGAGATGCCGTCGCAGTATGTGTACCTGCATCTGTCCCTAGTCCGCTTACCGTAAAGTGTACATCATCACCCGACACAACATCCGAAGAATCTGGCTCCGCCGTCGGACCCTGCGCATTGCCGGAATATACATATCCGTCATCGGTCCAATTAACAGTTATTGGCTTTTGCGCGACCGTAAATTCTTTCGGTGCAGACGTAAACGGATCATAGCTTTCGGTCGCACCCAGTTTTGCATAAATATAATACGTTCCGGCATCACATTTCGGCGGGTTTGAAGGATCCCATACCGGATCCGAATCACTCAGCGTTGATGAGGTGGAATAATGATACTCAACCGTTGCACCCTCTGTTGCACCTGTTACAGAAGGAGCACCCGGCGTATCTCCGTATATAAATCCATCCATCGAAACAGAAACCGAATCAAGCGGACGAGTTCCCTTACTAATTGTAAATGATGTGGACGCTGTTGCCTTTTTGCTCGATTCAGTCGCATCCGTTACCGTAATCGCAACATAATACGTGCCTACTTTGGACGGGCTTTTACCGGAAGATACCGCACCGTCATCAGATCCCGTAGGCGTAGTAAGTGCTGCATCTTTATAAAATGTATAATCCGATACAGTCGCACCCGTTACGGACGAAATACCGTTTGTTACGGTAATATTGGAATTCGGAAGTGCTGCTCCGTCATAATTCTTACCGGTTGCCGCTATCGTCAAAGTCACAGCCGTCGCTTCCGTTCCGTGCGGGCACAGGCTGACATTCGGAATATCGGCTGCACAATATGCCAACACTTTTGCCGAATTACCGACATCCGTTTTATATGTCCAGTCATGAACATGTTGTGCTGTAACTGTTGCGGTCTTCAACGGACTGTAGGATTCAACACGGCCACCGTCATAATCACTGAATTCAACATAATAACCGTCGATCAAAGCATCATACGTCTCCGGCAAATCATTCCATCGTTTCTGTGCTGTATAATGAAGTTGAAGATTCCACTCACCGGTAGAATCATATCCATCCGGCTGATTCGGTACTCCATAGTCATCAGTACACCAGTAACTATATCCGGATGAAGCACCCTTTACGTTATATTGCGCAGCTCTCGTTCGGGGATCAATATATATCAGCTGCCCCTTCTCCGGACCACATACCCATTTCCATGTAGAGTTGCTTCCGGCTGCCGTATAATATCCACTGGCCGTGTCGGCATCCAAAGCTGAATCTCCTATTCCATTTGAAAGACGAGATCCGCCGGCCCATGCACCTACTGTAGAAATATCATCCAGTATTTTGTCCTCTTCAGCACTGGTTACAGTAACCAAATAACCTTTCATTCCCATAAACACATAGGTTTTGGCATAACTATAGGCCTTTTTCCAGCCTTCATCTTTATATCTTCCACCGCCCTCAGAACTGTAGTTAGGGAAATTTACATACATATAATAGTGATTACCCTTACCGGGTACCGGTTCATATACCGAAATATTGGCAGAGGTAGGAAGCTTCATCTCGTTCGCATCCACAGTAACCGTTACCGACATATCTGCCGCATAATTAAACTGAACACCACGCAAAAATGTCATCGCGTCTGCCAACGAAATACCATTGTTTGATGTCCAAGCCATAGTCGCTGTCTTGTGTGCTGAAAGGATATCAGTAAATGTCCAATTGGTATAAACACTGCTTCCCGTTCCGGCAATACTTCCACCGGATACACTAAATGACATACTGGTGACTTTGTCTCCGCCCGATATGGACGCATTTGGAAATGTAACGATATTCCCAACCTTCTGTGCATTTCCCAAATTCACCGTAACCTGTACAGGATCAGCCTTAACCGTATATAATAATGCATCCGAAATTCCGGGCACAAAAAGCACTCCTGATGTAACCGTTACCGCTGTCATCAGAAGTGCTGATATTTTAATTATTCTCTTCTTTACTCCTAACATATGAGTGCCTCCGACACTCCCCTCAAACTAATTAATTATCCCAAATAATTCAACCCGCGTCAACACGGTTTTTCATTTTATCCTCAATAATTCAATCGGTGTTAACACAATTATTCTTCATTTTATCCTCAATGATTCAATCAACGTCAACGCAATTTATTAATCGACTTAATCTTTCTCAATTTTCATTTGCTCAACTTTTTCCTAAATCTTAATCCGTACCCATTTTCCCTGTCTGTAGCGAATAGTTGCAAAGATGAATCTGGAAATCTGATCCGCCAGTACGCCTACCCAGATACCGATAATTCCGCCGCCCAGTGTATAACCGAACACATACGAAAAGAATGTACGAATAATCGTTACGGAAATAGTTGCCGCAATCGCAGTATACAATGTGTCTCCGGCACCTCGCAGGCATCCCATATAAATAACCTGACAAATCTGAAAAACCACAACAAACACAATAATATGCATGATGTCAACACCAATTGCCACAATTTCAGGCTCTTCAAAGAACAATCCCATCATCGCCTTGGCACCAAAACAATAAACGCATATCATTATTACAGCAAAGAACAATCCGACCATACGACAAGTCCGCCCGTATTCTTTGGCCAATTCCGGTTTGCCCTCACCAAGGGATCGTCCAATCAGAGCAACCGCCGTGGCCTGTAATCCATCACCGAACGAAAACGTCAAGCCCATCAGATTCATTCCAACCTGATGTGCTGCCATTGCTTCCGTACCCTGATGCGCCGCCATAATCGCTGTCAGCATAAATCCGATACGCATCAAAATCTGTTCGAAGAACACACTGTAACCGACACGAATCAGGCTGGCAAGAGATTTGAACGTTGGTTTGACTTTCTCTGCAAAGATATATGGAAGCGAAACAAATGTATCTTTCTTGGTAATGGAAAGTATACTCATAATGCAGGAAACAACCGTCCCGAATACCGTCGCTATAGCCGCACCATATATTCCGAGTGCCGGAAATCCGAGATGTCCTCCGATCAACAAATAGTTAAATACTATATTAACCGTATTGGAGGTCACATTGGTTCGCATCGTGATTTTGGTATTTCCTGCACCGCGTTGTGCCGAATTGATTGCCATCTGAATGCAGTTAAATATCATACCGCCCATAATAATTCGAAAATAGGCAACCGCCGGATTATGTGTATCTTCAGTAGATCCGCACAATCCAATAATCGGACTGGCAAAAATCACAAAAATCGCACCAATCACGATAGATGCAAGTACAACAAACAGGATTGCCGTAATCGCAATCCTGTTCGCATCTTCCTTTTTCTTTTCACCGAATCTGCGTGCAACCAAAGCGGAAATCGCCACATTGATTGCAAAAAACATCGACAACCCGATAAACTTCGGCTGTGTAGTCAGCCCGACGGCGGCAACCGCATACGCACCCATGTCACTGACCATCAGGGAATCCACAAGCCCGGCAAATGCTACAAAAAATGATTCCACAATTGCCGGCCATGCCATCTTCAATGTTATGCTGATATTCTCTTTATGAAACACTTTAAATACCTTAGTCATGAAATTACAAACGCTTTCTAATAATAAACAATCTCTTGCGTTCTTATCCTTCTCTTCTTTACCAAACCGCGATATTGTTCAAATTCTCTCGAATACCGGCATATATTCAATCGGTGCATCTACCTTTACAACCTGAGAACCGTCGAATATTTCTCCGCTAGAAGTAAGTTTCCACTTTCCTGCCGGCAAGTAAACCTCTCTTTCAAACTCATTCAAATGAAGAATAGGTGCGCACAGGAACTTTTCACCAAACATATACTGATCGGTTATATCCCAACACTTTGCATCCTGCGGGAATTCATAGAACATCGTACGAATAAGCGGTGAACCGTTTTCATGTGCTTCATCATACAATTTCTTAATATAATCATGCATGGAAATACGAATATCATAGTATTTCTTCATGATAGCATAATTGTCCTCTCCGTAACTCCACAATTCATTCGGCTGACCGGTATGTAAATATCCGCCGCCCCAATCTCTGTCATCAAGAGGCGGAATATTATACGGACCTCTGTCTCCATGCATACGCAAAACTGCCGAATAGGTTGCGAACTGATACCAACGAATCAACAACTGACGGAAATCAGGATCATCTACATCATCTGTCATAAATCCGCCGACATCCGTTGTCCACCACGGAATACCTGCAAGACCCATATTAAGTCCTGCCGCAAGCTGATCACGAAGAGCTTCAAATGTACTCGGAACATCTCCCGACCATACTACATTTCCGTACTTCTGGCTGCCGGCCCATGCGCAACGCAACAGGTTTACGACATCCTTGCGTTCTTTGCTCATTTCATCATAAAATGCACGACTGAACATCTGCGGATACAGATTGCTGACAGACAGTGCCGGTCCCGCATAATAGCGGTAATTTTCAAAATCATACACTCCATAATCAGGCTCGGAATTATCCAGCCAGAAAGCATCGATTCCGAAATCATAATAATTCTTCTTACATACTTCCCAAATGTACTTTCTCGTTTCCGGATTGAACGGATCAATTTCAACGCAGTCCCCCTGATAATCATATGTCTGCGCCGCGCCACGTTCCGTACGAATCAATAGTCCTTTTTCCATCATCGGATAGAAATTCTCACTCTTTCGGTCGACGGACGGCCAAACAGATACAATTACTTTGATTCCCATGGAATGCAATTCGTCTACCATTGCCTTCGGATCGGGCCAATATGTCTTATCAAACTTCCAGTCACCCTGTACTGTCCAATGGAAGAAATCAATAACAATCTGATCAATATGAATGCCTTCCTTTTTATACTGTCTGGCAACACTCAGCACTTCATCCTGTGTACGATAACGAAGTTTGCACTGCCACAATCCCATAAGGTCTTCCGGAAATTCCGGTGCATGTCCTGTTGCATTGGCATAATTGGCAACAATTTCCTTCGGGTTCTCTCCGACGGTAATCCAATAATCCATTTCTTTCGTAGAACGGGCAATCCATTCCGTATAATTCTTACCAAAAGTTACATTGCCGACTGCCGGATTATTCCACAAAAATCCATAACCCAATGAAGAAACAGCGAAGGGAACCGAAATCTGAGAATTACGCTGTGCCAGTTCCAAAATGCTGCCCTTCAAATCCATATAAGGCTGTTGATACTGACCCATACCAAAGATCTTCTCACCATCGTTACTTTCGAATTTGACTTTGAGTGAATAATCACTTCCGCCAAAAATTCCCTTCCACTCACGATTAACAACCTTCAGGCAACGACTTTCCTTACTAAGCGTTCCGTCATACATACGGAAATATTCACGCAAAATAAGTGTATCGTCGCGATATACCGAAATAATACCAACAAAATTGACAACCGCCTTGATTCGACCATTTGTAATAGATGCAATCTGTCGTTTATCAATCGTACCGTCGCCTACCCAATGATCTTCCTCATGAATTTCAACCCGAACACCATCATTTTGGGAACCATTACAGCAACTGCCGTTCTGCGCGCTCATGCCACTGTAATTGTCGTTCTGCGCGCTCATGCCACTGTAATTGCCGTTCTGCGCGCTCTCGTCAAGCGCCCAGTTATTCTTAGAAAATTCGGGAAGCATCGTGGCCCTGAATCTTAATGAATTCAAACCCCACGCTTCAATACTCAAAATCTCACCATTATTGCGGCATACAAGCTTATTATCAATAACCGAAAAATTCATTATCCAATCCTCCGCTAAAATAGTCGATTGCACGAAAATTACGGGTATTTCAATATTTTCACCAAATGATACCCGTAAAATAAGCTATAAAAACTATAAATCATAAAAAAATGAATCGTTTTCGAGCCAAATGTGAATATGATTCTCACAAATTTACGTGCAAATAGCAGAATACAGGCTCAAACACACGTAAAGTGGAAAAAAATTACGGGTAAATCAAATGATAAATAGTAGATAACACGTAAAATCTGCGCAATCCTACATAAATGATAAATACGGAGGGATACACTGTCAAGAAAAGAAGGATGTACAAACCTCTTTAATAATAGGAAGAAAATGAATTGGATTTCTTCGAATTCCCAATCATTCTTCGAATGCCGCATCGCATGCGAGTATGCATGCGTCGCTTGGCTCATTGCGAATAACAAAAAAACGGCTCTCCGTATGGAGAACCGACTAGAGGCGACAATCGGATTTGAACCGATGCATCAGGGTGTTGCAGACCCACGCCTTACCGCTTGGCTATGTCGCCACAAAAAAGATCTCGCAGCGCTCTGCGCTGGTTTTTCTCGCCGAGGTATTTTCGAGGCGAGCAATCTGGTTTTTCTCGCTTTGAAGGTATGGAACGCGCTTTTGCTTTGATACCCTCAAACCGAGCAGCCATTCACAACACTTCTCTACGATTATATAACCTAGTGACTCCGACGAGAATCGAACTCGTGTTACCGCCGTGAAAGGGCGATGTCTTAACCGCTTGACCACGGAGCCAAATACTAAAGAAGGCTTTATACCTTCAAAACCGAATAGAGAAACATCCGTATTGGTCATGCCCTCGACCTATTAGTAACATTCAGCTTAATACATCACTGCACTTACACCTATGCCCTATCTACCTTGTCGTCTTCAAGGGGTCTTACATATTGGGATATCTCATCTTGAGGGGGGCTTCACGCTTAGATGCCTTCA
>JAZLJS010000111.1:0-1613 GCA_045617945.1 Lachnospiraceae bacterium
CGGGTTATCCGTTCGAGATATTTGATGATAATGTTAATAACGCTCATCCGTTAAAGGAAATCGGTCGTGTGAAGATGTCTAATCTCTGTACCGAAATTCTTCAGTACCAACAAACAAGTGTCGTTACCGACCAAAATGAGCAGAATGAATATGGTCTCGATGTTTCATGTAACCTAGGCTCGATCGACATTCACGAAGCAACGAAAGTTCAGGACTTCGGACAGCTTGTCGATACATCAATGCGTCTTTTGACGAATGTTTCAACTATGACAGATATCGTCAACGTTCCTTCTGTATCTAAAGCCAACAAAGTGATGCACTCTGTTGGATTAGGTGTTATGAACTTGCATGGACACCTCGTACAAAGCGGAATCCGTTATGGTTCCAAAGAGTCCATCGAATTTATCGATGCGTTTATGGAAGCATTGAACTATTATTCATTAAAAGCTTCAATGGAAATTGCAAAGGAAAAGAACGAAACATTTTACCGATTTGAGGAAAGTGATTATGCGAGCGGTGTTTACTTTAAAAGCTATATATACAAAGAAGAAAAAGAACTTACACCTGAAGTGATTAAAGCACTTGGGGCTACACCGATTATTACTCAAAATATGTGGCAGCAGTTAAAGTCTGACGTATTGGAGCATGGTTTATTCCACTCATACAGATTGGCGATCGCTCCGACAGGCAGTATCTCCTACATTCGCAGCTGTACGGCTTCCATCTCCCCTGTTACGGAACGTGTGGAAGTACGTGACTATGCGGACAGCCGTACAATTTATCCGATGCCATTTTTAACAAATGACAATGAGGAACTCTATACCGAAGCTTATGATGTAAATCCGTATGAACTAATCGACCTTTACGCAGCCGCGCAAAAGCATGTTGACCAAGGCATTTCCATGACGCTTTACGTAACGGACCAGTGGAACACAGAACAATTAGCAAAAGCCTATATTTATGCGTGGACGCGTGGCATTAAAACCGTTTATTACGTACGCCAACGTTTACTTACAATTGAGGAGTGTGTCGCATGTCAAATTTAACGTATAAAGCGGTCAACTGGAATACCCCAACAAGTGAACTCGCACGCATCTTTTGGGATCAGCAATGGAAGCAAATCTGGTTCCCCGAAGAAATCGCGGTCAGTAAAGACGTCAAACAATGGAAGGAATTCGAGCATCAGGATACGTACAAAAAAGTATTCGGCGGCCTGACATTGCTTGATACCGTTCAAACAAACATCGGGATGAATGAAATCGCCAAGTACACACCCGATTTTCAGGAGAAAGCGGTTTTAACCGTATTCGGATCGTTTGAAGCGATTCACGCGAAGTCTTATTCGTATATTTTTACAACACTTTGTACAAATACGGAAATTGACGAAGTGTTCGAATGGGTTCAAAAAAATGAGTTTCTTCAATATAAAGCAAATCGCATTGGCGAAGTATACACCGCTATAAAAGAAGATCACCCGGAAAGCTTATGGAAAGCGATGTACGCTTCAGTTATGCTGGAAAGCTTCTTATTCTATTCTGGATTCTTCTATCCTCTTTATTTAGGAGGACAAGGTGTACTGCGAAATAGTGCGGAAGTGATAAGTTTAATCTTGC
>JAZLJS010000112.1:0-75365 GCA_045617945.1 Lachnospiraceae bacterium
GTTGGGAACAACAACACATCTCTTATTGCCGGGCTGTTCGTGAGCAGCATTACGAGTCTGTCGATACCGTATCCGATACCACCTGTAGGCGGCATACCGATTTCGAGCGCATTCAGGAAATCTTCATCAGTGTGGTTTGCTTCCTCATCACCGGCATCTGCCAAAGCATCCTGTGCTTTGAAACGTTCTCTTTGGTCGATAGGATCATTCAACTCAGAGTAAGCATTACACATTTCCCAAGTATTGATAAAGAGTTCGAAACGCTCAACCTTTGTCGGATCCGAAGGTTTCTTCTTGGTAAGCGGTGAAATCTCAATCGGATGATCCATAACGAATGTAGGCTGAATCAACTTCTCTTCAACATAGGCCTCAAAGAACAGATTCAGAATATCACCTTTCTTGTGATACTCTTCAAATTCAATATGATGTTCCTTTGCAAGTGCTCTTGCTTCCGCATCATCTGCTACTGCGTCAAAGTCAACGCCCGCATATTTCTTAACCGCATCCGTCATGGTGATTCGCTCGAAAGGCTTGCCAAAATCAAGTTCAACATCACCATACATAAACTTGGTTGTTCCAAGAACCTTCTCTGCCAAGTAACGGAACATACTCTCGGTCAATTCCATCATTCCGTAGTAATCCGTATATGCTTGGTACAACTCCATCAATGTAAATTCCGGATTATGTCTGGTATCGCAACCTTCGTTACGGAATACTCTTCCGATTTCGAAGACTCTTTCCATACCGCCGACAATCAATCTCTTCAAATACAATTCAAGAGAAATACGCAACTTAACATCTTCATCAAGAGCATTAAAATGCGTCTCAAAAGGTCTTGCAGCAGCACCGCCGGCATTTGCTACCAACATCGGTGTTTCCACTTCCATAAAGTCACGACCCGCCAGGAATGAACGGATTTCTCTGATAATCTGAGATCTCTTTACGAATGTATCCTTTACTTCGGGATTCATAATAAGATCCACATATCTCTGACGATAACGCATATCCGTATCGGTAAGTCCATGGAACTTCTCGGGCAGAATCTGCAAGTTCTTCGTAAGCAAAGTCATTTCACATGCGTGAATGGAAATCTCTCCGGTCTTCGTACGGAACGCATAACCCTTTACACCATAATTATCACCGATATCTGACTTTTTGAAATCAGCATAAGAATCTTCACCGATAACATCGCGGGCAACATAGACCTGAATATTTCCCTTCAGATCCGAAATATTGCAGAAGGATGCTTTACCCATAACACGTTTAAACATCATACGTCCGGCAATGGATACTTCAATCGGATCCGCATCCATAATAGCTCTGCGTTCATTATAATCGGCATTGATCACTTCTCTTGCCTGTGCTTCATCCATACCTTCCGTATTGGGAACGGCACGACCCGCAAGCTTCTTGCTTTCATGCGCCTCGTACAGTGACTTTACCTCATCCGTATGATGTGTAACATCGTATTTCGTAATCTGATAAGGATCCTTTCCCGCTTCTACAAGAGCCGCCAACTTTTCACGACGAATCTTAAGAAGCTGATTAATATCCTGTTGTGATGCATTTTCATTCTGCTGATTATCGTTACCCATATTAGTCTCCGTAATTACTCAATTCATATTTATATCGAAATTTCATCGAACAATTAATCTTCTTTAGCTGCCTTCTTGGACTTAGTAGTCTTCTTTGCGGGCTTTTCTTCTGCTTCTTCGCTCACAGCAGCCTTCTTGGTTGTCTTCTTGGCAGGCTTAACACCTTCCGGCTTCTTAATATCAAGAATCTTGAACTTCAAAATGCCCATAGGAGTTTCAACTTCAACGTCAGCACCTTTCTTCTTGCCGATCAAAGCCTTACCTACAGGAGATTCATTACTGATCTTGCCGTTCAAACTGTCAGCTTCTGTGTTACCGACAATCTTATATACCATTTCTTCCTTATATTCTTTATCCAAAATAGTAACCGTGCTTCCGATGCTAACCTTATCGGATGTTGCTTCTTCTTCCAGAATAACTTCCGCATGCTTCAGAATAGCTTCGATTTCTTCGATACGTGCTTCAAACTCAGCCTGTTCCTCTTTTGCTGCATCGTATTCGGCGTTCTCGGACAAGTCACCCTGCTCTCTGGCAACTTTAATTTTCTGAGCAACCTCAGCACGTCTGTTTACTTTGAGATCATGAAGTTCATCTTCCAATGCCTTCAAGCCATCATATGTCAATATTGTCTTCTTCTCATCCATACTATTTCCCATCCCTTCTTAGCAAATCAATGTGCCCTTTTGCACGATTAACAATTATAGCCCATAGCCCGCAAACCGTCAAGAAATCTTACCGCTATGCCAACGTATTCACAATCTCCGTTAGTTGTGCAAGCGTCTCAACTTCACATACTCTTTTTCGGAATTCCGCCGACGACTTCATCCCTTTTGTATACCAGGCCGCGTGTTTTCGCATTTCCCGCATGGCTACGAACTCACCTTTATTCTCTATGAGAAGCGCCGCATGGCGCATAATCATACGCTTCACTTCATCAATCGTAGGCGGAGTGTACTCCTCACCCTTGGATCGTGCCAATAGTTCCTTGAATATCCAAGGATTGCCTTCTGCCGCACGACCGATCATCACCATCTCGCATCCGGTCTGTTGCATCAGTCGCTCGGCACTTTCATAATCGGTAACATCACCGTTGCCGATTACCGGAATATGCACACTCTCGCGAACCTGTCGTATAATATCCCAGTCTGCCGATCCTCGGTAATACTGTTCACGCGTTCTGGCATGTACCGTCACTGCAGCAATTCCCGATTCCTGTGCAATATGTGCCATCTCAACCGCATTAATATGATCATCATCAAATCCTTTACGAATCTTTACGGTAACCGGCTTATCTATCGCCGAAGCAACCGCTTCCATGATTTGACCTGCAAGGACGGGATTTTTCATTAAAGCGCTGCCTTCCCCGTTTCCAACCACCTTCGGAACCGGACACCCCATATTAATATCCAATATCGAAAACGGTCTGTCCTCTATCCGTTTCGCCATCTCTGCCATAATCGTCGGATCGCTTCCAAATAATTGCAGGGAAACACATTTTTCCGACGGGTCTATCTCCATAAGCTGTTCTGTATTTTTGTTCTTGTAATAAATGGCCTTGGCACTCACCATCTCCATACAGGTCATCGCCGCACCCATCTGCGTGCATAGTACACGAAATGGCAGGTCACATACCCCTGCCATCGGTGCCAAAATATATGGATTGGTTAATTCCACATTACCTATTTTTCTCATACAGTATTCTTAATCCTTCTAACGTAAGCGAATCATCATACTTATCAATTGTCTGCGTCTCATTGGATATCAAACGGCCCAGTCCTCCGGTCGCGATGACTTTTAAGTTGGGCAGCCCGCTTTCCTGTTTTACACGATTAATAATATATTCGGTCTGTCCGATCTGGCCAAACATAAGACCCGCCTGCATACTGGTAATCGTATCTTTCGCCATAATCGTCTTCGGCATAACCAGCTCAACCTCCGGAAGTTTTGCCGTATCTTCCCAAAGCGCCTTCGCACTGATACGAATACCCGGAGCCGTAATTCCAACACATAAACTGCCGTCCTCCATAACAAGATCATATGTTGTCGCTGTTCCGAAATCCAGTACCAATACGGGACCACCGTACAGCTCATACGCCGCGACAGCATCCACAATTCGATCCGCACCCATTTCACGCGGGTTCGGTATATCAACCCGTATACCTGTTTTAATCCCCGGTCCCACAATCAACGGCTTCACATTTAAATATCGACGCAATGCACCCGTAACTGCATGCATAACATTCGGAACTACACTTGCTATGATTGCGCCCGACAGTTCGCTTTCATCTACCTTCATTCGGTTCAGCATTCCGCACAACATAATTCCGTATTCATCGGATGTATGCGCTTGTTTAGTCATCAGGCGAAATGTTCCCAATAGTTTCTTATCTTTATATACGCCGCAAGTAATATTCGTATTCCCGACGTCCACAACCAAAAACATATTCTTCTCCACGACGATCTCCTTACAATACTACGCTTATTATCACTTACCGATTTCAAATGCCTTATAGAATTCTTCAAGTGCCTCAAACAAATCCTGTTTACGCTTGCGGACCTCTTTGACCAACAATCCGGCGCCGATTTCGTCATACAACAGGTCTTCTTCGTCGGCATTGGTAATCAAATCCAGTCTGCCGTCCTCATCAAATCCGATTGTAAAAATGCCGCCGACTTCTTCGGTAAAGAGCACACAGATAATATGCAACTCCTCTTTAATAGCCTCCGGCACTTTGGCAAACTTTTCATTAAAATAATACTTCTGTTCATATGAATTTGCTCCGCACAAAATCACATACCCGCTGTCCATAACAATCTCCCTTTTACTTAATCAATATCGGATTACTCATGCACTCCGTGCTCACACCATTCTACACAAAATAGCAAAATGCTGCGATTATCCACATAGCTAACGAAGCAAATGCAAAGAACCACATATTCTTTCTGTCGCGCTTACTACATTTATACGCATTAATAGATAATAGAATGCCTGCTGCCGAAAATATCAATGTATACCAGATAAACATAGGGAACAAAAAAGATAACGCAAACATGATCAATATCAGCGCTGATAAGCACACCGCCACAATATTGATCCAAAAATTGCCGTCCACGATTACATTTTTCAAATATTTACCGTTATCTTTTCGAGACATTTCCCACACCGATTAATTAGCCAAGCGTTGCTGCCATCACTGCCTTAATCGTGTGCATACGATTTTCGGCTTCATCAAATACAACATCCGCATATTTTTCAAATACCTCATCCGTTACTTCCATTTCGGTCAGGTTAAAGCGCTTGCCCATTTCCTCACCGATTTCCGTCCTAAGATCATGAAATGCAGGAAGACAATGCAGGAAAATTGCACCCGGATTGGCAGCATTCATAATGTCCATTGTAACCTTATAAGGTGACAATTCACGAATACGTTCTTCCCATACTTCATCCGGTTCACCCATGGATACCCATACATCCGTATAGATAATATCAGCCCCCTTAACCGCCTTCATCGGATCCTCTTCAAATGAAAGGTGTGATCCGCTTTCCTTGGCAAACGCCTCGCACTCCGCTACCAAAGCCGCATTCGGAAAATACTTCTTCGGTGCTGCTGCCGTAAAGTCCATACCCATCTTGCTGCACATGATCATCAATGAATTACCCATATTATAACGGGCATCACCCATATATACGAGCTTGCGGCCCTCAAATGTACCCAAATGCTCACGAATCGTCAACAAATCTGCAAGCATCTGTGTCGGATGATATTCATTCGTTAATCCGTTCCATACGGGAACACCTGCATACTTAGCCAATTCCTCAACCTTTTCCTGGCCAAATCCACGGTATTCAATACCATCAAACATACGTCCCAATACTCTTGCAGTATCCGCAATTGATTCCTTCTTACCGATCTGGGAACTCTTCGGATCCAGATAAACAGCACCCATACCCATGTCATGTGCCGCCACTTCAAAAGAACAACGTGTACGTGTACTCGTCTTCTCAAATATCAGGGCAACATTCTTACCGGGATACTGTCTGTCAAAAATACCCTTTTTCTTTTTATCCTTAAGTTCTGCTGCCAGATCCAGGAATTCCAGAATCTCTTCCTTTGTAAAATCCTTCAATGTCAAAAAATTACGTCCTTTTAAGCTCATATCCATATCCTCCGTCTCTATATATTTTGTCTTATTCCTTCTCCACTACAATAGCGGTATCACCCTTCATATTAATAACCGAAACCACACTTCCCACCGGAATAATGCGATTGGCCTTGTGTGATCGCGCCGACCATTCCGCACCGTTTACATTTACAATACCGTATCCGCCGGCATTATCAATTTCACATATAACTACGGCATCACTTCCGATAATTCTGTCATTATTCGCCTGTGCCTTATCACTCAACAGCGGTCGCAGAATAAACGGTCTGACGAGCAACAACATTAATGCACTGATGACAACACACGCCGCAATCTGCATCCATAAAGGCATTCCGAAGTAGCACAATATACCGCCCACCAAAACGCCGCATGCAATCGCTCCGGATAAGAAATTCACGGCAACAAATTCAATTACCAAAAGGCTGACAAACAGAATCATCCACGTCAATACACTCATTATTCTGTCCTTCCTTTCCTATATTCGAACCCATCCGGGCATCTGCTTTTCTTCGGTATCCTCATCCGCCAGATAGGCCGCCGGGTAAACGGTAATCCCATCATCCCCCGCAAGAATCGCGCCCCACTGACTGAACGTGGAATTCGCAATAATATGATGCCTGCATCGGCTCATCAACTGCATATCCCGGAAACTGTTCTTGCCTGTATTATGTCTGACAACAACATAATCCGGTTTCGCATCCATATCACGGAATATGCCTTCGGCAAAGTCAGGGTCATCCGAGAATATGAAGAAGCGCAGGTTCGTTCCGCACTGCTGTTGCAAATAATGTACCGCCTTCTCGTAATACTCTTTCCCCAAATGCTTGAACATATCCTTATATGTATCTGTCATATAATCGCCGCGCCGCATATGCACCGCAACGGAATCGCAACCGTCAATCATTCCCAAAAGATTCTGATTCTGAGAATCCTTCGGTGCATCAAACACGAATTCACGTCGCACCTTGTTGGTTCTGCCAAGGACGAATTCTTCTTCCACCCAGAATCCGGCCATATACCAATCAACGGACGTATCCAAATGCTGCAGCACACTATAATCATCCGAAACAAGTCGGTCAATAATATGCCGCTCTTTCTTATCTCTTTCACGAAGAATTCGGTTTACGGGGCCAAGCAGGAATTCAATGACTTTCCCGAAGGGGCCCCCTAAGAAAACCGGAATCTGTCCGGTCACGCGAAAGATATCGGAAAACGACGCTTTTTGAATATCAAATTCATAATTCTCCGAATGCTTGAATATCCGCTCCAACTCGTAACCCTGATGATCGTTATGAGCGTTAAACCACGTTATATCCGCACGTACTTCCGTATCGGGAAAACGGTCCTGCAAATATCTGTAGAAATTGTATTGATACATCTGGTTACCCAGACCGCTTGTTATACGAACAATAATCATGCCACTCTCCATTTCGCATCGACGAAATCCTTCTTGCTCTATTTTCTGCCGGTATTAATGTTCTTGCAGGAATGAATGATCTCGCATATTCTGTCGACATCATCAAGCGGCAGATCCGCATACATCGGAAGAGTCAATACATGCTTGCTTGTCCAATCCGCAATCGGCGTATCGGACGGAGTGAATCGATTGCCGAAACAATTCATCGCACTTGTTAACGGATAGAAATACTTACGCGAGTAAATATTGTATTCCGCAAGCTTCTGGGCTATTTCATCACGGGTTGCGCCAAATATCATATCCTCCACGGTAATCGGGAAATAAGAATAGTTTGCTTTGACATTATCCTGAATCGGCAACAAACGAATGCCGAACAGTTCCTGCAAATTCTCACGATATCGCTCTGCGACTTTCCTGCGTTTCTCGATTTCTTCGCGAACATGCACGAGATTGCACAGACCCATAACCGCGCAGAACTCATTCATCTTGGCATTGGCACCAATCTCATCCACATTTTCCTCATCGCGAATGCCAAAGTCACGAAGCATCGATAATCTGTCAATCAGTCGCCTGTCAGACGTCGTAATGGCACCACCCTCTATGGTATTGAAAACCTTTGTCGCATGAAAACTGAACATGGACGCATCACCAAACGATCCGATTCCGTGGCCGCCGACTTCCACTCCAAATGCATGCGCCGCATCGTAAATAACGCGCAAGCCATGTCTCTTGGCAATCTTCTCAATCTCGGCAATATTACATACCATACCATATACATGTACCGGAACAATTGCCGAAGTTCTCGGAGTAATCAATGATTCCAGTTTGCTTACATCTATCGTATAATCCAACGGATTAATATCACAGAATACAGGCGTCAGGCCATTTCTAACAATTGCCTGCGTCGTACTTGCAAACGTATACGGTGTCGTAATTACTTCACCTTTCAGATTCATCGCCTGTAAGCACAATTCCAATGCCATATGTCCGTTCACAAACAACGAAACATTGGGGACTTTTAAGAAACCTTCCAGTTGTTCCTTCAATTCCTCATGATTATGCCCCATATTCGTCAGCCATGCACTGTCCCACAACGGACGAATCGCCTCCGCATACTCCTCAAAAGACGGCATGGAAGATCGCGTTACGTTAATTCGTTTGTTTTCATTTGAATATGCCATAATAATCTCACCTTTATTTCTCTGCCCCGGAAAGCTTCTCCGACATCATTATTACTTACCTGCCCCGAAAAGCTTCTCCGACAGTTTCTCTCTTATTGTGCGAATGCTGTACGCAAACAGCGAAACCTTTTGGTCCTTACATACAATATGAGTAATTCCGTAATCAAACATATCTTTAAGGTATGTGGTATTGGTCTTGCTAGGGTGATGCAGCCACACATCCAATGCCGTCGCAAATTCATGTTTGGCGCGCTTCTCACTGTATTCCTGCAGCTTATCAACCTCCTGCTCGTACCACATGGCTACTTTCTTGAACATATATGCATTCTCGCGCACCAGGTCACGTTCTCTCGCCCTGGAATTCCAGTTGCCGGAACCCTTCTTGCTCACATAACGCCACACGCTCATGGAATCCGGCATACGATAAATGTCACCGGACAGTAGCAGAAACAACAGGATCATGGCGTCATCGACAAAGTCATGCGCCCTGTACAATATCGTATAATCATATCTTGCATCCACATAAATATTACGTGATACAAGCGTTGCGTAATGTCCCGGCCACACATCGCCCGACTTGTAATCGGCAAGCGTAAAGCTCCCAACCGGACAATGATACAAATCAGCCACCTTTAGTGTATCCGCATCGGTAATCGGTTCATCATTTTCATCTACCAGCACCATATCATGCGTCACGCCGATATACTCGGGATGCTTATCCAAAAAGTCAACCTGCCTCTGCAGCTTATTCTCATCCGTCCAGTAATCATCGCCTTCCAGGTATGCAAGGTAACGGCCTTTGCAGGCCATCGTTGTTTCATAAACATTTCTGGTGGGACCGAGATTATGCTCCCGAAACAAGAGTCTGACTTTGCCTTCCGGATACTCATCCGCTATGGCGCTGACAATCTCTCTCGTGGAATCTGTGGAACAATCTTCCCCGACAACCACTTCAAAGTCAAAATCCGTCTGCTGCATAAGGACACTTCGAAGGGCACGTTCCACATACTCCTCATGATTATATGTAATGAAAATAACACTTAATTTGCAGTCCAATGTATTATTTCTCCAAATACGCAATATTACTTTTCCTATTACTTTTCCCAACGCGCAATTGCGCCGTTTTCCACTTTGAATACAACATCACAGTTCTGTATTGTTGTTAAGCGATGCGCAATAATGATAAGTGTCTTGCGTCCTGCCAGACGATCAATTGCTTCCATAACCGCACTCTCGGTTTCGTTATCCAGAGCCGATGTTGCTTCATCCAGCACAAGTATCTGCGGATTGCCGTACAATGCTCTCGCTATTCCGATTCTCTGACGCTGTCCACCCGACAATCTGACGCCGCGCTCACCGACCATCGTATCCAATCCTTCCGGAAGTGACTTTACGTATTCTGCAAGCTGTGCCTCCGATAAGGCTGCCCATACTTTTTCATCATCTATCTGATCATCATCTATTCCGAATGCCACATTGCATCGGATACTTTCATCCGCAAGATATATTGCCTGCGGGATATAAGCCAGTTTCTTCGACCACCACAGCGGGTACTCGTGTACGTTTCTTCCTTCGTATGATACACAGCCGCCGGTCGGTGTCAAAATACCGAGAATAACATCGGCCATTGTTGACTTTCCGGCACCGGAAGGACCAACAAATCCAACCGAAACACCATCCGGAATCTCAAAGCTCACATGACTGATTACATCTCTCTCCGTATTCGGATAACGATAAGAAACATCCTGAATCTTAATACAACCATCGCCCTTTTGCGTGATGTCGGCACCCTTCTGCGTGATGTCGGCATCACTTTCAGTTACGCTGTCGGCAATCTCTTTATCACACATATCTTCCGTATCCTTGATATCTCGATATACAAGGTCTACGGACGGCTTCAAAAATATCACGAGATTCAACAAATTATCGATCTTGGATACCGACGGCAATAATTTGAACGCCGCCATGGCAAATGCCGCAAGCTGCGGAATCATCTGCGCAAGGTCTTCGCCCCGTACAAGCTTAATTGCCAGTACCAGAAGGATTGCTCCGATACAAACCGTTTCTATAAGAAGCTTCGGAACCTGTCCGAGTACATCATTGTTTCTGACAGCCTTCAGTTTCTTGGCTCCGCAATCCGTGAATGCTTTTACAAAATACTTCTCACGATGCAGAATCTTAATGTCCTTCACGGCGCCGAGTGCCTGATTGATAGACTGGTGCATTTTACCGTCGTAAATCTGATTGACTTTGCCGTTCTCTTTGGAACGGCCATGGAAAATCAATAAATACAGGGCCGAGAACACGCCGACAATCAGAACAACCGTTAAGGTAATCACCCAGTCCACTACCAAAAGGTAAATGCACAAAAGCGCCGATACCAATAGCTCCGAAATCATCATAAAGATGGACAGAAGCATTTGAAAAAATCGCTCGGAGTCAAGCATGACCGATCGAATCATTTCTGCCGAATTCTTGTCCAAATGATAGGTGTACGGTTTCTTCAAATAACAGTCAATCAGTCTGCCGGACAGTTTCAATTGGTTGTTATAAATAAAAGTGTACTGTGCGTAATAAACCAACAGAAGGTAAACATTCTTAACAACGTATACGACGATTAGGCAGATTACCAGCCGCAGAAAGAAATCGCGTGTATCGCGTGCTCCCAGAAACGAATAAATCATGGACAGCATCCGATTCTCCATAATCGTCTCGGGCTGGGAGATAATACTTACCAGCTCCGTAATCAGCGAAACACCCACTAATTCCAGTACAGCACCGAAGAATAGCGCCAGAATCAGAAGCACGGATTGTATCTTCTGCTTCTTGCCAAACATGTAATTTATTTTCTTTAAGATACTCATGAATTATCTCCGTTTTGATACACAGGTTATCCGTTATGCATGATTGTCGGAATGCAAAAATGCTTTCGACCACAAATACGGATATAAAGCAGAAAACGCTTTTTCGCCGTCCAAAAATGTTGCCTTTTCGTTATGAATAACATTTTCAACCATCGCACGAACATTTTGTGCCTCGATCAAATCGCAATTGGCAAAATCCGTCGAACCGACCATGTCCGTAAAGTATTCGCGAAGCGGTCCCTGCATCCACTCAACAATCGGCGTATTGAAACCAATCTTCGTTCGTCTGTATGCAATACTCCCAGGCATAAACGGCGCACAAGCGTCACGAATAATGGATTTGCTGAATCCACCGTGAAGCTTCGAGGTCCACGGAAGGCTCATCGCAAGTTCCACCATACGATAATCCATAAACGGCATGCGAATCTCCACGCTCGCAGCCATGGAATAGCGATCATAATTTCGTAAAAGCGTAGGAAGAATCGTCTCGTGGCTCGATGCGTACAGAATCTTATTCAAATGATCCATCTTCTTGTACCGCAAATCGCCGGCCGCACGGACTGCTTTGTATGCCTGCGTTTTGTGATTTTTCAAGTCATAAAGTTTCTTCTTGGCCATCGACAACTTGACGCCCATCGGCGTAGGCATCGACAACGACATATTGGAGCCATCCTTCGGAAAGCTCTCAATATACGCGGTCATTACCATATCCCGTTCTTCCCGGGTATGCGCGTCCGCCAGCGCATTTACAAAGTCAAACGTATATCCGCCGAACAACTCGTCCGCACCGTGACCGTCTATCGTAACTATCGTTCCGTTCTCGCGAAGCGCTCCGTACAAACGCATCATGGGAATCGGACTCGTCAGATACACATCCTCCAATTTATAGATATATTCTTCCAGCTTATCAATCGATGCGCACGGATCGATTTCCACGAAAGTCGCAGGAATCTGTAAATAATCCGTCACCGTCTTGGCGTAGACGCTCTCATCAAGTGCAGTTCCCGGAAATGTTGCAACAAACGCATGCTGCCAGTCATTACTCATGCGATCCGTTGTACCCTCCTTCGCCAAATGTGCCATTGCACAAATGGTTGCCGAAGAATCCAAACCACCGGAAAGCGCCGTACCAATCGTTACATCACTACGCATACGAATCTTGCAGGCATCCAAGAAGATTGCCCGACACATTTCCACCTGCTCCTCATACGAAGACGGGAGCTTCATCAAATGATCCAGCGTATTGTAATATTTTGTAATCACAACGCCCCAATCACTCTGGGAAGGATCAAATGTTCCGTGGCAAGCCGCCGGAAATCTGTATATACCGTTTATTACACACTCCTCGGTACTTTCGTAGTACACCATACGTACAGGATCGCACACAATCGCGCGATTCGGAGTGACTTTTTCCATGAGAGGCATCAGAGCTTTCATCTCAGAAGCAAATGCCAGCTTCGTTTTGGCACTGTCAAGATATGTATAGTACAACGGTTTGACGCCGAAACGGTCGCGCGACAGAAACAGCGTCTTCTGCAAACGATCCCAGATAGCGCATGCCCACATACCATTAAAACGTGTAAACGCATCCTTACCCCATCGAATATATGCTGCCAGAAGTACTTCCGAATCGCTCTCACCGACAAACGTATCGCCCAACGCCTCCAATTCCTTACGCACTTCTATGAAGTTATATATTTCACCATTGAACACCATCTCGTATCGGCCGTCGCCAACAGTCATGGGTTGCCGTCCGTTTTCGGACAAATCCAAAATGGCCAAACGCCTGTGACCGAAACATATTCCATCCTCGCGCCACAGATCGCCTCCATCCGGTCCGCGATGCATCAGTCTGTTCAGACAAAACTCAGCCTTTTCGGGTGCTATATTCTCATTTACAATGCCAAATATTCCACACATTTTCTGCGTAACTCTCTATATAACTCTTTCTGCGTAATTTTGTGTCCATAAGTTTATTTATGAAGTTTCTCGGATGTCCGATACTTCAACAGTTTCACCATACGATCGGCTGATAACCCCGGATAATTATAAATTGTCTTTTGTGCTGTCATCACGGATTCCTTTATATCCGGCGCTTCTGCAGACTGTGCCGTATCATATACAAACAAATCTTCACCCGCAATGTCGTATACAATATTTGCATCAATCGGTTTAAGCGCACGCGCAAATGATTTCAGCACTTTATACGGATACAATCCGGATGAAATCACAAAACGAACTCCGTTTAACAAAAGACCGTGTATATCTTTGTATCCATACAAGTCAACCAATACATTGCCCGGCAAAACATCAATCTGTTCTGCAACCGCATCCCGAATACGGATATTTTCAAAGAAAGCGTCATATACGCATTTACTGTCATCTAACGATTCAAAACGGAACTGGGCACCACGTGACTTTCCCGACAGGGGAACCTGCGTCTCAGGCTCGCTCTTTATTGCATGCGTTCCGATTTCCGAGAAGTTCGTTGTAAACGAATAACGGGGATTAAAACTGTACAAATTGCATTCGGTCATATACCAAATGTAATATTTCAGCCATGATGAATCCGACCAGGAACATACAAATTCGGGAACAAACGGCGAAGAAGGCTGCTCATCCTTATGCTGTTCATACCATGCAACGAAGTTATCCCACATTTCCTTTGTATATGCCTGTCCCCACGAAGAAGGAATTCCGAAATACCAGTTGTCGCTACCATCATCAAGCGGTTCAAACGGCTCGCGAACATGTACATTAAATCGATGACTGTATAGAGAAACACTGGCAATTCTGTTATCGTGCGACACATACTCAAGAGCATGCTGTGCATAATCATAGAATCCCTTTGCGACAATCAAATCATCTTCCAAAACAATAATGCTGCCAAAATCTCCTGTATACTGCCCACATTCCAAAACATGTGCGCGCAATCCCAGATTCACCTCATGAGCAACAACTCTTTTGGCACCATATTTCCACACAAAAGAATTCGCAACCTTTTGACAAGCGTCATCCCCACTGTAATCAATGCTGATAATTAAGGGAACGTCTACACCACCCGGATACTCCGCCTTTGCAAGTGAATTCAATAAGCGCTGCAACGAGTCGGCGCGATTATATGCAACTACAACAATAGCAGGACTAAACATTTCTCTGTCTCCGTTAACAACCTGATTAAAATAACAATTTATATTTTTATTTCCGGATTTGTTTGCTATCCGATTAATCAATATCTACATTCGAAATAAATTCTCCGGGATTGCGGAACTTATCAACATGTTCCTGTATCCATGCTTCACCCTTATCCCACCAACGAAGTTTCAAAAGTTTATCAATAGTTTCATCATCAAAACGCATTCTGATTTTCTTCGCAGGAACACCGGCATAAATCGCATAGGGTTCAACATTCTTGGTAACAAGAGAACCTGCTCCGATTACCGCACCATCACCGATTGTTACGCCCTCACAAATGGCCACACCAAAGCCAATCCATACATCATTACCTATCTCAACCTGTATACGTTCCTTCTCATCAATCCATTCACATTCATTAAATGAGTTCTCCTTCACATAGGTATAACCGAATTGTGCAGCAGTGGAATAGAATGCAGGGAACGTCGAAATATTCTCACCGGATACCGGATGCTTTCCCAAATATGTCCATACGTTTCCAATGCAGCAGTACTTACCTATCCTTGTATTGCTCATTCTGGCATGTTGAGAGATCATTGTGCTGTATCCGACCCTGACGTTGTCGAGCATCGCATATTCACGAATATAATTCTTTCCTTCCAGCGTCGTCCCACGAAACAAATATGTTCCTCGTTCAATAATGCTGCCCGTTTTGCGCTCCATGCGCATCCGAACAAACGGGAAAATGACTTTCCGATATACGATGGAACCCATTTCCAATAGTTTTCTCTTTATAAACTTTCCAAAGCTTTCCATGCAAAACGCCCCGTACATAAATATGTTTTTAGTGAATGTTCAAAAGGGCATAAACATCCCCCAAGAAACAATAATTCAGCAAAAATTATACTATACTTTTCTGTCAAATGCAAAACTGCCGCAACAAGTGCGGCAGTTTCATATGTATAACGTATTTCTTTTTGGTCAATCCTTAAATAATCAAGCCTTTCCGTCTGAACCAAGAACATTGATAATCTTATGAGCAACCATATCCTTAACAGCCTGACGAGCGGGCTTCAAGTACTGACGAGGATCGAAATGATCAGGATGTTCAGCAAAGTACTTACGGATATTACCTGTCATAGCAAGACGGATATCGGAATCGATATTAATCTTACATACAGCAAGTTTAGCAGCCTGGCGAAGCTGTTCTTCGGGGATACCAACTGCATCCGGCATATTTCCGCCAAAATCGTTAACCATCTTAACGAATTCCTGAGGAACGGATGAAGATCCATGCAAAACGATAGGGAATCCGGGAAGTCTCTTGATACACTCTTCCAATACATCAAAACGAAGCGGAGGAGGAACAAGGATGCCATCCGCATTACGTGTACACTGATCAGCGGTAAACTTATATGCACCATGAGATGTTCCGATAGCGATTGCAAGAGAATCGCAACCTGTCTTATCAACAAACTCTTCAACTTCTTCAGGACGTGTATAACTCTCGTTACCTGCTTCTACACAAACTTCATCTTCGATACCAGCAAGAGTACCAAGTTCTGCTTCTACAACAACGCCATGTGCATGAGCATATTCAACAACCTGTTTTGTAAGTGCGATATTGTCTTCAAAAGACTTGGAAGAAGCATCGATCATAACGGAAGTAAATCCACCATCGATACAAGACTTACAAAGTTCAAAGCTATCACCATGATCAAGGTGAAGAGCGATAGGGATATCAGGATTTTCTGCTACAGCAGCTTCAACAAGCTTTACAAGGTATGTGTGGTTCGCATAAGCACGAGCACCCTTGGAAACCTGAAGAATAACCGGGCTCTTGAGTTCGCCAGCTGCTTCTGTAATACCCTGAACGATTTCCATGTTGTTAACGTTGAAAGCACCGATAGCATAACCGCCATCATAAGCTTTCTTGAACATCTCGGTAGTTGTAACTAATGACATAATGAAATCATCCTTTCTATATAATAAATATTTAAATTACTAATCGGCCGGGAACTGCAAAACACTTCCTCAACCTGCAATTTCGAATTATAGCATCAAAACAGAAAAATCACAAGCATAAGCATGCTTCAGTTTCTTTATCAGTTACTGTTTGAGTTTCACTTCTGCAGTCTGTAGGCGAAGAATAAAATTGTCGAAACTGCTCGCTTTCATAATGGCAAAGTGACCGGATGGCACTTTGAGCCGAAATTGTACAGGACGTACAATTGCAGGCGACCCGCATATTATGAATATATTGATTGCAGTTTCGTTACAATTTCCACTGAGCATACACAGCAAGGAAGTGAATGGACTCGCGACAACCAGTTTCATCACAGCAGAGACAGCATTCGATCAACAATATCCATGCACATTTCCAAAAGCGCATCCCCTTCCGCCGGTTTGTCCTTGGGAATCTTATACAAAAAACACGGCTTTGCTCCGGGCAATAGGCGCATAGCGCCGCCAAAAGATGCAACAAACGTGCCGATGGATTCCGGATTGTAACGGGCATTGGGCAGCACCGTAAATCGAATTTCACGATTCTCCGGCAAATCCTTAACGTCTGTAACATAGACCTTCTTCGCTATCGATCGCATATATGCAACCTGCAGCAAATTCTCAACGCTTTTCGGAATACTTCCGAAGCGGTCTGTTAGTTCATCGCGCATATCCGACTGTTCATCTTTGTCAGATATACATGCAATTCGTTTATATATATCAATCTTCTGCGCTTCGTTTAAGATAAATGTATCAGGAATGTATGCATCAATCGTCAAATCAACGGATACATCCACATCTTCCTCCGGCTTCTCACCCTTCTGCCGCTTCACAGCCTCCGACAATAATTTGCAATACAGATCGTATCCGACCGCCTCCATATGCCCGGACTGTCGATTTCCCAACAGATTCCCCGCGCCTCGAATCTCCAGATCACGCATGGCAATCTTGAATCCGCTTCCCAACTCCGTAAAGTCACGAATGGCCGCAAGTCTCTTCTCGGCCTCTTCCTTCAAAATCTTGTTACGACGATACATTAAAAACGCATACGCGCCTCTGCTGCTTCGTCCGATTCTTCCTCGCAACTGATATAACTGGGACAATCCCAATCTGTCAGCGTCATGCACAATCATCGTATTTACATTCGGAATATCCAGACCGGTCTCAATAATCGTTGTCGATACCAGCACGTCAATACTTCCGGAGACAAAGTCATACATAATTCTCTCCAGCTCCTGCTCCTTCATCTGTCCGTGCGCATACGCAATCTCTGCATTCGGTACAAGAGCACGAAGCTGCGAAGTCATTTCGGCAATTGACTGTACCCGATTATAAACATAGAATACCTGCCCGCCGCGCGAAAGTTCTCTTTCGATTGCTTCACGAACAAGTTCCTCATTATATTCCATAACAAATGTCTGAATCGGAAGACGATCCTGCGGTGCTTCCTGTAATACGGACATATCACGAATTCCGATAAGGCTCATATGCAGTGTTCGCGGAATAGGGGTTGCCGTAAGTGTAAGTACATCAACATTATCCCTGAGTTTCTTAATTTTTTCTTTATGAGCTACTCCGAAACGCTGTTCCTCATCTATTACCAGTAAACCAAGATTCTTAAAAGAAACATCGTTGGACAATACACGATGCGTACCGATTACAATATCCACCATGCCGTTTTTCAGATCTGCAATCGTCTTTTTCTGCTGTGCGGCAGTTCGAAAACGACACAACAAATCTATCCTTACAGGATAGTCTTTCATTCTCTGTAAAAACGTATTGTAATGCTGCTGTGCCAGAATTGTGGTCGGCACCAGATACACAACCTGCTTGCCTTCCTGCACTGCCTTAAATGCCGCACGAATCGCAATCTCCGTCTTACCGTATCCCACATCACCGCAAATCAGACGATCCATAATCTTCGTGCTCTGCATATCTTCCTTTACGGCACGAATGGCATCTACCTGATCCGACGTTTCTTCAAACGGGAACAATTCCTCAAATTCCGTTTGCCAAACCGTATCTTCACCAAATACATAACCTTCTTTCGCCTGTCTGGTCGCATACAAATCCACCAGATCCGACGCGATAATATCCACGGCTTCTTTGACTTTTGATTTGGTGCGAACCCACTCCGTTGTTCCGAGTTTCGACAATTTAGGAGCCGTCGCGTCCTTGGAAGCATATTTCTGTATCAAATCCAATCCCGTAGCGGGTACGTACAGACGCCCGTCCGCAGCATATTGCAGCTTCATGTAATCCTTTGTTACATGATCAACCATCACATGCTCAATGCCGCAATAAATACCCAGACCATAGCTCTCATGAACAACATAATCACCTACCGACAATTCCGTCAGTCCCGAGATTTTGGTTCCTTCAAACTGCTTATGAAAACGCTTCTTACGTTCTCTGCGCGAGAAAATATCACCCTCGGCAATCACTGCAAACTTCACAAGAGGATAGGAAAATCCCTGGCGCAGTCTGCCGCATGTAACCATGATTTCGCCGGGCTTTATAATGCGTTCTTCATCCCTTGTAAAGAATACCGTAAGATCATGCTCCGCAAGGTCCTCCGCCAAACGCGATGCCTTTGCCGAAGATGCGGACAGCACAATTACACGATACCCGTTTTTCTGGTATCGACGCAAATCCTCTACTAAACCTTCAAAGCTGTTATTATAAGAATTCATCGCCGTTCCGGAAACAGCAAGTGCTTCCGTCGGTGTATAGAATCCATGTGTCGAAAACAAAGTCTCAAATGTAACGCAGCGCATACCGGACAAACGCCCAAAAAGTTGTTGCGGCGTACCGATCATATTCATCTGCCCGGGAAGAGCATAACCCTTTGACAAACGGTGTTCCATACTCTGCACAAACTCTTCCGAAATCGTTACAAGCATCTCATTGCAACGATTAGGCTCATCCATAAAGAACACCGTGGAATCCTTCGAAAGGTAATCAAAAAGTGTACCCGTTTCTTCGTAGAAATAGGACAAATAACTCTCTGTATTTACGCTTCCTGCCCCGAGAAGCCGCGCCTCCTCAATAAAGGAGTCCACCGTCACTGAAAGCTCGTGCGCTTCCTTCGTCAAGAACTGATCCCGTAGAATCTTCTCCTGCTTCTTACAATCCCTTTCAATCCGCTCGATACCGCTTTCAAATTCATCCGTCGAAAGAACCATTTCCGATGCGGGATATATCAATATTTCGGATAGTTTCTGGATACTTCTTTGGCTTAAAATATCAAAGCTTCGGATAGAATCAATCGTGTCGCCCCACAATTCTATTCGTACAGGATTGTCTTCCGTAAGCGGGAATATATCGATAATACCGCCACGAATCGAAAACTGTCCGGCGCCTTCCACCTGATAATTTCTGACATAGCCTGCTGCCACAAGTGCTGCGGACAAATCAGATTCCGACAGTTCATCGCCTTCCGACAGCATAATCACCGAATCGGATAAAACGCTCGGCAAAGGCATTGCAGCCAGAAATGCATTCGGAGTTGTTACCACGGTAATGTCTTCCTTTTCAAGGAGCGCTTTCAACACCTTCATACGTTCCAATGTAATGGCATTTCCAGCCATATCTGCCTGGAAGAAAATCAAATCCTTTGCAGGAAAATAAAGCACGTTCGGATCGTAAAAAGAATAATCTTCTACAATCTCACGTGCTTTTTGCTCGCTAAAAGTGGCGATGATTTTGCATTTAAAACCATCGCCAATTCCATACATCATATGACTTTTTTGGGGATCCGCACAACCGTTTACATCAATAATTCCGGGGCCTTTCGAAAGCAATTCCCGCAGTCGCGCAAACTCCGCCAGTTCCTCATAGGGTGCCGAAAAGGCTTTCATTCTTCTGTATCCCTCTTCACAGCCTTATTAAATTTATTCATTGCGTGATCAATCGTATCTGTCAGAAGCATCGCTACCGCTTCTACTGCAAGATCGATTCCCGCATCCATCAACTTCCGATCTTCACCGGCAAAATGGCCCAGCACATAATCCTTCAAATCGTACTCTTT
This sequence comes from Lachnospiraceae bacterium, assembly GCA_045617945.1. Taxonomy (GTDB): domain Bacteria; phylum Bacillota; class Clostridia; order Lachnospirales; family Lachnospiraceae; genus UBA2868. Next base: position 20,391 of record JAZLJS010000112.1, read on the forward strand.
GGGCTTGGCTCCCACACCGACTCGCACGCGCAGAAACTCCTGACTGCTCATATGTTGTACAATATTCTTCATCCCGTTATGTCCTCCGGGGCTTCCCTTCGGACGAACGCGAATCATTCCCGGATTCAAATCGATATCATCGTATACGACAATCAATTCACTCTGCGGATCAATCTTATAATAATCCACCAATTGCCGAACACTTTCGCCGGACAGATTCATATACGTAAGCGGCTGCGCCAAAATCACTTTCTGACCTTCGATCATTCCCTTGCCGCATACTGCTTTATGCTTCTGATAATCCATGACAATCCCGTATTTATCGGCAAGTGCGGAAACCACATCAAACCCGACATTATGACGTGTATGTGCATACTCTCTTCCGGGATTACCCAAACCTACAATTACATACATCTTCAAACCCCCAACAATACAGGGTCAATCTTTCTCATTCCAACCTCGGTATAACAGAATCAATCATCTTCATTCCAACCTCAGCTTAACACTATACTCCCGCTGAACTTGCCAAATATGCTTCCTGCTCCGGTGTCAGAACATCGATTCTCTTACCTAAGAACGCCAGTTTACGTCTGGCCACATCATTATCAACTTCCTTCGGAACATCAATAATCATACGGTCAAGCTGTCCTTCATGCTCAACAAGATATTTTGCGGAAAGAGCCTGAATTGCAAAGGACATATCCATAATCTCTGCGGGATGTCCGTCGCCGCAAGCAAGATTTACCAAACGTCCTTCGCCAAGAACATACAACCACTGTCCGCCGGGCATCTTGTATCCCATAATGTTATTACGCATCTGACGTGTTTCCACAGCCATCTTACGAATACCGGGCATATATACTTCACAATCGAAATGACCTGCATTACAAAGGATAGCGCCATCCTTCATTACTTCAAAATCATCCTCGTCAATGACTTTCTCACATCCTGTAACCGTAACGAAGAAATCACCGATTCTTGCTGCTTCGTTCATAGGCATTACATCAAAGCCATCCATAACAGCCTCAATTGCCTTAATCGGATCAACTTCTGTAACAATAACGCGGGCTCCGAGACCTTTCGCACGCATGGCAACACCTTTACCGCACCATCCGTATCCGGCTACAACAACCATCTTGCCTGCAACGATCAAATTGGTTGTACGGTTAATTCCGTCCCATACCGACTGACCTGTACCATAACGATTATCAAAGAAATGCTTGCAGGACGCATTATTTACAAGAACCATGGGGAACTTCAATTCCTTATCACGGTCCATTGCCAACAAACGCAGAATACCGGTCGTTGTCTCCTCACAACCACCGATTACTCCATCGATAAGTTCAGGCATTTCATTATGAATCATATGAACCAGATCGCCGCCGTCATCAATAATAATATTCGGACCTGCGGACAAAACGTTACGAATATGGCTGTTATACTCTTCGGGTGTGCAGTCATACCATGCATGAACTTCCAAACCGGCTTTGACAAGTGCTGCGGCAACATCGTCCTGTGTCGACAAAGGATTGGAGCCGGTAACAAACATCTGAGCACCGCCGGCAGCAAGCACCTTACACAAATATGCGGTCTTGGCTTCCAAATGAACAGACAAAGCGATCTTCTTACCTGCAAAAGGTTTGGTTTGCGAAAACTCTTCTTCAAGCGTACGTAACAGATCGCAATTACGTTTTACCCATTCAATCTTTCTCTCTCCGCTCTCGGCCAAATTAATGTCGCGAATTTCACTTGCCATTACTTCTCCTCCTGTTCGCTGCGATATCTTGTAATAAGTGACTGGATTCTCTCATTGGGATCCAGCAGATCGCTGATGGATGTATCATGATTCAGCGTATCGATAATGTATGCTATGTACTTACTCAGATCACAATTGATGTAATACTCACGGGACAAAAGTTCCGGAGACTGATATATTACATTGGTTGTAAGAATACGATTGAAAATGCCTTCCTCATATGCTTCATCAAATAACTTCATGCCACCTGTAAACAATCCGAATGTAGCGGCAATAAAGATTCTCTTTGCATTGCGTTTCTTAAGCTGTCTGGCAACATCCAGAACGCTCTCGCCGGAAGAAATCATATCATCCAGAACGAGAACATCTTTGCTTTCTACGGAAGAGCCAAGGAATTCATGACTGACAATCGGGTTACGTCCGTTTACAACCTTGGTGTAATCACGACGCTTGTAGAACATACCCATATCAAGGCCCAATACATTCGCCATATAGATGGCACGGCTCATACCGCCTTCATCAGGGCTGATTACCATCATATGATCCGCATCCAGTTTCAGATCTTTGATATCACCCAAAAGACCCTTGATAAACTGATAGGTCGGTGTAACCGTTTCAAATCCCGACAGGGGAATTGCATTCTGTACACGGGCATCATGTGCATCGAAAGTAATGATATTATCAACACCCATGTTTACAAGTTCCTGCAATGCAATCGCACAGTCCAGAGACTCACGGGTATTACGCTTATGCTGTCTGCTTTCATACAAAAACGGCATGATCACGGTAATTCTTCTAGCTTTACCGCCAACTGCCGCAATAATTCTCTTCAGATCCTGAAAATGATCATCAGGAGACATATGGTTGGTCATTCCGCAAAGAGAATACGTTAAGCTATAGTTATTAACATCTACGAGAATATACAAGTCCGTTCCACGTACGGATTCGTTGATAACACCCTTTGCTTCGCCTGTACCAAATCTTGAAATCTTAGCACTTAAAATATAGGAATCTCTCTGGTAACCCGAAAACGCAAGAGAATTCTTATGTTCATTCTCACGCTCCGTTCTCCATTTCACCAAATAAGAATCTACCTTCTCCCCCAGTTCCCTGCAGCCTTCCAACGGAATCATCCGAAGGGAACCTACAGGAATTGACTCAAGATTGCGTTTCTCCTGCGCGTTTGCCATTTTTGGGCCTCCTCAAGTATCTTGTTGTAATTGTTTCTTTTTCATACGGATATCATCGATATCCGGACGTATCATTGTGTAATTACCGAAAACACGCGAAAAAGTGCGCTCCGAATAACGATCGGCGAGTTGTGAAAATTCCAAATTCGTCGAGATAATCGTAGACTTCTTGCGCATGTCTCTTTCATTTAATATACGGAACAGTTGTGAAATGATAAATTCCGTTGTCTTCTCCGTACCCAAATCATCAATAATTAACAGATCGCACCCCAATATATCCGACAGGAAAGAAGACTCCTCATATTCGAAATCATTTGCTCTTAATGTGTACTCCTTGAGTGTATCAAACAATTGCATGGCTGTAAAGTAAATGACACTGTGTCCCGAGCGCAACAACTCGCCCGCAATGCAATTGGATAAAAACGTTTTGCCTACGCCGACACTGCCGAAGAACAGAATATTCTCGTATGCACCATCAAAGTCCGCAACGTATTTCTTGCAGCGGCCTACGATTTCCCGCATCTGTTCAATCTCGGAATCCTCATAGTAGTCATATGTAAGCGTATCGAAATTCTCGACTTCCAAAACCGATTCAATATTGGACTGCTTGTACAGTCTGCGCAGTATGGCCTGGCGAAGACAATGGCACTTCTGTCCGTCAATATACCCCGTATCTTTACAATCCGGGCATGTATATGACATTTCCAGATAATCCGCAGGGAACGCAAAATCTTCCAACAGTTTCCGCTTTCTCTCCTCAATCTGCGCATATTCCTCGGAAAGTTTTGTCTGCGCATCCGCATCGCCGCCCAATGCCGCAATCGCCGAATCAAGTGCCGCCTGTGCCACACGGTTGTCCAGTTTCTCATACTCCGGGATCAGTTCATACACTTCACTTCTATGCTCTTCGAATGTATGACGACTGTTTCTTCGGCGTTCTTCATATTCCCGCATGATTTCATCATACTGCTCGTTACTTATTGCCATATCCCAAAGCTTCCTTTTCTAACTGCGAGTAATCGTAATGTCTCTGTGTAAATCCATGCACTTTATCGGAAGATACTTCCTTTGATGCCGTACTTTTCTCCTTTGCAGGCGACTGCGCTCCGCGCGCCTTGGCATATTCCTTGTCCAATGCCTCCACATCGGCAAGGAAATGAACGCCGGCCTTATGCCACCCCGTCAATATGGAATCCGCATATGCAAAACTCGGATTATGAATATTCATGATCGTCCGGCTGCACGCTTCCGAAATAATATCCATCGGAAAGTCATACGAGTCAGTCCATTTTCGAACATAAGCAACTTCCGTCTCAATCGGCTTACGATTATCGGCAATACCGAATGCCTTAAACACTTCGTAGACAGCTTTCGGAACAACCATTGTATGACTACGGGCCGCCTCAACAGTCTGTATTCCGCATTCTGCCCACGAGTTGGCAACCGTTTCAATATATCGCATGCTCTTTTTATTATTGGAAACGCAGTACTCGATCAGATACTCCATCAACTCCGGAGTAAATCCGAGAGAATCGTTTATATACAGAAGAGAGGCTATATCATCACTCTTAAGCATATTTCCCGTGTACTGTTCTGCTATAAATATCAGCTGACTGATTTCCTGCTTCTTGGCAAACTCAGCGAGATCTTTTGCCTTATAAGAGGGCCGTGCCGGCAAAGTCACTACCTTCCCGTCCGTACTCTTCTCTTCTTTTCTGTTTTCTTTGGACGTTCCCGACAATACTCCGCGCGCCTCCCAGAAATGCAATGCACGATTCACATCCGCTTCGGAATAATTAAAATAATCCGCAATGGTAGAAACGGTAATATTCTCCAGGTTCTTCTTCCGCATAAGGAACAAATAAACTTTTATCTGCACCTCGTTTGCCTCTTTAAGGAATGCATCGAGAAGAGTACCCGGTAATACAACCGCGTCACATTCAAATTGTCCCGAAAGAGCGATCTGCCCCATAGTCTGCACCAATCCACAAAAATTTCCGTCGTTCACTCACCGACGGTAAGGTGGATTATAACATGAACATCCGTAAAAAGGAATAGCCTATTTGCCCACAAACCCAGCATTTACAAGGCTTTGCGGCACTTGTGGATTATGTGGATAACCTTTGTGTAACCGATTATGGTAACCGCCGTATTCCATTCGGCATATGCATAAATGCAACCCTTTTTGACAAAGTCATGTTGTGCGTTATGTAAACTAAAAATCCACAGCCGCTTTTTTGCAATAAGCTGTGGATTATGTGGATAAGTTATAACCCCAACAGGTTTTCTCCCACTTTCACAATGTCTCCGGCACCCATAGTTATCAACAGGTCTCCGGCTTCACAATTTTGTAATAAAAAATTTTCTATGGCATCAAATGACGGAAAGTAATAACTCTCCACACCCCGGTCGGAAAGTGCCTGTCGCAGAAGATCCGAACTCATACCAAGAGTATCCGTCTCTCTTGCAGCATATATATCTGCCAGCACAACAGCATCAGCCATGGATAAAGCATCCACAAAATCAGAGAACAAACTCTTTGTTCGTGTATACGTATGCGGCTGGAACACAACCCAGAGCTTACGGGCCGAAACCTTACGTGCTGCACTTAAGGTTGCACGAATCTCCGTCGGATGATGCGCATAATCATCAATCACGGTAACACCGGCAATCTCACCCTTCTTCTGGAATCTGCGATCCGTTCCCGTAAATTTGTGCAAACCTTCCGTAATTCCCTTTTCGGATATTCCCATCGTCTCTGCCGCTGCAATAGCCGCCAAAGCATTTGTTACATTATGCGAACCCGGAACGGACAGACAAACACGATATGCCGCTTTACCACCCTTACATACATCAAACGATGCACATCCGAATTCATTGTAAGTAACATTTGCAGCCGAATAATCCGGGCATGTCCCCTGAATATCTTCCTTTGATGAAACCGTCAGAACATTACAAGGCAAATCCTTCGTAATCTCCTGCAGATTCTCAATATCATTGTTAATAACAAGCGTACCGTCCTTCGGCAGAAGCGCGGCAAACGTATGGAACGAATTCCGAATATCATTTATATCCTTAAAGAAATCCAAATGGTCTTCTTCTATATTGAGAATAATTGAAATCTTCGGGAAAAACGAAAGGAAGCTGTTTGTATATTCGCAAGCCTCCGTAACGAATATATCGGAAGAACCTATTCTGATATTCCCACCAATCTCGGATAAAATACCTCCGACAGATATGGTCGGGTCGGCATCTTCCGCCAAAAGCATCATCGTAAGCATGGAGGTTGTCGTCGTTTTGCCATGAGTCCCGGATACCGCCACGGGCAGCTTGTAATTCTTCATGATCTGTCCCAAAAGCTCCGCTCTTGTAATCATCGGAATGCCCATTTTAACGCTCTGTGCATATTCCGGATTATCCGGATGAATGGCAGCCGTGTATACAACCAGATCAATATCTTCCGTAATATTTTCTGCCTTCTGGCCATATGCTACGATTGCGCCGTCTGCAATCAACTCTTTTGTCAATTCGCTTTCCTTGGAATCGGAGCCTTTTACGGTGAACCCTTCCTTCAAAAGAATCTGTGCCAATCCGCTCATGCTGATTCCGCCGATTCCGATAAAATGTATGGTAACAGGTTTCTTAAAGTCAATCTGATACATGTTGCAAATCTCCTTTAATCATCTACAAATTTCGTATTTCCACTGCTTCCTCATAATACTTCATTTTGTCGGTTAACTCAAGCGTCAAATACCGCAATCCCCTATATATTGTCACAATGTTACACTTCTTATACAAGACCTTGTAAACTGTGAAATATGCGCAAAAAATAAGGTGTGAAAGGACTTTTTTTGTTTATTTTTATTGCAATTTATGGTAACATAGACACAGAAATATATCATTTCCAAGCATCAAGGAAGGCAGAGAGGTGATCACGTGATTAGAAAAGAAATGATTGCGATGTTGTTAGCCGGCGGGCAAGGAAGCCGACTCGGCATACTTACATCCAAAGTAGCAAAACCGGCCGTGTCTTTTGGCGGAAAGTACAGGATTATTGACTTTCCCTTAAGTAACTGCATCAATTCGGGTGTAGACACGGTAGGCGTATTAACACAGTACCAGCCGCTTCGATTGAATACACATATCGGCATCGGTATCCCTTGGGATCTCGACCGTAATATCGGCGGTGTTACTGTTCTCCCCCCTTACGAGAAGAGTACCAACAGTGAATGGTATACCGGTACGGCTAACGCCATCTATCAGAACATTGATTATATGGAGACATTCCATCCCGATTATGTTTTGATTCTGTCCGGCGACCACATTTACAAAATGGACTACGAAGTAATGCTTGATTTCCATAAAGCAAACGATGCCGACGTTACAATCGCAGCTATGCCGGTTCCTTACGAAGAGGCTAAGCGTTTCGGTATCGTTATTACCGACGAAGACCGCCAGATTATCGAATTCGAAGAGAAGCCCGAGAATCCGCACAGCAATCTTGCTTCCATGGGTATCTACATTTTCAATTGGAAGACCCTGAAAGAGTCTCTGATCGCCATGGCACAGCAGCCAGGTTTGGACTTTGGTAAACATATCATTCCTTATGTACATGGCAATAAGGGACGTTTGTTTGCATACGAATTCAACGGATACTGGAAAGATGTCGGAACATTGAATTCCTATTGGGAAGCAAACATGGAGCTTATTGATATTGTTCCCGATTTCAATCTGTATGAAGAATATTGGAAGATATACACCCGTAATTATGCGCTTCCTCCTCAGTTCGTTTCGGATTCCAGCGTTGTAGAGCGTTCCATTATCGGTGAAGGCTCTTCCATTTACGGCAAAGTATACAATTCCGTAATCGGATGTAACGTTACTATCGGCAAGAATACCGTAGTTTCGGATTCCATCATTATGAATGATACGGTAATCGGTGATAATTGCGAATTGCACAAAGCAATCATTGCAGAAGATGTTGTCATCGGTAACTCCGTTAAATTGGGTGACGGCGACGAAGTTCCGAACGAAACCGATCCCGGCATCTATAATCACGGCATCGTAACGATCGGAGAACACAGTGTAATCCCCGACAGCATCACAGTTGGTAAGAACACTGTTATTTCCGGCAAGATCACCGCAGAAGATATTGAGAACAATTATCTTGCAAGCGGCAAAACTATGATAAAGGCAGGTGACGAGTGGTGAGAGCGATAGGATTGATATTAGCCGGCGGCAACAGCTACCGAATGAAAGAATTATCCGCAAAACGCGCCGTATCCGCCATGCCTGTGGCCGGTAACTACCGTGCGATTGATTTTGCACTCAGTAATATGTCGAACTCCCGCATTACCAAAGTCGGCGTTCTGACACAGTATAATGCAAGAAGCCTTCATGAGCACTTAAGTTCTTCCAAGTGGTGGGACTTCGGTCGTAAGCAGGGAGGTTTGTTCGTATTCACTCCGACCGTTACCAGTGAGAACAATTTCTGGTATCGCGGAACCGCAGATGCAATTTATCAGAACCTGTCATTTTTAAAAGACAGTCATGAACCGTATGTTGTTATTGCATCCGGCGACGGTGTTTACAAAATGGACTATAACAAACTGTTGGAATATCACATCGATAAAGGTGCCGACATCACTTTAGTATGTGCCGAGATGCCGGAAGGAAGCGACTGCGAGCGCTACGGTATTCTGAAGCTGAACGAAGATATGGTTGTGGAAGACTTCGAAGAGAAACCGATCGTTGCCAAGACCAATACGGTTTCCTGCGGAATCTATGTAATTCGCCGCCGTCTTCTGATTGAGTTGATTGAGAAATGTGCCGAAGAAGAACGTTTCGACTTCGTTCGCGACATTCTGATTCGCTACAAGAACATCAAGAAGATTTGTGCCTACAAAATGAAGGATTACTGGAGCAACATCGGTTCCATCGAAGATTACTACCGCACCAACATGGACTTCTTACGTCCCGAGATTCGCGATTACTTCTTCCGCCAGTATCCTGATATTTACAGCAAAGTGGATGACCTTCCTCCCGCTAAATACAACGTTGGTTCAAATGTTTTGGGCAGCCTTGTTTCAAGCGGAACAATCATTAACGGAACTGTGGAAGGTTCCATTCTGTTCAAGAAAGTATTCGTCGGCAGTAATTGCGTAATTCGCAATTCCATCATTTTGAATGATGTTTATATCGGCGACAACACCTATATAGAGAACTGTATCGTGGAAAGCGGATGTACCATCCGTGCAAACTCTTATTACAAGGGCGATGACGAAACAAAGATTGTCCTCGAAAAGAGCGATCGTTACATTTTCTAGGAAAGGACTATCATGACTATTACCGATGTTCGGATTCGTAAGCTTTCCAAAGAAGGAAACATGAAAGCAGTTGTATCTATTACACTGGACAACGAATTTGTCGTTCATGACATCAAGATTATCGAAGGTGAAAAAGGATTATTTATCGCAATGCCCAGCCGCCGCAGTGCGGAAGGCGAGTATCGCGACATCGCACATCCTATTTCCGCCGAAGCAAGAGAGAAAGTTCAGGCCGTTATATTGGATTACTATGAAAAAGCTCTCTTGAAAGAAATGAAAGCAGACGAATAAACAGTATGGAAACATCAGGCAATTTATCAGAAAATTTCAGAGGAGTCTCCGTCGTAACTATTTGCTATAATGCGGCGAAGACTCTTCGTCTTACTTTGGAATCGGTTCTTGCACAGGACTATAACGACTTTGAATATATTATTCAGGACGGTGCATCCACAGACGAAACCGCCTCCATCATTGACGAATACAAGGGAAAGTTTCAGGAACGAAACATTCCCTTCTATTACTATTGCGAAAAAGATAACGGCATCTACGACGCCATGAATCGCGGCGCCGCGCACAGCCACGGTACATGGGTCAATTACATGAACGCCGGCGACTGCTTCTATAATGCCACTGTTTTATCCGACATTTTCACGGGCAAATCATACCCCAGCGCTGCCGTCTTGTACGGCGATTGTCTGGTATACGAATACGGTCGTTTCTATTTCTTCGGTAAGCATCCGGACAAAATTTATGAAATTATGCCCTTCTCGCATCAGTCTGCCTTCGCACGTCGCGAACTGCTGATTCGTTTTCCCTTCCGCACCGAATACAAATACAGCGCGGACTACGATTTCCTGTTAACCGTAGCCGACCGTGAAATGCATTTTGCGGATACCGGCGTCATCATCGGCATTACCGAGAAGGAAGGCTTAACCGCCGTCAATTACAAGGATACTCTTCTCCAGACCGCCGAAATTCAAGCAATGCACAACCATCCTGTACAAGAAAAGGAGCTAACGCAAATCGTCCGCTCCCTTACAATTAAACAATATGTATTAGACCATTTCCCGGTCTGCATCAAAAAGGCCATCCGCGGCATCCAGATCAAACTTCGCCACGAAGGTTTTGAGGCTGTCATCCCGCCCTGGATGCAGCAATAAATCTATATTTCCTTCAATAAGTCTATATTACCTTATAGTACAATTTCGCAAACAGCTTCAGTGTACGCGTCCGCAAAAGCTTCACAAACAGCCATACCCCGGCGCGATGGCGAAATTGCAGATACCGGTCTTTCAATATTCCCACATGCTTGTTCTTCCAATATTTCGGCAAATATTTCGGAACCGCGCGAAGCGCAAAGTCACACATATCATACACAAGCGTCATTTTGTTCTTATATCCTTTGGATGCCTTATTGGCAGCCTGCATATGTTCACGATTCCCCAGGAAAATGAAATACGTTAAGAAACTTAACACAACAAATTCATACGTTGCGTAATTATTCACTTCATCTTTATGTTCCATGATAAAGCGCATCGCATCTTCCATTGCATCGTAAGGCATCTTCTCCGTGCGCATTGCCGTAGACATGGTGCTGCCGGTATGAATCACCTGATAATGTCCGCAATACGGAAGAATCACCTGATTGCGGCTCAGAAACAACGCCAGGAAATTAAACGGATTGTCTTCAAAAATCTTGCCCTCGGCAAATCGAATATTGTATCGATCCAAAAATGCTTTTTGGTACATCTTACCGTGCGGACTCAGTCTGCGCATAACGAATTCGGGATAAACGTCTACCGGATAATTCAGATTCTCAAGAATCACCCCGTTTTCATCCACATAGTGAGACCCACTGATTACGGTTTCGCAATTCTCTACAGACTGTGCTGCAGTATACAGTTTCTCCAGATAGTCAACATCCGCGTAATCATCACTGTCCCAGAATACAATGTACTCACCTCGTGCATGAGTCATTCCAATGTTACGCGCCATCGACTGCCCGCCGTTTTCTTTTGAAATAATTTCAACCCGATCCGAATACTGCTCTTTCCACTGATTCAGAATCGATAACGTCGAATCGGTACTTCCGTCGTTTATAAAAATTACTTCATAATCCGTAAACGTCTGCCCAAAAACACTGTATAGCGTTTTGCGTATATATTTTTCAGAATTGTAACACGGCATAATAATGGAAATAGCCGGGGATTGATTATTTGTTCCCATAAATACAGCTCCAATCAAACAGGAATCATGCATATCCTGCCGTTATTTTAGCTTGCGAAATACATTATAAAACAGCATCAAAAGTGCCATCATTCGGTTGCGCATCAGAAACAGGGGAATCTTCCGAGGCAATGTCAAATGCCTGTAAGACAGTTTGCTTACCGCTTCTTTATACGGTTCGGTATCAAGCACCGCCTTCATCTGTGCTCTCTTCTCCGAAAATGAATGCGGATTGTCAGCATGCAGATAATCCATATCCATACTTTCCAAGAAGAAGAAAATGCATCGCATATAATATATCTGCATCGTCAAATCATCCGTACCGATTGCATCAAGATGCTTCCGAATTGCGCAAAGTGCATCTGTAAACACTCGAATACCGCCGTCACGATACACATATGTTGCCGAATCAGCAACCTGACGATAGCAATAGAAAAAGCGATGCATGTAGGATATATTCTGCGCACAGGAAAACACCTTCAGATTAAAGGTCATATCCTCCGCCCGGCAAACCCCCTCCGGGAAAGTCAGATGCTCTCTTTGTAAGAACGAGCGCAGATACAGACGACCCCACGGTGCACAGGTTACATCCTTACTACACGGATATTTAAAAAACGGAAGTGTTCCTACCAAACACTTCTGCATCCCTTCATGAATCTGCTCAGAAGAAAGTCGCGGAACATCTTCCAAATACGGTGTAAATTCTACACGTCTTTCGCCGTAGCATTTATACGCACCCCAGATTAAGACCTCGGGCTCCGAAGAAAGATTGTCGACCCATGACTTTGCGGCAGCAAAGTTATCCGGAAGAAGATAATCATCCGCATCCACAAAGCAAATGTACTTGCCTTCCGCTTCTGCAATACCACGGTTACGGGCAGCACTTACTCCCGCATTCTCCTGTCTGATAATTCGAACGCGCTCATCCTGTTTGGTCATCGCGCATATGCCCGTCTCAACATCCTCGGGCGCACCATCGAGAACAATCACAATCTCGTAATCCGTAAATGATTGCGCCAAAATGCTCGATAAGCACTTTGAAAATAAATCCATATCCACTTTATAGACAGGGATAACAACTGAAATAAACGGATTGGCCACGTTCTATTCCTCTTCTTTGGCAATATATATCGGACGATGTTTTGTTTCCAAATATGTCTTGGCCAGATACTGACCCACAATACCGATGGACAGCAATTGAACACCGGCAAAGAATACAACAATACATATCATGGACGGCCAGCCGGAAGTCGGATCACCGAATACCAGCGTCTTAATGATAATGAAGACAATAAACAAAAATGAAACAACCGAAAATACAAAACCAAGAATCGTAGCTGCAGAAAGCGGTGCTGTCGAGAAACCGACAATACCTTCGATAGAATACAGGAACAACTTCCAGAACGACCACTTTGTTTCTCCGGCAACACGTTCCACATTTTCGTAAGCAAACCATTTTGTCTCAAATCCAATCCAACCGTATATTCCCTTTGTAAAGCGATTATATTCCGGCATCGACAAGATCGCATCTACCATCTTGCGGCTCATAATTCTGTAATCACGCGCACCATCAACAACTTCCGTCTTGGACAGTTTATTAATCAGGCGATAGAAACATCTCGCAAAGAAAGACCGAATCACCGGTTCCCCTGCTCTCGTAACACGTCGTGTAGCCGCAGAATCATATCCTTCCTGCGTTACGGCACGATACATATCCGGCAATAATGCAGGCGGATCCTGCAAATCCGCATCCATAATAACAACATAATCACCCGTCGAATGCGACAGGCCTGCGTAAATGGCAGCTTCCTTTCCGAAATTACGGGAAAATGAAACATAATGCACCGTATCATCTTTTTGGCGAAGTTCCTTCATTACACGAAGTGTCTCATCCTTTGAACCATCGTCAATAAACAGAAACTCGAAAGTAACCTCCGGAAATTCTGTTTCAAAAATCTCTTTCGTTTTCCCCATTTCTTCATAGAAGAAGGGAAGTGCCTCCTGCTCGTTATAGCAGGGAACAATCACTGTTAATACGCTCATGGCTTACTCCTGATTTTCTACCCGGAGGATATCACCGGGCTCCATATCAAACTGCACACCGACTTCGGCCGACGACAGGGTAACATACAATATTTGTTTGGAATGCGGTGCGCTCTCCATTTCCTCACCGTCTTCATTTTCGATACTCTTTACAACAACCGGAATATTCTCTCCGTTCGGCTTCATTACCTCTATCGTATCGCCCACACAGAACTTGTTCTTCTGCGTAATCTGAATGCAACTTGACGTTTGTGTACACCGATCCGACAGAATTTGCTGCGCCATTCCCAAATACACATATTCTTTGATATATGTATTGCTGTCATAAATCTGCGCATCTTCATGCGGCTTGCCAAAATAGAACCCCGTAGTAAACTGTCGATAAGTACATTTCGCGATTTCGCTGCGATACCAATCCATTCGACTGCGATACAGTTCTTCCGAAATCAAATAATCATCGATCGCTTTCCGATATGTTCTTGCAACCGTCGCCACATACAGGGCCGTCTTCATTCTGCCCTCAATCTTAAAGCTGTCGATTCCGGCGCGAATCATTTCCGGAATATATTCAATCATGCACAGATCCTTGGAATTGAAAATGAAACTGCCTCGTTCATTCTCGTAAACCGGCATATATTCGCCGGGGCGTTTCTCCTCAACAACCGCATATTTCCAGCGACACGGATGTGTGCAGGCACCCTGATTGCCGTCGCGTCCCGTAAGAAAATTGGACAGCAAACAACGACCGGAATAAGAAATGCACATGGCTCCGTGAATGAAGCTTTCAATCTCCATATCATCGGGAATGCTCTCGCGAATCTTTGCAATCTCGGCAAGAGACAACTCTCTGCCCGTTACTACACGCTTAGCCCCCTGATTACGCCAGAAGAGAAAAGTCATGTAATTCACGTTATTGGCCTGTGTGCTGATATGTATATCAATCTCGGGACAAATCTTCTGTGAAAGCATTACCATACCGGGGTCGGAAATAATAAGTGCATCCGGCGAAAGTAACGACAGTTCGCGAAAATACGTTTCTGCTTCTTCGATATCATCATTATGTGCCAGAATATTTGCCGTAACATAAACCTTAACGCCATGTTCATGTGCGAACTGAATTCCTTCCTGCATTTCCTCTTTGGAAAAGTTCTTGGCTTTGGCACGAAGGCTGAACACCTCACCACCGATATATACGGCATCCGCACCATACAATACTGCTGTTTTCAGTACCTCAAGGCTTCCTGCGGGAATCAATAACTCCGGTTTCCTCATATGATAAATTACCTCTTTACACTGATTGTCATTCCATCCCCAATCGGAAGCACGCTTGTAGCAAACTCGGGGTCATTCGACAACACATATAAGTATTCACGCATGCGTGCATGAATTGTGCGATTACGACGTTCCACGGCGAATCGCGATTGAATAATATCGCCATCCTGCAACACATTATCCGAGATCAATAACGCTCCCGGCGCCAGCAATCTGCGAACATCGGGCAAGAAATTAATATACTGCCCTTTGGCAGCATCCATAAAAATCATATCATACGTTTTACCGGCATCAGCCAGTTCTCTCAACGCGTCTGTCGCATCCTGCGTAAGAAACGTAATCCGATCCTCAAATCCCGACTTGGCAAAATTATCTTTCGCTATGGGAATTCGCTTTTCATATTTCTCTATCGTTGTAATATGCGTATCCGTATTGGAATACTGTGCCATCAAAATAGTCGAGAAGCCAACAGCCGTCCCTACTTCCAAAATGTTCTTCGGCTGTGATAACGCAATCATCGTTCGCAACAAGTTCTGCGTTTCTCTCCGAATAATCGGGATATCGTGTTCATGTGACCACTTTTCCAGTTCATCCAGAAACGGCGTATTCCCACCCGTTAATGAATTAATATATGCGGCTATTCGTTCATCTGTAATCACTGAAAAACCCCCGCTATTCCGCCGTTATATCAAGGTCCTCAAGCGGCGTTTCCATAAGCGGATCCGCCTCCATTGTTGTCTCTGTAAGCGGTTCGGCTTCCGAAGGAGCCTCTGTTTCGCTCTCACTCTCTTCTTCGTCTCCGGCAATCACCGCAAACATTTCCTCTGCCGTCATGGAAGTATTCAGTGTATAGAAACCGGGCTTAATATCCCCATCGTAAAGCGATACCTTTTTCTGGATATAGAACAGCAGAGAATCACGAATCAAACCTTTCTCTTCGAACATATCGGCAACTGTCTTAAGGCTGTCACCCTGTGTAATGGTAATAGCCACATCACGACCGGGCGCAGTCGACATCGCCGGTTCGGTAAATATCCGATATCCGAAATCATATGCCTTCACACCGGCTTTATAAATTAAGAATACTGCCAATGCAACTATCGCCAGCCGAACAACAAGGCTGATAAACGAAGCTGCCATATCTTTGATTTTTTCTGTTGTACTTACTCGCATAATTAGTCCGTCTCCACAGCGGAAAGAATTGTAGCCATCATTTCCTGAAACATTCTGGTAAACTCCACTTCCGCCGTATTATATTCATATACGCCGCGCATATTATGAAGTTCCAAATACTCATTTTCCAGCTGATCCGCATAATCGGAATTACGTTCATCTTCCGACATATCCTGCAGTCGTTGGCGAATCTCATGTGTTCGCATAATCGGTCCGCGAAGAGCCGGATCATGCAGAAACTTCTGCCGTTTCTCATCATAATCCCGGTATGCTTTTGTTTGCACCATGCAATCAATCAATTCGGAAACCTTTTCGGCAAGCGCGGGTTCCATATAGCTGTCTGTCATTATTCATCAACCTCCAATATGATCGGCAGGATCATAGGATTTCTCTTTATTCTCTTCCAGATAAATCCGCTGAGTGCATCGCGAATCGCATCTCGGATCTTGTTTCGATTACATATTTCTTTATCCTGTAATTTGCGAATGGTTTCTCCGACAACTTCCTGAGCTTCAATCATCAGTTCATCGGATTCCTTCACGTACACAAATCCGCGGGATATAATCTCCGGTCCGGATACTACATAATCCGATCCCTTTAAAAGTGCCATGGACACGATCAAAATACCGTCTTCCGCCAGTCTCTGTCTGTCACGCAACACGACATTTCGTACATCGCCGACACCCAGACCGTCCACAAATACAGCACCCGTTGAAACCTCGCCGCCAATTGAGGCAGAATCTTTGGTCAACTGCAGTTCCTGACCGTTCGACAGGATAAAAATTCGATCTTTTTCAAATCCCAGTTCGCGAATGATTTTCTCCTGAGCCTTCAAATGACGATGTTCTCCGTGCACGGGAATCGCAAACTTCGGCTTCACAAGCGTATACAAGAGCTTAATCTCTTCGGCACACGCATGGCCGGAAACATGGGCATCCTGGAAAATAACATTAGCGCCCTTTACACTCAACTCATTAATTACCTTAAATACAGCCTTCTCATTACCCGGAATGGGATTCGAAGAGAAGATCACAGTATCCCCGGGTTTGATGGAAACCTTCTTGTGAAGGCTGGTCGCAATTCGTGACAGAGCCGCCATAGATTCGCCCTGACTGCCCGTTGTAACAATAACCGTCTTCTCATCGGGATAATTATTGAGTTCGGATATATCAATAAGTGTTCCCTCCGGAATATTCAAATAACCGATTTCCGAAGCCGTCTGAATAATGTTTACCATGCTTCGGCCTTCTACAACCACCTTGCGGCCATATCGATATGCAGCATTAATAATCTGCTGTACACGGTCCACATTCGATGCAAACGTTGCAACCAGTATACGTGAGCCGACATTCTCGGCAAAAATGGAATCAAACGTAGCTCCGACCGTCTTCTCAGAATTGGTAAATCCCGGTCTCTCCGCATTGGTCGAATCACACATCATCGCCAATACACCCTTATTCCCCAGTTCGGCGAATCGGGACAGATCAATCGGACCGCCGAATACCGGCGTATAATCCACCTTAAAGTCACCCGTATGAACGATTACGCCAACCGGAGTAGTAATCGCAAGTGCTGCCGCATCGGCAATACTATGATTGGTCTTTATAAATTCGGTTTGAAAACATCCAAGTGTGACAACATCGCCATATTCAACAACATTTCGCGTTGTATCGTTAAGCATTCCATGCTCGCGAAGCTTGCCCTCGATCAAGGCAATCGTAAGCTTGGTTCCGTATACGGGAACGTTCAGCTGTTTCAAGATATACGGAATAGCACCGATATGGTCCTCATGTCCGTGCGTAATAACAAAGCCGCGCACCTTATCCGCATTCTCTATCAAATACGTAATATCGGGAATAACAAGGTCAATTCCCAGCATATCGTCTTCCGGGAATGACAACCCGCAATCGACTACCATAATATCATCACCGTATGCAAATGCGGTGATATTCATTCCGATCTGGTCCAACCCCCCGAGCGGAATAATTGAAAGTTTCTTCTCCATTCTAATCTCCGTTCCATCATCGCGGAATCCCTGGCACACCGTCCTCCATTCCGCCCCGCGGAATCCTAACAACTCCGTATTCCTACATTTGAAGATCTACATCCCCCAGAGATTCTTCAAATACTTTGGCTACCGCACTAAGTTCTGTCTCATCCTCCACCGGAACATAAACCGCTTCGGCATCCTGTTCATCGGAAATATCTTTTAGGATAAGTGCCTCGCCTTCTTCATCATCTTCTTCACTGTTTGTTACCAGAAGATAATTTCTGCCGCTGATTCTCGTCTCATCCAAAACATAAAAGGTTTCTTCGCCTTCTTCTGTCTCAAAAATAATCTGTTCCATATATCAAATTCCTCTCCTGTCGATTCCGAAATTACTCCTTCCGAAATGCATTTATTCCCAAATATGCTTGTTTCGAGTCGCACTTGTATTTCAATTAACTAACTATCTGTATTACGTTTGTAATCCAGATAGCCTTGCAGAATAAGCATCGCCGCAATTTCATCCACGTATTCGTCACGGTGTTCCCGGCGTATACCAATCTCCATCATCGTCTTCTGCGCCGCAACGGTCGTCAAACGCTCATCCCACAGCACAACAGGAATTCCCGTTCTGCGTTCCAGATCCGCCTTAAACGATTCTGTTTTCAATGCTCTGTCACCGATGGAATCATTCATGTTCTTGGGATATCCGAGCACAATCAATTCCACATCGCCATATCCGGCAATCAGTTCCTCTATGCGCGCATAAGTCCGTCTGAGCTTGTTCTCCTGTTCTCTTCGGATAATCTCAACGCCCTGCGCTGTCAACAATAAGGGGTCGCTTACCGCCACCCCAACTGTTTTCGATCCGTAATCCAATCCAATGATTCGCATATCGCCTGTCCTACTGCCATCCGTTATTCTTAATGTATTGTGTCAACAGCTCTTCGACCAATTCATCGCGTTCCACCTTCATAATAAGGGAACGTGCATTATTATGGCTCGTAATATAAGTAGGATCTCCGGACATAATATAACCGACGATCTGATTCACGGGATTATATCCTTTTTCCTTTAATGCCTCATACACTGTAGATAAGCACAAACGAACTCCCGTTTCCGGCTCTGTCTGTACTTTGAAAAACTGCGTATTTCCGAAATTTGTAGCCATATCATATCTCCCGTCTGTTTGTTATTACTTATGGATATACAGATTTATTGTACCTTATTACATATCAAAATACAACCTTCCGCACAAGCCAAGGAGCCTTTCATAATCATGCGAACATTCTCATAATCCGCGGCAGATTCATCGTCCCGAAGCAGAAGAGCGCAACGCACATATTCCATCGAATATCCCGTCATATATCGCTTGCCGTCAATCACCGTTTCCTCTTCCAGCAGAACGTCCATCTCCTTCCCGATACATTCTGAAACAAAAGTCGCACGCCTTATTGCATCATCGGCAAGAAGTAGATTCACCCTGCGTGACTTTTCCTTGGAGGTAAGCTGTCCGTTCATTCGATCAGCCACAGTCCCATGGCGTCGTGAGTATGCGAAAATATGTGTTTCAAACATACAAATTCGATTCAGATACTCTTTCGTAGTAACAAATTCCTCTTCGCTCTCGCCCGGGAAACCGGCAATAACATCTGTCGTAACGGCCGGATGTTCATAGTATTTGCGCAACAGATCAACCACAGCGGCATATTTCTCGGCTGTATAATGACGGTTCATACGTGAAAGCACCGTATCACAACCGCTCTGCAGCGACAAATGGAAATGCGGACATATATTCGGACACGCAGCAATCGCAGCAACAAATTCTTCCGTCAACAGACGCGGTTCCAACGATCCCAAACGGATTCGCATCTGTGGAAAAGCGTTTGCCACAGATGCGCACAACTTAAGAAGCTCATTATTTGTAGCTCCGGCTTCTGCCAGCTGATTGTACGTTACATCCTTCAACCCGTAGGAGCTTAAGTGAATGCCCGTAAGAACGACCTCTTTATATCCGTTCTCCGACAGGCGTTTGATCTCATCAAATATATCCTCGCGCTTACGGGAACGAATTCGCCCCCTCGCATACGGAATAATGCAATAACTGCAGAACTGATTGCATCCGTCCTGAATTTTGATAAATGCCCGTGTATGGTCAGACATATATTGAAGGCAACAATTCTCGTATTCGGTTTCCTTGGCAATGTCCGAGCACGCCTCATATTTGTCCTCGGGCAAAAAGTCACGTCCCGCCGCTCTTTCTGCCAAAGCCTTTTCCACATACATCAGTGCCTCGGCCTTATGATTGTTGCCGATCAACAAGTCAATTGCTTCGTCGGCAGCGGCATTTTGAGTATCCGTTTGCGCATAACAGCCCATCGCAACCACCAAAGCTTCCGGATTCCGGTCCTTTGCCTGATGTAACATTTGACGGGATTTACGGTCTGCGATATTTGTTACAGAACACGTATTTATCACATATATGTCTGCTTTTTGTGCAAATTCAACAATTTCGTAACCTGCTTTTTGGAAATTTTGTTGTACAACATCCATCTCATATGCATTCACTTTGCATCCGAGATTGTGAAATGCTACTTTTAACATGAATAAATCCCCTATTTTTAGCACCTTTTCCGCATTGACTTTTATTTATGCGGGCTTTATAGTTAACATTGTAAGAAAGAGAAATGAGTTTTTTGTGAAGGAGGTATTTACTATGAAAACACTTCAGATTTCTTTGAACTCCATCGACAAGGTTAAATCCTTCGTTAACGATGTAACCAAGTTCGATTACGATTTTGACCTTGTATCAGGTCGTTACGTTATTGATGCTAAGTCCATTATGGGTATCTTCAGCTTGGATCTTAGCAAGCCCATCGAACTGAACATCCACACAGAGGGTGACGCAGCTGACGTTATGGCAGTTCTCAAGCAGTACGAAGTTTAATCTTCGTATTTCTTAATTCGAAAACAGGCCTGCACAATTTGTGCAGGCTTTAATTTTGCTCTTTTCCACGGTTTTTGACAAAAATCACGTGATCCTTATAATCCATTCTCCGAATCGGTAATGTCGAAAGTACCTCGTCCCACTCCGGCAAATCCTGCTGCCGCAACACATATACCGCTTCCTCGCGAAGTTTCCCCGACAGGATCTCGGAAGTGTACATCGCTATTTCCGTTTCTATAGCCTTATCAATATCCCGTGCATAATAGAAATTATTCTGATACATACCATGATGATAAGCATAATATGCCGTATCCATCACAATATCACTGTCATTATACAGAAATACAAAGCAATCCTTGTCTTTTGTTATTTTGCTCTCTTCGATTTCATCCCACAGCGAATCGTACGTATGATTCGACCGGAAGTAGTCTGACTTTTGCACACATAATTTCGACAAATCAATTCCCTGCACAAGAAGGATGCCGCACATAATAATCGCCGACCACACGGTTCGATCGGAAAGTCGCGATGCCGCCACAATCACGGCAATCATAATAATATACATTGCCACCCAGATAAACCGTCCGTTTGATCGGAATATGCCGAGCACCGAAGAGAGAGCATCCGGAATCGGAAACCATACAATCTTTACACCGCCTATGGAAAACATCGGGAAAATAGAAATAAATGCAGAAATCACAAACATGGCGCAAGTGACTTTGCCCATGGGCGACATATGTATATGACGCCACTTTCCTGTGCAAATGCAGAATATAAGAACCAACAGTGCGCCGGATATAATGCCCAGTCCCAAATATGCAAAGCCCTCGTATTGGAAATCCCCAAAGGTCGAAAGGCCTGGGAGAAGTCCCATATCAAGCGGATTGATAAATGTATTCAGGTTACTGTTAAATACGCCCAGGCCGCCGCCTGCTGCCGAATTCGGGCCGGCGAAGCCTCCGAAAATAAACAATGCCAAAAGCGCAGCCGTGCAAAATGACACGATACTGCAAATAAGTGTCCATACAGCAGACTTTTCATGACTTTCCATTATATTCCACACCAAAGACGCGAGCATGATCAGCCCGATCATCGGCAGAAAATAAGAATGAATGCCTACGCACATAAATCCCATCAGCGCCCAAACAAGTGACGTTTTAATAACACTCCAGCGATCAAAAACGGCATAGAGCGCGATAACAAACGCCGCCATAATCAAATAATGAGAAGCCAGCGCCGTATGATAATACATTCTCTGCAAAATGGGGAAGGACGCAACCAGAAGAGGGAGGGCGATATAAACCTGCCACTCCTTCTTAAGAAATGTCTTCAAAAGGACGCTTCCGAATGCTCCTGTCAGAGCAAACGAGAGCAGGCCATACAAACCAAAATATTGAAACGTCTCGGGAAGAATCCCCGAAAACAATTTGAATACAACTGCAACAAGCGGAATGGAATCCGTATAAATCACAGACATACTGTTCGGATACGAAAGGGTCTGAATCATCCCAAGCGGGAATCCGAGCTCACCGTATCTGTAATGACACCAGCCCAGATAATGCTGACGCAGGTCCATATCTCCGCAGAGAAGCCACCCGTCATACGTAAACGACAGTATCTTTACACCGTAAATTGCCGCAAAAATAAGTGCACCAATCACTGCTCCGCAAAGGAACAGGCGCCAAAACTCTCTTGCACTTTTTATTTTGCGATCGGCACAAAGATTCATATAAAACGGGCACTCCCACTAATTCACAATTATGACTTCATCCGTATCAAGTGCTGTCTGCACCAGTTCGTCAATCTTCTCGGCAAGCCGCTCCTCCAAACGTCTGATTACATTTACATTCGGCTTGGTAACCGGATGCTTGGCAACAAATATGGTACAGCAATCCTCGTACGGAAGGATCGAGGTTTCAAAGGTACCGATTTTCTCGGAAATACCAATAATCTCCTGCTTATCAAAACCGATGAGCGGACGGAATACCGGCATGGTACATACTTCGTTTGTTGCATTCAGAGACATAACCGTCTGACTGGCAACCTGTCCGATACTCTCACCGGTGATCAATCCAAGACACTTGGTATCTTCGGCAATCTTCTCGGCAATACGCATCATATAGCGACGCATGATAATGGTTAATTCATCATGCGGACACTTTTCATAAATATACAGCTGAATATCCGTAAAATTGATCACATGCAAATAAATCGGGCCGGAATAGCGTGCAACCAGATGCGCCAGATCCACAACCTTCTGTTTTGCTCTCTCACTTGTATACGGAGGCGCGTGGAAATAAACCGCATCAATCTTAACACCACGTTTTGCAATCATATAGCCGGCAACCGGAGAATCAATTCCGCCGGACAAAAGCAACATGGATTTGCCGTTCGTACCGACGGGCATTCCGCCCGGTCCGGGAATTTCGATAGAGTAAATATTGATAATATCGCGAATCTCGACCGTAAGTAAAATATCCGGATGATGTACATCCACAGACAGGGTCGGTATTTCATCTAAGATGTATCCGCCCAGTTCACGATTAAGCTCCATGGAGTCCATCGGGTACGCCTTATTGGCACGACGCGCAAATACCTTAAATGTCTTGTTCAGATCGGGATACGCTTCTTTCAGATATTCAACAACATCCTTCGCAAGCTGTTCATACCCCATATCCTTCTTCTGAACAACCGGGCAAATCGCCGTAACACCGAATACACGCTGAAGGCTTTCGATTGTTTCGTCAAAGTCATACTCCGACAGACAATCAATATAAATTCTGCCTTGATTCTTTACAATCTTAAATTCACCTTCCACACGCTTTAATGCATATTTCAACTGCTGAACAAGCGCATCTTCAAAAAGATATCTGTTCTTTCCTTTGATGGCTATTTCTGCATATTTGATAAGTAAGGCCGTATATTTCATATGTTCTCCTTTGTCTTCGGCTTGTTTCTATAAATAACTCTGTGTATTGAAACCTATAGCATCTGCTTTATGTGCATTACTAATAT
The DNA here is from genome assembly GCA_045617945.1 of Lachnospiraceae bacterium. Taxonomy (GTDB): domain Bacteria; phylum Bacillota; class Clostridia; order Lachnospirales; family Lachnospiraceae; genus UBA2868. Next base: position 44,326 of record JAZLJS010000112.1, read on the forward strand.
ATAATGTCTGATGCCTTGAAAATTTAGTATCTTATGTATCGTCTGATGCCTTGAAAATTTAGTATCTTATGTATTGTCTGATGCCATAATAAATTAATAACGTATGTATCGTCTGAGATTCTGGATTTCGTCCTTAATGCACTCTATCGTATATTCAAGTTCTTCCTTCGTCGTCTCCACGGAGAAACTAAAACGAATCGTTGAATCCAACAGTTCTTTCTGTAATCCGATTGCTTTTAATGTAGCGCTAACGGAAGGTTTATTTGACGCACATGCCGATCCGGCAGAAACATAGATTCCTCTGTTCTCAAGAGCGTGCAGGAGCACTTCACTCCTGATTCCGCGAAACGATGCACTGACAATATGCGGTGCGCTCTTTGTTACATCCCCATCCGGAACACCGTTAACGGATACTCCTTCAATGGCCTGCAATTCATCAACAAAATATTTCTTCAGCTCATATAAGGCATCCATCTTCTTCGTAAAGCCGGAACCAATAACATAATTGGTATCCTTCTGTTGGGCCTCATACATCAGCTCTGCTGCTTTTGCAAACCCGGCAATACCGGGGACATTCTCTGTACCGGAGCGAAGATTCTTCTGCTGACCGCCGCCGAACAGAATCGGTGTGATTTTGACTCCGGAGCGAACATACAACAGTCCGACACCCTTCGGGCCATGAATCTTATGACTGCTGACCGACAACAGATCAATCTTCTGATTCTTCGGGCAAATGACACTCTTACCAAATCCCTGTACCGCATCCGTCATAAACAGAATCTGTGGATTATACTCCTTCACTGCCTTGCCTATTTCCGTAATCGGTTCAAGTGCCCCAATCTCATTATTGGTATGCATCACAGAAACAATAATAGTTTCAGGTGTCAAAAGGCTCTTCAATTCCTCGATCGAAACAACTCCGTTTTCATCCGTTGATAAATAGGAAATTGTAAATCCCTGGCTCTCCAGGTACTTCATTGTCTCCAGAATCGCTGGGTGCTCGACTTTTGTTGTGATCAGATGCATTCCGCTTCGACGATTGGCCATTGCGCATCCAATAAGCGCCAGATTATCCGATTCGGTTCCGCCGGACGTGAAATAAATCTCGCGCACTTCAGCCTTCAGAATCCCCGCAAACACACTTCTGGCATATCGAAGCTGCTTTTCGGCCTCCACGCCCACCATATGCATGCTCGAAGGATTACCGTAAATCTCGCGATTCACCATATCCATGTAATCAATGACTTCATCAAAGCAACGGGTTGTTGCACTGTTATCCAAATATACGTTCATCATTCGCCTTCAAATCTTTATATTTATTCATTCGCCGCATACAAGCCTGCCGCCTGCTTCGGCAACTTTACATACTCATCTCTTCGCGCTTTCTAGCGCTCCAACTCATATACCAGCCATGACATTACTACAAGCGGTGCCGTCTCTGTTCGAAGAATTCTGCGTCCCAGCGTAATCGGTACTACTCCGTTTGCCTGTGCCTCGTCCAGTTCTTCCGGCGTAATGCCTCCCTCGGGTCCGATAAACACTGCGATTTTGCTGCCCGCCGGAATATTTGATAATATTTTGCGCGTCTTCGCCATCGACTCGGGATCGGCCATCTCATAAGGAATCAGCTTCACATCAAACTCCCCGCAGTACGATACCGCTTCGCGAAAAGTCATAACCCCGTGAATATTCGGCACTATTCCGCGTTTTGACTGCTTTGCCGCCGCCTCGGAAATTCCCTGCCATCGGGTGACTTTCTTCTCTCCCTTTGCCGCATCAAGCTTCACAACAGAACGCGTCATCGAAACAGGAATCACTTCATGCACGCCAAGTTCAACGGACTTTTGAATAATCAATTCCATTTTCTGATCCTTGGGAAGTCCCTGGAACAAGTACACTTCACAAGGCAGTTCCATATCCGCATCCTTTATAAAGCGAATCGGACACATTACGCTTTCACCCGTAAAGAATCCGATTTCACAGCGATATTCACGTTCCTCGCCGCTGACCATTACGGATATTTCCTCGCCGCTTCGCATGCGAAGAACATTCTGTATGTGATTGACATCCTCGCCCGTAATGCAGATCATATCTTCGCCGATCTGCTCGGGTTCCACAAAAAAGCGCTGCATAAATGGGTCCTTTTCGTATTACAAATATTCATTTCTGTTGCAGATTTTCAAATTCTCAATGACTTTCTTGATATCTGCGGTACTTGACTTTTCACATATCAGTGTTGCGTCCTTCGTATCAACAACAATGACATCTTCGAGTCCTACCATGGCAATCAGCTTATCGGTGCCCTGAATAATACAGTTTCTTGTCTGTACCGTAACAATATTACCATCTACAATATTTCCGAACTCATCCGTCTTCTTAATGCGTTCCACCGCAAGCCACGAACCGACATCGTCCCAACCGAAGTTTCCGGGAATAACATAAATGCGCTGCGCCTTCTCCATAATACCGTAGTCGATGGAAATCGAAGGAAACTTTCCGAATTCTTCGGTTATAACAGCCTCTTCGGTTGCCGTTCCGATACTGTCCTTGATAGTCAGCAAACCGTCATTTACTTCCGGCAAAAATTCCCGGAAGCATTTCATAATTGTAGACAGTTTCCATACAAACATTCCACTGTTCCACAGATACTCATCACTGGCCAAATATTCTTTCGCCAATGCAAGATTCGGTTTCTCAACAAATCGGTCCACCTTAAAGGCACGACCGCACATTTCATCCGGCAAGAACTTAATATAGCCATATCCTGTTTCCGGATAATCCGGCGCTATACCAAGCGTAACAATATTGTCATCCTTTTCAGCGACCTCGCACGCATCCGTAAGCGTCGTACGATACATACTTCCAAGCTTAATCAAATGGTCGGACGGAAGCACCATCATCAACGCATCATCATATTTCTTGGAAATATACGCAACGCCAAGCGCAATACAAGGAGCTGTGTTTCTGCCCATCGGCTCGCACAGAATATTTTCTTCGGGAAGCTCGGGCAACTGACTTTTAACAAGGGGAAGATAATCCCGATTCGTTGCAATGTATATATCATTGATATCCACAAGCGGCAATATTCTCTCAACCGTCAACTGTATCATTGTCTTACCATCGTCCGTAAGAGACAGAAACTGTTTGGGAAGACTTCTGCGGCTCCTGGGCCAAAATCTCTCACCACGTCCACCTGCCATAATCAATGCCGTTTTCTTCATTGCTTTATCTCCTTTTGTAAAACAGGACGCAAATTTGATTGCGTCCTGTCCTCCCTATATAAAATCACACAATGTGATATTTATTCAACAACAACCTTATCCAATTCCGTATCCTGTATTACGCAAATAAACGTTTTGCCGTTATTGATTTCGAGTTCATTTCCGTCCATATCATAATAACGGATAGCACTCATATCAAAGTTCTCTTCGTTAATTTCTCGCTTCCATGTACCAAGAACGCATTTGCCCTTTGTACAATACTGGATAACACCGCCCGCATGACAGTCAAATGCCAAATAATCCTTCTCGTCCAGCTGAACCCAGCGATTATACTGCAGGATGACATTATCATAAGATATCTGTTCACCGGTCAACTCATCAATCTGCGGTCCATCATACTGGAAACGATCATACTTGCCGGTTGATTCATTATAATCAAACCAGGGCTTGTTAATTCGATATTTCGGCTCGATATGCTTGGCGCTTGTTCCGTTTTCATTCGTAACAACCTTATCAAGATCACAGAATTTGAACTTGCCCTTGTAACCATCATAATGCTCGTCACGATATCCAAGTTTCTTAATTCCGGCTTTGATTCCGGCTTCGCTCGTATATACATTATGCGGAGCAATACGATCCGTTGTACGATAGAACGATGTATCACCGGCCTTACCAAGACCGTTCAAATTATCCACATAATCCGATTCCAACAAATTAACCGCATAAGCAGCCTGGCCGAAATGCATATAAATCGCATCAAATTCCAGTGCCGTATAAACAAAGTACTCACGGCAGCTTCTTACGGAACCAATCTTGTCAAGTCCCTTGTAATCCTGAAAAATACCCATCAAACGGGTAATGGATCCTTCCACAACATATTCATATACTACATCTGCATATGAAATACCTGACATAGGCTGTGCAGGTTTCAGATTGTTAAGCATAATCGCTATGGGACGCATGTTTCCGACCTTCTCATCAATCGGGTAACCTGTCAGGAAACTACGCATCTGACCTTCAGGTAAAGCATTCGGATCTACTGCTTCCGTGTTCTCATCCTCAGTATCATTCTGATTCGTTGTATTATCTGATGTAACAACCTTAGGGCCTTCTATAGCAGGCGTCTGTACGGGTTGATCGGGTGTAACTTCCTCACCGCCGCAACCGACAAATGAAACCGCCATCAACGCAACTGCCATAGCCGCAGCAATTGCTTTCTTATATTCTCTTCTCATACAAACGTACCTCCGTTATTTTCCGGTACAAAAACATAAATATTATACTGTAATCTCGCAAATAAAGCAAACAAAAATGAATTCCACTACATTGGTAAGCCACGTTATTCCATGTTGCAGTTTCATTATTCATTACTGCTTGCTGATATTGAATCATACAGCTAGTAGACATGCGCATGTATTGTTCATTACTGCTTGCTGATATTAAATCATGCGCGATTGCCCGGGCAAGGGCATGCCGCTATTGAAGCGGTGCGAAGCACTCTTGCCCGAACAAACCGCTGCATGATAAGTGTTAATCAAGCAGGAATGAATATCTGTGTGATTGCTCACAGCATCACAGTAGCTTTGCAGGACAGGCGCGTGAATAATTTCTAATTGGTTTATAATTAACCGCGGATGCGGCTCTGCCGGCATACGCGCGAATTCCAATCTCACTACGGCTTGTCGAACTACTTCTCTCCTGGAGAAACCCGTGAAATGCCTGGAGAAACACACTTCATACCGATAAGATTTGCAAAAGTGTCCACATTATCGGTACCGCCGACCTAAAAATGTACTTCGTACCGATAAGATTTGCAAAAGTGTCCACATTATCGGTACCGCCGATCTATAAAGTACCTTCGTACCGATAAGAACGTCAGAAATGCATTTCTTATCGGTACGTTTTTCCTTGAAAATCAAGCTTCGTACCGATAGGATTTGCAATAACGTGTTTCTTATCGGTACGAGCCGATCTTTTTGAACCCTTGTTGTACCGATAAGATTTCCAAAACCTTGTTTCTTATCGGTACGAACACCTTGAAATGACAAATTTTGTACCGATAAGATTTCACAAAACGCTATTCTTATCGGTACGCGCGCTCCCAAATGCCCCATTTCATACCGATAAAATTTTGAAAACCTTGTTTCTTATCGGTACGACCAGCCAAAAAGTGCTATTTTCGTACCGATAAAATTTCCATTAACATGATTCTTATCGGTACGCGCGTTGATACAAGCAGTCCGGCGCATTCAGGAGAGCGATACACAGTCCGGCGCATTCAGGCAAGCGATACGCACAGACGCATAAACACCGAGTATCACTTCTGACACTCGGTGTTCTTATAATAAATCATTCCATTACAGTAAATACAAGCAATAAATATGCCATTGCCAGTATAAATATATAGATGACATGCGCATTTGCTTTCTTAGGTAAAAAGCACAATATGCCATTATATTCAGACTTCACAATCGACAATTAACGTGAAAGACTGCATGACATACAATCCATGCGATTACAAAATGCACAAGGTGATGCGCCATTACCTTCTTCCTCTGCTTTGGCCAATGCTGCGAACCTATCCACCCCAAATTCGATGTCATCCGACGTTACTTCTGTCTTTACTTCAGCTGTTTCATCAACATTTCCCTTTTTTAGCATATAACCCACCTTTTTTTCTTATAAAGAAATCAGCACAACAACCAATCAATGTAACAACACAATAATCAACCAGCACATCATCACAACAATTAATCAATTCATCACCACAACAAATAATCAGTTCATCGTTGCAACATATAATCAATTCATCATCACAACAACCAAGTAATGCATTGCTACATTAATTAATCACTTATCACGTTTCCAAAACATAAGTTTATTTACGAAACCCATGTTTTTTCTTTTCCTCCGTTTCACCGCCGGCCTTCTCACTCTTATATTTCTCGACCGTATGGAGCGAATCACCACACAATTCATCAAACTGCGTCAACAACTTCTTCGCCTCGTTTGACAATTTATCCGGCGTCTGAACAATAAGTGTAACGTAGTGATCACCACGTGTCTGCTTATTACGAAGAGACGGTACACCCTTTCCTTTCAAACGAATCTTTGTATCCGTCTGTGTTCCGGCCTTTACCGTATAAGCCACCTTTCCGTCAACCGTATCAATCAATACATCACCGCCAAGCGCAGCAACCGCAAACGAAATCGGAGCAGTAGAGAAAATATCCATATCCTGACGCTGGAAGATCGGATGTCTGGCAATAACAACTTCAACCAGCAAATCACCGTATTCACCGCCGTTGGTTCCGGGTTCTCCCTTGCCTTTTAAGCGAACGCACTGTCCGTTATCAATACCGGCCGGAATGGAAACAGATAATTTCTTTCTGTTAGTAATATATCCTGCGCCATGACAATCCGGGCATTTGTCTTTAACAACTTTACCGCTTCCCTGGCAATCCGGACATGTCTGCACATTTCGAACCATTCCAAAAAGAGACTGCGAAGTAAATACAACCTGACCCTTTCCTCCGCACTTTCCACACGTCTCGGGTTTGGTTCCGGGCTTCGCACCGGTGCCGCCGCAAGTCTTGCAAGGCTCCTTCTGTACCGGTTCAATTTCCTTCTCGCATCCGAAAACGGCTTCTTCAAAAGTCACACGCACACTAGATCTGATATTCGCACCCTTCATCGGTCCATTGTATGAACGGGACGAAGAGCGACTACGTCCACCGCCGAACAGATCACCGAAAATGTCACCAAACATATCGGTAAAGTCCATACCGCCGAAGTCCATGCCACCGCCAAACGGGTTGCCGCCTGCAGACTGGTCAAAAGCAGCATGACCAAACTGATCATACTGTCTTCTCTTATCTGCATCGGACAATACGGCATATGCTTCCGAAGCCTCTTTAAATTTTTTCTCTGCCTCGGCATCACCCGGATTTACGTCCGGGTGATACTTCTTGGCAAGTTTTCTGTAGGCACTCTTAATCGTCGCATCATCTGCGGTCTTCTCGACGCCGAGGACCTCGTAATAATCTCTTTTTGACTCAGCCATTTATTTATACTTCCTTAAAATCTCCGTCTACTACATCATCACCATAGTTTTCGGATGAATTAGTTCCGGCACCTGCGCCCATATCAGGACCTGCGCCTGCACCCATGTCAGGACCTGCACCCTGTGCAGCCTGTGCCTGCTCATACATCTTCTCAAACAACTTCTGAGCAGCATTCATAGCTTTTTCCTGAGCAGCCTTTAATTCAACAACCTGATCCTCAGTCATATTTTCGGGATCTGCAGCTTCTACTTTTGCTTTCAATTCAGCCAATTCAGCTTCTACAGCTGACTTGTCCGAAGGATCAAGCTTATCGCCAACTTCTTCCATTGCCTTTTCTGTCTGGAAGATGAATGAATCTGCATCATTCTTGGCATCAATTGCTTCTTTACGCTTTTTATCCTGCGCTTCGAACTCAGCTGCTTCCTTAACAGCCTTCTCGATATCAGCATCGGACATATTGGAGCCGGAAGTAATCGTAATATGCTGTTCCTTACCTGTTCCGAGATCCTTTGCAGATACATTAACGATACCGTTTGCATCAATATCAAATGTAACTTCGATCTGAGGAATACCACGTCTTGCAGGAGGAATACCATCCAAACGGAACTGTCCGAGAGACTTGTTATCTCTTGCGAACTGTCTTTCACCCTGTACAACGTTGATATCTACTGCTGTCTGATTATCTGCAGCTGTTGAGAAAATCTGACTCTTCTTTGTAGGAATAGTTGTATTTCTCTCAATAAGTCTTGTTGCAACGCCACCCATTGTTTCGATAGAAAGTGAAAGTGGAGTAACATCAAGAAGAAGGATTTCACCGGCACCGGCATCACCTGCAAGCTTACCACCCTGAATGGAAGCACCAAGTGCAACACACTCATCGGGGTTAAGTGTCTTACTGGGCTCTTTGCCTGTAAGCTGTTTAACCTTATCCTGTACAGCAGGAATTCTTGTAGAACCACCAACAAGAAGAACCTGTCCCAATTCGGAAGCGGAAAGTCCTGCATCCTTCAAAGCGTTCTGTACGGGAACTGCTGTCATTTCAACAAGATCATGTGTAAGTTCATCAAACTTAGCTCTTGTAAGGTTCATATCAAAATGCTTCGGTCCTTCGCTTGTTGCTGTAATGAACGGAAGGTTAATATTTGTCGTTGTAGCTGAAGAAAGTTCCTTCTTAGCCTTCTCTGCAGCTTCCTTAAGTCTCTGAAGAGCCATCTTATCGCCGGACAGATCAACACCTTCTGTCTTCTTGAACTCTGCAAGCATATATTCTGTAATTCTCTGGTCAAAGTCATCACCACCCAGACGGTTGTTACCGCTTGTAGCAAGAACTTCAATTACGCCTTCACCGATTTCAATGATAGAAACATCGAATGTACCACCACCAAGGTCGTATACCATGATTTTCTGTTCCTTCTCATTATCAAGACCATATGCAAGAGCTGCTGCTGTAGGCTCGTTAATAATACGCTTAACATCCAAACCTGCGATCTTACCAGCATCCTTGGTAGCCTGACGCTGAGCATCATTGAAGTATGCGGGAACAGTAATAACCGCTTCCGTAACCTTCTCACCCAAATATCCTTCTGCGTCAGCTTTCAGCTTCTGAAGAATCATTGCGGAAATTTCCTGCGGTGAGTACTTCTTGTCACCGATTGTTCTCTTATAATCGGAACCCATTTCTCTCTTAATGGAAGAAACAGTGTTATCTGCGTTTGTAACAGCCTGTCTCTTGGCCGGTTCACCGACAAGTCTTTCACCTGTCTTTGTAAAAGCTACAACAGAGGGAGTTGTTCTCGCACCTTCTGTATTTGTGATAACGGTGGGCTGTCCACCTTCCATAACTGCTACGCAGCTATTGGTTGTTCCTAAGTCAATACCAATAATTTTACCCATATTTTTATCCTCCTAATTATGAATAAATAACCAATCTATCGTGAAGCAAAGACTCCTCTTCCTTTGCAAACACTGCTAATAAAAAGTCAATCGCGGTAAGTTTAACGCCAGCCGCTTTACATTTACTGCACAACCGCAACCATGCTGTATCGGATAACCGTTTCTTTATACATGTAACCCTTCTGCATTTCCTGCGCCACAAATCCGCTTTCATATTCCTCGCTTTCCACCTGCATAACCGCATTATGGAAGTTCGGATCAAATTCCTTGCCGAGTGCTTCGATAGGCTTCACGCCTGCTTTCGACAGTTCATCCAAAAGCTGCTTGTATATCATACGCATTCCGGTTGCCATCGGATCCTGTGAATCCTCGGGAACTGTAGCAAGACCTCTTTCAAAATTATCGATGATCGGCAAAATCTTTTCGATAATTGAGCTTGCACCCATCTCATACATGGATGACTTTTCCTTCTCCGTACGTTTTCTGAAGTTATCAAACTCAGCCATCTGACGCTTCAACTGATCGGTAAGCTCGGCAATCTTGTCATCCTTTTGATCTTTCTTCTCTTTACGACCGAACAGCTTCTTCTTGCCGGAAGCTTCTTCGCCGGATTCCGAAGAATCATCACTCGACTCTTCTGTATTCTCTTCGGTTACATCTGCTGCTTCGTCTTCGACATCTACACTCTCTGTCTCTGTTGCTTCATCAGCTTCGCTTTCGGATGTGGCGGTTTCATCTACCGATGCATCCTGCAGATTCTCTTCATTCATAGCTTCCTCATTCATGTTCTCCGTGTTAATACCCAATTCTCTATTCCTTTCTATCTTCTGCACAATTCTGTACATTTACTTACAAATCTATCTATAAAGTCAGGTTCCTCCAACCTACCATTTTAAGCATCAATTGCTTCCTGCCTAATTCTTAAACAGTGAATCTATCCAACCTACTTCTTAAACATCGAATCCATCTGGCTGGTGAGAGATTTGAGCGTGTTAACGACTTTCTCATAATCCATACGCTTCGGACCGATAATACCGATTGTTCCGTGCAGCCCTTCATCCAGTTCATATGTTGCGGTAACCACGCTGCAATCTTTCATATTCTTGACGGGAGATTCTTCGCCAATGTAAATCTGAATACCTCTATCATCCGTCTTGGATAATGTATCATACACGAACTCGGTCAATTGCTTCTTCTCTTCGAAGGCTGTTATAATCTCGCTTGCCTTTTCATTATCGGAAAGCTCCGGATACTTGAAAATGTTATTGGCACCGCTCGTATAAATCTCCAGATCTTCATCCGCGCGAATTGCTTCGGCCACAGCATCAATCACATCACTGACCAATGCACTCCTGTCACCCGCCTGCTGCTTCATATGAGTGATAATACCAAGGTTAATCTCTTCTATGGACAATCCGTTCAGGTTGGTATTCAGAAGCATGTTCAGTTTCAGTAATGTCTCATCATCAATCGGTTCGGAAATATTGATAATCTGATTCTTAATCATATTTCCTTCCACAACGATTACCGCAACAATACGATTCTGTTCCATACGGGACAGTTGAATGAACTTCAACTTATTCATATGATATTGCGGTGCGCTGATCATTGCCGCGTAATTTGTATTAACAGAAAGAGACCGGGCAACCTGTTTCAGCATCTGTTCCATACGATCGGCCTTCTCGATCAGAATCTCTTTCATCTCATCGACTTCACGTTCCTTATCAGCCATCAACTGATCCACGTAGAATCTGTAGCCCTTATCGGAAGGAATTCGACCGGCTGATGTATGCGGCTGAATAATATAACCGAGCTCAACCAAATCTGCCATCTCATTACGAATCGTTGCCGAGGAAAGATTCAGATCAGTCAGCTTACTGATTGTTCTCGATCCTACCGGCTCGCCCGTTTCCAGATAGGTTTTGATGATAGCCAACAGTATTTGCTTTTTACGTTCATCAAGTTCCATTCAATATCCCTCTTTGGAATAACCCGGTTTACTGTGCTCGTCTCTTCTTTCTTGTTAGCACTCGAATGACAAGAGTGCTAACATCTGTACATAAGATACCACCACCATTTTCGGATGTCAACACAATTCTTCAATAATTGATGCATCTAATCGTTTTTCTGATAATTGTCTTTTTCTCGGAAAATAATTACAATATAAACGTGTAAATAATTACAACATTATTAGCAATAATAAATCAGCACAGAAAAATACAATATAGATACGATATAAATATGAATACAACACGAAATCTTCAATTGAATAGAGCAAACCGAAATTTGCAGATTTGCGATGCCGATGGAACATTGTATTACGGCGGCGATCAGGCATGGTATGCTTCCAACACTTGGGCTATGGCCGGCTGTGGGAGCGTGGCCGGAGCAAACAGCTTGCGACTTTTGGCTATGAAAGACCCGGAATTGTATAGTGAAATTCGCACTTCCAAATATATACCGACCGAGTTAAAAAGAGCGCTTCTGTTCAAACGTCCCAAGAAAGACGACTACCTTATGCTGATGACCGGCATGTATCGCTCGGTATGGACATGGGAATATTATCCGCTCAATCGAATCTACGACAGACATGAACGTAATCAGAAATTGTTCACCAAATACTTACGTCCCAACGGCGGGGCATCTTCCAGCGCGTTCATCCGCGGTGTCCTTCAGTTTTCTCGTAAACACCGCCTCCATTTAAATGCACATTATCTTCCCACCGCATTCTGCAGCAAAGAACAGGCCCTGGAATTCATTCGAGCGGGACTTAATGAATCCGGATGTGTAACTCTGTTGAATTCCTACAATAAATGCCCGATGACAACATATAATGCGCAAACCGTCATCGCCCGTTCTGCCAACCTTCGGACACAGAATGCCACCATGAAGAATCACTTTGCCTGTATCACCGGTATAACCGAAGGTGACGATCCTCGACTCATTTTGTCCACATGGGGCCAACTTGCAACGATAAATGTCTCCGAGCTTGTCGAATCATGGCACAGTATCAAAGCATACGAAAGTACACTGTTCTATTTTACAACGGGAACACCTGCCCAAACCATGCATGATTTGTGGACATCCCCTTTATGCATACTGAAAGGAGTATGGCAGGCAATCCTCAGAATACCTCCATCACAATAAATATGTAAGCATCATTGATACTCAAGCAAATGACAGCTCAAGCAAATATCAGCAAATGCATATAATAAAAGCTCAGGCATATCATCATGCCTGAGCTTTTACATTTATCAATTCAGCATTCCATATTCATCATATTACAAAACACATCGCAAAATATATTCGTAATAATCAGAATACATTATGCCTTCTTTGTAACACGTTTCTTCATATAGAAGAGGAATGCAACTGTAATAACAACACCGATTACAATTGAAATCCATGTCATATCAAACATATTGCATACACCTGCAAGCAAATAACATACAAAGGAAATAACAGCTACGGAAATTGCATAAGGAAGCTGTGTCTCCACATGGTTAATATGATTACAATGTGCACCTGCACTGGACATAATTGTTGTATCTGAAATCGGTGAACAATGGTCACCACATACAGCACCTGCCAAGCAAGCAGAAATGCCTACGAAGAAGAGGCTGCTTGACTCAGGGAAGATTGCAGACACAATCGGAATAAGAATACCGAATGTTCCCCATGATGTTCCTGTTGCGAAAGATACAACACATGCAACAACAAATACAATTGCGGGAAGAAGCCACTGCAAGCTCTGCGCATTTGCCATAGCTGCACCGACGAAATCGGATGCTCCCAAAGCATTTGTCATGGACTTAAGAGATGTAGCAAGTGTCAGGATTGTGATAGCCGGAACCATGGCAACAAATCCCTTCGGAACACATTCCATTGCTTCTTCAAAAGAAACAACCTTACGAAGAACCATATAAACAACGATAATAACAAGTGCGATAATACTTCCCCAAGGAAGTCCTACATATGCATCTGTCGAAGAAAATGCATCTGCAATAGAGCCGGAACCGATTGCCTGATATCCGTTGTAAAGAAGACCCCATACACAGAATACAATCAAAATAACGATAGGAATAATCAAGTCGTACAGTTTTCCTTTCGGAGGCTGTTCAGGTCCGTCAACACGAAGCGTACGTTCTTCTTCATCGGAAAGGGTAAGCAATCCGAGATCTCCGTCACGTTCTGCCTTAATTTCAAATTCCTTCATCTTACCAAAGTCAAAATTCAAAATACACAAAGTAATAATGAATACAAGTGTAAAGATGGAGTAGAAGTTATAAGGGATTGCACGGATAAACAATTCGATTCCCGAATATGACTCGGATTCAACACAGCCCGAAACAGCTGCTGCCCAGCTGGAGATCGGAGCAATCATACAAACCGGAGCCGCTGTGGCATCAATTAAATATGCAAGCTTCACACGGCTGATTTTCTTGCTGTCCGTAACAGGTGCCATAACGGAACCAACAGTAAGGCAGTTGAAATAGTCATCAATAAAAATCAATACACCCAAAAGGAATGTTGCAAGACCTGCACCAACTTTCGTCTTAATATGCGTCTGTGCCCATGTTCCAAATGCACGAGATGCACCGGACTTGTTAACAAGAGCAACAACGATACCCAGAATAACAAGGAAAATCAAGATACCTGCATTATCTGCTACCGCACTGCTTAAGCCGTCAACAGTAACCATATCTACCGTTCCGTAGAAAGAACATCCGCCTGCCATCAGTGCTCCCAAAATAATACCGATGAACAGTGAAGAATATGCTTCCTTAGTAATAAGTGCAAGAGCAATCGCTACAAGCGGAGGTACAAGTGCCCAGAAGGTTCCTCCAAAACTTCCCCCATTCGCATTCACGATCAGGATGATAGCAACCATCAGGACAAAAATAACGGCCGCCAAAAGTGCTGATTTCTTTTTCATACTTCTCCTTCCCGTTACCTAATGGTAACATCATGATTATTTTTTGATTGTCACCTTATCAAGATGCCAAATATCATCAACGTATTCCTGAATCGTTCTGTCGGACGAGAACTTACCGGCACTGGCTACATTCAGAATTGCCATTTTGTTCCAACGCTTTGTATCCTTATATGCTTCCATAACGCGCTTCTGTGCTTCGGCATAGGACTTGAAATCCTTCAAAATGAAATATGTATCTGCCTTCGCCGTACACTGCGTATTCAAAAGCGAATTGTAAAGGTCTCTGAACAGTTCAGGATCATTCGGCATAAATGTTCCATTAATAAGTTGCATCAAAACCTTACGAACATCGGGATCATTATTGAATATCTCTGCAGGATCATAGCCACCGTTCTGCTCGTAAGAAATAACCTGGTCTGAAGAAAGTCCGAAAATAAAGGCATTCTCTTCACCGACTTCTTCTACGATCTCAACGTTTGCACCATCCATTGTGCCAATCGTAACGGCACCGTTTAACATGAACTTCATATTACCTGTACCGGAAGCTTCCTTGGATGCTGTGGAAATCTGCTCGGAAACATCTGCTGCCGCAATAATCCATTCTGCATTGGAGACACAATAATCTTCAATAAATACAACCTTAATCTTGCCGCCGATGGACTCATCATTATTAATTACGTCAGCAACGGAGTTAATCAACTTAATTGTAAGCTTCGCATTCTTGTAACCTGCTGCCGCCTTCGCACCAAAGATAAATGTTCTCGGCACAAAGTCCATATCCGGATGCTCACGAAGTTCATTATACAAGTACATAATATGCAGAATATTCAGAAGCTGTCTCTTATATTCATGCAACCTCTTAACCTGCACATCAAATATGGATCTGGGATCAACTTCAATTCCATTATGCTCCAAAATGTACTTTGCCAAACGAAGCTTATTCTGGTATTTGATATTCATAAATTCGTGCTGAGCCTTCTTATCATCGGCATAAACCTTCAAATGACGCAGAACGGTAAGATCGGTAATCCACTCATCACCAACATGCTCTGTTACCCAGGAAGCCAACAACGGATTGCCATGCAGAAGAAATCTTCTCTGTGTAATACCGTTCGTCTTGTTGTTAAATTTCTCAGGCATCATTTCATAAAAGTCATTCAGCTCTTTGTTCTTCAAAATCTCGGTGTGAAGTCTTGCAACACCGTTTACCGAGAATGAAGCACAAATAGCCATATTCGCCATCTTAACCTGACCATCGTAAATAATAGCCATACGACGAATCTTCTCCTGGTTGTTCGGATATTTCTCTTCGATCTTTAAGCAGAATCTGCGGTTAATCTCTTCCACAATCTGATAAATTCTCGGAAGGAGCTTGGAGAACAATTCAATCGGCCATTTCTCCAATGCTTCCGCCATAATTGTATGATTCGTATATGCCACACACTTTGTCGTAACAGACCATGCATCATCCCAACCAAGATAATACTCATCCATCAACACACGCATCAGCTCTGCAACCGTCAGAGTAGGATGTGTATCATTCATCTGGAAAACAACCTTTTCGGGAAGTTTCATGATGTCATCATGATTACGCATATACTTCGCAAGAGCCTCCTGAATACTTGCAGATACGAAGAAATACTGCTGTTTCAAACGTAGTTCCTTACCTGCATAATGATTATCATTCGGATACAGAACTTCACAAATATTACGAGCCAGGTTCTCCTGCTCAACTGCTTTTCTGTAATCACCTTTATCAAAAGAATCCAACTGGAAGCACTCTACAGGCTGTGCATCCCATATTCTCAGCGTATTTACGATACCGTTGCCATATCCGACAATCGGAAGATCGTACGGAATCGCCTGTACGGACTGATAGTTTTCCTGAGAGAAATGACTTTCGCCCTTCTCATCCACATCAACGCGAACGTTACCGCCAAACTTGATAATCTTGGCATATTCGGGACGACGAAGTTCAAACGGGTATCCGTCCTTTAACCAGTTATCCGGTGCCTCTACCTGATATCCGTCTACGATTCTCTGACGGAACATACCGTAACGATAACGAATACCGCAACCGTATGCGCTGTAGCCGAGAGATGCCAGTGAATCCAAAAAGCATGCTGCCAAACGTCCCAAACCACCGTTACCGAGTGCCGGGTCACGCTCCTGATCTTCCACTGCGTCGATGTTTACTCCCAACTCATCCAATGCTTCCGCAACTTCCGTGTACTGCTTCAAATTGATGATACTGTTTCCGAGTGCACGGCCCATCAAAAATTCCATGGACAGATAATAAACTGTCTTGGGATCCTTCTTCTCATAAGCCTTCTGTGTCTCCAACCAGTTATCGATAATCGTATCCTTTACCGCATAACAAACCGCCTGGAAAATCTGCTGTTCAGATGCCTCTTCCAAAGTTTTTCTGTACAATACTTTGATGTTCTCTTTGACATCCTTTTTGAACTGTTCCTTATTAAATCCGGTTTTACGTGCTGCCATTCAATTCCTCCTATATGTGCAATTCCTATTTACGAACAACGCCAAGGGCAACGGACTCACCATTGATATCCCACTGTTTCTCATACCCTGAAGTCTGTCCTAAGATAATATCGTCCGCAAGTACTTCATCCTTAATTTCATTCATGTGATTTGTAAGAAGCTCGGCAATCTTGTCATTGTCTTTTGCATATACAACAATTCGATCCATAACCTCGAAGCCTGCCTCCTTACGCATTGTCTGCAATTTACTGACGATTTCTCTGACAAAGCCTTCCTCAATCAATGCATCGGTAAGATTCGTATCCAAAACAACGGTAACCGGACCGTCATTTTCGGAAACATAGCCTTCCTTCTGAACCATTTCAATCAGAAGATCTTCCTTGGTCAGAACAACACTCTCGCCGTTTACTTCAAACGTCAACCCGCCCGTTTCGTTGAGCTTGTCCATTGCATCATTTCCGTCCAGAGTCGAAAGTGTATTCTTGATTCCGCCCAGAAGCTTTCCGTACTTCGGTCCGACTGTCTTAAGCTGCGGCTTGAAGGAATAGGAAGTAAACTCTCTGACATCGTCCGTAAACAGACATTCCTTCACATTCAACTCGTCTTCGATAATCTCTTTATAAAACTGCGACAACTCAAACGGAGCCTTTACAAACATCTTTGCAATAGGCTGACGGTTCTTGATATTTGCATTATTTCTGCATGCACGACCCATAACAACGGTCTTTAATACCGCATCCATGTTCTCCTCAAGTTCCTTATCCACATAATCGGGATTTGCCTTCGGAAAGTCACACAAATGAATGGATTCGGGAGCATCCGGGTTGGATGTGCATACAAGGTTCTGATAAATCTCCTCCGTCATAAACGGTACCATAGGTGCAGCCGTCTTACAGATTTCGGTAAGAGCCGTATACAAAGTCATATAAGCATTAATCTTATCCTGTTCCATGCCCTTCGCCCAGAAACGCTCACGGCAACGTCTTACGTACCAATTGGACAAATCATCCACGAAATCCTGCAATGCTCTTGCAGCTTCAGGGATGCGGTAATTGTCCAAATGACCGTCAACATCGGCAATAACGGTATTGAGTTTACTTAAGATCCACTTATCCATAACGGAAAGTTTGTCATATTCCAAAGAATACTCGGATGCATCAAAACCGTCGATATTCGCATACAATACAAAGAACGCATATGTGTTCCACAATGTTCCCATGAATTTACGCTGACCTTCGGTAACAGCCTTTCCGTGGAAACGATTCGGCAGCCAAGGTGCCGAGTTAATATAGAAATACCAACGGATTGCATCTGCTCCATACTCATTAAGTGCATCAAACGGATCAACTGCATTTCCTTTGGATTTGCTCATCTTCTGACCGTTCTCATCCTGAACATGACCCAGAACAATAACATTTTCATAAGGAGCCTTGTCAAACAGAAGTGTAGACTCTGCCATCAAAGAATGGAACCATCCTCTTGTCTGGTCAACTGCCTCGGAAATAAACTGTGCCGGGAAATGTGCCTCAAAGTATTCCTTATTCTCAAACGGATAATGATACTGTGCAAAAGGCATTGCACCCGAATCAAACCAGCAGTCAATAACTTCCGGTACTCTGTGCATGGTCTTGCCGCACTTAGGACAGGGAATTGTGATTTCATCAATATACGGTCTGTGAAGTTCAACCGAAAGTGCAGCATCATTTCCGCTTAACTTCTTAAGTTCTTCACGACTGCCGATACACTCCTGGCATCCGCATTCACATTCCCAGATATTAAGCGGAGTTCCCCAATAACGGTTACGGGAGATTGCCCAGTCCTGAATATTCTCAAGCCAGTTGCCGAAACGACCCTTACCGATAGATTCGGGAATCCAGTTAACCGTGTTGTTGTTACGAACAAGTTGGTCTCTGACAGCAGTTTCTTTGATATACCATGATTCACGTGCATAATAGATAAGCGGAGTATCGCATCTCCAGCAATGCGGATATTCATGTTCAAACTTCGGAGCTGCAAATAACTGATCTCTTGCGATCAAATTCTGCAATACTTCCGGATCTGCCTTCTTAACAAACAATCCTGCGAAAGGTGTCTCTTCCGTCATCTCACCTTTACCATTAACGAACTGAACGAACGGAAGATCGTAATTACGTCCGACATTGGCATCGTCCTCACCAAAAGCAGGAGCGATATGAACAATACCGGTACCGTCTGTCATAGTTACGTAGTTATCACATGTAACAAAGAATGCTTTCTTGTTCTGTTTGTCGGCTGCAACCTTTGCGCACTCAAACAAAGGCTCATATTCTTTGTATTCCAAATCTGTTCCGACATACTCTGAAAGAATCTCGTAAGCAGGTGCATCTTCTTTGGCAAGAGAACCAAGAACAGTATCCAGAAGAGCCTTTGCCATATAATATGTATAGCCGTCAGCAGCTTTCACCTTCACATATGTTTCGGAAGGATTTACGCACAGTGCCAGGTTCGAAGGCAATGTCCACGGTGTGGTTGTCCATGCCAGGAAATATGCATCCTCACCTTTTACCTTAAACCGAACGATGGCTGACTTTTCCTTAACGGTCTTGTAACCCTGAGATACTTCCGCTGTAGAAAGCGGGGTACCGCAACGAGGACAATAGGGCACAATCTTGAAGCCTTTGTAAAGAAGGCCCTTGTCCCAAATTGTCTTAAGTGCCCACCACTCGGACTCAATATAATCGTCATGATATGTTACGTAAGGATCATCCATATCAGCCCAGAAACCGACTGTACCGGAGAAATCCTCCCACATTCCTTTGTATTTCCAAACGGATTCCTTACATTTATCAATGAAGGGCTCCATTCCGTATTCTTCAATCTGTTCCTTACCGTTAAGGCCCAAAAGCTTCTCAACTTCCAACTCAACCGGAAGACCGTGTGTATCCCAACCGGCTTTACGGGGAACCATATAGCCTTTCATTGTACGGTAACGGGGAATCATATCCTTAATGACACGCGTCAATACGTGACCGATATGCGGTTTGCCGTTTGCTGTCGGCGGACCGTCATAAAACATGTAAATCGGAGAACCTTCGCGAATCTTCATACTCTTCTCGAAAATTGCGTTGTCCTTCCAAAACTTCTCGACTTCTTTTTCCCGGTCAACAAAACCGAGATCTGTTGAAACTTTCTTGTACATAATTACTCCTCCTTCATATCCTTTTCTCGTCGGGATAATGATATTTGCATTGACGGTACCCTAAAAAAGGGCGCACTAACCCATCAAAACATTGACATCATTGTAAAATCAAAAACCCGCCGTGTCAAGAACGGCGGGCTTGCAATAATCCCAAATTTTCAACCTTTTTACGTTGTTTCTTTGTTGAGCTTGCTTATTTCCTCTTCCTCCAGTACTCTGTAAGCAACTTTGCCGACAAGAGTCTTCGGTAATTCTTCGCGGAATTCTATATCGTATGGCATTGCATATTTTGCAATATTCTTACGGCAATAATCCAAAAGAGTATTCTTAACATTCTCTGATGCAACCGTTCCGGGTACAAGCTTCACAAATGCTTTTACCTTTTGCATCTTGTACGGATCGGGCACACCGATTACACAGCTCATCTGTACAAGTTCATGCGCATCCAGAATATTCTCCAGCTGACCCGGATATACATTATAGCCTGAAGAAATAATCATTCTCTTGGCACGTCCGGAGAAGTAAATGAATCCCTGGTCATCCATCTTACCCAAGTCTCCCGTATATACCCAGGTAAGTCCGTCCGCATGCGTACGAAGTGTTGCGGCACTCTCTTCCGGATGTCCTGCATATTCCATCATAACGGTAGGACCTGCCAAAAGAATTTCGCCCTCTTCTCCATACGGAAGCTCGTTATCCGTACCGGGTTCCACAATCTTAATATATGTATCCGGGAAAGGAATGCCGATACTTCCCTCTTTGGAAATATTCACCGGTGTTAAGCAACATGCAGTAACCGTTTCTGTTGTTCCGTATCCCTCACGCACCTGTACGACAGACTTATGGTCATATAAAAACTTATCAAATTTCTTCTTCAATTCCACCGAAAGTGAATCACCGCCACTAAACACACCTTTTAAGCAGGACAAATCGGCCTTCTCCATGCTCGGAAGACGCAGAAGTGCTTCATAAAGTGTCGGAACACCCGCAATAAAGTTGCAACGGCACTTTGTAATCAATTTTGCATAACTCTGTGCCGTAAATCTCGGAACCAGAATGCATCGTCCGCCCTGACTGAGCATCGTATGAATGCATACGCCCAAACCGAAGCCGTGGAACAAAGGCATGGCTGACAGCATTTTATCACCGGGCCTAAACATCGGATTGGTTGCAATAACCTGCTGCCCAAGTGCATTAAAGTTCTTGTTGGACAACACGATACCCTTTGTTGTACCGGTCGTACCGCCGGAATACAGAATAACCGCCGGATCGTCGGATGAACGTTTCACCTTATAATTAAAGAAGCAAGCCTTTCCGATTCTCATAAAATCTTTCCAGCGAATAACCGGTGCATCCTGCGGAATCTTCTTCATGTGACGGCCTTCCGTAAGCATATATCCGGCCTTGATCGGTTTACTCAATTCGTCCTTTATGCTGGCAATAACAATATTAATAACCTTCGTATTCTGACGAACACGCTCAAACTTGTCATAGAATTGATCCAATGTAACCGCAGTAACGGAACCCGAATCGTTTAAATAGAATTCAATCTCCTTCTCTGCGGAAAGCGGATGAATCATATTGGCAATTCCGCCGACCATATTCACTGCATAGAACATATAAATGGCCTGCGGGCAATTCGGCATGGCAATAGTGACTTTATCCCCTTCACGAATGCCGATTGTTCGCAGAGATTTTGCACAATCATGAATCTCCTGAACCATTTTCTGATAGGAAACTGACTTTCCCATAAAGTCAAACGCAATATAGTTGGGATAAAGAGCCGCAATCTCTTCCACTTTTTCAATCATGGTTCCTTCAAAATATTCAAGATGCATCGGGACATCGCCCATGCTTCCTTCCCAAGGAGTTTTAGCGGTAATCTCACTCATATTTCCATTCTCCTAACTTAATACACTATCTTAATACTCTATTTCCGTCGCAAATTCCTGCTCTAAAAGAGCCGGATTCTCCAAAAGCTTCTTCAGCAAACGAATTGTCTTGGCGTAGTAATATCCGTCAGCAATTCTTTCGTCAATCGTCATTCCCAAGTCAATGCTGTCGCGCATTGTCATATTACTATCCTCATCATAGAATGGTCTCTTCTTGCGCTCACCGACAATAACGAATACCGAAGTTGTACCCCAGTTGGTCAAATGATGGTATCCGGAATGCAGTTTCAAAGAACCCAGATTAGAGAAAATCACAGAGGCATAATACGGATCCGTCTCTACAAGTGCTCTCGGCAATTTGCCTCTCTTATCCAGTCCTCTTGCAATTGCAATCAGGAATTTACTTAAGAATCTGGGCATCTTATTGAAAATGTCCATAGCGTTTGTGGAAGCATCTACATTATCACTTCTGCAGTACGAAACCTTCTCATAAATCTTCTCGTGAATCGTATCTATTGTATCGTGCTCATCGCAATGCAGAAACGCCAGTGCCTCACCGCCATGGTCGTCAAACAATTTCTTTACAACAAAAGAAGCCGTTATTTCGTCACGCTGGTACATGTTCTTATTCGCTATAAACCGGTTCATTTTCGGACGCAGAACAACAGCCTTTACATACGCAGCCACAATCACCTGAAAAACATTGTATTTATACGCAATTCCTTCCGTATTCTTCTTCGCAAGAAATACATTCAGATTCGTCAAATCAATACGTTCGGAAATAAATGCTTCATTATTGCATCTGTCCGGATAAATACACGGCATAACAAAGTGCATGGAATCCAAATCCCGAATCAATGTCGCATCCCAACGATCACCCATACGTTTCTTTTTCTTCTCTCCCATAGGAATTCTCCTTATCAAAGCGAATTACAATTTCAGACAATTCGCAATTTCAGACAAACATATTACGCATTTGCACAACATTTATCCTAATAATGCCGGCACGCACATGCATGCCGACAATAGTCTCTTAAACGGTAGTAACCGAATATTCTTTTACATTAAGGAGTGTTTCACCGTCAATCTGCAGTGCACACGGCGTATCAAACATAACGTGAACGTTATGTCCCTTTTTCACCTCAACATACCTGGTATGCTTGATATGTTCTCCGGTAAAAATTTTCGGGAAAAGTGGCAACAAATTCAGTCGACCGGCATCATGAACAACAATCACGGAAACTTCATGCTGTTCATTACCACGGTCCTGGTTCGGAGCCATTTTCATGCCGCCGCCGAAAAAGCGTCCAAACATCGTCGGTGCGAGCCATACACGCTGATATTCCCGCGTTTCTCCGTCTATCGTAACAACCGCGTTCCGCGGTTTAAAGTCATACACCAGACCTTTTACGGCAATCGGTGTATAATTCACCGGCTTGTTGCTCTTACTGCGAACCTTATCACCTTCTTCACAGCAATATCCATCGATTCCATAACCGATTCCGTTAATAAACCTTCTTGAAACACCATTTATGGTAACAATGGGAAGATTCTCCAAATACGGATTCAGAAGGAAGAATGACTTTTCCGTATTCTGATTCACATCGTTTGCAAAATCATTACCGCTGCCGGCCGGATAATAATATATCTCCCGGGATAGAGATTCCCCCTGTAAATCATTCGCAAAATGATTCAGTGTCCCGTCACCACCGCACAGAACGATTCTATCGTCCAAATCCATTTCGGACAAATAAACCGACAGATTATCAATCTTGGTAACATCCTCATATACAACTTCTTTACCGGACAACAATTCGTAGAGCTTTTTGCTTCTCTCATGACCCAGCCCATTTCCGGACAACGGATTATACAATACGTGATACTTCATTTACACCCTTCTCCCAATACTTTTGTATAAAAACACACAACCGGCAGATATAACACCTGCCGGAGATGGAGCATAGGGGGATCGAACCCCTGGCCTCCAGATTGCGAACCTGGCGCTCTCCCAGCTGAGCTAATACCCCGTACCTGTAAAATATAGCACATTACATATTGAAAAACCACACGAACATTCCCGTATTACAGGTTAGAAATTTCTTATTGCTCATGCGAATCAATAAGTCTTCCGCATACCACAAATCGATCATTTCCCGAAGTACATGTCGATAATGTAATAATCTTATCGCGATAATCCGGTTTCCATCCGGACGACGCATAATTACCTTTGAAGATACAATCCTTCAACCAATCCAAATACCCGACAGAGTCTTCCGTAAATATATTGTAAATATCTCCGTCTCCGGGAACCGTCTTGTAGGCAATGACTTCATAACGCAAGCACTCCGAAGGCGTAATTACCTGAAAGTATTTGTGATTCTCGAAGTATCCTTCCTCACGGTAATAGTTCTTCAGTTTACCGAACATGGTCTCATCACGCATGTTATGACCATATATAAGTGTATGCATATCGGAAAAGTCATTCTTATTCAGGCAATCCAAAAAGATTGAACCTGCCCTGGCAGACTTGCCGTCATACGTTGTTCTCAAATATACGTCATTATTCTTGCCTTGCAGTATCGGATAACTGATATCTTCATTTTCAAAGAATAACCATCCGACAATATCGGAATTAAGATTCTGCAACTGCCCAAAATCAACCTGCAACTTCTCGTACCAGTTAATCTGTACGGCAATGGATGATGGATTGGAATCCGTAGCCGTAGCATCCGATATCTCGGCTATAGATCCGGTTGCAAGTCTCTCAACTGTAAACTGCTGCGCTGTGGAAGTATACAGTTCACGGCTCTGTCCGTAATCTCCGACAACACTCCAGACACCATATCCGCCAAGGGCCAACAGCAACAGCCCCATGGCAAAAGTCACGCCTCTTTTGTGTGTCAGTATTCCCAGCATTATATAAAATGCAAGGTTTACAAAGAAGATAAAGATTACGATCCAAACAAGAATGGGATATTTGAGAAGCTTATGCTTACGCCCAACTGCCGCCGTCCTGCTGATCCAGGCACGTTTTGTTTTCTTAAACGGCTCTGATGCCCTCATTACGGCATCATACTTTTCCTTAATCATTTATGATCTTTCCTTCATAGCAAGGATAATTTATACGCTCATGTTTTCCTATCAATCGGACAACTTACTTTTGCGCTCATGTTTTCTCATCAGATGAACAGCTTACTTGCGCTTTGCCCTCTTTACAAGAAGTGCCATCAGCATAACACATCCGGCAATCGCAATCACACCGAATACATATATTTCACTTGTATCGGATGTCTTCGGAGATCTGCCCTTCAGATACATGATATCAACCGGAGCCGGCGGTGTAGGAGTCGGCCAATAACCGTAGAACTTCTTCTCCGGTTCCGGATCTGCCGGTTTGTCCGCATCGGAATAGAGAAGCGCATACGTCGAAAACTTATTCGTAGGGAAACTTATTGTCGTCGACTCTGAGGATACAAGCGTTTCAGGTACATTTTCATGTACTCTGACAACATAATATGTTCGTATCTTATATTCATTTCTGTTACGAAGTGCCGGCGGAACAACAATCGTTATCATCTTCGGCGCATCAACTTCATGCAATTGTACGGAATCCGAAACAGGGGGTTGCGAGCTCACCTGTACGGAATACTTCAAATGCAACGTCAAATCAAAGAATGCACCAACCTCAGCATTTCCTGCATGGGTAAGTGAACGAAGATTATCCATTACAAGTTTCTCATCGCCTTCGGGTACCGGGTACTCTTCTGTATGTTCCTTCATTTTCAATACCACTTCGGCATTATAATTCACCGTAGGATCGTCATCATGCACCTTCTCGGCCACCTCCGTCTTGCCCGCATCTATAAGAGATTCCTCCAAGAGTGACTTTCCCTGCTCCTCGGATACTTTCTCCAAAGTAGGAATAAACAGCTTGGCATTCTCATCAATATCAACGTATGTGGTAATATTGCCCTCACCCTGTGGAATAGACAGATAACGAACTATCGTTTCCTTAAAGTTTCCGATTCCTTCATAGGTCAACGTAATAACATGATCATCGGATTCCTTCGTCATTGTATAATCATCATCAAGCGTAAGCTCGTATAATACATTAGTCAACGATTCCCATACAATATGCGTCGTTATATTCTGGGAAGCATCCATGGTTACATTAACCATGTCATCTGTAATCGAACGTTTATAAATCACAAAAGGATGCGTAATCACATTAGGGTCTGTCGACAAAATATAATCCGGATTATCAGCGGAAACCGCCATACTCATATACTGCAAAACTCCCGCTTTCTCGCAGGAATCTGTCTGCTCCCCGTTTACCGTAACATTACATGTATCATTACCGACAAGGTTTGTCGCATCCGCACTCGGCTTATGTGCAACAAAGTCATACGTATATGTGTCGTTGTACCAATTCAGTTCCAGCTCTCTGGGCACGACCGTTACCTTCTGCGTAGCCGATACAACCTCATAGTTATGTGTATCATTGGGAGTAAAGACAACATTATATTCTGTCGTTTCACTATCACTTACATGCGGCATCTTCTCCGGATTCAACCATTCAAATCTACCCGGAATATCCTTACTTCCAACCTGAACAACACCCGTTCCGTCCGTAAAGAGTGCTTTTGCAAGTGTATCTCCATAAACAAGCGCCGGTGCTGCATCAACATATTCGACCGTTGCAACATATGTGATTACCGGCGTAGCCTTTGTAATCGTAAGCGCACCATCAACATATGTAATGTCATAATTCAGCGTTTTCACAACCGAATCTTTCTTAATAACCACTTCGGAAGGTGTAATAGTGCCGCTCGTCGTAACTTCATCCGTGCTAGCCGTAAGCGTAACACCAACAAATGCATCCGAACCCTTTAATGAATCATACGTTACATAAGCGACACCCTGCTGTATTACATCATCGCGAACAATCGACTGTGCCTTGGCTGTCACGCTAATCGGATATCTCTTGATTACAAAGTCATGGAAATTGACATTTTCTTCACCTGCTGCCGTCGGAGCATCCGGCAGTCTATAATTCGGATTGGATACAGAGGCTGCCTGTGCCGTGTATTTAGCAACACCGGACTGGTCACAGGAATCTGTCTGTTCTCCCGAAACGGTAATCGTACATTCATCACTTCCGACAAGATTCGTAGCCGTTGCTGTCGGTTTATGAGATGCTGCGTCATATATGAATTCATCATTCGTCCATGTGATTTCGAGCGGTCTCGGAATAACCTTTACCTTCTGAACACATGTTGTCGAATTATAGTTTGCTGTATCATTCGGAATAAAATTAAGCGTATATTCCGTCACATTACTATCCGATACCTGCGGCATAATTGTAGAATCATCCCACACAAATGTACCCGGGATATCACGGGTTCCGGATTTCACAACTCCCGTACCCTGATTAATAATTGCATCCGCAAGTGTATCACCATATACAAGTGCTGTCTCGGGTTCTGCATATGTAATCTGCGGAGCCTCGGAAACAAGAGGTGTAGATTTATTAATTGTCAAGCTACCGGTCCTATAAGTAATCGTATAATTCCCAGTCCGATCCTCTGTTCCGTTCTTAATCACTGCGTCACTCGGAGTAATCGTTCCGCTTGTTGTTGCAGCATCCGTACTGGGTGTAAGAACGATAGAATCAACCTTGTCGGACAACACCAATCCCTGAGGAGTTACCTGCGCAGGTCCTTCCGCTATACTTTCATCTCTCGCTATTATCTGAGCGTTTGCCGTAATCGTAAGTGCCGCAGGGCTGATCGTAAACTCCTTCTTTGCAACGTAATCAACACCGCCTGCCGTAATCGTAACTGACGCTTCATAGGTTCCGATATTTACGGGCGCCGTTGTAGACTTGGTATAAGTAGTGCTATTTACGCCTTCATAATATATACTACCTGCCGCAACTCCCGTTGCAGGAGAAACGTTATTGGTCACCTGAGCATTAATATTTCCGCCATAGATAATGTCATTCGCCGTAAGCGTCAATACTACAGCTCTCTCTTTACCCTGATATTCGCAAGGATTCGTCCAATATCCGTTCGTACAATAAGCAATAATTGTATTACCGCTTGCTTCATATACGAAAACGTGATTATGCCAATGTGCATATAACGTAATATCTTCTGCCGTTGTAATCTGCGCACCGGCTCTTCCGATTAAATTTCCACCGGTAGGATTATCATACCAGCCATCAAACAGATCTCCTGTCTTGGTAGGCGTCGGAAGAGTAACGGCCGTTCCGCCCGTTTCATACGGATCCATGGACTTACTAACGGTTCCGCTGTTGGCATCATAATAAATCTTAAAGCCGTTCGTAACACGATATTTATACGTCACACCACCATATGAATATGTACCGGGAATAACAACATATCCATTTTCATTATTCACAATACCTGACGGATCGTTTACAAAATATCCGCCCTTAATAAACATAGAACTTCCCGATGCCGTTGAAAACGTACCATTATTGTAATAACCGGATTCAATCGTTGTTGCATGACCGGAATTATCCGCGTTTCCCTTAACCGTCAGATCCTTCCATGTCATCGCTCCACTTCCCGAGGAAGAAATATTGCCGCTCACCATTCCGTTTCTAATCGTAAGTCCATCTGCAGTACCGACCGTAATAGAACTGGCCGTATGCGAACCAAGGTCTAAAGTGATCGGTTTGTTGACTGAAATATTATCTGTATTTATTAAAACGAAAACAGCCTTCCCGTTTGAAGCCGCAGTAATGGCCTCTTGAGCCGTCGTATAAAACGACATACTATCTGTAAGTGCTTGCTCAAATGTCTGGCCGGGGTCTCCAATAACCGCTGTCGCAGTTACAAATTGACCCTTTTCAATATCAATATTCTCCACAGAAGTGTCTACTACAATTACTTTATGAACACCCAACCATATAGTATCTTGTACATTTACTTTGTACATAACTATTGTTCCGTTATACCCTTTACCCTCATTATAGGAGTCCATCTGAAGTTTGCCATTCATAAACTTCAAATACTTTCCGCCTTCCACACCAATCATCTCAGATGTTTTAACTGCGGTAAGCTTATAAGTATTTAGATCTACTGTAACATCTTTATCAAATACAATCGGATTCATCAATGTAATGTTATTTTTTAACCGCACATTATTCCCTGAAGTAACATTACTTTTGAATTCCGATTCTGACGACACATCCACAAACGTCGCCGCATATACCTTCTTCGGCAACATCAATATCGCCAACAATAATGCAAGAACGCAAACAAGCCCAACAACAAATGTTGAGCTCCTTCTGTTGCTATAAGCATCCCTTGATGCATAAATGTTCTTGCTGTACTCTATCACTTGAGTGCCTTTCGACACTCCCCTCGAACCTAATAATTATGCCAAATCCACACCGTTATGTCAATCAATTTTCAATAATTCGGCGTCGCAGAATTTCCTCAATTCATGACTTTCCATAAATTCCGAATTATGCCTCAATTTCGGATCTTACTTCGCTTTCGGACTTCCCCGTAATTCCGTATTTCCCTTTACAAAGCGCATAACGCATCCATGCTGTTGCACCGCTTAAGAACCACACAATACCGACAGACCACCAGATTCCCCACAATCCGAGTGCCGGTATCCCTGTAAGCATAATAGGTACTACAAATCTTCCGATTACTTCCACTATACCGTTCAGCATAGCAAAGAA
Organism: Lachnospiraceae bacterium; assembly: GCA_045617945.1. Classification (GTDB taxonomy): domain Bacteria; phylum Bacillota; class Clostridia; order Lachnospirales; family Lachnospiraceae; genus UBA2868. The sequence continues at coordinate 73,735 of JAZLJS010000112.1, forward strand.
GGCATCCCCCAAACCATTTAACACACCACGAATCACATAAATTACGCCAAGGAATATATAGAACCAACTCGTAATCTGAAGTGCTTTCGCACCCATATCAATTACATCCTGTTCCTTTACAAAGATGGCCATGATCGGCTTGCCGAAAATCTGCATAAGAGGCACCATAACAACTGTAAAAATTACCATCAACAATAGCGCCTTATGATATCCTTCTACCAAACGTTCACTCTTTTTCGCGCCATAGTTTTGTCCGCAATATGTCGATAATGCCGCACTGGTTGTCTGATACGGCTGATGAATCATCTGTTCCACGCGGCTGGTCGCCGTAAACGCTGCGACAGCAACCGCACCAAACGAATTAACTACTCGCTGCAGCGCCATACACGAAATGGCTATCAATGAAAACTGTAATGACAACGGCACGCCCAGTTTAACAACATTTCGGATAATCTGTCTGTTCGCAGTCAAATCTTCCTTCTTCAAACGAAAATAATGATTGACTTTTATTGCATATATAAGACATGTTACGCCGGAAACGAACTGCGCAATGAGTGTAGCGACACCGGCGCCAAAAACACCCATATGAAATACACTGACAAACAGAAGATCCAGTCCCACATTCAAAATGCAGGAAAAGATCAAAAAGAACAGTGGTGTTTTCGAATCTCCAAGCGCTCGCAAAAGGGAGGAAGACAGATTATACACCGAAACAAACATCAAGCCGACGCACATAGTCTTCATATAGATTATCGCGTCCGGAAGAATCCCTTCGGGAGTATTCAAAACGCGCAACAGCGGTCCCGTCAAAAAGAATGCAACAGTACCGACGATAAATGGCATAACAATCATGATATAAGATATGTTAGCTATACAATTCTTAATTTCCTTCTCATCACCGCGTCCGAACGCCTGAGAAGTAATAATTCCGCCGCCGGAACCAAATCCGTTGCAAAGCGCGAAGAAAAAAAACGTAATCGAACTGGTAGCGCCGATTGCCGCCAACGCATCGGAACCTATTAATTGCCCAACAATAATCGAATCCGCCAGATTATAAACCTGCTGGAAAATATTACCGATTAACATCGGAATAGAAAATGTAATAAGGAGCTTAATCGGGCTCCCTTCCGTCATATTCAAAACTTTCTCTTTGCCCATCTGATTAATTCACACCTTTTCACTCAATATACACATCCCAATGCATACACACCATCAAATGCATCTCTTGATGCTCACACCACAATACAATAGCATCACCATATACTCACATCACATTGCAACAGCATCGCCTAATGCTCTCATATCATTACTATAACATCGCCAAACTATACTACCATAGATGCTATCTACAAAATAGTATCAATATACATAAAAATCTCATTATATAAATCATTTCATTTATCAGCAAAATTCTTATTAAATCTCCATTTCTTCATTTTCCCAACTTGGGCATCGGAACAGGCCTGGATTATGTCCTTTCATATGTCTTCAAGCACGAGACGGGATTCGAACGAAAATTTAAAACCGCCTCAAATCCAGTAAAGAAGGGAGGTTTGGGCATCTCCACTTCAAAATTTAACCAAAGTTTAACCAAGGTTAATACTGTCAAAAGCGGTTAAAATCTCATTGCA
>JAZLJS010000113.1:0-1023 GCA_045617945.1 Lachnospiraceae bacterium
GCATCATACAAAGCCTGTATCTCTTGCCCGACAAAATCAGCATAATATTCCGTGTATGGTTCCCGGAAAGAATTATATCCCTGAATCCATGTCCTGACCTTGGCAGGCGTAGGACATTCTTTCTGTCTTTCAGCTGCAGACTCAGCAAAACTGGTTATCGTCTCATACGGATGTTCCCAAGGCAGATAATCTTCCGTTGGGGCATAGTGATCAGGATAAGGCATACCCGATATGACATCAACTACATTGGATATTGCAGGCCAATACTGCCCGTAACCTCCGACGAAGTTCCCGGATACTTCTCCGAAAACGTCTGCACCGACATGAATCCCTTTTTCATGGAGTTGGTCCGTTACATACATAAGGAATCTCTGAATGGCCTGATTCTTGGTTTCATTATTTTCATTTCTGTAGTCTACGTTGCCTTCTTTTTCAGCTGATTGTGTACGATCCGGAAATCTGACATAATCAAACTGTATCTCATCAAAGTCAAACCAATCCACAGCCTCTTTTGCGATATCCAATTTGTACTGCCAGACTCTTCTTGAATATGGCGACGGCCAGTATCCGTTTGACAGCTCTTTCGGGTTTCCCTCTAAATCAGATATCGACAGTTCAGGATGATCGATTGCCAGATAATCATCATTAAATGTTGTCATCCTGCCTATTACATAAAATCCGGCGTCTTTTATCCTGTTAATACGCTCTGCATATTCCTCAGGAAGATATATGGCCTGATCGTATGCAGACGGACAGAATTCGTTCATCACTTCTGACTGATATGCTATCTCTGTATTGTCTGCTATATTCACAACAAATGCATTGATTCCCGAATTAATTGCTACATCGATAAATTCATCGAGACTGTCTCCACCGACACGACCTGTCAGATACAGTGCCTTTACCCTTTCGGGCATCTCCTTATTTGCTTTAAATTCCTTATTACGCGCATAATAATCCGGATCACCTCCGGTTCCGCCTCCGAATCTGTCCTCTCTCATGGCATTGATTGATAAATAATAC
>JAZLJS010000114.1:0-34573 GCA_045617945.1 Lachnospiraceae bacterium
TTTTGGAATTTTGGTCGAGGACATTATATCAAATATGGAGGTAAATGCTCTTTTTATTTGCAAACCTCCAGGAAATGTTGAAAATAAAGGCTTTTTAAGCCTTTAGATAATAAAATAGTAGTGTTGGATTTGACACTACCTGCGTAAGGATGGAGGAAATATATATGGCTGATAAGAAGCTTGTAAAAGAGATCACATCCATGGAAGAGGACTTCGCTCAATGGTACACGGATGTGGTTAAGAAGGCAGAACTGATTGATTATTCCAACGTGAAGGGCTGTATGGTGATCAAACCGGCCGGTTATGCAATCTGGGAGAATATTCAGCATGAGCTGGACCGCAGATTCAAGGAAACCGGTGTTGAGAATGTGTATATGCCCATGTTTATCCCCGAAGGACTTCTGCAGAAGGAGAAGGATCATGTAGAGGGATTTGCTCCGGAAGTTGCCTGGGTTACACAGGGCGGTTTGGCTCCCCTGCAGGAGAAAATGTGTGTTCGTCCTACATCGGAAACGCTGTTTTGTGACTTTTACAAAGGAGATATTCAGTCTTACAGAGACCTTCCCAAGGTATATAACCAGTGGTGTTCCGTTGTTCGTTGGGAAAAGGAAACCAGACCTTTCCTGCGTTCCCGTGAGTTCCTGGGGCACGAAGGCCATACGGCACATGCTACGGAAGAAGAATCCGTTGCAAGAACGGAACAGATGTTAAATGTATATGCGGACTTCTGTGAGGAAATTTTGGCGATTCCCGTTGTTAAGGGACGCAAGACGGACAAAGAGAAGTTTGCCGGAGCAGCCGCAACTTATACAATCGAAGCTCTGATGCATGACGGCAAAGCATTACAGTCAGGTACATCACATAACTTCGGTACGGGATTTGCGGAAGCATTCGGTATTCAGTATACGGACAAAGAGAATAAACTGCAGTACGTTCATCAGACATCATGGGGTATGTCCACAAGAATTATCGGTGCCATTATTATGGTACATGGTGATAATTCCGGTTTGGTACTTCCTCCCGCGATCGCACCTTGTCAGATTTGTGTTATTCCTATTCAGCAGGCTAAGCCCGGCGTGCTTGATAAGGCGAATGAAATGTATGATTCTCTTAAGAAGGGCGGCTTCAGAGTGAAGCTTGATGATACGGACAAGTCTCCCGGATGGAAGTTTGCGGAGCAGGAGATGCGCGGTATTCCTCTTCGTGTGGAAATCGGACCGAAGGATATGGAAGCCGGTAAGTGCGTGATTTGCCGTCGTGATACGAGAGAGAAGATTGAAGTTGCCATCGATGATCTGGTTAAGACGGTTGGCGAACTGCTTCCGACAATACAGAAAGATATGTTTGAACGTGCCAAGAAGCATCTTGCAGAGCATACTTACACAGCAACAACCAAGGAAGAGTTCGAAGATGTATTTGCCAACAAGTCCGGATTCGTTAAAGCAATGTGGTGCGGATGTCGCGAATGCGAAGAGAAGATTAAGGAAGATATGTCCGTTACGAGCCGCTGTATGCCGTTTGAACAGGAAAAACTGTCCGACACATGCGTATATTGCGGTAAGCCTGCAAAGGCACTTGTATATTGGGGAAGAGCATACTAATAAGGAGGGTTACGTATATCATGAATGTACTTGTTATTAACTGCGGAAGCAGTTCCCTGAAATATCAGTTGATCGAGACGGATTCCGAAACAGTTTTGGCAAAGGGTCTGTGTGAGAGAATCGGTATCGAAGGCAGTTGTCTGACACACCAGAAGGGTGAGGACGGAGATAAGATCAAAAAGGTTGTTCCGATGCCGGATCATACAACGGCAGTGCAGCTGGTAATCGATGCACTTACCGATCCCGAAATCGGTGTTATTTCCGATCTGTCACAGATCGATGCGGTCGGCCATCGTGTTGTTCATGGCGGCGAAGCATTTTCACAGGCAGTTCTTATTGATGATGATGTTATCAAAGCTATCGAAGAGTGCAACGATCTGGCACCGCTTCACAATCCTGCCAACCTGATCGGTATTCATTCCTGTGCAAAGATTATGCCCGGTGTTCCGATGGTTGCCGTATTTGATACCGCTTTCCATCAGACAATGCCGCCGAAAGCATTTTTATACGGTATTCCGTATGAATATTATGAGAAATACAAAGTTCGCCGTTACGGTTTCCACGGAACAAGTCATGATTATGTATCCGCTCGTACAGCCGAGTTTTTGGGCAAGAAACGTGAAGATATGAAGATCGTTGTTTGCCACTTGGGAAACGGTGCGAGCATCAGTGCCGTTAAGAACGGCAAGTGCGTAGATACATCCATGGGTCTGACACCGTTGGAAGGTTTGATCATGGGAACACGAAGCGGCGATTTGGATCCGGCAATTCTGGAGTTTATCAGCAAGAAGGAAGATTTGTCTTTTGACCAGATGCTTACTATCCTGAACAAGAAGTCAGGTGTGCTCGGTTTGTCAGGTATTTCCAGTGACTTCAGAGATTTGGGAAGCGCTGCGGGCGACGGAAACGAGCAGGCAGTTACAACGCTGGAAACTTATTCCTATCGTGTTGCGAAATACATCGGTTCTTACATTACAGCCATGAACGGTGTTGATGCCATCGTATTTACGGCAGGTGTCGGTGAGAACAACGCATCCACGAGATCGGATGTATGTGAATATTTCGGATACCTGGGAATCAAGATATCCGAAGAGAAGAATAAGATTCGCGGTGAGGAAATCATTATTTCCACAGACGATTCCAAGATCCCCGTTCTTGTTATTCCCACGAATGAAGAGCTTGCAATCGCAAGAGAGACATTGCGTCTCGTTAAGTAGTTCCAATCAGTTTTGCAGAAAGTCAGTCATTGATTTCAATGATAGAGGAATCCCGAATGCAGATTATTCTACCACAGAAGGTGAAGCAGATTATAGAAACCCTCCAAAAGGAAGGTTTTGAAGCTTACGCTGTAGGTGGCTGCGTACGGGATTCTTTGCTTAATAAAGAGCCGAACGACTGGGATATTACGACGAATGCTTTACCGGATCAAATTAAGAGTTTGTTTCGCAGAACCGTTGATATCGGGATAGAACACGGAACGGTAAAAGTCATGCTCGGCGATGACGGCTACGAAGTTACAACATATCGGATCGACGGAATCTATGAAGACAACAGACACCCGAAGCAGGTGACTTTTACAGGTCTGTTGCGTGAAGATCTGCGGAGACGTGATTTTACCGTAAACGCGATGGCATACAATGACGAAGAGGGAGTTGTCGATCTGTTTGGCGGTATTCAGGATCTAAAGGACGGTGTAATCCGTGCGGTCGGAGATCCCAATGAACGCTTTGATGAAGATGCGCTTCGGATTATGCGAGCGCTACGGTTTGCGGCACAACTTTCATTTACGATAGAAGACAATACGAGAACGGCCATTCGAAAATTTGCCGGGAATCTTTCTGATGTCAGTGCCGAGAGAATACGCGAAGAGCTGGAGAAAATACTGGTATCTCCGCATCCGGAAATGATGCGAGAGGCTTACGAGTATGGTATTACGCGAGTGATTCTGCCCGAATGGGATGTGGCAATGGAGTGCAGTCAGAACAATCCACATCATTTTACGAATGTGGGTGAGCATACAATTATTGCGATGATGGACTGTTGTGCACGGGACAAAGACCTGGATGCGTTTTCGAGAAAATGTTTGCGAATAGCATTGTTTATGCATGACTTTGCGAAGCCCGTATGTAAGACGACGGACCCTGACGGAACCGAGCATTTCAAGAAGCACCCGGAAGTCGGTGCCGGAATGGTAGTCGATATACTGCGGAGACTTCGGTACGATAATGCGACAATTCATGTTGTGGAGAAGCTGGTGCGGTATCATGATGAGCGGCCGAGAGTGACTTTGCCGAGTATGCGTCGGTTTATGGTGGACGTATCACCGGAGAATATCGCAATGCTTACGATACTGAAACAGGCGGATCTCGCGGCACATTCCGATTATCAGATGGATGAGAAAGTCGCGTTTTTGACAGGATACGAGAAGTTGACGGCCGAGATATTCGCGGCACACGATCCGTTATCAATGGCCGAGATGGCAGTTTGCGGAGGTGACCTGATTAATGAGGGAATTCCCGCCGGTGTTATTATGGGAGATGTGTTGCGCGAATTGTTTGATGAGATACTGATTGAACCGTCGCATAATACGAAAGAATATTTGTTGCCGCAGGCTATGCGGATTTATCGCAAAATAAAGGATACCGTATGAAGAAATTGATGATTCCCATCGTGATTATTTTGCTGATTACGGCATTGGGGTGTTTCTTTATAATTAAAGAGTATTCCATAGGTGGCAAGCAGGCGACTTCGGTGAGTACGTCGTCGAATAAAGAACCTGTTGCCGATCTTTCTTCGCTTCAGTGCGAGAGCACTGCTATTTTGATTGCCAAGAACAAAGAACAGGGGACATTGACTTTTCAAACGCCCGACGTAGAAGGGCTGTTTGACCTGACATATGACGGAGCAACTGCGATTTACGGGCGTCACGGAAACAGCCTGACAATGGATCAGGTTTTGCTTGGTGAGATTGTTGATATTGTATATTCCGTTCACAGCGGCATGCTTGCGTCCATGTCTGTGTCCCAAAAGTCATGGACCCAGACGGATGTCACACGATTTTCCATTGACGAGAAGCATCACAGTATGCAGGTGGGTGACGAGACCTACAAATTGTCCGAGCAGGCGATCGTATCCTATGGCGAAACGTTGGAGAGCCTTATGGATATTACCGAACGTGATACGCTGACCGTAAAGGGATGCGACCGTATGATATATTCGATCCTTGTACAGAACGGGCACGGGTATATTCGACTGCAGAATGAAACGTTCTTTGTCGGCGGATTTATAGAAGTAGGGCAGGAAATTATTACTGCAATTACGGAAGAAATGCTGTTGCCGGTTCCTGAAGGTAAGTATAAAGTGCGCATTTCCGCAAAAGGGTATGCCGGGGAAGAAAATGTTGTGATCAAGCGGGATGAGGAGACAATTCTCGATCTGTCCAAGATAGAGGTGGAAGAAGTTGCCATCGGACATGTGGCATTTCATATTACTCCGGATTACGCGCAATTGTTTGTAGATGATCAGATGACGGATTTTGAGGAGCGCGTTCCGATTGAATACGGTGTGCATAAGATTCACGTTGAGTCGCCGGGATATGTTCCGGTAACCATTAATGTGCGGGTCGGTTCGGAATATGCCAATGTGGATATTGACCTCGAACTTGATACGGATGAAGGAGAATCCTCATCATCCGATTCCTCGTCGAGTTCATCATCGAGTTCATCATCAAGTTTATCGCAGACAGATTCGTCTTCATCGAATATTATAGGGACCGATCAGAGTACATCGGAGAATTCCGGATTTGTTGTGTCTGAAAACGCCAAGATCTGTGTGGAGAATCCGGAAGGCGTTGAAGTATATATGGATGGTAATTACATAGGGATTGCACCTTGTAGTACAATGAAAGTAACGGGGATGCATACGATTACCTTAAGTAAAGATGGGTATGAAACGAAGAGTTATACCGTAAGTGTGGATCAAAACAATAAGGATGTGACTTTCTCCTTTTCCACACTTGCACAAAAGCAGTGATAGCTGTAACAGGCGGTGTTTGGTTGACAAATTGTCGAAATATCATGCGGCCTGTATAGTGATAGATGAGTATGAATTTTGGAGGAAAATGATATGAAGTACTTTGGTACAGACGGTTTTCGCGGAAAAGCAAACGAATCATTAACGGTAGAGCATGCGCTCAAAATCGGTAAATTTTTGGGTTGGTATTTTAAGAACCAGACAAATAAGCAGGTGAACTGTGTGATCGGTAAAGATACACGCCGTTCCAGTTATATGTTGGAATACGGTTTGGCAGCAGGCCTTACATCATCGGGCGCGAATGTATTTTTGCTGCATGTTACGACAACACCCAGTGTTTCCTATATTACACAGACCGAGGATTTTGACTTTGGTATTATGATCACGGCCAGCCATAATCCGTATTATGATAACGGAATCAAAATCATTGATTCCGAAGGATACAAGATGAGCGAGGATGTTCTTGCGGAAGTAGAGAAATATATCGATGGAGAAATCGATATCCCTGTAACAACGGATATCGGACGCTGCCAGGATTATTTGCAGGGAAGAAACAAATATATCAGTTACCTGTCTTCGATTCCCAAGTATTCCTTCCGCGGATATAAGATCGGTCTCGATTGTGCCAACGGTTCCGCAAGTACGGTTGCCAAGATGGTATTTGATATGCTCGGAGCCGATACATTTGTAATTAATAATCAGCCCGACGGATACAATATCAATGTGGATGCGGGTTCGACACATATTGAGGTGCTTCAGAAATATGTACGTGACAACCATCTGGATATGGGCTTTGCCTTCGACGGTGATGCAGACAGATGTATTGCGGTTGATGAACAGGGTAACGTGCTTGACGGTGATGCCATTATCTATATCGCTTCTCTGTATCTGAAGGAGAAGGGACAGCTGGTGGATGATGCAGCCGTTGTTACGGTTATGTCCAATCTGGGTCTTATGAACGCCATGAAAGAAAACGGGATTAAGATGATCATCACGGATGTAGGTGACAAGTACATTTCCAAGGAGATTCAGGAGCACGGTTACAGTGTGGGCGGCGAGCAGTCCGGTCACGTTGTGTTCTCCAAGTATGCCGTAACCGGTGACGGTATTTTGACGGCACTGATTATTTCCAATATCCTGGTTGAGAAGAAAACATTGATGTCTGCATTGACCCGCGGATTGACAATTCTTCCTCAGAAGCTTAAGAACGTTCGCACGGAGCATAAGAATGAGATTATGACGATGCCCGAGGTGAAGGCATATACCGAAAAGGTTAACAATGATCTGGATGGAAAGGGCCGTGTGCTTATTCGCAAATCCGGAACGGAACCTTTGATTCGTATCATGGTTGAGGCCGGATCCGATGAAGAATGTGACAAAGTCATTGCAGATGCGGAAGAGTTTTTGGCGAAGTATTTATAGGAAAGCGATTGCATGAAGAACCTGTTTAAGGATCGTGACAACAGAATAATCGTTATTATCGGTGCCATAGTGATGCTGTTGGCGTGCAATCAGTTGATTTCACGGTATTGCATTACCGGACATGATTTGGAGTACCATCTTTTGCGCATAGAAAGCATAAAGGAAGGTATATTGGCCGGCAGACCGTTTCTGAAGGTGAACCTTCTGTTCTTTGGCGGAGCCGGATATGCGAGCAGTATGTTTTACTCGGATTTTCTGCTGTATATACCTGCCGTTTTGCGCGCTCTCGGAATGTCCATTCACGGAAGCTACCACATTTTTGCTTTCATTTGTGTGCTTCTGTGCTTTTTGTCCGCATACTACAGCGGTTATTACATTTTGAAGAACAAATATGCCGGATTGATGGCGGGTATTTTGCTGACGTTATGCCCGTATTATTTGGATGATGTGCTCGTCCGCGGTGCTGTCGGTGAATACATGGCATTTATTTTTGTTCCGATTGTTATCTGCAGTGTTTACAATATCGTATACGAAGGGATGAGTCGTCCCCTTTTGTTTATTGTAGGCTTTGCGGGTGTGATTTTGTCGCATCCGGCGACAACGGTTATGTGTGTAATGATGGCTGTTGCCGTATTTATTATTAAGTGCAGGATACTGTTTTCGCACGGAGCACGCCTTTGGGGCAAAGTCATTCTTTTTGCAGGTATTGTATTGCTGATTACGGCGTCTTATCTGTTACCTATGCTTGAGCAGTTTATGGATCAGACGTTTTATGTGTCGGTCAATGAGAATGATATGTTGTATTCGGCGATTGACTTTTCCTTTATTTTCTCACAGCAATTTCCCACGATGGGATTTATGCTTTTGCTGTTTGCCCTGCCCTTGGTTGTGGTATGGAAAGAACGTGATGATGTAATCGGATTCGCAGGTGTATTGATGATTATCGGTGCAGGCTTTGCGGTGCTGTCGACCAATTTGCTTCCGTGGCAGTATTTATCTAAGATTTTTTCTTTTGTACAGTTCCCGTGGAGATTCTTTGTTCTTGCTTCTTGTTTGTTTGCCGTTGCGGATACAATCGTGTTGTACAAAATGCTGGAGAAGCTGGCGCGAGATTTGCTTTCATCTGCGAAGGATGTTTCGCCGCTCTATCAGACAACCGTTATTCTGGTACTTGTTGCAATGGCGATTTCTTCATTGATTCATCAGAATGAGAATCGACAGGAATATTATGATTATTCCAACGATTATTACAGTTATAAGCCGTTCACGGCCGGAGTTATTGCCGGGGAATGGCTGCCCGCTACCGTTACGGACCGTGACAGTATAATCGAGCAGTCCGAAACGATGTTAACGGATGCGGGATGCGCGGTGGATTACACATTACAGAAAGGTGTTATTACCGCAAATTTGACGGATGCGTGTGAATATGCGGATGTTCCGTTTATTTACTATAAAGGATATCGGGCCGAACTGGAGTCGGCGTCCGGCAAGAAGAATCTGAATGTTACCAATGAAGGGGAAAATGGATTCGCCCGTGTGTACTTGCATGGGGAAACGGGGAATCTGACGGTAACATATAAGGGAACTGTCGTATTATACATTTCCATCGCTTTGTCGGTATTGGGAGTTGCCGCAGCGATAGCGTATGCAGTTCTTGGTAAAAGGGGTAAGAGGAATGAAATGGCGTAAAGTCGCATGTGCCGCGGTATGTGTCGTGATGTGTGTTACCGTGGTCGGATGCGAAGGTATTTTTGAGAAATTATATGTATCGCCTTCGGATACGGATGCAATCGGAACGACGATGTCCAAAGAGGATTTTGAAGAACGTTTTGCAAATGTAATGGCTCGGAAGGATGCTCCAACAGAGGATGAGTCGAAGAATCCGGATGTTGCGGAAAAATTGGATGTTGTCAAAGTGATCGAGAGTCGGTTCGGTTATGAGAAGGACGGCAGAAAAGTAATGATTATCTGTATGCCGGAAGGTGAAGAGCAGACTGCCCAAGAAGTAGTATATTTCTTCTCTGAACAGAAAGATCCGGTTGTGGCTTCCGAGTATTTGGGGGAGAAAATAGCGGTAAATGTTGAAGACGGTCTGTATGAGTCGCTGCTGAACAGCTTACTTAATGGTGCGGCACCTGTCGGAAACGATTATTCTGTTGTAGATTTGTGTCTGCTGCATGCATATACGGAAGACGAAGTCATTCGCCAAAAGGCAGAGAAACTTCTGTCGGAATATATTACAACTTATGCATCCGGAGCACAACGTGCCGAAAAGAGCAAGGATATACAGGACTTGTACAAGAAGGCGGCTATTCTGGCCATGACGGCAGCAGAGCTTAATGGTTCGGATTCCAAAGAGGCCAAAAAGCTTGCGGAAGCGGCGCAATTGTATTGGGACGCAGCAGATTCATATGATGCGATACTTACTGCCGATGAAAGAACGGCTCTTTTCTGGGCTGCCTCGGAACTGTTCCATTACATTGGAAGTAAGAAGTATGCATCCGTTGTTACATCTGTATATTCCAAGGAAAAGGATAAGATGAACACGGAGTGCCGAGAGTATCGTCTGGCGCTTTTATCATATGTGGATGCTTCGTACAAAGTAACAGGAGAATATGCGTATTCAATGATGCAGGAACTTGTTGACGAAGCAAACAGCCGATTGACTTTGGATGATTCGCAATTCTTCTTGCCGACCCAAGAGGATGAAGACGTTATTTTGGATGATATATATGAGAAGACCATGATTCTTTCAATGGCGAATCGTATTACGCAGAGCGAAGAGTATCTGAAGAATATGGAATACGGAATATTGTATATTTGCGGCTGCAATCGATACGACCGTAATTATCTGGAAGAAAACGGCTATACGTATTCGGTATTTTGGATTCTGGGCGAACTGGCGCATCATTATCAATGAAACAGTCAACAAATTAGTATAAAGAGTGGAGTGTAGAAAAATGAAAGTTGTTGTACTTGCAGGCGGAATCAGTACGGAAAGAGATGTTTCTCTTGTATCCGGAACACAGATTTATAAGGCTTTGAAGAGAAAGGGTCATCAGGCAGTGATGCTTGACGTTTTCCTGGGATATGAAGGCAAATGCGAAGGTATATTCGATGCGGATATCGACTGGGTTGCCAAGGTAGCGCCCGTAGCCGAAGAAGCACCTGATATTGCTCAGGTCAAGCAGTCCCGTAAGAACGTCACATCGGATGTTTATTTCGGAGAGAATGTTATTGAGATTTGTCGTATGGCAGATATCGTATTTATGGCGCTTCACGGTGATGTCGGTGAAAACGGTAAGATTCAGGCAGCATTTGATCTGTTCGGAATTAAATATACGGGAACCGATTATATGAGTTCTGCTATTGCGATGGATAAGGCAGTTACGAAAACGCTGTTTAAAATGTACAATATTCAAACACCCGAAAGCGTGTTGCTGATAGGAGAAAACGATACGTATGTTCCGACGCATTTCCCGGTTGTTGTAAAGGTATGCGGCGGCGGATCTTCCGTAGGTGTGTATATTGTTAATGATGAGAAGGCATACAAAGAGGCAGTTGCCGCAGCGTTTACATATGATCGCAAAGTCATGGTCGAGCAGTATATTAAGGGCCGTGAGTTTACGGATTGTGTAATTGACGGTAAGGCTTATCCTGTCGTAGAGATTGCTCCGAAGAGCGGCTTCTATGATTATAAGAATAAATACCAGGCCGGTTCGACAATCGAGACATGTCCGGCAGAGATTTCCGATGAGTTGACGGCTCATATTCAGAAAGAAGCCAAAAGGGCTTATGAAGCACTGGGAATTAAGACTTATGCCCGTATGGACTTTATGATGGATTCCGATGGTGAGATTTATTGCCTGGAAGCAAATACGTTGCCGGGAATGACTCCTACATCATTGATTCCTCAGGAAGCGGCAGCAGTCGGAATCGGATTTGATGATTTGTGCGAAATGATCATTAAGATTTCATTGGAGAAGTATGAGTGAATGCTGCGCAGACATTCAATGTGAAGAATGTGCTATATAGAAGTTGTTCAGTGATAAAGAGAATGAGCATAAAAGGGTTAAGGGGAAGGTTATGAAGAATTTAACAATCAGTAATATTGCAAAAGCAGTGGGCGGAACATTATATCCGACTGATTTTGTTGAGAACAATCGCGAGGCCGAATTTGTTGTATTGGATTCGCGACAGGTAGTGGAAGGAAGTGTGTTTATTGCAACCCGCGGTGAGCGTGTGGATGGGCACAGCTTTATTCGCCAGGTGTTTACAAACGGTGCACTTGCGGTTATATGTGAAAAGCTTCCCGAGGGTGAACTCCCGGGACCGTGTATTGTTGTTGAGGATAGTTTTGCGGCGCTCACGGCACTTGCCAAATATTATCGTGACGGATTGTCCGTTACAATTGTCGGAATTGTTGGCAGTATGGGCAAGACCAGTACAAAAGAGATTGTCGCATCTGTTCTGTCGGAGCATTATAACGTTCTTAAGACAGAAGGTAATAAGAATAACGAAGTCGGTGTACCTCTGACTTTGTTAAAGCTTCGAAATGAGCATGAAATGGCCGTTATAGAGATGGGAATCAGTCACTTTGGTGAGATGGAACGTTTGTCATCTCTTGTGCGTCCGAACAGTGTTGTTATGACAAATATCGGTCCGTGTCATTTGGAATTTCTGAATGATCTAAACGGCGTGCTTGCAGCCAAATCCGAAGTGATTCCGAATATCCAGAAGGGCGGATATTTAATAGTAAACGGCGAGGATGAACTTCTTGCGGGAATTTCCGATCCCGAAGGACTTACCAAGATTATGTACGGTAAGGAAACGGAAGTTTGGGCGGATGAGACAGAAAGCTTCGGTTTGCTGGGAACATCGTTTATGTTGCATCTTCCGTCGAACAATAAGTTCCGTACAAAAGTTCCGCTTCCCGGTGCGCATAACGTAAATAACGCACTTGCAGCAGCGGCTGTTGGCATGGCTTACGGATTGACCGCAACCGAAATAGCGAACGGCATCCGTCATGTAAAAGGAATGAGCGGGCGCAGCAATCTGGTAGAGACGGATGATTATCTTGTATTGGATGATTGTTATAATGCAAATGCCGAATCAATGAAGGCTGCACTTTCCTTAATGGAGGAATGCAATGGACGCAAAGTCGCTATCCTGGGGGATATTTTTGAACTTGGAGAACAGTCGGAAGCCCTTCACAAATCGGTTGGTGCATATGCTGTCGATTCACGAATGGATGTTATTGTCTGCGTTGGTGAAAACAGCAAATTTATGTATGATGAAGCAATAAAACAGACATCTTCGTTAGCTCCCGAAGATGCCTGGTATGAACCGCTTATTCTGTATTATAAGTCAAGAGATGAATTAAAGAATGCAATCGTATCTGAAGAAAGCTTTTTGAAAAAGGGAGATACGATATTACTCAAGGCTTCCCATGGGATGGGCTTCGATGAGCTGCTGAATGTTATCGTGAACCTGTCTGCCTAGGAACTTCTGTTCATCACGCTGCATAGCGGAAGGATCGATAGGTTCTCCGAATATAATTGTAACATCTGCCTTTTTGAGACGCGGTGCCTGCTTCTCAAAAATGGCATCTGTATTTTGAATAGCTACAGGGATGATCCGGCAAGGACTCTTTGTAGCTATTTTTAGGCTTCCCTCTTTGAAGTCATGAACTTTCCCGTCGCGGCTGCGCGTTCCTTCGGGGAAAATAAACATGGATGTACCTGACTTTACCTGCTCGATTGCCTTCAAAATGATGCCAAGCCCCTGCTTGATATCACTACGATCCAAAAACAGGCAGTAGATATTGCGCATCAACCAGGAAAACAGAGGAATCTTTTTAAATTCCTTTTTGGAAATGAAGCCGCATTGATTCTTAAGAACAGGGTAGGTCAGAATAATATCGAATGTACCGACATGGTTGCCGACAAACAGAACGGCTTCGTCTTCGGGAATATTCTCCAGTCCGATATAGGTTGTTCTGACGCCGATGAGGATGGCAACTGCACGAAAACCGAAGATTACATATCCGCGGCATATTACCGCGCGGGCTTTCTTACTGAACAGTCCCAGCAATTCGCTGAATAATAAAACCGGAATACTGATAATGAAGTAAATTAAAACAAATACGAGCATATAAGCCAGACGAAACATAATAACACTTCCTTTTAGAGATAATACATAAAAACATTAAGAGAAAATACTTTGCATAATCGGATCTTCGTGGAGAACCTTCTTGGCAGCTTCACGATAAGCTTCTTCGTGCAAATATACGTGGCGATGCGGTTTGATGGACGGAGCCATATCAATTGCTTTGTCGTAATCGTCGTACTTCAGACCGAGCGTGCGGCAGTAATCCCAGAAGCCGGTCTTTGTAAATACGGTATTGATACGTTCGAAACGATGGTTCTGAACTTTGGCAACGATGTAGGTTGCGATACCGACCTGAATACCATGCTGCTGCGGGAACTCCAGCATTTTGTCCAAGGCATGTGAAATCAGATGCTCACTTCCGCTTGTCGGTGAAGAACCGCCGGCGATTTCGTTTGCAATACCCGAAAGCGCAAGCGAATCAACCAATTCCTTCAGGAACAAATCTTCGTGAATATCTTCAAACGGTGTACGGATAAAGCTGTTTACTGCCTTCTTGGCAACCATTTCGGCAAAGTCATTCACCTTGGATGTACCGTGCGCTTCTTCGAATTCCCAATCGTACAGGGCTGTGATTTTGCTCATCATATCACCGATTCCGGAGAGAATATATTTGTCCGGGGATGTTTTGATGACATCGGTATCAACAATAATTGCATGAGCCATCACTGCCGGAACGGAATTGCGGCGGCCGTCAACGATCAGGGAAGCACTGGCGGAAGAAAATCCGTCTGTTGCCGTGGATGTAGGAACCGAGATAAACGGAAGTTTACGAAGGAAGCTCATGTACTTGGCACCGTCGATTGCCTTACCTCCGCCCAGACCGATTATGGCCTGACATGAGTTGGGAATCGCAAATGCCATGGATACGAGGTCGTCAATGTCGACCGTATCGAGTTCGCAATATGTAAGAACATTAATTCCTGCGCCGTTTAAGGATGTAAGAACCTTATCACCGAACAGATCGATGAGCCCGCTGCCCATGTATAATACTACATTAGTGAAATTCAATTCCTTCATATATTTACCGAGGTTTGAAAGCGCATCGGCTTCTACCTTCAGAATGGATGGAATAGCAATGTATGCGTTTGTTTGTGCTGCCATAAGTACCTCCTCTAAATCTGTGAAAAGTTTGAAAAATTGCCTGTACACATTGCTTCGATTAGCGTTGTGTGCCTGACAATTTCAAACATCATTGTAGCAGAAAAATCATATGATATATAGTGTTTTCCTTTGAAAAGTGTGGTAATATTTTTATGGAAAAAAGGTTTGCGAAAACGCAATACCATGACGACAGATTCTTTTATGAGGTGCTCTATTATGATGAACGAACAGTTGACATTTATGACAAAGAAGTTTGCAGACGGGCGTGATGCTTTTCGTAAGAAATTCTGGTATGAAAGTAGTCTTTATGCAGCCGGCTGCGCTATTATTCCGGTATCTGTAAAGGCTGATATCGATGTTAATAAAATCAAAATGTGTAAGAAACTTCTCAAGAAGGAGTTCAATGTTCTCTCCAGCGTTCGCGGAGAAGTTATGATGTTTATTGCAACAACAATGTCCACGATGGAGGATCCGGAATCATTTGTAAAGGAACTTTCCAAGACATATAAAGAGATTCGTGAATATTTCCTTCCGTCTATATATCTTCCGTTGACAGCAATGATCATTACAAAGGATGTTACGCCTGAGAACAGATCCGAAATAATTGAGAGAACGAAGACTGTATATAAGATTATGAAGGCGAATCATTTCTTCTTGACATCCGCATCCGACAGTTCTTTTGCGGCAATGCTTGCAATGTCCAATCTGACGGATGACGAGATTAGTCATGATACGGAAGAAATTTACAATTACACGAAGAAAGTATTCCCGTTGCATCCCGAGCATTCCCAGACAATTGCGAATATCCTGGCTTTGGCAAAGGGCGACAATGAGAAATACGTTGAGAGAATTAATGATTTGTACAATGAATTGAAGGGATACAAGAAGAGATTCGGCAAGACTTATGAACTTCCCGTATTGGCAATTCTTGCAATGCTTCCCGATGATACACTTGATCTGGCTTCAACAATTGCAGAGGCAGATGATTATCTTAAGACAAGAAAAGGAATGGGATTCTGGGGAATCGGCAGAAAGCAGAGACTTATGTACGCGGCGATTCTTACTGCACTTGAGAGAATCGAAGCAATCGGCGGCGATCAGAGCACAACTGTTCTCGATACAGCGATTACGTCGGTTATGAACCTGATTATTGCCATGGAAGTTGCAGTTGCATGTGCAATTATTTCCTCCAGTGCTTCATCGGCTACGTCATCATCTTCGAATTCGTAATGATCATTATAGACTTCGAGATGTAGATCCAATATTTATGAATGAAGATTTCAGGATGAAGAATTATTTACAAATTCTATGTAATAGGTATATAATTCACAATAATTATTAATGCGATGAATTTGCAAAGAAAAGAGGGATTATTTATGCAAAAGAAAGACATCGACTGGGGTAACCTGAGCTTTGGTTATGTTCAGACAGACTATCGTTACGTATCAAATTATAAGAATGGTGCGTGGGATGAAGGAGTGATTACACAGGATGCAAATATCGTGCTTAACGAGTGCGCTTGTGTTCTTCAGTATGCGCAGACAGTTTTTGAAGGAATGAAAGCATATACAACGGAAGATGGTCGAGTGGTAGTCTTTCGCCCGGATCTGAATGCCGAAAGAATGGAACAGAGTGCAGCCAGACTGGAAATGCCTGTATTCCCCAAAGAGAAATTCTTAGATGCGGTACACCAGGTTGTTAAAGCTAATGAAGCTTGGGTACCTCCTTTCGGAAGTGGTGCAACACTTTACATTCGTCCGTATATGTTCGGTTCCAATGCAGTTATCGGTGTTAAGCCCGCAGAAGAATATCAGTTCCGTATTTTGACAACCCCCGTAGGTCCTTACTTCAAGGGTGGTGTTAAGCCGATTACGATTCGTATTTCTGATTTTGACCGTGCGGCTCCGAACGGAACAGGTCATATCAAGGCAGGACTTAACTATGCAATGAGTCTTCATGCAATTGTTGATGCTCATAAGCAGGGCTTTGATGAGAATATGTATCTGGATGCAGCAACACGTACAAAGGTTGAAGAGACCGGCGGAGCAAACTTCCTGTTTGTTACCAAGGATGGCAAGGTTGTTACTCCGAAGAGTGACAGTATTCTTCCTTCCATTACACGTCGTTCCTTGATTCAGGTTGCTAAAGAGTACCTTGGATTGGAAGCAGAAGAACGTGAAGTATACAAGGATGAACTTGTAGATATGGCAGAATGCGGTTTGTGTGGAACAGCTGCTGTTATTTCTCCTGTAGGTAAGATTGTTGATCACGGCAAAGAGATCTGCCTTCCCAGTGGTATGGATGCTATGGGACCTGTTACTCAGAAGCTGTATGAAACACTTACAGGTATCCAGATGGGCAAACTTCCCGCTCCCGAAGGTTGGGTAGTTGAGATTTAATCTGTGAAGGTTGAATAATTCTTTTGAAGTGAAGATTGATTTCACAGGCAAAAGAGGATTGATATGTAAAAGAATGGCTCCGAGAGGCAAATGCTTTCCGGAGCTTTTTTATGTGCTGCTACTGTAGCCACGGCCGCTGTTGCCATCGCCCCACTGCCGTCGGAGCCATGTTCACTTTCGTAGCCTGTAGGCGAGGCGTGAAATTGCCGAAACTGCTCATTATCCCAGGGGCAAAGTGCCCGGATGGCACTTTGAGCCGAAATTGTACAGGACGTACAATTGTAGGCGACCCGCAGGTTGAGAATAGTTTGAGTGCAGTTTCATTGCAATTTCCGACGAGCATACACAGCAAGAAAGGGAATGTGGTTTCTGACGGCAGTGGTGCGATGGCAGCGGAGACAGTGAATTCGACAGTAGTCACGTGTCTGATGGCTCCGACGGCTTTATTTGCCTAGACAATGAACAGTTCTAACAGGAAGACAATGGCGCAGCATAACAGGGAAACAGGGAATAATCCTGCGCCGAAATATGCGGCGACAATGCCTGCGATAAGGCATACAGCACCGGCGATGGGACTTTGTGTGGCTTCGATAATCGAAGGAAAAGTCATAACCGCGAGTGTTACATAAGGTACGTAATACAGAAATGAGCGAATAAAACGATTCTTGATGGGCTTACGAATCAGTGTAAGCGGAAGAATACGAATCAAATATGTAACTGCGAAGGCGATCAGAATGTAAATGTAGGTGTTATGCTTCATTTTCCTGTACCTCCGTCTGATTAATATCGTCTGAGACAGGTTTAATGATCGCAGCTGCGGATGCGATAATAACTGTCAGTAGAATTGTTCTGGTTCCGGAAGACCAATCTTTGATTACCGGAATAATTCCGCATAGATAGCTGCAGATGAAACTTACGATAATCGATATGGCAATAGTCAGATCTTTGCGAGCGGGAGGAATGATAATTGCAATAAACATTCCGTAGAGAGCTACCGAAAGTGCGCTGACCAATCTTAAGGGCAGTATGTTACCGGCTATGATACCGAGGGCTGTTCCGATTGCCCAACAGGGAGATGCAACGAGCATTGCTCCGTAATTGTATACAGGATTCAAATGTCCCTTGCGTGATATGGAAATGCCGAATATCTCATCCGTGATCATGAATCCGACAAACAGACGATGGATGAAACTTGTATGTTCATCAAATTTTTGAGAAAGAGATGCGCTCATCAACATATAACGTGCATTGACGATTAATGTGATGATAGCAACTTCCAAATAGGTTGCTCCTGCGCCGATTGCCGAAAACAGAGCGTATTCACCGGCGGAAGCACTGTTTAAGAAACTGGCCAGAAATCCCTGAAAAGGATTGAGACCGGCCTGCTTGGCAATGATTCCCAGTGAAAAAGCAACAGCAAAATAGCCTGCACCGATGGGAATACCATCACGCAGGCCTTCTGCAAATGCACTGTTCTGTTTACGCTTCTCTGTCACAGACATTACATTTCTCCGATAAAGAAATTATTGACGCAGACGGAGGGATTCGAACCCTCGTGCCCAAAAAGGACAAACGCATTTCGAGTGCGCCCCGTTATGACCGCTTCGATACGTCTGCATGTTTGCGAACACTTCGATTTCAGATTATAATACACATTGCCAAATGAAGTCAATAACAGGAACAATGGGATGGATATTTTGTTGCGAGTTTGATAAATTATATTATAAAGAACAAAATGAAAGGGAACTAGTCAGATGAAAGAATTGGAATATCCTTTTGACGCCAGATATATTGTTAAGAAGAAAAAGTCACTGCGCAGGGAATTGTTGGCGCAGGATGTGAAGTTTGTTGAGAAGAAAATCGCTGTTTTGGGTGGTTCGACAACGCATGATGTTGCGGCACTTTTGGAACTGTTTCTGTTGAATATCGGAATCAAACCGGAAATATATGAATGCGAGTATGCGCAATATTGGGAAGATGTTATGTTTGATAACCCGGAGCTTGTAAACTTTGCACCGGATCTTATCTATATTCATACAAGTAATCGAAATATTCGTCAGTTCCCCGCACCCGGAACTTCCAAGGAAGAAGTGGACGCGCTTCTTAAGACACAGTTTGATCATTTCAAGGTAATGTGGGAGAAGATTGCGACTACATATCATTGTCCGATCATTCAGAACAATTTCGAATTCCCGTTTTACAGAGTAATGGGTAATGCCGAGGCTACGCAGCCGGCCGGAACGGTTCGCTTTATTAATACGTTGAATATGATGTTTGCCGATTACGCAAATGAGCATAAGGATTTCTATATTCAGGATATTCAATATTTGTCTGCATTGTACGGAATCGACAGTTGGTCGGATCCCCTGTATTGGCATATGTACAAGTATGCTTTGTCTATGGAAGCAATGCCTACATTGTCTTATAATCTTGCGAATATTATTAAGTCTTTGTATGGCAAGAACAAGAAGGCATTAACGCTGGATCTGGATAATACGTTATGGGGCGGAATCGTTGGCGACGACGGTCCGGAGAATCTGGAAATCGGACCCGAAACTTCCATGGGTCAGGTATACAGTGAATTCCAGAGCTATATTAAGAAGCATAAAGACATCGGCGTTATTCTGACGGTAGATTCCAAGAATGATTATGATAACGCAATCGCAGGTCTGTCGCATCCCGACGGAATCCTCAAGCCGGATGACTTTGTCATGATTAAGGCAAACTGGGATCCGAAGAGCAAGAACTTAACGGATACGGCATCTGCATTATCACTTTTACCGGAATCATTTGTATTTGTGGATGATAATCCGGCTGAGCGTGAGATTATCATGGCGCAGGTGAAGGGAGCAGCTGTTCCCGATATCGGAAGCGTGGAACAGTACATTCGTGTGCTCGATCATGCCGGATATTTTGAAGTGACGAATCTGTCCGCGGATGATGCAAAGCGAAATGAAATGTATAAGGCAAATGCACAGCGATTGGAAGCGGAAAGTTCGTTTGCAGATTATGGCGAATACCTTACATCACTTAATATGCAGGCAATTATCGCGGGCTTTGAGCCGCTGTATATGGAGCGTATTACGCAGCTGACGAACAAGAGTAATCAGTTCAATCTGACAACCAAACGTTATACACGTCCCGAAGTTGAGCAGGTATGTGAGTCGGATGATTATATTGAACTGTATGGCAAACTGATGGACAAATTCGGTGATAACGGTGTTGTATCCGTTGTTATCGGACACAAGATCGGTCAGGATCTGCATATGGATCTGTGGATTATGAGCTGTCGTGTATTAAAGCGAGACATGGAATTTGCCATGATGGATACGCTCGTATCCCGCGCAAAGGAAGCAGGGCTCTCCCGAATCATCGGTTATTATTATCCTACGGCCAAGAATAATATGGTTCGCCGGTTCTATGAGCAGATGGGATTTACGCTTACTTCGGAAGATGCCGACGGCAATACCGTATGGGAGTTTGATCTGACAAAAGAATACAAAAATCAAAACAGATATATTGAAGTGAATCCCGCAAATCATATATAATGTATTCGGATTGCGGAAATGTGAAACAATCTGCTGTTTATGCAGTAATTTTTAATCACAGGGGAGAAGATTATGTCAAGAGAAGAAATTTATGAAAGACTGATTATGGTATTTCGTGATGTTTTTGATGATGAGGAGCTTACGGTAGATGATGAGACTACTGCAGCTGATGTAGACGGTTGGGACTCACTCATGCATATTACACTTATGGATGCGGTTGAAGAGGAATTCGATATTAAGCTGAATATGAAGACGATTGTTCATGCCAAGAATGTCGGTGAACTTGTGGATGCCATAGAAGAAGAGGTATAACTTGTCTTTCGTTTCTTTCGCATTTTTACTTTTTATGATTATATTGCTTCCGGTGTATTATTTGTGCCCGAAGAATAAACAATGGCTGCTGCTGTTATGCGGCAGCCTGGTTTTTTATGTCTGGAAAATGCCGTATCAGTTGCTGTTTTTGCTGTTTTCGACCGTTACGGGATATGTGTGCGGCAGACGTTTGGAGAAAACGGAGTCCGAGCAGGCTCGGAAAGTCATACTGGCGGTAACTGTATTGGCGAACGTGATCGTATTGGCTGTAACGAAATATTTCGGCCTGCCGATATCGATCCTCGGGATTTCGTTTTATACTTTTATGCTGATTTCGTATTTGGCGGATGTGTATTGGGGATTTAGTGCATCGCAGGGCAATTTCGCCAAATTCTTATTGTATTTAAGCTTTTTCCCGCAGATTACACAGGGCCCGATTAATTCGTATTCCGAAATGTCGACACGACTGTACGCGCGTCATAACTTTGACAAGGAACGCTTTGTGGCCGGATTATATCGGATTGTTTGCGGTTTATTTAAGAAACTTGTAATTGCATCGAGGCTTTCGGTGTATGTGGATCGTGTATATTCCAATCTTGATGCATATGGCGGTTTGCCGATTCTTCTGGCGACATTTTTCTATGCATTTCAAATGTACTGTGACTTTTCGGGATACATGGACATGGCAATCGGTATATCCGAACTGTTCGGCATTTCCATGGCAGAGAACTTCAATTTGCCGTATTTTTCACAGTCGATTCCCGAATATTGGCGCCGTTGGCACATTACTCTCGGCACGTGGTTTAGAAGTTATGTGTATTATCCGGTGATTCGCAGCACACCGGTCAAGTCTGTTGCCAAGTATCTGAAAGCGCATAACAGAAAGAGTGCCGCCAAGCTTGTTCCGACAATTATCGGATTGCTCGTCGTATGGATTCTTACGGGAATCTGGCATGGCAGCGGGGCCCATTACGTTGTGTGGGGCTTGTGGCACGGCCTTTTGATTATCGGAGGGGTTCTTCTGACGAATGTGTTTACCAAACAGAAGAAAGCGCTTCATATTAACGAAGACTCCAAGGCATTTTGCCTGTTTCGGATTGTCAGAACATTTATTTTGGTAGATATTTCCTATATTTTCTTTAGAGCCGAATCTCTTTCGGATATCAAATCCGTATTTGTCGGTCTGTTTACGCGGATGCATTTTGACATCGCATCCATTAAGGACGCCATTCTACCGTTTACCGAGGACAATACATCCGTATCTTATGCTGCGGTTTGTGCTGTTGCGCTTCTGATGCTTGTTGCATCGGAGGTGCTTAAATACCGAAGTGAAGCTTCATCACAAACGGATGTGCCGTCTCTTTATGATAAATTGATTGGTCGCCACAAATATTTGTGCTGCGCGATTATGTTGCTGATGATATTGTTGTTCGGCGTTTTCGGACAATCTTCGTTTATTTATGCCAAGTACTAGAGAATGAAAAAGAAACTGATTATTACAATTTGTATAACCGTATTTCTGTTTGCGGCGATTGTGTACGCGAAGAATGCGTACTCTTATCTGCTGCCGAACTCTGCCATGGGCGTTCAATCGGTTATTGCGCGAGGCGAAGTGGATACACTGTTTATAGGGTCTTCCGCATACCGCAAAGGAATTGATATGCCGATGCTTCAAAAGAAGTGTGGTGATGTGTTCATGCTTACGTACAACGGAAATGAGCCGATGAATATTGCCGTGGAATTATCGGAGATTCTGGCGGCGGGTACGAAGATTCATCGTCTCGTTGTGGATTTTAACCCCAGCATGGCAGATAGAGGTGCGGACTTGAGTGACAAGCGTCTTTTGTGGGATGTAGGCCTTGCGGCCAAAGTCAGACTATGGAAGTATATCGCACAAGAGGAGTCTACGAAGGCCTTTACGTTTTATGACTTTTGGGTACTGTCCAATAATGATTATATGGTGACATATCCTGTGGCATATCCGCTTATTTCTTCGCGCTATGAACTGGGCGGAGGTATTGCTTCCGAAGATACGCCCGGGGCGGATGAGGAAACGCTTATGAATTTACCGCTTGTTGAGAATCCGGGAATTCATCCGCTGCAACAGTCGTCTGTTGATGAAATCATGAAGATGTGCGACCAAAACGGTATAGAACTGATATGGCTGGAAGCTCCACGATACCGTAAGATGGCGGATGATCCGAATTACCGTGATAAGAAACAGAACCTGTCGGAGCATATCCGTGCAAACGGTGGGCGTGTGATCGTATCGGAAGATATGAACTTTGATAATGGTGATGCATCGTATTTTGCAGATCTGACGCATATGTCGAAGCAGGGTAAGCAGGTGTTTACCGACAAGATTGCAGCGATTTTGAATGAAAACAATTAATCGTAAATAGAAGCAATTATCGACATGGATTTGGGAATACGATATAATAATAGATAGCGTTTTTGATAATAACAGACGGAGGTATACGGCATGAAGAGAATTGGATTACTTACGAGCGGCGGTGACTGTCAGGCTTTGAATGCGGCAATGAGAGGCGTTGTCAAATCATTGCTGAACAGCGATGTCGATGTTGAAATCTACGGATTCCTAAACGGATATAAGGGATTGATCTACGGTGATTTTAAGATGCTTACAGGCCGTGACTTTTCCGGCATTCTGACTGTCGGAGGAACAATTCTCGGAAGCAGTCGTACACCGTTTAAGACGATTAAAGATCCGGATGAGAACGGATTGAATAAAGTTGAGGCAATGAAGCAGAATTATTACAAACTGCAGCTGGACTGCCTCGTTATTCTCGGCGGAAACGGCACACATAAGACAGCCAATCTTCTTCGTGAAGAGGGACTCAATATTATTACGCTTCCCAAGACGATCGATAATGATTTGTACGGAACGGATATGACTTTCGGATTCCAGTCGGCCGTTGATATTGCTACGAATTGCATTGACTGCATTCATACGACAGCTGCATCGCACGGTAGAATATTTATCGTCGAAGTAATGGGCCATAAGGTTGGATATTTGACATTGAATGCAGGTATGGCCAGTGGTGCCGATATTATTCTGATTCCCGAGATTCCGTATGATATAGACAAAGTCATTGATGCGATCAAACTTCGTGAGAAACGCGGAAACAGATTTACGATTCTGGCTGTGGCAGAAGGTGCCATCAGTAAAGAAGATGCGAAACTCAGCAAGAAGGAATATGCCAAGAAACTTGAGAAGAGACGCTATCCTTCGGTTTCTTATGAACTTGCCGCACAGATTGAAGAACGTACAGGTCAGGAAGTTCGCGTAACCGTACCCGGTCATACACAGAGAGGAGGCAGCCCTTGTCCGTACGACCGTGTTTTTGCAAGCCGTCTCGGTGCTGAGGCAGGTAAGTTGATTCTTGAAGGCGAATACGGATTCATGGTTGGATATCGCAATCGTGAAATTGTTAAGGTTCCGCTTGAGGATGTTGCCGGCAAACTGAAGATGCTGGATCCCGATGCAACGATTATCAAAGAAGCCAAGATGCTCGGAATCAGCTTTGGCGATTAATTAACGATAGAAAGAGGAAGCGCATATGTCTTATACAGCGCTTTACAGAAAATGGCGACCGGATTCGTTTGATGAAGTAAAAGG
The DNA here is from genome assembly GCA_045617945.1 of Lachnospiraceae bacterium. Taxonomy (GTDB): domain Bacteria; phylum Bacillota; class Clostridia; order Lachnospirales; family Lachnospiraceae; genus UBA2868. Next base: position 24,227 of record JAZLJS010000114.1, read on the forward strand.
TCAGGATGCCATTGTAAAGACACTTAAAAATCAAATATTGTCAGGAAGAATCGGACATGCGTATTTGTTTTGCGGAACGCGCGGAACAGGTAAAACTTCCGTAGCCAAGCTTTTGGGTAAGGCAGTAAATTGTGAGAACCCGGTTGATGGTGAACCGTGCGGTAAGTGTAAGAGCTGTCAGGCCATTGCAGCCGGTAATTCCATGAATGTGGTTGAGATGGATGCCGCATCTAATAACGGTGTGGAGGACGTTCGGCAGATTCTTACGGATGTTTCATATCCTCCCGCAGAAGGCAAATTCAAAGTATATATTATCGACGAAGTACATATGCTGTCGATTTCGGCATTTAATGCATTACTGAAGACATTGGAAGAACCGCCCGCTTATGTGATTTTTATATTGGCAACAACCGAATCACACAAGATTCCGGTGACGATCCTGTCGAGATGCCAGCGGTATGATTTTAAGCGTATTTCGCAGGATGTTTTGTGCAGTCGTCTGAATGAAGTAATGGCAGCCGAAAATATTACCGCAGATGAGAGAGCGGTATCGTATATTGCGAAGGTTGCCGAAGGCGGAATGCGTGATGCGCTGAGCCTTTTAGACCAGTGCGTGTCGTTATATTACGGACAACATCTTACCTATGATATGGCTTTGGAAGCATTGGGTGCCGTAGATACGTCGGTATTCTCGGAATTCTTGCGTGATTTGTCTGTATGTTCCGTTGTGGATGCAGTGAAACTGTTATCGCGCATTGTTTCGCAGGGACGTGATCTATCTCAGTTTATTGTAGATTTTACATGGTATTTGCGAAATGTTCTGATGGTATGTACATCGGAAGATGCAGCGGAAGTAGTAGATGCCACAGCTGAGAATCTGGCTGCACTGAAGCTGGAAGCGAAAGTATTGAATACGGAGCAGATCCTTCGCTATATTCGTATCTTTTCCAATTTGTCCAATGATTTGCGATATGCGGCGCAGAAGCGTATCTTAATAGAGATGACGATTGTCCGGGTATGTAAACCCGAAGCGGAGAAAGACTTATCCGGAATTACCGACAGACTGCGTCTCTTGGAAGCGGATATGAATGAGCTGAAAGAGAACGGAAGTACATATCTTGTTAAGAATGCAAAAGAGTCGGAAACCGCTCGGGTTGATAAAGAGAGCTATTTGCAGCAGCAACAGCAGCAATTTGAGAGTTTGCCGAGTGCCGAGCGTGAAGATTTGACAAAGCTTGCCAACGGATGGACGGATGTAGTAAAGGGTATTTCCGATAACTACAAAGCATATTTGCGCGGCTCGCGCGCTATTGTAAGACCGGAGGACGGTAAGCTGATGATCGGCTTGGATGATGATGGGATAACGCGTGACTTTCTCATCGGATCCGGCGGAGATGTGGCCATAAAGGGATTCCTGGAAGAATTAATCGGCAAATCTATCGAAATGGAATTCATGAATCTGAAAGAAGTGAATCAGGCCGGTGGAATTGATCTGTCATCGGTTATTCATTTCGCGGTTGAATACGATGACACAATATAGAGAATTGTGTTGAATGACTTTTGCAGAACGGCATATTGATTGGTGCTAATAACAATAATAAAAAGATTAAAATAAAAGGAGATTTACAATGGCAAAAAGAGGCGGTTTTCCCGGCGGCGGAATGCCCGGGAATATGAATAATCTTATGAAGCAGGCGCAGAGAATGCAGCGTCAGATGGAAGAGAGCCAGAAGGAACTCGAAGAGAAGGAATTTACGGCAGCAGTCGGCGGTGGTGCGGTTGAAGTAACCATCACAGGTAAGAAAGAAATCACAAAGGTGAAATTGTCCGAAGAAGCGGTAGATCCCGATGATATTGAGACTTTGGAAGATATGATTATGGCTGCAGTTAATGAGGCCATTCGTAAAGTAGATGAAGAAGCTTCTTCAGGTATGGCGAAGTTTGCCGGCCCGATGGGTGGAGGCTTCCCGTTCTAAGTAAAGAATAGGGGATTAAGGGGATGGAATTATACAGCGGATATATCAGCCGGTTAATCGGCGAATTGTCCGTTCTGCCGGGGATCGGCTCCAAGTCCGCACAGAGACTGGCGTTTCATATCATCAATATGCCCAAGGAACAGGTTGAGAAATTGGCAAAGTCCATGATTGATGCCAAAGAGAATATTAAATACTGTTCCGAATGCAATACGTTGACCGATAAGGAAATATGTCCTGTGTGCTCGGATGTATCCCGGAATCATAAGCAGATTATGGTTGTAGAAAATACGCGTGATATGTCGGCTTATGAACGGACGCATAAATATGATGGAGTATATCATGTGCTCCATGGTGCAATTAATCCCAGCTTGGGAATCGGACCAAATGAGATTCGTCTTCCGCAGTTGTTGCGGAGATTGCAGCAGGATGTGGATGAAGTGATTATTGCGACGAATTCCAGTATTGAAGGTGAAACGACAGCAATGTATATTAGTAAGCTGATCAAACCGACGGGGATTAAGGTAACGCGAATTGCAAGCGGTGTGCCGGTCGGTGGCGAGCTGGAGTACATAGATGAAGTAACGCTGTCGAGAGCTTTGGATGCCAGAGTGGAACTGTAAGATTTTGGTTAGTCGATGAACATGGAAACAATTCACAGATAAAGGAGAAAACGATGAAGATTTCAGTAGAAAATTTCGGTAAGACAAAAGACGGAGCACAGATCAGTTTATTTACAATGACCAATGAGAACGGAATGTCGGTAGCGGTTACGGATTTTGGTGTTAATATCGTGAAGGTACTTGTTCCGGATTGCGACGGTGTGGTAGATGACGTAGTTCTTGGATTCGATAATGCGGAAGGTTACTTTGTAAACGGTTCATTCTTCGGCGCAACAATCGGTCGCAGTGCCAATCGTATTGCCAATGCAAAGTTCAGTATTGACGGCAAAACATATAACCTTGATGTAAATGACGGCCCTAATAACCTGCATTCGGATTTTGCAAACGGATTCCACAAGAGACTGTGGGCTGCAGATGTTTGCGAAAACGGTGTTAAATTTACGTTATCATCTCCGGATATGGATATGGGCTTCCCCGGAAATTTGGATGTTTCTGTTACGGTTTCTCTGTCGGAAGACAATGAGTTATCTCTTCATTACGAAGGCGTTTGTGATCAGAACAGCATGCTGAACATGACCAATCATTCATATTTCAATCTGAACGGCCACAAGTCCGGTAAGATTCTGGATACGGAACTTACTCTTTTGTGCAGCAAGTACACACCGGTTGTAGAAGGAGCTATTCCTACGGGTGAACTTGCCGACGTTGTCGGCACAGTGTTTGACTTTACTTCTCCCAAGAAGATCGGTCTGCAGATTGACAACAACGAAGAGCAGCTTACTCTTGTAAAGGGATATGATCATAATTTCGTTATCGATGGTTACGATAAGTCTGTTCGCAAGATTGCATCCGCAACAACAGGAAAGAGAACGATGGAAGTGTATACGGACCTTCCGGGTGTTCAGTTCTATGCAGGTAATTGCATTGCTCCCGTAGCCGGCAAAGACGGTGCATCCTATGATGTTCGCTGCGGTTTCTGCTTGGAGACTCAGTATTACCCCAACAGTATTAATGAAGAAGGCTTCTACTCACCGGCACTTGCGGCAGGTCAGAAGTACGACACTACAACAATTTATAAGTTTGTATAGAGATGGAAAAGAAGCAGAAAGAGAAAAGAAAAAAAGATCAATTTACCGTGACGCTGATTGGAATTGTAATATATTCCATTATTCTGATCGCTGTAGTGGCGGGGACGTATCTTGGCGTGAAAATGATTTTCCGTGCACACGATAATCAGGCAGTTGCGCAGGAGATTCCTGAGGCAGAAGAGCAGGTGACGGAGGCAGTTTTAGCACCGGAGCCGACGCCGGAACCCGATTCCGAGCCGGTCGAAGAGATTGAGCCGGAACTTGAGGTAAATGAGCATTTGGTAGGATATGACGAGATTGTTGATCCCGAAACAGGAATGGCCGATTGCTCGAAGGTATTGTTTACCCCGAGTGCGCGTGACGCGTCTCGTTCATGGAAGGATGCCGTATTTTCGCGTTTGGAAGGAATCGAAGACAGCGCCTGCGAACTTAACGGATGTGAATTCCGACGTGTGGAATTGCCAATCAGTGATGGCACAGGTATGGAACTTTCGGTGTATACGAACCCTGAATCCAAGCTGATTGAGAAGGTCAGATGTACATCCTATCATGGATCCGGTACCGAAACGGTGGACTATTATTATGACCACGGATACATCAATTACGCTGCGCAAAGTCATACATGCGTAGATGCTCCCGTGGACATTACGTCTTCGCAGATTGAATCGCGTTACTATTTCAATAATGATGAAATGGTGAAATATATTTATTGTGCGAACGACGTGGCGACGGTATATCAGGTGAGTGACTTTGCCGGATATAGCGAGGGCACACAGAAGCAGTATGAATATTTGGAAAGCTCCATGCTCAACTCGGCGTATATTATTTATAATCTTGCCAAGGGAACGGTAAAGTCCAAGCAGATTTGCGGTTATGTGCTGGATGAATTTAATATGGCAATGGCGGATGTGAACATGATGTTGTATTCGGATGCGACCAAATCCGTAGTGACGCAGGCCGTAACAAACGGTGACGGATATTATTCATTGGAGATACCTGCAACGAGCGAGGAAACATATACGCTGGTTACATCGAAGGAAACGCTGAATTCTGTGCGTGTGTCGGAGATTAAGCCGACAGATGGCGTAGGTGATTTGTTCATTGAGCCGATTTATTTGTCTTACACCGAAGTCGGTGCCATATATAATGTTCAGATTGTCGTGCTTGATGCGGAGAGCATGAACGTGCCGGTTTCCGGTGGCGAGTTGTATATTCGCGGCGGATTGAATAACCGCATTGATGCACCGCTTGTATCGACAACACTCAGTGAATTGGGTGCGGCGACAGTTTCGCTTACGGCCGGATGTTATACGGCACAGGTTGTAAAAGGCGGATATGAGGATTCATATTTCACCGTAATCGTTAAGTCCGATCATCAGGCTGTGATGGGATATGCGGTAAGCGATGTTTCGGACAAAGCGGTGAAGATTGTTTTGTCGTGGGATACAACGCCGCTTGATTTGGACGGAAGAGTGTTCTCGAGTGACGGTAAGTTAGTGCTTCGCGGAGGAAACGACAGTGTTGGATCTACTGTTGCGGAGACGATTATGATTCCCGATGCGGCGAATATGGATTTGAGATATTTTGTATCGGATTACAGTGATTGCACCGGCGGAGACATGCTGTCTTACAACCTGTCTACTTCCAATGCATATGTTTCGGTTTACTCTTCCGAAGGATATCTTGGCGGTGTTCATGTTCCGATGGCACATTGCGGTGTGGTTTGGGAAGCGCTGGAAATCAGAAATAATACTGTGCTGCCGGTACATCATTATCATCATGCCGTGGATGCGGAATCTGTATGGAAGAAGAAGTAAGCAGAGGTTGAATGACTTTTAATAAAGATAGTGTCAAATGACCTATGAAAATGAGTAAAACGGAGGTTTGAGTATGAAGAAACATTTGGGATTTGCAGCAGCGGTTGTGATGTTGGCGTTGTTTATGTCCGTTTGTGGGGAAACGGATGTGAAGGCTGCTACTGCAGCGGTTGCAACACCGACGTACGAGGATGTATTCAATTTGCAGTATTCTCAGGCACTTATTGTGCAGCAGGAGATGCTTCAGAGACAGCAACAGGCGTTCCGTCAGCAGTTTATGCTTGCTTCGACAATGCAGATGCAGAACGCAACGTATACGTCTCTTGTAAAAGGTACGGGACTGGATTATCAGGATATGTTGTTAAAGGATTATAGTCAGAAGCAGCAGAAGGTTCTGAAATCTTTCCAAGCATATAATGGGTTAATTCCTCCTGCGAAGTAGCCCAATTATTGCTAAATTATTTGTCAATTATTGCGAAGGTTGTATGGCGCGTTGAAAGGGTATGGGGGCTATGCTATAATTCGCAGTAGTATTTTAGAACAAAATATAATTTGAAAGGACGAGCGTTATGGATAATTTGGAATTACAGAAAATGGCCAATGAAATTCGTAAGGGTGTTGTTTCTGCCGTTCATGCAGCCAAAGCCGGTCATCCCGGTGGATCCTTGTCTGCGGCAGATATTATGACATTCCTGTATTTTGAGGAAATGAATATCGATCCTGCCAATCCGAAATGGGATGACAGAGACCGTTTCGTTCTGTCGAAAGGCCATTGCGCACCGGTTTTGTACTCTGCTTTGGCACATAAGGGATATTTCCCCGTTGAAGATTTGCTGACACTTCGTAAGTTGGGATCTCATTTACAGGGACATCCTTGTATGCAGCATACACCGGGTATTGATATGTGTAGCGGTTCTTTGGGACAGGGTGTTTCGGTTGCAACCGGAATGGCATTGTCTGCAAAGCTTTCCAATGATTCATATCGTGTATATACACTTCTTGGTGATGGTGAAATTGCAGAAGGTCAGGTTTGGGAAGCTGCTATGTTTGCCGGCCACAAGAACCTTGATAACCTTTGTGTTATCGTAGATAACAATAATCTTCAGATCGACGGACCGATTACCGAAGTATGTAATCCGTATCCTATCGCTGATAAGTTTAAAGCATTCAATTTCCATGTAATCGAAATCGATGCTCATAATTTTGATGAAATCCGAGCTGCATTTGCTGAAGCAAAGGCAACAAAGGGAATGCCGACAGCCATCATTGCTAAGTCAACAAAGGGTAAGGGCGTATCCTTCATGGAGAATCAGGTTGGCTGGCATGGAAAGGCTCCCAACGATGAGCAGTATGAAGTCGCTATGGCAGATCTTGAGAAAGTAGGTGAAGCATTATGTCAGAAGTAACGAAAATCGCAACAAGAGCAAGCTACGGTAATGCTTTGGTAGAACTTGGAAATGATCATGACGATCTTGTAGTATTAACAGCTGACCTTGCGGCAGCAACCATGACGGGTGTATTCGCGAAAGCTCATCCCGAGAAGCATATTAATGTAGGTATTGCAGAAGCAAATATGACTTGTATTGCAGCCGGTCTTGCAGCTACAGGCAAGGTTCCTTTTGCAAGTTCCTTCGCAATGTTCTCCGCAGGCAGAGCATTCGAGCAGGTTCGTAACAGCATTGGATATCCTCATTTGAATGTTAAGATTGCTGCTACACATGCAGGTATTTCCGTTGGTGAAGACGGTGCTTCCCATCAGTGTAATGAAGATATTGCTTTGATGCGTACGATTCCGGGTATGGTTATTATTAATCCTGCAGATGATGTAGAAGCAAGAGCTGCAGTTCGCGCAGCTTATGAATATGAAGGTCCCGTATATCTTCGTTTTGGCCGTGCAGCTGTTCCCGTATTTAATGATGAAGCAACATATAAGTTTGAAATGGGCAAAGGTATCGTTCTGAAGGAAGGTAAGGATGTCAGCATTATTGCTACAGGACTTACGGTTCCCGAATCCATGGAAGCAGCTAAGATGCTTGCTGCAGACGGTATCGATGCAGAAGTTATTAACATTCATACAATCAAACCTATCGATGAAGATCTGATTGTTGCTACTGCCAAGAAGACAGGCAAAGTTGTTACTGCAGAAGAACATTCTATCATCGGTGGTCTTGGAAGTGCTGTATGTGACGTTCTCTGTGAGAAGTGTCCTACACCTGTATTCAAGATTGGTATGAGAGATTGCTATGGTGAATCCGGTTCCGCTGCGGCTTTGATTCATAAGTATCAGTTGGATGCAGAAGGCATTTATAATCAGGTTAAAGCTTTCCTTGCAAAATAATCGATAATTTCAGTTTTGCTTTATATTACGGCAGTCGCTTCGGCGGCTGCCGTTTTTTCTTATGTTTGCACACGATATGTCGATATGATAAAATAGTACGGTTATTGAATGCTTTACATTTATAGGTGAATTCTTTTCATGGGTGAAGTAAACGAGTTTTTTAAAAATCGATATGAGGACGAGCAGGAACAGTTCCGCAGAATGATTCGCCGCCATCGTGTGATAAACGTTTATCGTATGATTTTGGGCGTTTTGATTCTTGCGGTCAGTATCGGCATCTTCTATATGAGTAATCAAAATAAGGTATATACGGATTATTCGGTTATTCGCAAGACCGAGTATACGGCGGCAGCTACGGCAGATTATCGCGAGTTTAACGGAAATGTGCTTAGATTCAGTAAAGACGGTGCTTCTGCGTTTAATCTGGAAAACGATATGATCTGGAACGAGACTTATGAGATGCAGAATCCGATGGTGGATGTATGCGGTGATTATGTTGCACTTGGCGATTATAAGGGTACGCAGATTTTTGTCCTTAACAGTAATGGTCTTGTCGGAAAGATTGATACAATGATTCCACTTCGTGCATTCTTTGTATCCGGAACAGGAAATGTTGCGGCGGTTTTGGAAGAGGAAGAAGTCACTTGGATTAAGCTGTATGATCAGACAGGCGTGAACATCGCCAGCGACCGTTCCACAATGGCCAAGACGGGTTATCCCGTTGATGTGGATATTTCGGATAACGGAATATTGATGGCGGTTTCCTATCTGTATATAGACAGTGGTGAGATTTCATCTTCGGTTGCGTTTTACAATTTCGGTTCTGTCGGCCAGAACGAAATCGATAACCTTGTCAGCGGATATGATTATGATAATACAATTGATTCTTACGTTAATTTCATGAATGAGAAAACTTGTATTGCGGTTGGCGATAATAAATTATCTTTCTTCTCCGGCAATCAGAAACCGCAGAAAGTCACGGACATTGATATTACGGAAGAGATCCAAAGCGTTTTTCATGGTCACGATTATGTAGGACTGGTATATAACGGTAATCCGGGTGCTCCGAAACATCGTATCGATGTTTACGATACCGAAGGTACACTTGTGATGTCTCAGACATTTGATCTGGATTATTCGGATGTTCTTCTGGATAAGGATTTGATTGTTATTTATAATAATGAACATTGTGAAATTTATAATTTACAAGGGGTTAAGAAATTCGACGGAGATTTCCATGATTCGGTTATTCGATTGATTCCGACCAAATCAAAAACACGCTTTTTGCTTGTAAGCGGCGGTAAGATGGAAGAAATACAGCTTAGATAGAAATGGGGATAAAGTGAGTATAAATTATTTGCTTGTAGGAGTATTGATTTTCCTGATATTGGGAATGATCAATGGATATAAGAAGGGATTTTTACGAATCGTAATTACATTGGCGGGATTGTTGGTGGTACTGTTTGTTATTGCAAAAGCTGCTCCGATTGTTACGAACTATGTGATTGATAATACCCAGATTGATGATAAGGTACGTGAGAAAGTCGTGGAGCGCTACGCAGAGTACCGCGAGGAGAAAGATAATCTGACGGGTAATGTCGATGCGTTGCGTGATGAAGAAAGTGAAGATGATATTGTTTCGGAAGACGCACCTTCGGATAATCAGATATCCGGTTCCTCACAAACAACAGTAGCAGGTTCTGTGCAAACAACTGTATCGGGTTCTTCGCAAACAATAGAGGATAAGATAAGATCGATGGGATTGCCTGAGATTATTACGGGAGCTCTGATTTCCAATAATACGGAAGAGGTATACGATACACTTGCGGTCAATTTGTTCGAAGAATATATAGCAGAATACATTTCGCGGCTGATTATTAAGGCCGGCGTATTTGTAAGTCTGTTTGTTGTTCTTGGTATTATCTGGTGGATTCTTCTTGCTACAACAAAGTTGCTGGAAAAAATCAAACCGCTTAGATTTGTCAATAAGCTTTTGGGAACGGTAACCGGATTGGTATGTTCGTTATTGATTGTCTGGGCATTATCATTTCTTGTATTAATGTTTTGGGGTGGTACGGTTTCGAACTGGATGATTCAAAATGTGAACAGCAGTGTAATCCTGTCATATATTTTTAATAACAATCCGTTGTTTGTTTTAATTTCCTGATTGTGAAAAATATGCACTTGGAGTATTCATACATCTCGTGTCGAAAAATGATTTCGGCACGAGATGTTGTATATAGAAAATTATGAAAAATCCAGGTGCAAAAAATAAGAAAAATAGTTGAAAAATAAGGTTAAAAAGGTGTTGACACCGATAATCTTTTTTGATATTATAACAAAGCTGTCCGCAATGATAGGGCAGAAAGATCTTTGAAAACAGAATAGTATAACCAACCCTGAAACATTCTTTTATGATTTCAGAAACGTTGAACCAACAACAGTAAAAAATGGAAACAAAGCCAGCATGACTGGATAAACTTTTTTTAGAGAGTTTGATCCTGGCTC
>JAZLJS010000115.1:0-3621 GCA_045617945.1 Lachnospiraceae bacterium
TTGGATGTTTGCGATTAATGTTCAAAAGATAGAGATATCAAAAGTGAATTTCGTTCCGGTTGTATTAAAAAGCAAAGGAACTATTGAGCAGTATCCTGACTGGGATGATTTTGAGGGTTAAAAATTACAGGAAGTTAAGAAGTATTGCTGCATTTCCTATCTATTATCATGAATTGATTTCTGCACATCAGTTGGATCATCCGGTGTGGAGATTTGTATCAGGCATATTTAAGGGAGGCTTTGAAGGTTCCTATTGGTTCTTGTATGCATATATCGGATTCCTGCTTATGCTGTCGATTATTCGCAGAGCTGTAAAAGGAATCGAGAAGAAGGAAATTGTTATTCTGTTGGTAATTCATTTTGTTCTGTTTTCCTTATTTCCGCTGATTAATTTGATTATTCGTACGACCGGTTTGACGGATATTTATTTGACTGAGGACCTGGTGGCTCCGTTTGCTGTGTTAAAGCCCCTATTCTATAGTGTGTTGGGCTATTATATAGATAAGTTTGTGGATGTGGGAGCAATAAAGAAGTCCCGAGTATGCGGAATAATCCTGCTGGGACTGATATGTATCTTTATTGCAGCATTTTGTACGTTGCGATTGGGAATAATGAATGGTGTATGTGATCAGACATATGCGGAGATGTTTGATTATGTATTGGCGATAATTGCATATATCTGTATTAAGAGATGGACAAGTGTCTCATTACCCAAATTATCACAGGGGCGTATTGCGTCAGCGGTTTGCCTGATTGGTTCACTTACGTTTGGGATATATTTATTGGATCCATTCTTACGTTTCTTTTTGATGGATTATTGGAGTGGGTTGGCTAACCAATTCATGCCAACAATTTTAGTCTCGATTGGATGGGTTATTATTAGTATAATAATTGGTGGAGGGATTACGTGGCTGTTTAAGGCGGTAAAGAGTAAGATACAGACTTTATAGGAGGCCGAATGACTTTTTCTGCGTTTTCGTTTGTTTTCATTACCGTTGTCTTCGCGTGTTTCTATCTGTTGCGGAAAGAAGCGCGTCTGTTTGTGTTGACGGCGGCATCGATGATTTATGTATTTTGCCTTGGCGTGGGCGCGGGCATTATGGTGCTTACAACATCTGTGTTCGTGTATGCGGTAGCAATTCTGATTTCCCATTTGTTGAATAATAGGAAGATAAAGGCGGCAAAATTGGCATTGACTATTTCGGTCATTGTTCTGGTGGCGTCTCTTTTACTGTGTAAAGATGCAGCTTTGCTGAATTACAGTTTGTTTGGCGGAAATAATAAGTTCCTGGCTCATATTGTGCTGATGGTCGGATTCTCATTTTATCTATTCCAGGGAATCGGTTATTGCGTGGATGTATATACCGGTCGAACCGTAGCAGAGAAGAATCCGTTGTATATCCTTCTCTATATGACATGGATTCCACGATTTGTCAGCGGACCGATTGAGAGAGAAGGTGCTTTCGTTGCACAAGCCAAGAAATTGTCGGAAGTTAATCTGTGGGATTCCGACAGGTGGGCTGTATTCGGTACACATTTGGTATATGGAGCTTTTCTGAAATTGGTGATTGCGGATCGTGTTGGCGTATATGTGGATCGGGTGTTTGCAGATTTATCATCATTTGGAAGTGTTGATCTGATATTGGCATCGCTGGGATATACTATGCAGATTTATTGTGACTTTGCGGGGTATTCCTTAGTGGCCATCGGATTCTCCAAGCTGTTTGGGATAGATTTGTCGGATAACTTCCGGATGCCGTATTGTGCGCAGAATATCACGGAATTCTGGCGCAGATGGCATATGTCATTGTCGTCGTGGTTGCGAGATTATGTATATATTCCGCTTGGCGGTAATCGTAAAGGCTTTGTTCGGCAGCTTGTTAATGTGTTGATTGTGTTTGTATTATGCGGCATGTGGCACGGAAGCGGTGTTAAATTCCTGATTTGGGGAATACTGCATGGCTTGTATTCTGTTGCGGATCACATTTTGGCGAAAAAGGGAGTCAAAATTTTGAGGTCCGGATGGACGGGAAGGATTGTGACTTTTTGCGCAGTCAGTTTTGCGTGGATATTCTTCCGTGTAGACAGAATGTCTGATGCGATACATTTTCTGATGGGAATTATTAGGAATCCGTTTGGGGCATCGGGACTTATGACAGAGTTAAACGGCGGCATGACGGCTGCAGTAGAGATTCTGATAGCGATAGTATCGTGCATTCTGGTGCTTCTATTGGATGGCATTGCATATCATTATCAGGCGACGATTCCTGAGCTGATTGTTAAGAAGGGACCGTGGGTGAAATGCCTGTTTATATTTGGTGTATTGCTGTTGGTTCTTGTATTTGGAAGATTTGGCCCGTTGTATGAGACAACGAGATTTATTTACATGCAGTTTTGATGGAGAAGGACTATATGCGAGTTCGATGGAGTGCAAATGCGAAAGGTTGGTGTGTTGCGGCGTTTACAGTGATCCTGTTTGGGACGCTTATATTTGGTGCCGACCGTTTGCTTACGTTAAAGAGTGCACATGGTATTCGGCAGACCGACTGTTTCTATTCTCAACCCCGTAATTCGATTGATGTCGCATTTATGGGCTCTTCGCATATACATTGTAATGTTAATACGGCTCAGTTGTGGGAGAAATACGGTATCGCGTCGTATGATTACAGTGCAGCGGAACAGCCGCTGTGGCTGACTTACTATTATCTTTTGGAATTGTGCAAGCGGCAGACCCCGCGGGTAGTCGTTATTGACCTCTATTCTCCGGCCAGATTCAAGGATGATTACCAGTACGACTGGCTCGAAGATAATCTGTTGGGTGTGCGATTTTCTCTAAACAAAGTCAGAATGCTTCAGGCATCGTGCGAACCCGAACGGTATTTTGACTTTGCCCCGGATTGGATGCGTTACCATAATCGTTATGCAGAGCTGACGGCTGATGATGTGACGGGAATGTTTGAATCGACACAGTCGAAGAGTGCATTTAAAGGATATACGCCGTATTTTCAGACGCAAGAGCAGATAGAGCCGGTTCTTACCCAAGAGGATAGTGGTGGATTGACGGTAAAATCAGAGATGTATTTGCAGAAGATTATTGAATATGCCGTGGCTCATGATATTGAACTGTTCTTTATTGTATCGCCGTATATGACGACGAGCGAAGATGAATTGGTGTATAACAGGGTGCATGAGATATCGGATTATTATGGAATTGAATTTATCAGTACAAACTATTTCTATAATGAGATGGATATAGACTTCGAGAAGGATTTCGCGGATCCTTCGCATCTGAATTATCGGGGGAGTTGTAAGTTCTCTGATTATATAGGCGGACATTTGAAGCAGAAGTTTGATATTCCCGACAGGCGCGGAGATGCTTATTGGGAGAGTTGGGATCGACATGTGCAGGATATAAATGAGCAGGTAAAGTCAAATGAGGGAGAATAGACTACTATTATCTTTTGTGTTATGATTGACTAAACACAACAATAACGTTTTTTAGGTATGCACTTACTAACAAGCGACCCGCATCCTGTTTTATATAAATCATGGCAACTCCTTGAAAACAAAGGCTTTTTTGCCACTTTTTACATCCAAAAGTATTGATTTTTTGCCTCACAT
>JAZLJS010000116.1:0-1298 GCA_045617945.1 Lachnospiraceae bacterium
AGGTTCAAATCCTCTCGTGGACGCTCGGGGAGCCTGTTAAGGCTCCTCTTTGTTTAAGCGTTCCTTTATGTCATTAAGTCGTCTCTTATCGGTCAGAGAATAATGAGCCTCATTTGTCTGAACTTCATGTCCCAGAATTAAAGCACGGTCGGATGCACTGAATCCCAGTTCGATAAGCCTTGAATTGAAAGCCATACGAAAAGCATGGTTATTTGTCGGTACACATCCAAGTCTTCTACAGCGATACCGAAGATTTTGGATATATCCGTCTGTAGGAATCATCTTTGAACAGTTTTCCTCATGAAAGAGATACGGAGAATCCCCGGGGATATCTTTGGCAATCTTTATGACACGTCTCGCTTCTTCCGTTATCGGAATAAACCTTCCGTTATTTGCTATTCTATCATAGAACGATGCATAGATTGGTTGGATTGGTTGTGATTGAATTAAAACTTGGTGAGTTTGAACCTCAGGACAAGGGACAAACTGAATTATATCTAAGATGGCTAGACAAGTATGAGAAAGCAGAAGGAGAAGAAAGTCCGGTTGCATTAATATGGAGAATGATTTATAATCCGGATTGACGAGTCATAGTCATCCGAGAAGAACGTTGATTATCTTTCACTTTCACAAATGAAATAAATATGGGGATGGAGACAGATTAATATGGCAGAATGGGTATCACATTTAATAGTTGCGGACCGGGTATTGGAGCGTTTGCCGATACTTTGCAAGCATGAATTCTGCGTTGGGAATATTGCGCCGGATTGCAACAAGGTTAATTCCGATGGAAAAAATTTTACGCCATCCAGGGAAGTTACGCACTGGATGAGTGGCGAAAGAAAGGACGTTTCCGATACGAAGCGTTTTTATACAGAATATATTGTCAATCGGAAGAATGATATTTCTTCAAAGGAAGAGCTGTCATTTCTTCTCGGATACTATTCCCATCTAATAACAGATGCCGAACTCCAAAGGACTATCAGAGACCCCGAACGGGTGAGCGCAGCATGGAAAAGAATTCTTGACATTCCGGAGCTTGCCGCAAAAGCACACGATTTGCCCGAAAACTGGGATTCCGTCAAAAAGCTTCTTGACCGAAAAGAACGAATGAAAGACTTTTTTGTCATCGAGCGCGAGTATTTGGATTCGCATCCGGCTTCGGGATATTTTACAGAAATAGCCGGATTAACGGAATTCCCCGATTATATCGATTATTTACCGCATAATGCGATTCCGGATAAGATAAAAGCAATGTATTCCATTCCTTCTGACGAGCTCGGAATTTATCCGTACGT
>JAZLJS010000117.1:0-1279 GCA_045617945.1 Lachnospiraceae bacterium
AAGTTCCGTTTGTATTGCACTCACAATAACTTGCTGTCTCACTTAATTTGGCAAACATGTAATATGTTCCGGCATTAAGCGTTGTTGCCGTAATGTTCTTCCACTCGGATGCCTTCGTAAAATCATTCTCAGAAGCATAATAGTATGTAACTGTGGGATTCTCCAAAGGTGTAGTAGAAAGCGAAGGCACCGGAATGCTTTCTGTCTGTCCGTATGTATAGCCGTCCATCGATACAGTAGGCATATCCGTTCTGCTTATCTTCTCAATAGTGGCGGTCATTGTTTTGACAGTGTATTCATTATGATTATCATCACCGTTAACTTTGTAATAAACCGTATAACTTCCAACATCTGTTGCAGTTGGAATATCCGGCGAATAACTGTCTGTATCGCCGGTCAGACTGTACTGCATCGTATTGGCTACAGGGCTATCATTTGCATCCTTTACAACACCTGCACTAACAATCGCCTGTGCTAAACCAGTATACGACGGTGCTATTGCTGTAGGTTCTGTCACATTCCAATAAGCCTTGGCAATAGTAACTGTTATAGGTGTTTCAGACACATATTCATTATGATTGTCATCCTCTTCAACCTTGTAATATACATTGTATGTTCCGGCATTTGTAGTCTTCGAAATACTTGCCTCAAAAGTTCCATCGGGTTCAAGAGAATATAACAATATTCCGCCATCTTCTACGCTACCGGCATTAACAAGTTCCTGTCCTGCACAATTATATATAAGTCCCGTCTTGGCTGTCGGTGCTGTGACTTTCCATTTGCCTTTATTAACAGTAAAATTGGTAGGCTCTGTAGTATATTCTTCATACGAATCCGTTGCGCCGATTACCGCAATCATTTCATATGTATTGGCAGCAAGCGCAGAGGTATCGCCTGTCCAAAGTGCATAGTCATCGGCGCTCCCGATCTGCTTATATTTATATGTGACCGAAGGATTTTCTATTAGTCCACTTGCCGCAGGATCGATAGAATGCGTAGGTGCTGTATCCTGGCCATATTCGTAATCAGACGGCCTTACAATAATGGTTCCTGTTCTTATCTTCGGTGTAATTTCGAAATCACAGGTTTTAGTTGCGCCCGAATAATTCTTCGTTTCAGCAACAACGGCCTTTACTGTATAGTCACCCCAGGGAGTTGTGGGTGCAGTTGTTGTATACGTACTATCATCAGCATCTTTCTTTTTGTAATAATAAGTAACCTCACCATCACCTTCCTTACCGGTAAGTATCGGGGTACTCGGTGTACCACCAACTTCATA